>CAYZRX010000055.1:0-27426 GCA_964480945.1 uncultured Ignavibacteriaceae bacterium | reverse complement strand
CCACCCTCCCCTGAGTCCCCTCCCGTCGAGGGAGCGGGAGGTAGAACTCGGCCGGTTCGTGAGCAATCGTACTTTCGGACAGTCTCAGGATCAAGCTTCACCTCCCCCTTGATGGGGGAGGCATGGAGAGGGTGAAGCTTGACGAAGGCTCCGTTGGCTCCACCCTTCCCTGAGTCCCCTCGCATCGGGGGAGGGGAGGTGAAAAGGCTGGGTGCGGATGAGATCCTTGGGGATGTCGACAACCGGCTGACGTTTCAGATGGAGGTACGATTGTAGACGCCAGCTCAAAAAAAGCCTGTTCTGTCACCCCGAACTTGGTTCGGGGTCTAGACGAGGCAGTGCCCCGAAATTGCCTCAAACTTTTGATGGATGCCGAAACGAGTTCGGCATGACAGGTTGTGTGTGCAGATGCTAATCTCGCGCCTCTCGGGGATCCCCCTCGTTGGCGGGATTTAGAAAGCAGGAGAAGTTCAGCATGCCGCATCGTGTTCTTGAGATGAGGCCCAGAGCCGCTTGTCTATTGGGCCGTGCTACACGCAGCGGATCATCATGCTCCTGACGCGCGGGAGTGGGGGATCTCATCAGGCGCAAGTGACCGTCACTTACGCTTGGATGCTGTTTGGAGTGACGGTCACTTACCGTGGTTGAGGCATTCGAGCTCGAATCCGCACGCTTTCCTCGATCTAGGGCGTTGACTTCGGAAGGTCAATTCTGTAAGTTTCCCCAGGCGCTTCTGTGTCCGACAGGCCAACGCGCAACTTCTTTCCTACTCTTCCGTTCTCATGCCATCACCGAAGCGCATCCTTTTCTCTTCCTCACCTCTACACTTCATAAAGGAATAACGATATGAAGCGAGCACTCGCACTGACGCTGCTGGTCATCGCCGCCCTCACGGCCTTTGCCCAGGAGCCCTACAAGCTTCCGCCCAAAGAGGTTGTCGATATTCTGGACGCCCCGCCGACACCGTTCGTTCGGGTCAGCCCCCGCAACGACGCACTGCTCATGGTGGAATATCAACCTCATCCGCCCATCGGCCTCGTGGCGCGGCCGTTCCTCAGGCTGGCAGGGGTCAGGATCGACCCCGAACTGAACGCGCGCCAACGCCTCACCCAATACACCGGGATCGTCGTCAGATGGATCGACGGGGAGAAGACGGTGCGTGTCGAGCTGCCTGAGGGATCGAGAATCGGCATTCCCGTCTGGTCCAACGACGGCACGAAGCTCGCGTTTACGCGGGACGGCCACACCGGCGTTGAGCTCTGGGTCGCCGACGCTGCGACGGGAAAGGCACACGCCATATCCAATGTCCGCGTCAACGACGTCCTCGGCTCTCCCATCGAGTGGATGTCGGACAATGTGAGCCTCCTCGTCCGGCTCGTCCCGGACGGCGTCAGGCGTGCGCCTGAGGCTCCGAAGGTTCCGATCGGACCCGACATCGAAGAGGCGGCAGGAAAGGTCTCGAAAGTCTGGACGTATGAAGATATGCTGAAGAATGCGTACGACGAAAAGCTCTTCCACTTCTACGCCGAGAACCAGCTCGCGGTTGTGAATTCTGCAACAGGACTCGTGACGAAGATCGGGGGGCCCTCGCTGATAGTCTCCGGAGCATTCTCGCCTGACGAAAAGTATCTTCTGGTAACCGCGATCCAAGAGCCGTTCTCCCATCGAGTCCCCTATTATCTCTTTGCCCGGCGGACGGAAGTCTGGGACCCGCGAGGAACGGTCATCAGGACGATCGCGGATCTGGGCATCTCGGACGATGTCCCGACACAAGGTGTGCCGACCGGTCCGCGCTATGTCGAATGGCAGCCTCTTTACCCGGCAAAACTCCTCTGGGTGGAGGCCCTCGACGGAGGGGATCCTCTGGCCAAAGTCCCACAACGCGACAAGGTGATGTCGCTCGCCGCCCCCTTCGACGGATCGCCGGCGGAAGTCGTCAAGGTCGAGAATCGATTCGCGGGGTTCGACTGGACCGCGAAGCGTGATGAAGCGATCCTGACCGAGTACGATCGCGCTCGTCGATGGAGGACGTCGGCCTTCCTGAGCCTGGCGAAACCCGTGTCCAGCAGGAAGGTCCTGTTTGATCTCAATGTGAGGGACGCGTACCACGATCCCGGCCGGCCGGTGTACGAGGTGCGTCCGGATGGCGAGCGGGTCATGCTGCAGGATGGCGATTGGATCTATCTGAGCGGCAGCGGGGCGTCGGAACAGGGTGACCGGCCGTTCCTCGACAGGATGAACCTGGTGACCTTGAAGAAAGAGCGCCTGTATCGATCGGACGGGAAGAGCCTTGAGCGATTTGTCTCGTTCGTGAAGAATTCGCGCTCCGCGATCGTGACGCGGTACGAGACGGCGACGGAAGTCCCTAACTACTATGTCGTTGACCTCAAGTCGCGTTCCCGGCGCAGCCTCACCGCATTCAAAGATCCCGCTCCGCAGCTGACCGGCATGAAGAAGGAGCTCGTTAAGTACACGCGGTCAGATGGCGTACCTCTCTCAGGCACGCTGTATCTCCCGCCCCGGTATCGGTCTGGGACGAGGCTCCCACTGGTGGTGTGGGCCTATCCGCTCGAGTATTCGGATCCTGGAACGGCCGGACAGGTGCGAGGCTCTCCGAACTCGTTCACGTTTCTGCGCGGACCTTCGCCGCTGTTCTTCGTCACGCAGGGATACGCAGTGTTGATGGACGCGACGATGCCCGTGGTGGGCGACCCGGAGACGATGAACAACACGTTCGTCGAGCAGATCGTCGCCTCGGCGAAAGCGGCGATCGACAAGCTTGACTCGATGGGGGTCATCGACCCGAGACGGACCCTGGTGGGAGGGCACAGCTATGGCGCGTTCATGACGGCCAACCTCCTGGCTCACTCGGACCTTTTCGCTGCCGGGATCGCACGGAGCGGAGCGTACAACCGTACCCTGACCCCGTTCGGATTCCAGAGCGAACGCCGGTCCTTCTGGGAGGCCCCCGACCTTTATATGAAGGTCTCGCCGTTCATGCACGCCGAGAAGATCAACGAGCCAATTTTGCTGATTCACGGCGAGGCGGACAATAATTCGGGCACGTTCCCTATTCAATCGGAACGTATGTTTGAGGCGATCAAGGGGAACGGGGGCACGGCCCGGCTTGTTTTATTGCCATATGAGAGCCACGGTTATTCGGCAAGAGAATCGGTCCTGGACGTCCTGGCGGAGATGTTCGACTGGGCGGACATGTACGTGAAGAACAAGCCGGCTGTCGGCGAACTGCGATGAGCCGCGAGTAAATCCTTTCAGCGCGAGCGGCGTCTTATGAATGTCCTCTAACCACAACTCTACTGAGAAAGGTGATGCCTATGCGAACAAAACTGATTGCCTTCGTCCTCCTCGGCGCGCTGCTCAGCGTCGGGCTGCTCGCAAAGAACGAGGGGAAGAAAGTGGAGAACTTCACGCTCGAGGATTACAACGGCGCGAGGCATTCCCTGTCGGACTACGCGAAGTCCAAGGCGATCGTCCTGATGTTCATCGGCACGCAGTGCCCTGTCTCCAATGCCTACAACGCGAGAATGGTCGATCTCTACAACGACTATTCGAAGAAGGGCGTCTCGTTCGTGGCCCTCAATTCGAACAAGCAGGAGAGCGTGGAGGAGATCAAGAACCATGCGAAGGAACACGGATTCGAGTTCCCCATCCTGAAGGACTGGAACAACGTCATTGCGGACAAGCTCGGCGCGGGCGTGACGCCGGAGATCTATGTTCTCAATTCGGACTTCGAGATACTCTATCACGGGCGAATTGACGACGCGCAGCGCGAGAGCAGGGTGAAATCGAAAGATCTTCGAGCAGCGCTGGATGAAATCCTGACAGGCAAACCTGTGACCGTCGTCTCGACGAAAGCTTTCGGCTGCACCATCAAGCGAGTCAACTGATGCGGGAGTCTGTCTCGATCCTCTGCCTGTTTTGCATCGCGGCAGTCCTCTCCGGCTGCTCGAGAAGCGGAAGCCAGGAGGGCCGACCGGGGTCGAACGCGGACATCGCTCCGGCCGGAAAAGCAGCTCTGACGGTTGGAGGAATTGACGATGCTGCTCTGAAGCGGTTGATCGGGAACAGGGAGGGGCGGATTTTGTTCCTGAATGTTTGGGCGACCTGGTGTGTCCCGTGCGTCGAGGAGTTCCCGGACATTGTGAAGCTCTCTCGGTCGTACGATCCGAAGGCAGTCGAAGTCGTGGCGATCAGCGCCGACTATCCGGACGAAGTCGATTCGAAAATCCTCCCATTCCTGAAGAAGCAAAATGTCCCCTTCAAGGTGTACGTGGCGACATTTGATGATCAGGAGAAATTCATCAACGCCCTGGACACCGCCTGGAGCGGGGCACTCCCCGCGACCTTCATTTACGATGCCCAGGGTCGTCAGCGTTTCAAGCTGGTCGGCCAGGGCAGCTACGATCGGTTCAAGGAACAGATCGACAAGCTCAAGGGCAGACCCTGATTTGCGAATTCATCCCCGCGGTGGTGGAACTCGATTATCTTTCAATCGTGCAGGTCGACAGAGAGAATGGGGAGGTGCGGTATACCGCACGTGTTGCAGGCCTCGTTGACTCAATGTGCGTGTTTCGTGTAGGGCCACCACCCGCTGCCCTCTCCGAAAGATGATCGAGGATTTGCCAGGGCACCCCGGACGCTATGGGATCCGTCCTCCGAGCGTTGAACACTTTCCCTGGCCAAGTGGCGGGTGAGTCGACCCGCCAGCGTTCAGCTCGATCGGTCTCTTCGCTGCATTGATCCTATCCCCGCTGCATTCCGCGTCGCTTCACTTCGAGGATCCCCTTTCTTATCGGTAGAATTTTGGCTATTTTAGAGCGGTTATGAAACTCGACAATCACAAGACTGTGGTCGTTGCGATGAGCGGTGGTGTCGATTCATCGGTCACCGCGGCCCTCCTCAAGGAGAAGGAATACAACGTCATCGGCATCACCATGAAGACGTATGAATTCGGCGAGGTCGGCGGGAACGTCGCAAACGAGACGAGCTGCTGCGGCCTCGGAGCGATGAATGACGCTCGTGCGGCGGCGGCGAAGATCGGCATTCCACACTACGTGGTCGATTTCCGTGGGGCGTTCGCGGCGGAGGTCATCGACAACTTCGTCGAAGAGTACCTCAAGGGGCGTACGCCGAATCCATGCATCATCTGCAATCGGAAGATAAAATGGGGTGAGCTTCTCCGGAAGGCGGAGGCGCTCGGAGCGGATTTCCTTGCGACCGGCCATTACGCCCGCGTCCGGTTTGACGTGACCCGGAGGCGATACGTTGTCTCGAAGGCCGTCCACCAGGCCAAAGATCAGTCGTACGCTCTGTGGGCGCTCTCGCAGCAAGCGCTCAGCAAGACGATGTTCCCCTTGGGGGAGCTCGACAAGCAGACCGTGCGGGATCTCGCGCACAAGTATGGACTGAGGAACGCAGAGAAAGAAGAGAGTTACGAGATTTGTTTTGTCGCGGACAACAATTACGAACGCTTCCTGAAAGAGCGCGTTCCAGGTCTGGCAGCGCGGGTCGGAGACGGTGCGATTGTTCGCAATGGGACGGTTGTAGGAAAACATGACGGTTACCCGTTTTACACGATCGGTCAGCGGCGGGGTATCGGTGCGCATGGGCGACCGATGTACGTGACCGGTGTCGATCAAGCGACGAACACCGTTCACATAGGACCGGAGGCGGACCTTCTTCGCACCGGTCTTGTTGCCCGGGGAGTGAACCTTGTCGGTAGAAGTGAGCTCCTTGACGGCATGGAAGTGCAGGCGAAAGTCAGGTACAAGGACGAGGCGACGCCGGCGAAGCTCTATCCGGACGGTGACGGCTGTGTGCGGGTTGTTTTCGACAAGCCCAAACGGGCGATCACACCGGGGCAGTCCGTGGTCTTCTACGGTGGGGAAGATGTCATTGGTGGGGGAGTGATTGATGGAGCGTCAGCCTAGACCATAGAGATTCGCTCCGGTGACGAGCGACGGATTCGATCGTTTTGGGGCTTGCCAATGCGCTTTTCACGCCGGATTGAGGCATTTCCCAAATTCAGCCAAGCAGGAATGCCGCGGAGATTCCCTTCGAGAGAAACTTTCCCTATTGAGAACCGTTTATCACAAAAGTCCTGTGGAACATAGCCCTGACGACTTTCAGTTGGTGGAAGCCTTTAGGAAAGGCGACGAAAAGGCTTTCGAAGAAATCGTTCGACGCTATCAACGTCAGGTGGCCAATATCATCTATCTGACTCTCGGAAGTCGGGAGGAAGTGGATGATCTGAGCCAGGAAGTGTTCATCAGGGTCTATCGCTCGCTCGGACGATTCCAATTCGACGCGTCGCTCTATTCCTGGATCTACCGCATTGCGGTGAACCTGTGCATAGACGAAGTGCGAAGAAGGAGGATCCGAAAGGCCGTCTCGCTCGAGTTTTTCACGGAGAGGCGGTTGGAAGGGGAGAAGCGAACCAAGGAACGCGCCACGGCATCCGACGAGGTGCTAAACGATGAAAAGAAGAAGGTTGTCGTTGAGGCGCTGCAGAAACTCTCGCCTGTTCACCGGATCGTGATCACGCTGCGAGAGTACGAAGACATGTCGTATGAAGAGATCGCGAAGACGCTCCATATCTCGACTCAAGCCGTAAAGTCCAGGATCTTCCGTGCTCGGGAAGAACTAAGGAAACTGCTCAAAGATTACTTCAAGGAGCGCTTATGAAAACGAACCATCCGGAACAGCTGCTATCGCTCTACGTCGACAACGAGTTGACGGGCGAAGAGCGGCGCGAGGTCTCGGAGCATCTCGCCTCCTGCGAGTCATGCAGGCTGTCCATAGAGGAGATGAGAGCGCTGAGGGTTCGTATCAAGGAAGCTGCCGATGTCTCGCTGCCGGACAACTTCGTGTACTCCGTCTTGCGCTCAGCTCGGAGGGAGGATGAGAATACCGTTGTCTGGCTCAGCACCGAGAAGTTGGCACGAAACGTCGTCGTGGTGCTCTCGGTGGTTGTGCTGGCCCTTGTGGGACTGGGGACGTTCCTCAGGCCCGAGCCTCCGATCCGTGTTGACCGGTATTTGATCAGCGAGCCAACGGATACGCTCGCGGGTCAGGTGCTGGGCACGCAGGGTGAGATCTCCAAAGATGTCATGGTATATGCCGTCCTGACGAAATAGGAAGAAGGCCGCATGCAACTCAAGACCAAGACCCTCATCTTCATCATCATAGGTTTTCTGCTGGGCGGTGTTGCCGGCGCGTTCATCGGTAGGACCTATTTTGCAGGCCCCTCGGGTGGTCATCGACCGAGCCGGGCTCAGATTCAGAAACAATTTGCCACGCGTCTCCAGCTCGACTCCGTACAGTCTGTCCGCGTCGACTCTCTCATGGAAACCTTCCGGCACAAATTTGAAGGTGTCCAGAAACAATATTGGGAGGCGATCGGATTCAAGCGAGATACTCTCCGGCACGAGATCAGGCAGCTGCTGACGCCCGAGCAGAACAAGCTGTACGACGATTACATAAAAGAGATGAACGAGCGCGAATCCAGAAGGCGCTAGAGTTTCAGAGGAAGTGAGTCGAGACCGACCCGCCGCCATCGGACAGGTACTCCGAATCCCTTCAACGATACCCGCAAGGATCATTGTCAAAATGAACGAGCTGTTTGTGCACATCGGCATTGCTGTCATCGTGGAGGCGAGCCTCCGCTTCATTCTTGGTAGGAGTTGACAAAGAGGGTGATCTGTTCCGGTCGGTAAGCAGAACTCTTATTATGTTCAAGAGGATTATCTCGCGTGGTTGATGATTTCCATACATGCTTGCTGGCGACGATTGACAGAAGCAAGCGATCGATAGAATGAACCTGACGACCGCTCTCTACAAGATCCTCGACGCTGAACCCAGCGCCGAGACGCTCTCACCGAGCACCGGAGTTCTGTTTGGCTACCCATTTGATCGTTTCTAAGGAGGAAAACACGTGTACCGTCTGAAAGACAGGAAGGTTGTTCTCGCGGGCATCCTCGCCGTTGTAGTTATCCTCGTCATCATCTTCACGTCCTCGGGACCTCAGGATCGAAGAGATCAATCGGCACGATCGAGCACGAGATCGCGTGAGGCAACGATGCCGGTGCGCGGAATCGTCATCGTCCCGAGGCCGCTCGACAATAGGATCGTCGCGACCGGCAACGTACTCGCGACGGAGGAGGTAGAGCTCCGGAGTGAGGCGTCGGGGAAAGTAACGCAGGTTCTCTTCAAGGAAGGAAGCCACGTGGGCAAGGGGGACCTGCTTGTCAAGATCAACGACAGCGATCTTCAGGCTCAGTTCCGGAAGGCCGAATCACAAAAGACGCTCTTGGAGGAAAAGGAGGGTCGGCAGAGAAGGCTGCGGGAGGTCAATGCCATCAGCCAGGAACAGTATGATGTGAGTCGAAACGACCTTGCCGGAGTGAAGGCGGAAATTGACCTGCTGAACGCGCAAATTCAGAAAACGGAGGTCCGCGCTCCCTTCAGCGGGGTGATCGGCCTTCGCTCTATCAGCGAAGGAGCCTATGTCGATCCTTCCACTCTCATGGCCCGCTTGCAGGACCTCAGCTCGGTGAAGATCGACTTCTCCATCCCTGAGAAATACGCGGCCATCGTGAAGAAAGGAGACAAAGTCAGGTTTACGCTCGAGGGCTCGAGCAGGCAGCACGAGGGTGCGATCTACGCCTTGGAGCCCAAGATCGACCCGATGACGCGCACGTTGAGGATGAGAGCTCTTGCGCGTAATGAGAACGAGGCCATCCTGCCAGGCTCCTTCGCAAGAATCGAGGTGCTGCTCGGCCGGCAACAGGACGCTGTGGTCGTTCCAACCTACGCTGTCATTCCGGATCTGAAGGGCCAGAAGGTGTATCTGGCAAGGAACGGACGGGCTGCTTACGTGGATGTCGAGACCGGCATCCGGATGGAAGAGGAGATTCAGATCGTCAAGGGGCTGGCGGCCAACGACACGCTCATTACCACGAGCCTGCTTCAGCTGCGTCCCGGAGTCGCCGTGTCGGTGACGCTCGAACAGTAGTCTGCTTCACCAGGAGCTTTTTCCCGTCTAGGAATCGTCATGACACTATCATCCGTCTTTATCAATCGTCCGGTCCTCGCGACTGTCTGTGGGATCATCATCGTCCTCTTCGGGGCGATCGGCTACACATTCCTTGGTGTCCGCGAATATCCTGCCGTGGATCCGGCGGTGATCAGCGTCTCCACCAGCTACCGGGGGGCGAACGCTGATATCATCGAGACGCAGATCACGGAACCCTTGGAAGAATCCATCAACGGCATCGCCGGCATCCGCACGCTGACGTCGTCCAGCAGCGACGGCCGCAGCTCGATCACCGTCGAATTCGAGCTCGGCGTCGATATGGAAGCGGCAGCAAACGATGTCCGGGATCGTGTTTCGCGCGCCATCAGGAACCTCCCGCCGGACGCCGATCCGCCGATCATCTCGAAGGCGGACGCCGACGCCAGACCCATCATGCTCCTCGGCCTCAGGAGCAACACCAAGAGCCTCCTCGACATCAGCGAGATTGCGAACAACGTATTCAAGGAACGGCTGCAAACGGTTCCGGGGGTGGCTGAGGTGAGGATCTGGGGTGAGAAGCGCTATGCGATGCGACTCTGGATGGATCCTTCACGATTGGCTGCGTTCCGGCTCACTCCTCTCGATATCGTCTCCGCTCTCAACCGAGAGAATATCGAGCTGCCGTCCGGGAGAATTGAAGGCCGTTCGACAGAGCTCACGATCAGGACGCTGGGTCTTCTCCGGGAACCGCATGACTTCAACAACCTGATCATCAAGGTAGTGGACGGCAGGATCGTCCGCTTCCAGGATGTGGGGTACGCCACACTGGGGGAGGAGAACCAGAGGAGCATCATGCGGGGGAGCGGCGGAGTACCGATGGTTGGCGTGGTCATCGTGCCGCAGCCGGGGGCAAACCATATTGCCATTGCCGACGAAGTGCACAAACGCGTCGAACAGATCCAGCGGGATCTTCCCAAGGATGTCGATGTCCAGACGTCGTTCGACGTTACACGGTCGATACGGAGGTCGATTGAAGAGGTCGGAGAGACGATCCTGATCGCATTCTGTCTCGTGGTGCTGGTGATCTTCTTCTTCCTGCGGGATTGGCGAACGACACTGATCCCGGTCGTTGCGATCCCCATCTCGCTGATCGGATCGTTCTTCATAATGTACCTCGCCGATTTCTCCATCAATATCCTGACCCTTCTGGGGATCGTCTTGGCGACGGGCCTCGTTGTGGACGACGCGATTGTCGTTCTCGAGAATATTTATCAGAAAGTGGAGCGAGGATTCGACCCAATTGAGGCAGGACACCGGGGATCGAAGGAGATTTTCTTCGCTATCATTTCGACCACGATAACACTTGCGGCAGTCTTCCTGCCCATTATTTTTCTCCAGGGGCTCGTGGGGAGGCTGTTCAGGGAGTTCGGGATCGTCGTTGCCGGCGCGGTGCTCATCTCCGCGTTCGTGTCGCTCACGCTCACACCGATGATGAGCGCGAGATTCTTGAAAAAGGCCGAAGAGGAGAACTGGCTCTATCGAAAGACGGAGAAGTTCTTCCGCGAGCTGGTCAGCCGCTACAACCTCTCTCTGCAAGGATTCATGAAGAAGCGGTGGTTGGCGATCGTCATTATGGGTGTATCGGTTGCCATCATATTCGGCATCGGTGCCATCTTGCGATCCGAGCTCGCTCCGATGGAAGACCGATCGCAGGTTCAGATCCAGAGCACTGCACAGGAAGGCGCTTCGTTCGAGTATATGGACAGCTACATGAACAGGCTCCTTCAGGCTGTCGATGCCTCGACACCCGAACAGGACAATGTCCTCTCGGTGACGGGGGGCGGCGGCGGATCGAGCTCGGCCAATTCGGGGTTCGTTCGGATTTCGCTGAAGGATCCCGATCAACGACAACGTTCCCAGCAGCAGGTTGCCGACGATCTGACACGGCTCCTGCAGCGATTCCCGGAGGCGCGGGCGTTTGTGACGCAGGAGCAAACCATTACGGTGGGCCGACGCGGCGGCTTGCCGGTTCAGTACGTGGTCCAGGCTCCCAATTTCGAGCGTCTCAAGGAGGTGCTTCCAAAATTCATTGAGGAGGCGCGCCAAGATCCAGCGTTTCAGGTCATCGACGTGAACCTGAAGTTCAACAAGCCGGAGCTCCACGTCGAGATCGATCGCGACAAGGCGAGGGACCTCGGTGTCTCCGTGGTGGACGTCGCGCAGACGCTTCAGCTCTATTTCAGCGATGAGCGGCTGGGGTACTTCATCATGAACGGCAAGCAATACCAGATCCTCAGCCTTGCGACGCGCGACAACCGCGAGGAGCCGCTCGATCTGCGGTCCGTCTACGTGAGGAGCAACCAGGGTGAGCTCATCCAGCTGGACAACATCGTCCGATTGACGGAGGAGAGCGCCCCGCCGCAGCGCTACCGGTACGATCGGTACGTCGCGGCGACGGTATCGGCCGGTCTGGCTCCCGGCGTGACCCTGGGGGACGGCATTAAGGCGATGGACGCTGTTGCGGGCAGGACCCTGGATGAATCGTTCCGCACGGCCCTCTCGGGCGCTTCCAAGGACTACGCTGAAAGCTCGTCGAGCCTTCTCTTTGCCTTTCTCCTCGCGCTCGTCCTCATTTACCTCGTGCTGGCTGCCCAGTTCGAGAGCTTCCGGGATCCGCTCATCACGATGTTCACCGTTCCTCTGGCGCTGGCGGGTGCCGTGATCTCACTCTGGATCTTCGGCCAAACGCTCAACATTTTCAGTGAGATCGGCGTCATCGCGCTGATCGGCATCGTCACGAAGAACGGCATTCTGATCGTCGAATTCGGCAACCAGAAGCAGCGGGCAGGCCTGCCCATCAAAGAAGCAGTCATCGAGGCTGCGACCTTGCGATTGCGACCGATTCTCATGACAAGCCTCGCCACCGTCCTGGGGGCTCTGCCGATTGCACTGGCCCTCGGCGCGAGCGCGCACAGCAGGGTTTCCCTGGGGATTGTCATCATCGGCGGATTGTTGTTCTCGCTTGTCCTGACGCTGTATGTCGTTCCGGCCCTCTATACGTATCTTTCGACGGAGAAGGGCAAGACAGCGATTCCCGCGATTGTGGAGAAGGAGGAACCTGCAGAGGTTCCAGAAGAGGTAATGGCCAAGTAGATACGGCAACCTTGTTTCGGGAGGCGACGCATCCGCAGCCCGGGTGCGTCGCTTTCGCGTTTGATCTGACTTCCGATCTCAATTCTTGATTAAGCCTACCTCGTTTCCTATATTGCCTTCCGTCCGGTCGTCAAAGGACCGTTGTTCACCACTCACCTCTCAACCGTTCGATCGTCTATGAGCAGCGAAAAGAGCAAACATCTTCTCGAGAAAAAAGAGAAAGCCCTCCTCGGAGGAGGGAAACAGCGAATCGAGGATCAGCACAAGAAGGGGAAGCTGACCGCCCGCGAGCGTATCGATCTCCTTTTGGATGAGGGGAGCTTCGAAGAGATCGGAATGTTCGTCCAGCACCGATCGACGGACTTCGGACTGGATAAGCAGAAGTTCTACGGCGACGGCGTCGTGACGGGACATGGAACCATCGACGGGCGACAGGTGGTGGTCTTCAGCCAGGATTTTACCGTCTTTGGGGGATCGTTGTCGGAAGCGCATGCCGAGAAAATCTGCAAGATTATGGATCTCGCACTGAAACTCGGTGTGCCTGTCATTGGACTGAATGACTCCGGAGGAGCGCGCATTCAGGAGGGGGTGGTGAGCCTTGGCGGTTACGCGGACATTTTCCTTCGGAACACCCTCGCCTCGGGTGTCATACCGCAGATCTCTGCCATCCTGGGCCCGTGCGCGGGCGGGGCGGTCTACTCTCCCGCGATCACGGATTTCGTCTTCATGGTGAAAAACACGAGCTATATGTTCGTGACCGGGCCAAACGTCGTGAAGACGGTCACGCACGAGGACGTGACGTTTGAAGAGCTGGGGGGAGCGCTGACGCATGCCACGAAGAGCGGCGTCGCGCACTTCGCCATGGAGAACGAAATCGAATGCCTGCAGGCGATCCGAACGCTCTTCTCTTACATCCCCTCCAATAACATGGACGATCCGCCGCGCGTCGACACCAAGGACGATCCGAACCGAATGGAGGAGAGCCTCGACACCATCGTACCCGAAAACCCGAACAAGCCGTACGACATGAAGGACGTGATCCGGAGGATCGTTGATCGCGGCGTTTTCTTCGAGGTTCATGAGCTCAACGCCCAAAATCTGATCGTGGGGTTCGCGCGACTCGGTGGCTATTCCGTCGGGATCGTTGCGAACCAGCCGTCGGTGCTGGCCGGAGTGCTCGACATTGACGCTTCGTTGAAGGGCGCGCGGTTTGTCCGGTTCTGCGATGCGTTCAATGTACCACTCGTCGTGTTTGAGGATGTGCCCGGATTCCTGCCGGGAACGGATCAGGAATGGAGGGGAATCATCAAGCACGGATCGAAGCTGCTCTATGCGTTCTGCGAGGCGACGGTGCCGCGGCTAACGGTGATCACCAGGAAGGCCTACGGCGGGGCGTACGACGTCATGAACTCCAAGCACATCCGGGGGGATGTGAACTTCGCCTGGCCGTCGGCAGAGATTGCCGTGATGGGGCCGAAAGGCGCCGTGGAGATCATCTTCAGAAAGGAGATCGAGCGAGCGGCGGGCAAAGAACAAGCGCTGGACCAGAAAGTGAATGAGTACCGGGAGAAGTTTGCGAACCCCTACATCGCCGCCGAGAGGGGCTATATCGACGAAGTGATCGTTCCGAGCGAAACCCGCCCTAAGCTGATCAAAGCACTGAAATTCCTGGAGAACAAGGTCGACTCCAATCCGAAGAAGAAACACGGCAACATTCCGTTGTAAGCAGTCACATCCACCTCGTGATTCCGGGCACAGAACGGCTACATGGTCCGCGCCGATACTTGATTCTAACGGGCGTTCTTGGTAGGGTACAGGCGGTCTCGTGAGAGGAGTTGACAAGCTCGGGGGTGTCTGATGAAACGAATGTGCCTGTTTTTTGCCCTTCTGGTCGTGTTCCCCGGTGAGTATCTGTCCTCTGTTTGTTACTCGCAGTTTCGCACCTCGATCTTCATTGTTTCCCAGCCGGTCGAAGTCACAGCAGTAGGAAAGCTCTACCAGTATCAAGTCCAGGCCGTCAGTTCGCGCCTGAACGACACGCTGCGCTATCAACTCACGGTCGCGCCGGAAGGCATGAAGATTGATTCGCTGACAGGGCTGGTGAGCTGGATTCCACCGGTTGCCGGCGGTTTCTCTGTTTCGCTCCTGGTGAGCAATCAACGCGGAGAAAGGGCGGGCCAGGAGTACAAGCTCAGGGTGGTCGGCTTTCTGGGAACGATCGCCGGAACCGTCAGGAACGACAGCGGGGCTGGAATTTCCAGAATCATCTTGGCCCTATACCCTGCGGTATCGGTCAGCATGAATCCCCGATATAGGTACTACTCAGCCATAACGGATGCGCGCGGCGAATTCACGATTACAGACGTGGATTCGGGCACGTATCTGGCCTCTGCTATGCCCCTTTGTTCCATGTTGATGTCTCCGATTCCCTGTTTCGAAGACGATTATCTCCCCGTCTGGTACAAGGATTCCCCCACGATCGCTGGGGCGACGCCCATCGCGGTGATGGATTCTAGCGTGATTCAGCTCGATCTGGTAATGCACCGACGGATCAAGCCGATCCCGGTTACAGTTTCAGGGAGAGTGACCGACACCTCTGGTGTGCCGATCCGCGGGGCAAGCGTCGTGGTGAGCAGCGCGCTGAAGACCCCGATCATGGTGAACGCGAGCATTCCGATCGCGGTCGATCAAGCATCAAACCGCGTGTCTGATCCGAATTTCGGCGTTTTTCCCGACGTCATAGCCTTCGGAAAGAGTGACTCACTTGGAAAGTACAGCGTCACGGTTCGGTCGGGTGGGCCGTATATCGCTGCTTGTTTCGCCGGAGGATACATACTCCAATTCTATAGGGAAAAGTACAACGTACTCGAAGCGGACCGCATGCTTCTTGCCGGTGACAGCTCGGAGGTGAATTTCCGACTGTCGCCGACGTCGAAGGCGACGGGCGCGATCCAAGGCGTCGTTCTGGATAGCGGAGGAGTGGGTGTACCGTCGAGAATTGTTCTCTATAGCCGGGCACCTGTATCGTCTCCTGCGCATTCCGTCCGCACGGTGCACACCGACTCGCTGGGCAACTTTCTCTTTGGAGCCATCCCGAATGGTTGCTACATCCTCCAGGCGGTGCCGTTCCGTGACTACTTGCCTTCGTTCTACAAAACCAACGCCTGCGGTGTCGTCAGGTGGCGGCAAGCGGACACTATTCGGATCCAGGGGAACACCGTCGAAGGACTGGTCGTGTGTGTGCAGCGTGCTTTCTCGCGCGGTGCAGGCAGAATCGCCGGTCGGATCACAGGCACGGGGGGTGCCACGCTTGCAGGAGTCGTTGTGATGGCCGAAGCTCAGGCTGATCCATCCGTGGCGACTTCGGCGGTGACCGATGCCGATGGTGCATTCGAGTTGACCGATCTCGAGCCTGGAGTCTACAGCGTCTCAGCCGACAAGGTTGCGTATGAGTCGCCGGTCGAGCAAAGCGGCATCGTTGATTACGCGCAGAGCGAGGGTTCACTCGACTTCACGATGGCCCCGGAGGCGTTGGCACCGAGTGATGACGGCAGAGGACCCGTGCCGACCGAGTATCAGCTTCTCCAAAACTACCCGAATCCGTTCAATCCATCGACCGTGATTACGTTCGATCTGCCGAAGGGTGGTTTTACCACGCTCCGCGTCTACAATATCCTCGGTCAGGAAGTGGAGAGGCTCGTCGATTCTTATCTCCCGGCCGGCCAGTACGCGATTGAGTTCACATCGACGAGCCGTCGAGGATATGAGCTTCCCTCGGGCATCTATCTGTACGAGTTACGGTCGGAGTCCTTCTTTTCGACGAGAAAGATGATATTGGTGAAATGAAGGGTTCGAAGACGAGGGGAAGTGCGGTCCCCTTTGTCCGTCTTGGCAATGTACGAATGCTCAACGTTCTTCTTGATTTTCTGTGTCGAGTAGCGTATCTTGAACAGAAGTTTTCCTTGAGCGTCCACAGTCACCGGGGGCCGATGAAGTACTTTCTACTGTGTGTTCTCTCTGTCTTGACGTTGAGCTGTTCTTCGAAGCAGGCCACCCGGTCGGACACCGAGTTCAAGCGGGTTGAGAAACTCGTCAAAGAGCTCGCCGCATCCGATTCGACCATCCTTCTTTCTCCCATCGACACCGTTTCTCACTCTACATCTCCAGGTGCCACCCGCGCCGACACCGGTCGGGGCCGTAACATCAGCGATGCTGTCGCGCCCGGAGATTCGCTCGACGATGAATCAGCTCTGATTGCCGAGAAGCTCGAGTCGGCTCGCCAGCATTATGTTACTGCTCTCAATGCGCAGGAGGCCGGCGATTCGTCGTTGTGCGAGCGCGAGTTCGAGCAAGCAATCAATGTCCTGAATGAACTGAGCTACTTCCCGGAGATCGAATCGAACAAGGATTACGCCGAGTTGATGCAGAGCGTCCTCGACGATTACGACAAATACGTTGCCAGCATCGATCAGCTCGGGCCCGATGCGCCGGCTTTCGCACTGCGGGAAAAGGCGAACCTGGCGATCGAGAACACCGGGCCGACGGAGGTGAACGTACCGAAGTACGACGTCGAAGGGACGGCCGTTCCACTTCCCTTCAACGATTATGTCGGGCGAGCGATCAGCTTCTTTGTGAGCAAAGGACGAGAACATTTCGAGCGATGGATGTATCTCTCCGGCAAATACTTTCCGGTGATGGAGAAGATCTTTCGGCAGGAGGGGGTGCCGGAGGAGCTGGTCTATCTCTCGATGACCGAGAGCGGCCTTCGCCCCGACGCTCGATCGCGAGCGAGGGCAATCGGACTGTGGCAGTTCATGAAGGGGACAGGGAGCCTCTACGGCCTGAAGATGAATTTCTGGTACGACGAACGCCGCGATTTCGAGAAATCGACGCGCGCAGCAGCCCGCCACCTGATGGACCTGTTCTCGGATCTGGGTGACTGGAATCTGGTTCTCGCATCGTACAATGCGGGGGCGGGTAAGGTATACCGGGCGATCCGGCGCAGCGGCAAGACCGACTTCTGGGCCATCAGGAAGTATCTGCCGCGGCAGACCAGAAACTACGTGCCGCAATATATCGCAGTCGCGCGCATGGCCCTGGAGCCGGAAAAGTACGGCTTCCGCAATCTGCCGGTAGCAGACCCGCTCAAGTATGACGTCGTTGAGATCGACGATTGCGTCGATCTGAAAGTCCTGGCAAAGTGCGCCGAGACCGATGTCGCGACGCTTAAGGAGCTCAATCCGGAACTCTTGCGTCCCCAGACACCACCCGGCGTGACCGGCTATCACCTCAGGATTCCGCAGGGGAAGAAGGATGTTTTCGCTCAGAATTTTGCCGCGGTCCCGGCAGATCAGAAAAGACAGTGGGTCGTGCACAAGGTGAGGAGAGGCGAGACCCTGGGGGCGCTCGCGCGGAAATATGGCTTGACCGTTTCGGTCCTGCAGGAAGTGAACAACCTTCGCTCGGTACGGAGTCTGAAAGTAGGATCCATGTTGGCCATACCGGTGTCGCCGGAGGAAATGGAGAGCGTAAAGGTCCCGTTCAATTACAGCCGGGAAGTGAAGAAAGTCAGTTTCGGCAAGGGAAAGGAAGCAGCTCTGGCGCAGGCCAAATCTGGTGCCAGCCGCTCTTCGAGCTCGTCCAAGCGGACACTGAAAAGTCCCAAGGGTAAAAGCCAGCTCGTGTATACGGTGAAGCGCGGCGATACCATCGGGCATATCGCCGAATGGTATGGCGTCAGGGCGAGCGACATCCGGAACTGGAATGACATCGGCTATAGAAGTTACATCCTGCCGGGACAGGAAATGACGATCTGGGTCGATCAGAATAAGGCGGATGCTCTGAGTAAGATTGACGACATGTCGTTTGCGGAGAAAGAGGAGTTAAGACGCGCAGAGGTTGGGAGCGGCTCCAGCCGGCTCTCGCGTGCTTCAGCCGGAGACAATCAGAACGGCCAGCAAGGGTGGATTCAATACACTGTCCGTGAAGGCGACGCTCTCGAGAAGATCGCCAAACAGTACGGAGTGAGTGTGAGCGATCTGCGGATGTGGAACGGCGTGAGGGGAAGCAAAATTGTTGTCGGACAATCGCTTGACATCTACAGTGAGCCCGAGGAGCGCGCACCCATCATCCCGACGCCGCCAGGACCGCAGAAGCCCCTGGCCGGCACGGCGGACGACGGGAAACCCACCGCCTCCGACCAAACGCATCGGGTGAGAAAAGGGGAGACGCTCTCCGAGATCGCAAGATCATTCGGGATCACCACCAAGGAGTTGATGCAGCACAACAAGCTGCGATCCTCAAAGATCAAAATTAACCAAGTTTTGAAGATCCCCTCTTCGACAGCCGCCACTCCCAGCAACTCCTACTACAAGGTGCGCCGCGGCGACACTCTCTGGGATATCTCCAGGAAGTACGGGGTCAGCGTCCAGGACCTCCAGGCCAGCAATGACGTCTCCGACGGGATCCACCCTGGCGATCGTCTTCTCATCCCCTCAAAATAGAGGGGTCCCCCGCAGCGCGCTCGAGTAGCGGCAATCCAAGGTCCTTCCGTAACCTCATCAACGTCGGCAGGCGAAGTCCGGCTTCCTCCAGAATCATATCCTCCCGCAGAAGCTGCTCCGGCTTACCCAGGAACGTCCTCGTGCCCCCTCGCAGCAGCAGCACATTCGATGCGTACGGAAGAAACAGCTCGAGATCGTGGGAAACCACGAGAAGGCCCCGCTCGTTCGCGCGAAGAGACCTTGTGAGGTTGTCCAGGACCCTTCGCTCGAGCTGAGAGAGACCTGCGCTTGGCTCGTCGAACGCGAGAAAAGGGGATCCGCTGGCGAGGGCACTGGCGACGGTGAGGACTTTCCTCTGAGCCAAGGGCAGATCGTACGGATGCTGAAGCGCCGACGGACCCAGCTCGCACAAGGAGAGGGCCTCCTCAACCAGCCTGGTCGCGTCGGGCCGTTTGAGGTTCCGTGGGGCGAACTCGAGCTCGCGCCGGACCGTCGACGCAAAGAGCTGGTCGGCCGGGTTCTGAAATGTGACGCAGACGTGCCGCGCGAGGGAGGCCGTGGAGGTGGAGGCCGTGTCGTACCCGTCCACCAGAACGCTGCCTCCCGTCGGCTTCAGGATTCCGTTGAGAAGCTTCAGCAGCGTGCTCTTGCCGGCGCCGTTTTGCCCGAGGATGAGCAGAAACTCCCCGGTCTGCAGTTCGAACGAAATATCGGAGAGGACCGGAAGGTTCGGCTGGTACGCAAAGTGGACGTTTCGGAATTCGATCCTCACGTTTTCCCCAAAGCCTTTCCCAGAAGATCCGCAGCGTGTGATTGCATTGCGGATGATTCTGCAAGACGATCCAGCGCCTCCCTCCAGCCACGCACCGGGAGCACATCACCAAATTCATTCATTCGCGAGGTGAAATCGCTTGGCTTCCCGTCAAAGCGGAGGTTTCCCGCGTCAAGCACGACGATTTGATCGGCCAGCGGCAGCGAGAAGTCGATCTGGGTATCGGTGATGATCACCGTTGTCCTGCTGTGGAGAGATTCGATGATTTGTCGTAGCCGTTCGACCGCTGAGGTGTCGAGAGCGGAGGTTGGCTCGTCGAGCAGGAGGACCTCCGGCGCGGCGATGAGCATCGTCGCCAGCGCGAGTCGTTGCGTCTCTCCGCCGGAAAGGGTCGACGGCTGTCTGGACGCGAGATGGTCGATCCCGAGCTCGCGCAGGAGAGCAGCGACGCGGGATTGGGCGACCTCGCTCGCGATCCCCAGATTCTCCAGCGTGAAGAGCACTTCGTCAGATACGGTGTCCCGCACACCTGAAAGTTGGACGAACGGATCCTGGAGGACGAGCCCGACTTTTGGGAAGAGGATCTCGTCTGGCAACGGAGCGAAGGTTCTCTCGCCGACACGAATGGTCCCGGCGTGAATGGAATCCGGGTGATGCCGTCCGAGAATGCCAACGAGGGCATGGAGGAGCGTTGTCTTCCCGGCGCCCGTCGGGCCGAGTATGCCACAACAGGAACCAGGCGCGATGTCAAGTGAGACCTCCGCGAGTGCACTCGGGAGGTCCGGGCCATACCGGAATGAGAATCGGTCGATTAGAATGCGAGCAGCCATCGGAGGAGAAAAAGGAAAAGGACCCCGAGGGTCAATAGAAGAAGAGTGAGCGACACCGGATTGAGCTTCTGTCTTGCCTGGACGCGGACGAGCGATGCCTCCGGTCGAACCAAGAAACCGCGTACCTCCAGGGCGGTTCCCCGATCGATGGACTCGACGATTGACGAAAGGACCAGCGGCGAGAGGATCGACACCAACGACTTGGCTCTGGAGAACACGCCGGCTCGCACCGGCGCTCCTCGCGCCTCCTGCGCGACAAAGACCCGGTTGATTCTTTCAGGCAGCTGGTCGAGGAAGTGGAGAGTCAAGAGAAGGATAAGGATCAGTTGAGAGGGGAGACCCTTCTGCTGGAGGAAGCGGATGAAGTCCGGCAAAGGTGTTGAGATGAAGAAAATGAGGATCGAAACGGAGAGCAGGAGCAGCCTCGCGGCAGTCCTGATCCCAAACATCAAGCCGTCGTGGTGGAACTTCAACCCGGCGAGCGTGAAAAGAATGTCGCCGCCCGGCATCAGGAGAGCATTGAGAGCCGTGAGAAGAACAAGGATCGCGACGCTATACAACAGGAACTTGTTGAACGCCCTGTTCGCCCGGTGGGATTGAGGCCTGAAGGCTGGAACCAGGTATCGGGCGGCCGCAGCCACAACGAGCAGCGGTACACTGACAAACCATTCAAGGGTAAAGGCGCATACCCAGAGGAGAAGAACGAGGGCGAGCTTGGAGGAGATGTCAAGGCGCATGTCGAGAGGGCGTTTCCTTGAGGTTTGAGGCTCCGCGCAGCCGGCTCAGGAGTCTTCGCGGGAGGCTGCGGGTGATGAAAAAGACCAGGAGGTAGGTAATAAGCTTGTCGACGGGATCCGACGTCAGCCCCTGGTAAAAGACGCTGTTGAGCAGCGTATTGCCGACAGAGCGGAAATAGAGGACGAGGAAATCCGTCCCAGTCATCATGACGCCTCCAAACAAGTAGGCAGAGATGGGGGCCGAAACGATCGCGGCGAGAATGCCTTGCAGGATGCCTCCCAACGCGACCAGGTACCACCTCCGAAACCAGCCCGCCCTGGCCAGGTACCCCGTGAAGGCTCCGATGACCACGACGACAGGAATGAAGAACATCATCGATGGGTTGCCGAAGGCGGCGGCCAGAAGGTTGGCGAAAGAGCCGGCGATGACGGCCGACCATGGTCCCACGAGGACCGCGACGAGAACCGTCCCGATCGAATCGAGATAGAGGGGAATCTTCAGCGCGGCGGTGACCTGGCCGACGGTGAGATTTAGTGCGATGCAGAAGGCAACGAAGGGGAGTGCAGCCCCCGTCATTTCGTTGGCGATCCGACCTCGTACAGAATTGAGCATGTATTGATCCCGCTGTCCCGACAGTGCGGGGCGTGAGGGCGTCTAAGAACTTCCCTGAAGCCCCTCAGTGCAAATCCCGAATGCAGGAGACTAGAAGCTATCTCAAAAACCACTCTTCAGTCAGGCTGAGCGAAAAATGTCTCCTTCGACTCCGCTCAGGATGACATTTTTCTTTCTAGATGATTTTTGAGATGAGTTCTAGCCAATCTCGATACTCGACGTAGTCGAAACGCTCTTCCGACCGGCATTCTGGAGGGTTTCGTTAGCTCAAGGGCATGCCGTGCTTTCAAAAAACAGAACCCGACATAGGTCGGGTTCTCCTCAATTCAATCTCTTCACCACAGGAATCGTCCTCAGAGAACGAGGGCGGCAGGGTTCTCGAGAATGGTCTTGAAATCCTGGAGGAACCGAGCCGCGATGACGCCATCGATGATCCGGTGATCTGCGGAGAGCGTGGCTTTCATGGTGTGCCCGACGGCAACCTGGCCGCCCTTCACCACGGCCTTCTCGACAATCGTGCCGACGGCGAGGATCGCCCCTTCCGGAGGGTTGATGATGGCGACGAATTCTTCGACCCCGTACATGCCGAGGTTGCTGATGGTGAAAGTCCCGCCCGTGTATTCCTCCGGCTTGAGCTTTCGGGTGCGTGCCCGCTCGGCGAGGTCGCGAAGCTCTTCATTGATTTGCAGGATGCTCTTCTGCTCGCAGTTGCGAACGATCGGCGTCACGAGTCCGTCCTCGAGGGCGACGGCCACGCCGATGTGGGCGTAGTGATACTGCCTCGTTTTGTCGCCCAGGTATGAGGCGTTGACCTGAGGATGTTGCATCAACGCCGCTGCGGCGGCCTTGATGATGATGTCGGTGAAGCTCAGCTTGATCTGCGTGACGTTATTGATCTGGTCCCGGAATGCCATCGCCGGTTCCATCTCGATCTCGACGGTCACGTAGAAATGAGGGGCGGTCTGCTTGCTCTCGGTCATCCGCTTGGCGATCGTCTTGCGGATAAGGGAGAGCTCGACGTCAGCCGAGGTGCCCGGCACGATGGGGTGTGTTGTCCGCGCCGTGGTCCCGACCCCGCTCATAAGGGCCCCTTCGATGTCTCGCTTGATCACGCGACCCTGAGGCCCGCTGCCGGAGATCCGTGCCAGGTCGATGTTGTTCTCGGAGGCCAGCCTCCGTGCGAGCGGCGACGCCTTTGTCCGGCCGTCGGTCGGTCGAGAAGGGGGGGAGAGGCTGGGACGAGCCGAAGCTCCTGGTTGAGGGGCGGGAGGTGCCGCCTGCTTCGACGCGGCTATCGGCGCCTTCTGCGTTTCCGGAACTGCGCGCTTCGATGCTGCTGCCGGCGAAAGCAATGCCGAAATGTCTTCACTGGGTTCGCCGATGACTCCGATCAACGCGCCGATCGGTGCCTTTCCGCCCTCCGGCACAACGATCTTTCGGAGAACGCCCGTGTCGTAGGCTTCTAACTCCATGTCGGCCTTGTCGGATTCAATCTCGACGAGAACCTCCCCTTGCTTGACTTTCTCTCCTTCTTTCCGAAGCCACTTCAGGATGACACCTTCTTCCATGGTGTCACTGAGTTTCGGCATCGTGATTTTTGTTGCCATGGAGTTTCCTCGCTGGTCAATCGAGATACAGAACCTTTTTGACCGCCCGGCGAATCTTGTCAAGGCTGGGCAGAGAGAGGACCTCGAGATTGTGCGCATAGGGGAGCGGGACATCCTCCTGGGTTACACGCTCGATCGGGGCATCCAGGTAGTCGAAGGCGCGGCTGGAGACTTCATGCGATATCTGCGCTCCGACGCCCGCGAACGGCCATCCCTCCTCCACAATCAACAGGCGATTCGTCTTCTTCACCGAGTTGACGATCAGTTCGATGTCTAACGGCTTGATCGTTCGTGGATCGACGACCTCAATTTCGATGTTCAGTTCCTCTTGGAGAGAATCGACCGCCTTCCAAACAGTGTGCGCAAGCGTCTTCGACCAGGAGACGATCGTCAGATCCTTCCCCTCTTTCTTCACCTCTCCGGTGCCGAGGGGGATCGTGTATTCGCCGTCAGGGATTTCGCCCTTGTCGCCGTACATCACTTCGCTCTCGATGAAGATCACCGGATTGTCGTCCCGGATGCACGTTTTGAGCAACCCCTTCGCATCCTTGCAAGTGGACGGCATCACCACCTTGAGGCCGGGGATGTGAGCATAAATCGCTTCCAACGCTTGGGAATGTGTCGCCGCGAGGCCGTGGGCAGCCCCGCCGGGACCTCGGTAGACGATCGGGACGTGAAAATGCCCCCCAGACATGGAGTGCATTTTGGCCGCATTGTTGACGAGCTGGTCATATGCGACGAGAGAGAAATTCCACGTCATAAACTCGACGATCGGGCGGAGGCCCGCCATCGCAGCTCCCACGCCCAGGCCTGCAAAACCGGCTTCAGCGATCGGGGTGTCGACGATGCGCTTCGGACCCCACTTCTGCAGGAGCCCCTGGCTCACCTTGTATGCACCCTGGTAGTTGGCGACTTCCTCCCCGATCAGGAAGACGCGTTCGTCCCGCGTCATCTCCTCGTCGATGGCCTGGTTGATGGCTTCCCGTAAGCTGACAATCGCCATAGGTCAGGCTCCGGACGAATCCTTATACACGTGGTTCCACAGCTCCTCGGGCGGCGGATCCGGGCTGTTCTCTGCGAACTCCACGCATTCCGCCACGACTTTCTTGATTCGCTTCTCCGCGTTCTCGATGTACTCGTCAGAAATGATCTGCTCTGCTTTCAGTTTTTCCGCGAAGAGAAGGATCGGGTCGGATTGCTTTTCTCTCTCAACCTCTTCCTTCGAGCGGTAGAGCCCGTGGACAGGGTCGGACATCGAGTGGCCGCGGTACCGATAGGTTTGCACTTCGATCAGGGAAGGCTCATAGCTCCCACGAGCTCGATCGGCGGCAGCTTTCACCTTCTCATAGACCTCCAGAACATCGTGACCGTTTGCGGTTTCGCTGGGAATGTTGTAGGCGATGCCCTTCTGGTACAGGTCGGGGTTCGCGGACGCCCGTTCGATAGAAGTCCCCATTCCATACTTGTTGTTTTCGATGATGAAAATGACGGGAAGCCGCCAGAGCCCAACCAGGTTCAACCCTTCGTGAAACGCACCGATGTTCGTTGCCCCATCGCCCAGGAAGCAAAGGCAGACCTTCTTCTCACCCCGGTACTTGATCGCGAAGCCGACGCCCGCTGCAACCGGGATGTGGCCTCCGACGATCGCGTGTCCGCCGAGGAAATTCTTCTCCCGGTCGAAGATGTGCATCGAGCCGCCTTTCCCCTTTGTCGTGCCCGTATGTTTTCCCAGGAGCTCGGCCATGATCGCTTTGGGATCGACTCCCTTCGAGATCGCTTGACCGTGATCCCTATACGCCGTGATGACGTAATCATCAGGGTTGATGGCGCCCTTAATGGCGCCCGTGGACACAGCTTCTTGACCGTTGTAGAGGTGGCAGAACCCCATGATCTTCCCCATTCCGTAGAGCTGCGCGGCTTTCTCCTCGAAGCGCCGGACGAGAAGCATATCGTCGTACCAGCTGAGGAGGACTTCGGGGGAAAGGCCAAGGAGACGGGAGGATTGCTTCTTCGGGGCTACGGCAGCAGCAGTACTGTTCATTCTCGCCTTGCGTACGTTATGAGAAACTCGCCGTGCTGAATCTCTGCGGAAACTGGAACCAAATATACAAATAAGTTCCGGAAAATCAAAAATGACAATTGCGGTGGCGATGTGGCAAATTGACAGAGTCGGTTCGGGGCGAACCAGTGGAAGTTCGTACTTATGTCCGGACGACGTGTTGGGCGGAAGTCGCTCCGTGGACTTTACCGGTAGGAAAACGGAGTCGCTGCCAAGGTTTGACTCTCGTTTCGCAAAGCCATACTTTCGTGGCAAGCTGGCCTCCGACCTGACGGTTCTGGTTCGGGTCCGCGCCGGAGGGAGGTCTGTGCCGCCAACCTGAGCATTTGAGAATGAAATGGCAAAGACTAGTGCCGGTGTGTTGATGTACCGATACCGGGAGGGTAAACTGGAGGTGTTCCTCGTTCACCCAGGCGGACCCTTTTGGGCGAAGAAGGACGTAGGTTCTTGGTCGATTCCCAAGGGAGAATTGGGACCGGGGGAAGATCCGCTCGCGAGTGCAAAGCGGGAATTCTGTGAAGAAACGGGTTTCGTGGCGGAGGGAGAATTTGTCCCGCTCAGTAATGTGAAGCAGCCGAGCGGCAAGATCGTGCACGCTTGGGCGGTCGAGGGGGATTGCGATGCAGAGAGTATGAAAAGCAATTCCTTTTCTCTGGAATGGCCACCGAAATCAGGGAAGCGTCAGGAATTTCCGGAGGTGGATCGGGCCGGATGGTTTGTGATGGATATCGCGCGGGCCAAGATTGTCAAAGGACAAATCGCTTTTCTCCATGAACTTGAGAGAGTGCTTGGCTCAGGTATGAAGAGGATCTGATCAAAACTCCGGGGGACCGGGGAGTGGCGCTATGCGCGTGCTGTCGTCGCGGAATCCAGGGATGCGGCGGGGGAGGAGTTCACCTCCCTCATGATGCCTTGAAGGGGCGAGGAGCGGAAAAAGAAAGGGGCAAGATGAATCTTGCCCCTTTTTGGTTTTCGAGCTGCGAGTTCGTCGAACTAGTTCGTTCCACTCATGGGTCTCGGTGTCGGCATCGGTTTCCGGGGGAAGAGCTCCGGCCGCATTGCCGCGTTGTAGGCAAAGACCGCCATGATCGCAGCAGCCTGTTTCAGATCGTTTTCTTGAGCCCGGTCCCAGACATCCATGTTGGAGTGATGTGTCCGCGTGCCGTAGTCGATCGGATCCTGGATGAACTGGAATCCGGGAAGGCCGACGCCATCGAATGAGAGATGGTCGGTTCCGCCCGTATTGGAGAGTGTCAGGGTCTGCGCTGTCGGATCGTTGTACGCCGAGAGCCATTCCCGGAAGATCGGCCGGGCAGCTTCGTTGCCCTGCAGATAGACGCCGCGCGCCTTGCCGATTCCGTTGTCGTTGTTAAAGTAAACCGAGAATTTCTCGTATCCGGGTTTCGTCTTGACCGCGCCACCGCCGCCCATCATCTGGATGATGAAGTTACCGCTCCGTTCGGCGAAGTGTCGCTCGACATAAGCGCGGGAACCGTCCAGTCCTTCCTCTTCACCTCCCCAGAGCCCGATGCGGATCGTGCGCCGCGGTTTCAATCCGAGTTTCTGGAGAATGCGGACAGCCTCCATGGACACAGCAGAACCCGACCCATTATCGGTTGCCCCGGTCCCCGAGTGCCACGAATCGAAGTGGCCTCCGATCATGACAACCTCATCCTTCAGGTCGGTCCCCGGGATCTCGGCGATGATGTTGAAACCGGAATCGGGCTTCGTGAAGGCAACCTCAAGATGCATCGCGATCTTCGGCTTTTCCCCCTTTTCGATCATCCGCACCATACGGTTGTACTGCTCAGCGGAGACTACGACCTGAGGCAGGATTTTGGGCGCCTCTGCGCTGTAAGGACTGGCCCGTTCGGAGAACAGGTCGGCCAGGCTTTTTGGAGCGGCCGGAACCGAGGCGGCGGAGACGTAGATCGTTCCATCATCCCCCGGCGAATTGCTGAATAGCGCTGCCGCCCCTTCTTTCTGGCAGAATTCAAGTTTCTGCGCGCTGAACTGCATCTGCTGGATGAAGCGCTGGATCATCGCGGAGTCAGCCCGGAACATCGGGCCCCTCTGCGGACCGGCGTCTGCCAGCTTGACCAGCGCTGAGTCGGTGAG
>CAYZRX010000054.1:0-27633 GCA_964480945.1 uncultured Ignavibacteriaceae bacterium | reverse complement strand
CATATTGACGCAGCTGCTGCAGCACATACTGCGCCGCGCCCCGATAGCCCCTCGATCCCTGGATTCGGTGAAACCGGGTGATCTGGAAGACGTGATCCTTCGCGAGCTCACCGCTTAAGGCCTCGTGGATGAGGTCCCGAGTCTTCGGATCGAGGAGGTTCTGACTTGTTTGTGAGAAGGATGGAAAGTGAACGAACAACGAGGCGAGAAGGAGGTAGTTGAGAGTCTTCATCAATAGTTCTTCTCCGGAAGGATGATTGATACGCCGCCCTCAATATATGCAACGATGCGGGAAATGGCAAAGGAAAGGCTGTGTATCGGCTGTGTAGGAATAAACACCTTCTACTGCGGTTCCAAATAAGTCTTCTGGTGTTTTCTTGAGCGGTTCGATGTACCAAGCTGACCCCATCCTGACCTTCCCCTCATGCCGAAGGCATCTCCCGAAGGGATCACTTCCCCGCAGGGGTCCTTCGGACGTGACCTTCGGGAGAGGGGAAGGGACTTTGTCCCCTCTCCTCCACGCTTTTTGTGTCCCGACGTTTTATGTCGGGATCAGGAGAGGGCTAGTCCCAAAGGGATCCTCCTGCCAAAGGCATCACTTCGTGAGAAGGAGTCTGGCAAGGCCATGCCTTCGGCACTTCGGACAAAAACACAAGATCATTCTTTGGTGATGGCACTAGTTTCCTGCAACCCCCGACAAGTGATGGAGCACCTTCCCGCGGACCCCGGGATCGATGTCGAGCGCTCGAATCTGTCGGATGACCTCCGGCAGATCGCGCTGAAGCCCTTCGAGCTCCCGCACGGCATTGGCTGGATGCAATCCGATCCTATCCCCTGTCTGCGCCGCGTGGACGAGGATCTCGGGGGACCACTCCTTCGGCCAGGTCGAGTTGAGCAAAGGCATCACCCGCCGCAGTCTTGCCAGTACGCCGCGCGTCCCATCCAGCAGGCTGGACTTGCCCGTCGCGCTCGCCGGCAGGTTGATGATCACTTCGACCTTCCGGCCCACGTCGAAGGTCGGAAGCCTGATCGTCGCGGTCAGCTTGTCCCCGTCATACCGCCAGCCGGTCGTTCCTTCCGTTGGCGAGTAAGCGATCGTCCGACCATTGCACAGGACCTTCTCGGGCGGCCACCAGCCCGGCAGCTGCAGCTCATAAGCGCGTTTTGCCAGCATGCCCGGATACTTCCCCTTCCGAGGCATGATCTCAACCTTGAACGATCCCGAACCTGCAGTCGATGTTCGAACGCCCGTCCACGCGAACTCCCCTTTCCGGTAGCCGAGTGAGTTTCCCTCATCCTCATACACCCGCGTCGAGCCAGAATCGCCGGGGAAAACCGTCAGAATCAGCGGATCGACGGGCTTCTCGTGGGTATTCCGCATCTTCGGCTGCATCGGGATAATGGCGCCGGCTTTCACGAAAACGGGGATCTCGTCGAGAGCGTAGGATCGCTCGACGACGGCCGGCCCCTTCAGCTTCTCGCCGGTGAACCACTCGATCCACTGCCCTTCGGGCAGCCAGATCTTCTCGGCCGCAAGAAGGCTGTCTTCCGAAAGCGGCGTCGTCACGGGCGCAAGAAGCATGTCGTCGCCGAACATGTATTGGTCTCTGAACTCGTATGCCTCCCTCGCATCAGGCTCGTCAAAATACATCGGCCGGCAGATCGAAACACCGGTCTCATAGGTCCTTCTCGATTCAGTGTAGATATACGGTATCAATGCATAACGCAGAAGGATGGCATCTCGCATGACCTTGAAATACTCGGGCGGATAGGCCCAGATACGCCGCTCGGCCGCGGGATTCTTCGTCGTGTGCGTCCGTATGATCGGACTGAAGATCCCCGACTGGACCCACCGCGTGAAAAGCTCGGGCGGCTCGGGTCCCGGCATATGACCGCCGATGTCGTGGCTCCAATAACCGTAGCCGACGTTCGCTGCCGTCGCCGTGAAGTACGGCTGGAATGCCAGCGACTCCCAGACGTTGATGACATCGCCGGAGAATCCGATTTCATATCGATGGTTTCCCAGCCCTCCCCATCGATGGAAAAGGAGCGGCCTGGCCTGATCCTTCCTCTCCATGTCCGTGAAAAACACATAGTTCAGCCACCATGTCGGCGTCACGCCGGGGATCTTCGTCGTGCCCCACTGCTGCCAGTCGAGCCACCAGAAATCGACTCCCTGTCTCTCCAGCGGCCGAATGATCAGATTGAGGAAGTTGGTCGCGAACTTCTTGTCGGTGATGTCGAACGGGACGTACTTCTTCGTCGCCGGGTCGATCCCCATCGCCCTCGCCATTTCAGGATAGTGTTCCTCATGCGGCTGAACGCCGGATGCCGGGTGAAGATTGAGCGGCGTCTTCAATCCGTGTTTCTCGCACCACGCTAGGAATGCGTCAGGATCGGGAAAGTAGTTCTTATCCCACGTGTAGCCGGTCCAGCCGAGCTGTTCACCTGCCTGATCCAAAATCTTCTTCCACCATCGCTGATTGAACGTCAGGTGCCAATCCATGTCGATCACGAGGACGTCGAGCGGGACGTCGTAGGTTTCGAACTCGCGGACGAGCTGTTTGAACTCCTCGTCGGTGTAGGCCCAGTACCGCGACCACCAGAGGCCGAACGCAAACCGCGGCGGCATCGGGATCTTCCCCGCCACGCGCGTAAAATCGAACAATGCCTTCCGGTAGTCATGCCCGTACGCGAAGAAGTAGAGGTCCTGACTGCTCGTATCCGGCCGCGGCACGACCCACGGCCAGGCAGAGCTATCGAACAGCGGCCGTTTCGAATCGTCCACAACCACCCACCCATCTCTTGACAGTAGTCCGGGGTCAAGCGGCGTGGCTCCTTTCACTCCATCGAGCGTCCGGATCGTTCCTCCGAGATTTCCTTCATCCTTCATTCCGGGATGCCAGGAGATCTGCCTGCCTCCGAAGGCAAACGTCACTTCGAGATTCTCCTTCTCGAACCTCCCGCTCCCCACCTTGTAGCGGAGCTGAAGATTCTCGGTCCGGAGTGTAACCCATCCATTCTCCTCAGACTTCTTAAACGGAGGGACGGGCATCTTTCGGTTGATGAAGACCAACGAAGCTCGGTCTTCAAACTTCCCCTCCTCGGACCACTCCATTCGGACAAGTCGAGGCGTGAGGACTGTAAACCGTGCCTGGCCCGACACGACCGCGCCGCGCGAATCTGCGACCGGATCGTTTGTCTGGCAGAGGGAGAGGGAGAAGAGAGCAAAGAGGGACCCCAACGTCAGAAGAAGAAGGTTTGAAAATCGTTTTGTGGACATGGCTGAAGATCCGGTTTCAGGGCAGTAAGATGAGAGAACGGTGAATTGCGGTGTGTAAAGCTATCGACGGAAAGCTTCAAAAGCAATCGAAGGGGAGAGCGACGGCCAATCTAGAACGGGAGAATGGGATTCGGTGAGAATCAGTTCCCGGTAGTACGTGGGAGGACTTGACGTCTGAGGAAAGGGGACGCGTCAAAAGTCATTGGAAATCGCCGGAGAAGGTCCAGTCTGCGAGCTTCCCGTCGCTGTCGATCGTCACGATGACAGTGTTCGACGGATTAACGGCGGAGATGGCAAGGAACGTCAAGCTGTTCGGCGACGCATTCTGGATCGAGTAAGTGGCATCGTTGTTGTGCTCCAAGATGGCGGGGATTGTGAAGGTGCTGTAATCACCCTGGCCGCCTCCCATCGCGCGAAGCCTGCCGCGGAACTGGTATGCGTGTGCGGCAAGTTCGTTCAGATCACTGATGATTGAATCGCGATTGGTGGCAACGCCCTGGGCGCCAAACATGCTGATGCCCGCGATAATGGCGATACCGATGATGATCACACCCAGGATGACAAACAACAACTGCTGCGAACCCATTGGCCGCCTCCATGATCCATTTCAGGAGTTCTCCCCCAAAAGAACGATACTGCAGAGTCCCCGCCGGGTCTCGGAATTTCAAAAGATGTGCCGTCCCTTCGTACAATCAGCGCCTTGGTTTCCAAGCTCAAATTGGCCACACGGTCGCCACTCTTTGTCCAGAAGAGGAAAAAATTACCTCATCAGGTAAAACTAACAGGGCGCCTCGTCCTATCAGATCGCGGTCGGCATTCCTTCTCTTGACAAAGGAAGACCGTCTTCCCTCAGAATGAGTCGATGATCCGACGGAGCTGCTTCACGGTCCGAGCCGACAGGAACGCCGATGTCCCCCAACGTGGACTGGTCCCCCTCGTCGACTTCGAGCTGGTTGGTGATCTCCGGGAACAGCGTGCTGAAAGAGCCATCTCTGCTACTTCATCACGACGAGGCAACTCGCGATCATGTCGTGGAGTGCCTGCTTCTTCTCCGTGAAGCCTGCCATGATGTAGCCGATCATGAAAATCATGCCGGAGAGAATCTTTCCGAAGTACCGACCCGTCGCCCGGCCAAAGGTGACCCGGTTGCCGTTGAGATCCGTGACCTTGATCCCGATGGCCATCTTGCCCAACGTCGCCATCTTATTCGAGGATTCCATGAGCGCAAAATAGAGCCACTCGGCAACGGCCAGCACGAGGCCCGCGAACAACATAAAACCGATGATCGGCGCGAGGATGAATCCCGCGGCCTCTTCCTCCTCTAAGCCACCCAGTCCGATCCCGATCCCCAGGACTGCGAAGACAGGAATGAGCACGAGACAAGAGACCACGCCGATGATGATGCTATCGATGAGATAAGCAACGAACCGTCTCCAGAAGCCGGCGTATTGCACCGGGGCCGGTTGCGGAGGCTGGATGGGCGGCATTGGTTGTACGGGCTGCATAACTCCTCCTTTATTGGTGTTGAGTGGAAAGAGACTCAGGGGAACTTGTCTCCCGGTCGATCCACGCTCTCTGCGGGGGTCGATTCTGCTGTGCTACCTCGAAATCCCGAGCTGGCCGAGGAGAAACGCGTAATTAAACGCTTGCTCCTTGTACGCATCATAGCGCCCTGAGGAACCGCCGTGACCAGCCCCCATATTGACTTTCAACAGGAAGGGATTCTTGTCGGTCCTCATCGCGCGCAATTTCGCCGTATACTTTGCAGGCTCCCAGTACATCACCTGGCTGTCGTTCAGAGACGTCGTGATCAGCATCGCCGGATACGCCTTGGCTGCGATATTCGTGTAGGGGCAGTAGGATTTGATATACTCGTAGTCATCCTTCTTTTTCGGATTTCCCCATTCAAGAAATTCCCCTACCGTGAGCGGCAGCGACTCGTCGAGCATCGTATTGACGACATCGACGAACGGCACGGCCAGATGAGCAACCTTGAAGAGATCCGGCCGCATATTGAGCACAGCGCCGACGAGCAAGCCACCCGCGCTTCCACCCTGGATCGCGAGCTTCTCCTTCGAGGAGAATTTCTCTTGGATAAGAAACTCGGCGCACGCGATGAAGTCCGTGAACGTGTTCTTCTTCTTCATCATCCTCCCATCCTCCCGCCACTCCTCGCCGAGTTCGCCACCCCCGCGGATGTGCGCCAAAGCGAACACCACACCCCGGCCCAGCAGGCTCAACCGCGGGACGGAGAAGGCCGCCGGCATCGGCGCCCCGTATGCACCGTAGCCGTACAGAAGAAGCGGATTCGAGCCATCGCGCTTCAGCCCTTTTTTGTAGACGATCGAGATAGGGACTTTCACTCCGTCGGGCGCCCGCGCGTACAGGCGCTCAGAGGAGTAGAGGTTCGGATCGTACCCGCCGAGCACCTCGGTCTGTTTCAGGAGCGTGCTTTTCCCGGCGTCCATGTCGTAGTCGTAGATAGAGCTCGGGGTAATAAGCGATTGGTAGCTGTAGCGAAAGACAGCGGTGTTGTACTCCGGATTGGCCGAGGGATAGGCAGAATACACGGGCTCGGGGAATTCCACAGTCCTCGAGGCGTTCGTGCGGAAATCCAGAACAACGAAGCGTATGAGCCCGCCTCCCCTCTCGGTGAAGACGGCGTGGTTCTTGAAGAGCGACACCCCTTCCAGTTTCACCTCGGGACGATGCGGAAGAAGCTCCCTCCAGTTTTGCATGGACGGATCCGCATTGGGGGCTGTCACAAGCCGATAGTTCTTCGCTTGCTTGTTTGTTCGGACATAGAAGAACCCTTCACGATGGTCCGCGGAATACTCGTGCCCGACCTCCCTCGCATACAGCATCCTGAACGCGCCGAAAGGCTGATCGCTCGGCAGATACTGTGCCTCGTCGGTGATGGAGCTCGAGGCCTGGAGGAAAATCAGTTTCTTGTCGCTGGAGCGGTACGTCCAGATACGGTACAGTTCGTCCCGTTCTTCGTAGAGGAGATCGTCGTTGGCTGCACCGAGGACGTGACGATAGAACCGATACGGCCGCTTGGCCGGGTCCTCTTTGACGTAGAAGAGAGTCTTGTTATCCGCCGCCCAGACGGCTGCATTCACCTGACCGATGGAATCCGGAAAAACCTTCCCGGTTCGCAGATCCTTCACGTTGAGCTGGTACCGTCTGAAGCCCGTCGTATCGACGGAATAGGCCAACAGGTTCCCGTCATCACTGATCTGATAGACGCCTAACCCGAGGAATTTGTGTCCCGTTGCGAGCTCATTCAGGTCCAGCGTGATCTGCTCGGCCGCGTCCATCGTCCCCCGCTTGCGGCAGTAGACAGGGTACTGCTTCCCTTCCTCCGTACGCGTGTAGCACCAATAGTCACCGAGCTTGTACGGCACGCTCAGATCCGTCTGCTTGATGCGGCTGATGATCTCTTTGTAGATAGTTTCCTGGAGGCCCCGGAGGGGATCCATCATCGCCTCGGTGTACCTGTTCTCGTCTTCAAGATAGGCGAGAACCTCGAGGTTGGTCTTCTCGCGCAGCCAGTAGTAATTATCCACCCGAACGTCGCCGTGCATCGTATCCACCTTCGCGATCTTTTTCGCGACCGGCGGCTCGGGGAGCTCGGATTTCATCTGCGCTTCCGCTACGTTCATCATCATAAATCCCATCGAAACAAATGTCAGGGCCTTCATCGTTCTCTTCGCAACCTCCTTGCTGGTCACGGTGCAGCGAGGAAACGGGCAGGAGATGAGCAAATCAAGGTGCCGGTTGGCCAAATCTCAGCCGCAGGAGCTGCGCTTTTCCTGTCGAGAACCTGGTAACGACGAAGAGATTGTCGTACTCCGTATCCCCAAGCGTAAGATCCTTGACGGTGCCGAGCTCCTTCAGAAGCAGGGGGATCACATTTCCGTGGCTGACGACAAGGACTCGCCCTCCTCCGTGCTCCTTCTCCGCCCTTCCGATGACGGTGCGGACGTACGACGCGAGATGATCCGCATCAGCATGGATGATCTGAAGCTTGAGACCGAGCTCGTCCGCCAGCGGCTGGGCTGTTTGCTGTGTGCGAATGTACTGCGTCGTGTAGATAGCCTGTATCCCCGCATCCTTCAAGACGTGCGCGAGAGCGGCCGCACGCTCCCGTCCTGCTTCCGTGAGGGGCGGGTCGTACTGCATGGTGTCCTTCTCCGCGTGCCGGACGATGACGATCGTCGTCGCTCTCTGCGCGAATGTCGATGCCGGGATGCAGCAGGCAGCAAGCAGCGCGAGGAAGAACCAGAGTCGGCGGTTCGCCCGAGCAGCTCCCGGAGCCGTCCTGTGCAGCTGGTTGTCCAGTCTCTTCATTTTTCCCTCCGTGAGTATTCCCCCCTTATTGGCTCCAAATGTATGATACACGGCCCCGAATGTCAACCATCTCTGATCGGGCCTTCGGCAGCCTCGCCAAGATCCTGTCCCTCCCAACGACTGATTCGTCATCCTCACCGCCACTTTAGTCCCTCTGCATCAACCATTCACCGTTCCCGGCGTCGTATACAGTAGAACACCAACGAGGGCTCGGGAGTGTCCGAAGACTCTTTCGAAGCCGTTGGAGGGGTCGAGGGTTCATCAGCTTTTCGAGCTAACGATCGAGAGGAGGGACGTATGAGACACAAAGTGTTGGTGGCGTTGGCTTTCATCCTGATGGGCGTGTTCCCGTCGCCTTCGCCGGCCGGCAGCACGAAAGACAAGAAGGACGTTCGCCCGGTGTTCAACAAGGCTGTGGCGGAAGCCAATCTCCTCATAGGCATCCGGTCGCAGAATCTCGGTTTGCGGACAAGTGCCGCGATGCATGCGGGCGACATCGGGTCCGAGAAGGCGGTCTCGGCCCTGATGGAGATGCTGAAGAACGACAGGGATGAACGCGCTCGAATCGTCGCGGCTCTGTCTCTTTACAAGATCGGCGATCCGATCGGCATCAACGCCGTCAGGCAAGCTGCCCGATTCGACGAGAGCCGGCGGGTCCGCAAACTCTGCGCCCTTTTCTACATGGAATACCTGAAGCACGCTCCAGAGGGCTGAAAGGGTCTCGTCGGCTCGGCCGGACAAAATACTGCCGTCGGGAATCCTCCTGCGACGGCGCGGCGCCACTCGCAATCCTTCTACTTCGTGTTTTCGTCGATCCAGTCTAATACTGTCTTGTACCAAAGCTCGGCGTTGGCCGGCTTCAGGACAAAGTGGCTCTCATCGGGAAAGTAGAGCATCTTCGACTTGACCCCCTGCCTCTGAAGGGCGGTGAAGAGCTGGAAGCCCTGGCTGACATCCACGCGGAAGTCCTGCTGACCGTGGATGACCAGCATGGGCGTTTTGAATTTGGAGGCGGAAGCGAGCGGTGACCAGCGCTGGTAGAGCTGGGGATTCTTGTACGGAGTCCCGGCAAACTCCCACTCAGGGAACCAGAGCTCCTCGGTCGCCCCATACATACTGACCGGCTCGAAAACTCCGTCGTGCGAGACGAGGCACTTGAACCGGTCCGTGTGGCCCTCGATCCAATCGATCATATACCCTCCGTACGATGCCCCCGCAGCGGCTATCCTCGTTCCGTCAATGAACGGGTAGGACTTGACGACGTAATCCACTCCTTTCATGAGGTCTTCATAGACCTTCCCTCCCCAGTCGCGGCTGATCTCGTCGGTGAATTTCTGGCCGTACCCTGTGCTTCCACGCGGGTTAACGAGGACAGCGACATACCCGCGGGAGGCAAACATCTGCACGTTCCAGCGATAATGGAACTGATCACCCCACTGTCCCTGCGGACCCCCATGAATAAGGAAGATCATCGGGTACTTTTGCGAAGCGTCGAAGGCCGGCGGCTTGACGAGAAAGCCGTGGACTTTCGTGCCGCCCGCGCCGTTCAACCAAAAGTCCTCCTTCGAGTTCATATCGAGTTTGGCGATCCTCTCATCATTGATGGAGGAAAGCTTCTTGAGGTTGCTCCCGTCGCTGTCGAGTCGGTAGAGCTCGGCAGGCTGGTTGATCGATTCCTTCAGAAACACGATCGATTTGCCATCGGGCGTGACGCGGATCGACTGATTGTACCCTTTGTCCGCGAGCGCTTCGATTTTCTTCGTCGCCACCGTGATTTTGAAAATGGTCTCATTTCCTTTGTCGTCCGCGTTGAAGTAGATCGTTCTCGAGTCCGGCGACCACGCCACCTCGTTCAGGCTGTAGTCGAACCCTTCCGTGAGGTCGATCCGTTTGCCGGTTGCGCGCTCGTAGAGCACGAGCTGCTTCTGGTCCGCCTCGAAGCCCGGACGCTGCATGCGCAGATAGGCGATGTACCGGCCGTCGGGCGAGTAGAGCGGCTGACAGTCATCGGCCGGGTTCTCCGTGATGTTCTTGGGAGTGCCGCCGGTTACAGGGACGACATAGATCTCGTTATTCGTGCTCGTAACGACCATCAGGTCGGGATTGCGTGTGAAGGCAAGCTCCCTGCCATCGGGCGAAAACGCAAAATCCCAGTTCCCTCCCAGATCGATCGGCGGTGAATCGTTGTCCCCCGGCGTCAGGTCGATCGCCGCGCCGCCGGCAGTGGAGAGAACCAAAGTATGGTTCCTCTTGCCATCCTTCCAGGCGTTCCACACCCTGTACGGCAGCTTGTCGAAGATCTTCGCCTTCACCTTGCTTTTCTCCATCTCTTCGTTGCGCTTCTGGTTGCAGTCGTCGTTCGGGCAATCGGGAAAGACCTCGGAATCGAACGCATACCACTTACCATCCGGAGAGACCTGGAGATCGGAGATGCCGGTCGAGAGCGACGATACTTTCCGGGCCTCCCCGCCGACCACGGAGATCGACCAAATCTGGGCTTCGCCGTCGCGCGTCGAGACAAAGGCTATCGATTTGCCATCGGGCATCCACCGGGGATTATAGTTCGCTCCTTTGGCCACGGTGAGCTGTCTCATCTCGCCACCGTCCGCCGGAATCAGATAGATGTTGCTGTTGCCCCTGTTCTCCGTCTTATTCTGATAGTTGATGACGAAGGCGATCATCTTGCCGTCGGGCGAGATCTGTGGATCAGACGCCCGTCCCAGGCTGATGAAGTCATCGAAGGTGATCGCGTGCTTGGTTTGGCCAAGTGCAACGCTCGCGACGAGAACAAGTGTGTACAGAAGAACGAAGCGTCTCATAGTATACCCCGCTAACGTGAAATAGGTTGAAGGTTGGACGTTTTAGTGAACGGATCGCAATGAAGGATGAGAGACATCCGGAGCCGAAGGCTTGGCCGCGGATGGTTAGACCCATCCCCGGAGCTTGCAGGCTTCAGCCACTCGCGCGATGCCGACAACCATAGCAGCCAGCCGGGGGTGCACCTTCTTGTCCTTGATTGCTTCCTGAACGGTTTGACAGGCCTTTGTAATCTTCTGGTCGAGCCGCTGATGCACGGTTTCCTCGTCCCAGAAGTACGAATACTTGTCTTGCACCATTTCAAAGTACGAGACCGTAACGCCGCCCGCACTTGCAAGGATATCAGGAATAACGTACGCGCCTTTCTTGTGAAGGATCAAATCGGCCTCGGGGGTCGTCGGGCCATTGGCCAGCTCGCAAATGATGCTCGCCTTGATGTTGTGCACGTTGTTCTCGTTGATGGAATTTTCCAGAGCTGCCGGATACAGGATCTTCACATCGAGCTCCAGCACAGAATCGCGAGGGATTGCCTTGGCCCCGGGGAAACCGACAACGGAGCCCGTCCTCAGTTTGTGCGTCACAAGCTCTTTGGGATTGAGGCCGTCCGCATTGTAGATCCCGCCGCGCGAGTCGCAGGCTGCTATGAGCTTTCCTCCGCCCAGCAACTCCTGATGGAGGAGCGCTGCGCGCTGCCCGGCGTTCCCAAACCCCTGTATCGCGTACGACCCATGGGGGTCCACACCCAGGATCTTGCACGCCTCGCGCACGCTAATGACGCCCCCGCGAGCGGTCGCATCCCGCCGCCCCTCCGTCCCGCCGATCTGCATCGGCTTGTCGGTCAGCACGCCGGTGTGGTGGAAGGCGTGGATCGTCTCGTATTCATCCATCATCCAGGCCATGGTCTGCGGATTCGTGTACACGTCGGGAGCGGGGATATCGCGATCGACCCCAATGTGCTGGGCGACCGCGCGGACGTAGGCTCGTGACAGGTTTTCCAGCTCGCGCTGGGACATCCTTCGGGGATCGCACACGACTCCCCCTTTGCCGCCGCCAAGCGGAAGATCGACGACCGCGCACTTCCACGCCATCCAGCCGGCCAGCGCACGAATCGTATCGACGGTCTCGTCGGGATGGAAGCGGATTCCTCCTTTCGCCGGGCCGCGTGCGTAATTGTACTGTATGCGCCAGCCGTGGAAGATTTTGACCTCACCGTTGTCCATCTTGACCGGCATGGTGAACTTGTACTCCCGCTGCGGCCACATCAGGAGGTCGCACGTCGCCTGATCCAGGTTTAACAGCTTCGCAGCTTCCAGGACCTGCTGCTGAGCCACTTCGAACGAATTATAGGATTTCATCGACTCTCATCCTTTGATTGAGGTTTGTCTCCCCCGCCTTCCCCCTCCTTGTCATCGAAAACATCGAGGATGATTCGGTACCAGCAGTGCTTGCACATCAGCGCCCGATCGATGCTGAGCAGCACTTTCTCCCACGGGCTCAGTTCCGCCCCGCAGTGAGGACAGGCATCGAAGACCTTCTTCCCCTTGTCGGGACGAGGCTCTCGTGAACCTTTTTGGCTAGGCAAGATGACCCTCCGGCTTCAGAATGATGCCCTTATTTTGATGACCGTTCATCTTGATCGTGATAGGCGTTTCGAACCGGAAATGGCGTGTGTACGTCTTCTCCTCGACCGCCTTTTGCTTCGACAGCCAATCCCAGTCGATGAAGCCAGCCTTGATCTTCGAATGGACCGTGAAATACCCGACTTGAAACGAGGTGATGTTCTGGAAGAAATGAGATCCCTGCGAAGGTGCCACATCGAGATCTTTGAAGCCGGCCTCGACGATCGCCCTTGCCCCCGAGATCTGGTCCCATTTCACCGGAATGCCAAGCCATGGATCAAGCGTTCCCCACCGGCCGAGACCGATAAGAAGATAGGGGCGACGCTGCGCGAGCAGCTCCTCGTTGAATTGTGTAATCTCTGTGGCGACTTCACGGGTCTTCGAGCGCTCAAACCGCTCGATGTCCACCGCGACGATGTCGTAAACGTCGCGGATGGCACCATTCCCCAGAACCTGGTGGCTCTGGCAGAGCAGCTGCTCGGTCGGCACCTCCTCGATGTTGAGTTCCTCCACCTCCCGACTCAGCACGAGCGGGCGCATCTGGAGGAGGCCGAATTCCTTCGGTTTCCCGGCCGGCGGCGTCATGTTGACCGCGAATTCGATCTCCACCGGCGTCCCCATTCCCCACTCCCCCATATCGAGGAGAAGCTCGAGGATCTGGGGCAGCGGGAACATCTTGTTCCGCAGGATCGGCGCGAACGTAACGACGCGGATCCCCTGCCGCGAGAGACCATCCGCGAGCGCATCGTTCTCCGGCGAGTAGGTTGACCCAACGTAGGTGAGCGACCCGTCGCGCTCTGCGACGTCGAGACCGTAGCGCTTCAGCAGGACATCATGGGTCTCCAAGTACTCCAGCGGCTGACCGTTCATCTCGAGCGCATAGAACTCGTTCTGATTGTTCCGCAGAGCTTCCTTTCCCGAGAAGAACTGCAGGAGGTGGTTCGGGTACTTCGGGCAAAACTTGACGGTGATACCGCCATCGACAACCATCTTCCCCAATCCTAGAGCGGAGGAGACGATCCCATCCTCCGGTTTCTGAGGAGGAAGGGGATAGAAGTTGTAGGATTTCGCGACCCCCGAAAAATCCGGGTAGAACCGATTTTCGTGTTCCCGGCCCAGCATCTTCTGAATAATGACCGCCATCTTCTCCTCCTCCAGTCGGTAGGCGGTCACCTTGATGTAGTCCTTCGCGCTCTGGTAAAACGTCGACGCATAGACACGTTTGATCGCGTTGATCAGCTCGCTCAGGCGCATGAATGGATTGGCGTGGCAGTTCGGGATCATATAGGTTTCATAGACGCCGGCGAACGGGTGGTACTGCGAATCCTCAAGAAGACTCGACGACCGCACGGCAAGCGGCTCATGGATCAAATCTAGAAACGCAGCCAGCTCGCCGAGGATCTCTTCAGGGAACTTCTTCGCTTCCAGGAACCTGCGGGTGATCTCCTGATCGTCGGTCGCGCTGAGAGCGAAGTTGCGGAGATCGTTTTCTTCGAGGAACTGGTCGAACACATCCGTCCCGAGCACGACCGCCGGCGGCACATCGATGACGATCTGATCGAACCGATTGCGAACATCGTAGTTGTTGATGAGGATGTTCACAAACCCCAGGCCTCGCGCTTTTCCCCCGAGCGACCCGCCCCCGATTCGGGCGAAGCTGCTGGCAGGAATGAACGTCTCCTTGTTGAAATCTGTGATGATCCCCCGCTGGCGAATCCTCCGGTACTGGCGAAGCCAATTGATGAGGTCCTCGCGCAGCGCCGCCACGGAAGGATAGTCCGAGACCTTTCGGGGTCTCAGTTTATGAGCCAGCCAGAATTCCGTCCGCGCTTTGAGCCAGCTCGAGAAGTGGTTGCGCTCGGCGTGGTACTGGATGCTCTCCTCCGGCACAATCTGAAGCTGTTCCTCGAGCGATTGCAGGTCGGAGGCCCGGCCGACCTCCCGCCCGTCGACGGTGCGGAAGATGAAATCGCCAAAGCTGAAATACTCCACCATGAACTGCCGCAGCTCATGCAGGAGGAGCGGAGAGTCCTTCAGGAGGAACGAGGCGCCGATCGATCGTGCTTCCGCCTCCAGCTCAGCCATCGTCGATTGCAGCAGGATCGGAATGTCATAATGGCGCGCTTTGATGTTCCGCGCAAGCTCGAGCCCGGCCCGCGAGTCGTCCTTCCCATCCCTCGGGAAGTCGATATCCGAGATCACCCCCAGGATGTACTCCTCATATCGTTCAAAATAATCCCAGGCTTCCTCGTACGTTGTGCTCAGAATGATTTTCGGTCGCGCGCGCATCCGGAGGTACTTGTGCGTGAGATTGATCCCCTCGGAGAGGAGATGCTTGGATTGGTTCAAGATCTCGGTATAGATGATCGGAAGGAAGGAAGAGTAGTATCGGACGTTGTCTTCGATGAGGATGATCGATTGCACGCCCACGATCCGGGTGTCGTGGTCGACGTTCATCTTGTCCTCAAGGTGCTTGATGATGCCGATGAGGAGCCGGAAATCGCCCTGCCAGATGAAGATGCGGTCGAACACCGATGTGTCGTGATGCATCACGAGCTCTTTCAGCTCCCTGTTGTCGTACGCCAGCAGCACGATCGGGAGGTCGAGGCCCGCCTCGCGCACCATCCTCGCGAACTTCAGCGCGGTCATGTCCTCGATGTGCAGGGTCGTGATGATGAGATCGAAACGCCGCTCCTCCTTCGCGAGCGCGATGGCCTCCTTGCCGCTCGAGACTCTCGTCAGCTCGGGAGAATGGCTGAGGTGCAGTGCCTGGTACTCGTTCCGGATCAGCTCGTAGAGCCGTCCATCCTCCTCGAACATATAGAGATCGTACAGGCTGGAGACGATCAGGACATCGCGAATCCGGCGCCGCATGAGGTTCTGGAACCCCTGAAAGCGTGTGCCGTAACCGTGCTCGACCCAATCCGGGTCGACATACTCTATCGGCATCTCGTCACCACTCCGTCGCTGAGATTCATGACCATCCAAATCCACCCTTTCCGGGATGGCCACACACCCGTAAAATAAAAAATCGGAGTGGAAAAAACACACTCCGATTCTCTTCCGCCGGACGCCAGCCCTCTACACAAGGCCTTGATCCATCATTGCGTCGGCTACCTTCAGGAAACCGCCGATATTGGCACCATTGACGTAGTTTCCAGGCGTACCGAACCGCTCCGCCGTGTCAACGCACGTCTTGTGGATCTCCTTCATGATCAGGTGCAAGCGGTTGTCGACCTCATCCCGGGTCCAGTTCAGCCGCATGCTGTTCTGTGCCATTTCCAAACCGGACGTGGCAACTCCGCCCGCGTTCGTGGCTTTTCCCGGCCCGTACAGGATCTTCGCATCCAGGAAAACCTTGACCCCATCGAGCGTCGTGGGCATGTTAGCTCCCTCCGCAACCACATAGATGCCGTTCTTGAGGAGATTTTGAGCATCCTTGCCGTTGATCTCGTTCTGCGTCGCACTCGGGAAGGCGCAATGGGCCTTATGGTTCCACAGGGGATTGAAGTCCTGCTTCGGGTCGATTGGCGTGTAGACCGCCTTGGAGTACTTGTCGACGTACTCCTTCATTCTCCCCCGCTTCACATTCTTCAACTCCATCACGAAATCGAGCTTCTTCTTGTCGATCCCTTCCTCGTCGTAAATGTACCCGTTGGAATCGGACAACGTTACGACCTTCCCCCCGAGTTGATTGATCTTCTCGACGGTGTACTGCGCCACGTTGCCGCTTCCGGAGACGAGGCAGAGCTTTCCCTCGAGCGACTCCCTCCGCGTCTTCAGCATCTCGGAAGCGAAGTACACGGCCCCGTACCCGGTCGCCTCGGGACGAATAAGCGAACCACCCCAGTTCAATCCTTTTCCGGTCAAGACTCCGGTGAACTCGTTCCGCAGCTTCCGGTACTGACCGAAGAGGAACCCGATCTCCCGACCGCCTACACCGATATCGCCGGCCGGCACGTCGGTGTCCGGTCCGATGTGGCGGTAGAGCTCGCTCATGAAGCTTTGGCAGAACCGCATCACTTCGTTGTCACTCTTCCCTTTCGGGTCGAAATCCGAGCCTCCCTTCCCGCCGCCCATCGGCAGGGTCGTCAGGCTGTTCTTGAAAACCTGCTCGAACGCGAGGAACTTCAGGATGCCGAGATTGACCGAGGGATGGAATCGCAGCCCGCCCTTGTAGGGCCCGATGGCGCTGTTCATCTCGATCCGGAATCCCCGGTTAACGTGGATCTCCCCCTGGTCATCCATCCACGGCACCCGGAACATGAGGACTCGCTCCGGCTCAACGATCCTCTCGAGGATCTTCGCAGCACGGTACTCCGGGTATCGATCCAGCACGAGACTTAACGATTCAACAACCTCCTCCACAGCCTGATGAAACTCAGGCTCGTTCGGGTTCTTCGCCTTCAGCTGTGAGACGAAGCTCTTTGAATATTCCGACATAGGAAATTCTCCTTGTATGCGGTTCGGTGGACGCTGTCGCCAGTCCGCCCGCTTGTTAGGTTCTGACTCAACGGCTGAGAATTAAAGCGTGATCGTTGTCCCCGCACAGCCGCTTACGGGGAACGATGGAAAACATTCTTTTGCCTTCACCACCACGTTCTGACGTGCCCTGCATCTCAGCGCAGGATCGTTTTCACTTCTTCCTCATCGACATCCATGATGTACGTGATCCCGCTGATCGCAGCAGCCTCGTGGGTCAATGCCGCAATGTCTTTTCGAGAAATCAGGTTAGCGGAGAACTTGCGGCTGCCGGCCATGAGCTGTCGCAAACCCTGAGCCAGGCGCTCATAGTACGTGTAAAGACCGATCGCCCCGGTCGGCAGCTGCTCGAACTGCTCCACGCCGAGCTCGTTGCGCAGCGACGTCGCCGTCACGAAGATCTCCTCTTTCGTGCTGCCGAACCTCTCGACATAGACAGGCAGCTGGTTCTCCTCGATCGCACGACCGATGGTCTTGCCGACCATCGCTGCCGCGATAGGCGCGCGCGCCATGCCCACGAGTTTCACGAAAGGTGCGCCGAGCGCAAGCCCTTTGAAGATTTGATCCTCGAAGACAAACCCACCGGCAACCGCCAGTGCCGGCAGATGTTCCCCCTTGTCCGCCAGCTGCTTCGCATACTGATACAACAGAGAGTGCAGCTCCACCGGAGGCACGCCCCACTCGTTCATCATCCGCCACGGACTCATTCCGGTACCGCCGCCCGCTCCGTCGACGGTGAGAAGATCGAGCTTGTACTTTGAGGCGAACTTGATCGCTCGGGCCAGATCCGCGGGGCGATATGCGCCAGTCTTTAGAAAGATATACTTCGCTCCTGCCTTTCGCAACTCCTCTATTCGCTTGGCAAACGACTCTTCCGTCACCATCCCCACACGGGAGTGCCGCTCAAACTCTTTGAAGGCGCCGCGTTCAAAGGCCTTGATCACGTGCTCGTCCGTGGGGTCAGGCATTACAACATACCCCCTTGCATATAACTCCTGGGCCTTCTTCAGGTTCTTGATCTTCACCTCGCCCCCGATATCCTTGGCACCCTGCCCCCATTTCAATTCAACGCACTGGACGCCCAACTTCTCAATGGCGTACTCCTGAACGCCGAGGCGCGTGTCCTCTACGTTGGCCTGCACGATGATGGCACCATAGCCGTCCCGCTGGTGATCCTTGTAGAGTATCACACGTCGCTTGAGATCGACGGTATCGACCACCCGGCCGCCCTTGAGGGTCGCCTCCATATCCATGCCGACGACGTTCTCGCCGATCGTCAAGCCCGTCCCGGCCAGCGCCGAGCCGATCGCCAATCCTTCCCAGTTATTCTTGGCGATATCGGTCGAGCCGATCCCCGGGATGATCCAGGGGTAGCGGAACTTGATCCCCTTGTCGTGTCCGAACGCGACCTCGAGATTGACGGCGGGAAAGATCGCCTTGTCACTGTCGGCCTGGATGCCGTGAGCGCCGACGGCGGTCCCCATGACATTGAAGTGTGAGTAATCGACAGGGTACATTTTCTCGCCCGCGGTCGTGATGACGCCGAACGGCTGCGGGTAGATGACCTCGTGCCCTCGGTAGGCGGATTTGCCAATTTCACACATGCCGATGCAGCCGTCGACGCACGTGACGCACATGCCCGATGCCGGCACGACGGAGCCCTCGGTTCTGTTCTTGGTGAGCGTGGCGGCTGTGGCATTGATCTTTGAGAGCGACATGAGCTGATTCTCCTCTGTTCAGTTTTTCTTGATCTCACACGCAACGCACGGATCCATGTAGCACATCATATCGTCGAACTGCTCCTTTGCGAGGCATGGCGGGCTGAGGTTCGCGCACGCTCCGCAGATCGCCTTGTCCGGCTCCGTATACGTGCATCGCAGCTGACAAGCGGGGCAGACGTAGATGCAGCCGCCGCAGAGCCTGCATTTCTCAGACTTGATATCGAACGGTGTTCCGATGGACCGGTGCTCCCCCCGGCCGCGGAACCCGATGGCGTTAGCCATCATCTGTTCCTTGCACATGCGGACGCAGAGCCCGCACAGGATGCAATCCTCGTATTCCTGTTTGAAGCGCTGCTGGCGCACGTTGTGTGCCGACGCGAGGTCCTGGATGACCTTCGACTGCGGACACGAGGCGAGCAGGAGTTCCAGTACCATCTTTCGTGCTCGAACGACGCGCGAGGAGCTCGTGCGCACGCTGAGACCCTCCTGCGCCGGATAGGTGCAGGACGAAACGAGCTTCGCCTTCGGTCCCTGTCCGATCTCAACGACGCAAAGCCGGCAGGCCCCGTAGGGCGACAGTCCCTCCATATGGCATAGGGTCGGTATCGGGAACCCATAGAACTTCGCCGCTTCAAGGAGGGTCGTCCCTTCGTCAACCGACACGGGGAGTCCGTTGATCTTCAAGGCAATCATGCGAGTTGCTCCTTGCTCGTCTCGACCGTTGTTTCAGTTTCTCGGGGTTGTGTAAACTCAAGATCACATCTCAGGCAGCGGCCGGCTTCCCGTACCGCCTCCTCCGCGGAGAGGGTCAGCTCGACTTCGTCAAATCCCCGTTTCCTCAACTCAGCCGGCGTCCGCGGCAACTCGATTCTTGAGAGCGGTTCCGATTCCTTTCCGTTCCTCTTGAAGGGCTCGACGTACTGACGCGGAATCCGGCGTTCTGCGGGCTGCTTCAGTTCCTCGCCGCGGAGATATCGGTCGATCATGACGGCCACTTTCTTTCCGGCTGCGATCGCGTCGACGACGGTGTTAGGCCCGGTTACGACATCGCCTCCGGCGAAGACTCCGGGTCTGTTCGTGCAGAGGGTTTCGGGATCCACCCGAATCATCCCTCTCTTCTCGTCGACATCGATTCGGTTCGCTCCGGCAACCGCGACGCAATCGACGTCAGAGCCTTCACTGATCGCGACGATCAGGGTGTCCAACGGCACGACAGACTGGGAGCCCGGAACGGGCACCGGTCGCCGGCGGCCATCCTCGCCAATGTCGCCCAACTCATTCCTGATGAACTCGACTCCGGAGAGCCTTCCTCCTTCCGACAAGATCCCGGTGGGGGAAACGAGCGTCTCAAGCTTGATCCCTTCCTCAAGGGCTGCCTCAACCTCCTCTGCAAAGGCGGGCATTTCCTCGCGCGTACGACGATAGAAGATCGTAACGCTCGTGACTTTCGGCTGCCGGAGCGCGACCCGCGCCGCGTCAAGAGCAGAGTTGCCACCGCCGATAATGCCCACGCGGCCCTTCGCCAGTTTTTCACCCTTGATGTTGAACGCTCTGAGAAATTGGATGGAGGGAAACACTCCGGGGAGATCTTCGCCTTTCAGCTGCAGGCGCAAGCTCTTGTGAGCACCGATGGCCACGAAGATCGCCTTGAACCCGTCGTTGAAGAGGCTGTCGAGCGTCACGTCACGACCGAGAGCCGTTCCGCACCGTAGCGTGATGTTTTCATCCAGCAACGACTCTACCTCCTTCTGGATGGTCTCGCGCGGCAGCCGGTACGACGGGATAGCGCTGAACAGCATACCGCCGGGCTTCTCGTCCGATTCGAAGACCGTCACGCTGTACCCGTTGAGCGAAAGGTAGTGCGCTGCAGTAAGGCCCGCGGGCCCCGATCCGACGATCGCGACAGGACCTCGGCCTCCCGCCTGTGTTTCTCTCCCCGGCTTGTAGCTGGAAGGATCGATGCGATCGGTGATGAACCGCTTCAGCGCCCGGATGGCGATTGGATCCCCGCCCTGAGTCCCGGCCTTGCATCGTTCTTCGCACGGGTGATTGCAGACGCGCGCACAGACCGAGGGGAAGGGATTCGCTTCCCGAATGACCTGATAGGCCTCTTCGAACTCACCTCGCTGGATGTGGGCGACATACCGCCACGCCTCTGTGCCGATCGGGCACGCAGCCGCGCAAGGAGCGCCTACAAGCTCCTTGCAAACAAATGCATCGCACCGCTTGTGATAGATGTGCCGCTCGTATTCATCGCGGAAGTAGCGCAACGTGCTCAGCACGGGGTTCGGCGCAGACTGGCCGAGTCCGCACATCGAGGTATCCTTCACGGCCTGGGCCAATTCCTCCAACAATTCGATCTTCTCGGCCGTGCCGATTCCTCTCGAGATGTCGTCGAGGATCTCGTACATCCGCTGGGTTCCCTTCCGGCACGTGTAGCACTTTCCGCACGATTCATCCTTCAAGAAATTCATGAAGTACTTCGCCACATCGACCATGCACGTGTTTTCATCCATCACGATCATACCGCCGGAGCCCATGATGGATCCCGCCGCACTCAGGCTGTCGTAGTCGATCGGGAGGTCGAACATCTTTGCGGGGATGCAGCCGCCGGACGGACCGCCGGTCTGGACGGCCTTGATCTTCGCCTTTCCGACCGGGCCGCCGCCGATGTCGTTCACGATCTCCCTGATGCTCACACCCATCGGGACTTCCACAAGGCCGGTGTTCTTTACCTTGCCGACGAGGCTGAAAATCTTGGTGCCGGAGTTCTTCTTCGTTCCGATCTTCGCAAACTCGGCGCCCCCTTCATTGATAATCACCGGGATGTTGGCCCAGGTCTCCACATTGTTGATCGCGGTCGGTTTTCCGTCAATACCCTTCTCCACAGGGAATGGCGGCCGCTGTTGTGGCTCACCCATCTTCCCCTCTATGGAACGAATGAGCGCAGTCTCCTCACCGCAAACGAACGCCCCCGCCCCTCTTACGATGCCGATGTTGAACGAAAAGCTCGTGTCGAGGATATAGTTCCCCAGGAGCCCCAGCTCTCTTGCCTGGCGGAGAGCGATGGTGAGATGCTTGATGGCAAGCGGATATTCATTGCGGACGTAGACAACGCCTTCCGTCGCACCGGTTGCGAACGCACCGATGAGCATCCCCTCAATCACGCTGTGAGGATTCCCCTCGAGCACGCTTCGATCCATGTACGCGCCGGGATCGCCCTCATCCGCGTTGCAGACAAGGAACTTGCCTTTCGCGCTTTTCTGCTTCGCGAGCAGCTCCCATTTGAGACCCGTGGGGAATCCCGCGCCGCCCCGTCCTCTCAGCCCGGAGGCCTTCACCTCCTCGAGCGCCCGCTTGGGATCGCCCTTCTCCATCAGCCGGACGATGGCGGCGTACCCGCCGCATTCGATGTAATTGTAGATCCGGATGGGATCCACCATCTCGTTGCGCGCGATGATGGTGCGTACCTGCCGCTTGAAGAATGGGAGATCATTCTGCTTCTCGATCCTTCTCCCCGTCACGGGGTCGACGTAGAGCAAGGCCTCAACCGCTTCGCCGCGAGCGGCAGCCTCAATGACCCTGGGCATTTCCTCCATGCGCAGCTTCGGGTAGAAAAACCCCGAGGGCTGGACCAACACGGAGGGCTCCATCTCGCAAAAGCCGTGGCAGCCGGTGACGCGGAGATGCACTTTCTCTGAGAGGTTTTTGGAGAGGATTTCCCGCTTCGCCATGCGGATAAGATCGTTTGCCCCGCTGGCCTGCCCGCAGGTGCCGGCCGAAATGACGACGGTCGGGAAGGAAGGATCTCGGTCGGAGAGAATGAGCTTCTGAAGAATCTTAAACGCAGAGATCGATCTGAGTCGTTCCGCCATCATGCGATTTGACCTTTTGCTTGGTTCTGCTGCCTGAAGCGCATTGGCCTTCTAGAAGTTCACTCCCTCGACATCGAGCATATGGCTTTTGCAGCCGCGCCGTGAGCAGATCTGGACGATGGCCCCGCCACGGACGATCATCGGCACCATCGGCGCGTCGCACACCGGGCAGTTCCAGGCCCCGAGCAGTTCCGCGTGGCAGTGCGGACAGAAGAAGTTGATAACCATCCCCATGGGGATTTCGTTGCCGGATTCAATGGCGTAGCTGCCGTAGAGACACGAGAGCCTGAGCCATCCGTGTTCCTGGCCGAACGATGCGGTCACGCGGATCGATGGGAAGCCGTCGACGAGGTGTTTCGTGTCCATCAAGCTGTGGTTGCAGCGTGGGCAACTCACCTCGAGCGGGAAGACCCGGCGGTCTTCCGTCACTTCGACTCTGTCAAGTCCTGCGCGCGTCTTGTCGATGATCCGCCCAACGTCAGTTGTCCCTACGTTGGAAAAGTAGTGGCCGTCCACGACGACAATCGGGCCCAACGCGCAGGCACCCAAGCATCGAACGCTGTCCAGCGTGAACTCCTTGTCCGGAGTCGTCGCGCCGTCGCTTCGTATCTTCAGCTCATGCTCGAACTCTTCACAGATGGCGGGACCACCGCGTACATGGCATGCCGTGCCAAGACAGACCGAAACGAGGTGCTTCCCTCGCGGCCTGAGCCGAAAGGACTTGTAGAAGGTGGCGACGCCGTAGATGTCAACGAGCGATCGACCCGTCTTGTCTGCAACGACCGTGAGCACATCCTGGGGCAAGTACCCATACGTGGCCTGTATCTCCTCGAGAATCGATATCAGGCCACCCCGCACATCCTTATACTTCTCGACGACGGTTGAAACGCCTTCAGGATTCATGACAACCCCTTACCGTTTCTCTCAGTTGCTTCAGAGGCACGTAAGCTGCAGCTATCGAGGATGGATCGACTTGTTGTGTCAGACCTCTTGACCACGACCGAATGCTCGTCAACACTGAAGCAGCGGTCGTATGGCACTGCGCGGCGGCCGTCGGGAGACAAGATCACCATCAAGACGACCCTATTGGAACCTTGCAGGCGAACAAGAGCAATTTCTATTCCATCGAGGGCAGGATACGGGGGAGGGGAAAAACCAGCAAGCGGGCACGTTTTCAGACTTGAGGGAGTGCAAAAACATGCCCGCTTAGCAGTATTGGGAACCAGCGGTCGGAGTATCAGAAATGAGAAAGCTGCATATGATCACTTACGGGAATATGCCGAGTTCCGTATAGGCGGTGGCGATCTTGTCGATTGCACTGACGAAAGCTGCCGTTCGGAGATCCGGGCAATGTGAAGCTTTTCGTATTTCGCGAATCTGATGATACGCGTTGATCATCGTGTCCTCCAGACCCGAGTTCACCAAGTCGACTTCGTCCGGGCCGCGAGCAATCTTCTTCTTCTCCTCCTCGGAGATCGATTTGCCGTACGTCCGTTCGATGCTGGCTACAAGTGCGGCGGTGGATGACTCGGCAAAGCGTTTCCCCATTCTCCCCATACGAACATGCTGCAGGTTCTTAAGCCATTCAAAATAGGAGACCGTCACACCTCCGGCATTCAGATACATGTCGGGGATGACCATGACGCCTTTCTGCAGCAGGATCTCTTCTGCGTCCGCGAGGATCGGGCCGTTCGCCCCCTCCCCGATGATCTTGGCTCTGATACGAGATGCGTTCTCGCGTGTGATCTGATTCTCCAGCGCCGCGGGGACAAGGATGTCGCACTCGAGCTCGAGCGCATCGAGAGTCTTTGGAATGTTCGTCGCCCCCGGGAAGTTGAAGATCGAGCGTGTATTCTTTCGATGCTTGACAACCTCTTCAACATCCAGCCCTTTCGGATTGTGGATCGCCCCTTCATACTCCGCCAAACCAACGATGACGCAGCCGCCCTCCTCAAGGAACTTGGCCGCGTGGTATCCCACATTGCCCAGACCTTGCACGACAACGCGCTTGCCCGACAACCCGGGGGACAACCCGAGGCCCTTCATATCTTCTGCGATGCTGCAAGCCTCTCGTATTCCGAAGAAGACCCCTCGTCCGGTTGCCTCCCTTCGCCCGCGAATTCCGCCTTGGCTTATGGGCTTACCGGTAACGCACCCTACAGCATCGATAGCCCCCGGGTAGAATGCCGAATACGTGTCTGCGATCCAGGCCATCTCCCGCTCGCCCGTCCCGTAGTCGGGAGCAGGGACGTCAATGCCTGGGCCGATGAAGTTCTTTTTCACCAGCTCGGCAGTATAGCGTCTGGTGATTCGCTGGAGCTGCGTGGCGGTGTAGCTCTTGGGGTTGATCTTCACTCCCCCTTTGGCTCCGCCGAACGGGACATCGACCACAGCGCACTTGTAGGTCATCAGCGCAGCGAGGGCCTTTACCTCATCTTCATTGACTTCCTCGCTATAACGAATTCCCCCCTTCGTTGGGAGCTTATGTTGGCTGTGCTCGACCCGCCAGGCTTGAACGACTTCGTAGCTATCACCAACCTGTACCGGAAACTGAAAATGATAGATGCTGTTGCACACCTTGATCTGGTCGAGCAGTCCTTTCGGATGTGCGGTGAGCGCCGCCGCCTTGTCAAAATTCATCGAAACGCTCTCGAAAAAGCTGGGACTTGTACTGCTCATAAACGACTCCTTCGGGTTGATCTGTTCTTGGATGGAACGAAAATAATAGTGGTACTGCTTCTTAATATTTACGCTTTTCTCTCGAGAAGCAATATCTGTTCCGGGATGAATAGAAGAGGGAGAAAAACAAAAAGGGGCAACCTCGATGGAGATTGCCCCGTTCGAAAATGGGAATTACTGAATTCTCTCTTACGGAGAAGCCGGATTACTCATTTCACCAAAACGACTTTCCGGGAAGCGAGGAGCCTCTTGCTCGATTCCAAGGATTCAGAATGAAGACGAATGAGATAGACGCCGCTCGGCAGATTTCCTGCGACCCACTCTACTTCGTAATACCCCTTCGACCGTTCGCCATCCACCAGGACCGCCACGATGTTCCCGAGCATGTTGTAGACCTCCAATTTCACTCTGCTTCTCTCAGGCAACCCGTACCGGATCTTTGTCGAAGGATTGAACGGATTCGGATACGCCTCGTGGAGGACGTACTCTTCCGGCATCGCAGACATGCTGTTCTCGATGCCCGTAGCGGGCGACGTATCCACTGTGAACCCGCTGGTGAGAGTTGCCGTTCCGCCTCCCGGTGCGGCGTTCGTAACCGTCACGCTGCGAGCCCCTGTCGCTGCGGACGTTCCAACCGTGAGATTCAGAGAGATCTCCGTCTCGCTCGTGACGGTTACTGAATTGACCGTGATGTCCGGGCCGAAGCTCACGCTGCTGACGCCGTTTAGGAAGTTCGTTCCCGACACCACGACATTGATTTGACTCCCCCGTCCTGCTCCGTTCGGAGAAACGGATGCCACGGTTGGAGACGGATTCGTGACCGTGAAGGCGCCTGCCAGGATTGCGCTGCCGCCCCCCGGCGCAGCGTTCGAGGCCGTGATGTCCCGCGGCCCGGGAGTCGTAGCCATATCGATGGTGACGTTAGCGGTCACCTGCGTCGGCGCAACCGAGGAGACAGAATTCACCGTGATGCCGTCTCCGTAGCTGCAGGTGGTCACGCCGGCCAGAAAGTTCGTTCCCGTCACCGTCACATCGAGCGTTTGACCTCGGGCTCCGCTCGCTGGCGTGATGCTGGCGAGCGTTGGAGCTGGATTGTTCACACTGAAGGCACCGCTCAGCATCGCGGTTCCCCCACCCGGGGCCGCGTTGGTGATGGAAATGTCGCGCGTACCCGCTGCAGCGCTTATGTCAACAGTAATATGCGCCGTTATCTGAGTGCCGCTGTTGAAGGTCATCGAATCGACCGTAATTCCTGAGCCAAAGCTCACAGTGCTCACACCGGCAAGGAAGTTTGTCCCGGTCAGAACCACGGCCACCTTCTCGCCCCGCGCTGCTGCATCCGGGCTCGCGCCTGCCACTGTCGGATCCGGATTTCCGATCGTGAAGGCGTTGCCGAGAGTGGTCGTCCCGCCACCGGGGCCGGCCGTGCTCACGGTGACGTCCCGCTCCCCCGTCGCTGCCTCAGGTGCGATAGTGATGTTGGCAGTCAGCGTGGTCGTCCCGGACGTCACCATCGAGTTCACAGCGACATCAGCACCGAAGCTCACGGTCGTTGCACCCGAGTAGAAGCCCTCACCGGTAAGAGCAACATTCAACGTCTGCCCACGGCTCGCGGTGTTTGGTGCAATGCTCGCAAGGAGGGGCGAAGGATAGACTACGGAAAAAGCATTCGACAGTGTCGCCGACCCACCCCCTGGCGCGGCGTTGGAAACAGTGACATCACGATCGCCTACTGGCGTGGTTCGAGAAATCGCGATAGTCGCTTTCATGCTTGTCGAACTGTTCACCGTCGTGGAGGTAACCGAGACGCCGGATCCGAACGAAGCCGTCGTCACGCCACTCACGAACCCCGATCCATTCACCGTTACATCAAGTGTTGCCCCCAAATCAGCGACGGTTGGAAAGATGTTCACCAACGTCGGCGCGGGATTGCCCGTGCCGGCGGCAGTCCATCTGGAGAATCCGTCCACACCGGAAAGAGTAATGGTGTTCAAGCTCGTATTGACCGTGCCCCCTTCGGAGGTCCAGCTCGTCCCGGCATCGGTTGACTTGTACAAGGAGATATCAGCCTCGCTGTTCCCGTTCAATTCGCCGTCAGCGTAATGGAAAACGAACGTGGCAGCGAGCCCCGTGTTCGTCGCCGGAGAAATATCGAAGTACCGCTTGATCGGGATGCCGGAGGGGGCGCTCGGAGCCGTTCCGGTGACGCGAGTAACGATTGTGCTGCCGGGTGACGCGCCCGAAGCGTTGATCTCCGCCCCCATTCCGCCAAGCGTCTCATTTCCGGTCGACAACGTTCGCGTTGTCGTAAGAGTCCCGATCACTGAATACGGCGCTGTCTCCGTAATGGTGGCAGAGCCGCCAAGCGTCAGCGTGTAAGGGTCAGTCGTGAGATTATGGCTGGAGATCGTGAGATCCCCGTCAACGGTCACGGCACCGCCGAGCGCGACATCGCTCGAAGAGTTCGCAATCTCCAGATTATCGTACAGCAAGGGGGTAACCGTTTGCGCCGTGGTACCGCCGTAGACGATCGTGCTGCCGGTGTTGAGAGTCACAGAGCCGTCAACGACGAAGGGCGTCCCCCCGCCCGTGAACGTATGCCCGCCGCTGACGCTCGTGCTGCAGCTTGCAGCAATCGTGAGTGACTTCCAGAAACCTCCGTGACTGCTGGTGATCGATTTCACATCGCCGTCATAATCTTCAAATATGGTCGTAACATTGACGACGCCGTCGTTGGTGAAAGTCTTCGCATTGCCATAGAAGACGAGGGTCCCACCGCCGCTGATCGTCCCAGCGCTCGAAGT
>CAYZRX010000053.1:0-27748 GCA_964480945.1 uncultured Ignavibacteriaceae bacterium | reverse complement strand
TTGACGAGAATAGCCGTCGGCTTCATCATGCGCAGTTCCCGCTCGCCGATCAAGTGCCGAGTCTCAGGCGTGAGAGACGCGTGGATTGTGACCATATCCGCCCGGGGGAGGAGCTCCTCCAGAGGAATACAGCGAATATCCAGTTCAGCCTGCCGCCGCTCACTCAGATAGGGGTCATGAACCATCACATCGATGCCGAAGCCCTGCAGCATCTTCATTACCAGACTGCCGATCCTGCCGCATCCGACAAGGCCGGCTTTGGTTTTCGAAAAACGATGGATCGGAACAACCTTGTTGAAGTCCCACTCCCGCTTCCGGATCGAGTCATGCAGAGACTCAAGCTGTCTTGTGAACTTCCGCCGGCAGAGCAGCAGAAGCATCATCGCCTGTTCGGCCACCTCTTCTCTGCAGTAATCGGGGACATAGCTGACCTGGATGCCCATTTCCGTGGCAGCTGCGACATCGATGTTGTCATACCCAACGCCATGGCGAATAATTAGGTTGCAGGAACGGAGGTTTTGCAGAACCTCCCTGGTCATCTTTGTCATGTTGACGATCACGACGTTTGCATCACTTATTGCCGAAATGACCTCCTGGAGCGGTGCGAACTTCAGCTGGTGAGCTTCGATGGTAACGGGAAAACCGGCCAGTTGCTGGCGTTCCCAATCGAGATCCGGTTCGATGTAGTCTGTAACGACGATCTTGGTCTGCTGCATCTGCTTCCTCACGCTGAGCACGCCCCAAGGCCTCACCCTTCAGGAGGCCATTGTTGCGCCGTCACGACTGAACCTTGGTCAACTCATCTTTGTGTTCGAGGATCTTGTGAAACGCACGGACAACATGATCAAGATCCTCTCTCGATCCCAAGAGGACATTCTGGGGAAGCCAGATTGCTTCCCTGCAGGCTCTCTCCGTATTGGGGCAATGCACGCCAGAATAATCACGCTCGGTGTACGCACGATGCCGCAGCGTGAACTCTCTGGCCTCCGCCAGAAACCCTTCGCGATAAAGCGGCACATAACCCCTGCTGGCCGGGATCCCTTCCGCATTCAACGCCTTGAGAAGGGTCGACCGCTCAAGTCCCGACCACTGCTCTTTGTCGTACCTGATGACAAACAGATGGTAGGCGTGACTTGTCACGCGCGCGTCCACTTTCAGAGGCGAGATGCCCAAGAGCCCGGTGAGCTTTGAGGTAAGGTACCGAGCACTCCTTTGGCGCGTCTGATGCTGTTTCCTTGCTTTCGTGAGTTGGGCCAACAACAGTGCGGCCTGAAACTGCGTCATACGATAGTTGCCGCCAAGCCGAGGATGATGATACCATTCCCCCGTCGGCGAGCGACCGCAGTTGTGGTACGACCAGCATCTCTCGGCGAGTGCTTCGTCCTTAGTGAGGAGCATTCCCCCTTCCCCCGATGTTACGTTCTTGCTGCTCTGGAAGCTGAACGTCCCAATGTGTCCGATGCTTCCCACCCGTTGCCCGCGCCACTCAGCAAAATGTGCTTGGCAGGCATCCTCAATGAGGAAGAGGTTCCGCTCAGACGCAATACTCATCAGCGCGTCCATATCGGCAGGATGGCCTGCAAGGTGGACTGGAATGATTGCTTTCGTGCGCGGACTCAGCGCGGCTCGGACGCTCTGTGGGTCGATGCAGTACGTCTCAGCGTCGATATCCACGAAGACTGGAATGGCGTTGACGTTGAGAACTGCAGTTGCTGTTGCAGCAAATGTGTACGACGGGACAATCACTTCATCTCCATCCCCAACTCTTCCTGCTTTCAGCGCAATCTCCAGCGCAACCGTGCCGTTCATCACCGCGACACCATGTGGTGTATTATGCAACCGGGCGAACCGTCTCTCCAACCTCTCTATCTCCTTTCCTCCGATTCCCCATTTTCCTGACGACAACACGGTGAGCAGTGACGTCCGCTCCTCTCTCCCGGGCAATGGCCACGCAGGAAACGGAGCCTTTCGAACCGGCTTACCACCACGCAGAGCGAGCTTAGGCATGTTCTTCCACTGTGTTTGGTTTTGCTTTCATGAGGACGCGTTTGATGAGCCATGCCCCAAAGACCACTACGACCACCAACGCGCAAATCACCCTGAACCAGTCGAGTATGAAGACGGCATTAGTAGCAATGACCAGGCCCAGGCAGGCCAGCGTACCAATGAGGCAGTCGAATAGCTCGCGGCGCAGCGAATGGTCGTCCGGTCGGCCGGCACTCAACTCACGTTTGAATTTGCCCCATAAACCCGGCGGCCGGCACTTCGCGTAAAACCGACGAAGCGTTTCGTCCGATTCCACCGGGGTCAGCAATGTCACGCCGAGCAAAATCACGAAACTTGCTAGAAAAAGTAATCCCACACCCTCCCACAAGGGTCGATTCTGGTAGTCCAACACGAACCACACATAAATCGACGCAGGCAACCCCAGCACAGTCGCCGCAAGTTCGCCCCATACGTTGAATCGCCACCAGAAGAATCTCAGCCACGACAGCGGAAGCAGAAAGATGACCATCGCCGAATTGATGAACAGGAACCAGTTTATCATTCCCTTTACGTAAAGGATCGCTACCGCGCCGGCAAAGACAAATAGGAGCAGCGTCGTAATCCGGCTCACGGTCACCTCGCCGCGCGGAGTGGTTTTGGGCGCCATCGATTTGTAGAAATCATTGACGATGAAACTGCTGCCCCAGTTGACCAGCGACGAGAGCGTGTTCATGTAGGCTACTGCTTCGACCGTCACGAGAAGCCCGATGAACCCTACCGGCAAAACGGTTGCCTTGATCAGTTCGGCATAGCAGTGCACCGCGTCGTCCAGTTGGTGGAATCCTGCAGGCGCCGGTCCGATGCTCGTGAGCAGTTCCGGCGCCCAGAACATTGACATGGCAATGATGCCCAGACCTATAAGCGGTATCGTTCTAAACGAGAGTGAGAGGAATGCATTGAAGAGTTGGCCGCCGATGGCGTGAGCCTCGTTTTTTGCTCCCATGAACCTCTGGGCAGTCATTCCTTCACCGGCCGTTGGCGAACCAGCAAAGAACAACCCCTGCAACACAAGCACCAATACCGTCAACAGTGGAATCTCCGCTGTGGGAGGGAGTTGTGTCAAACCTTCGGGACGGATGTGGTTGATTCGCTCAAGGATATGCGCCCAGCCCCCGTGTTGTGCCACAGCAATGAAAAAGAAAGCCATCCCCCCAATCATCATGAATCCGAAGTGGACGACTTCATTGACAACGACACCCAGCAGTCCGCCGAACATCGTATACAACACGGTGGTGCCGCCGAATATGAGCAGTATTTGCCATTCGGTCAGGCTGACAAGCGGCGCGATCGTCTGGGCAAAGAAGCCGGTTATGTAGCCGATGATCAGCACGGCGAAACCGAAACAGCAGACAAATGCGTAGATGCGACGCGCAAGAGTCGCCGGCCATCCGCCGTATCGCAGCGAGATGAGTTCCGCCGTCGTAATAATTTGCATGCGATGCCACATCTTGGCCCAGATGATTGCCACGAGCGGCATCCATACGATCCACGCGGCCCACCAAAGCCAGTTGCCAGCCAGTCCAAATACCAGCACCAGCATAACGAAGCCGGCGCTGCCCGACGAATAGGTGGCCGTATTGGAAGCTCCAATGGCCCACCAGGCGAGCCCTCGATTGCCCGTAAAGTATCCCTCAGCACCGTGCCGCGATGACTTACGGACAAAAAACAATCCAATTGCAAGGGACAGCATGCACATTGCTGCCAGCACGATCCAGTCAAGCAGACCCATTCAGATCTCCTCTATGGTTCTTCGGCCCAAACCGTCGTTCAGAAGAACAACTCGGCACCGGCACTCACAGCTTCAAGACACTACAGCACGAGCATTACGTAGTCCGTCTCTTCCAGCTCACGGCAAACACGAGACCCAATAGGAGGAGAACGGCAACCCCACCGAGATACCAGGATCTTCGCTGCGCCGAAGCGATCTCCTCACGTTGTGCTTTCAGCCGTACGATGCTCATTTCGGCAACCGACGAAACCGTGTACGGTTCGACGCTTGGCTGCTTGAAGAGGTCCTCAAGTACAGGCCAGAGCTTTCTCGACGTCAATCCCCCGGCATCGAAGATGACGATGCCATTCCCGCCCCCTTTCCGCACCGCCTCAATCGCCCTGCGGAGCTTCTCTTTGGGATAGTAGTCTTCGGGAGGATTCTCGTTCATCGACGCGATGAGGTTTTGGAGCTGGACAAGTTGCTCCCCCGCAAGTTTTGGGAGGGCCAACATGTCTGGCGTCAGCTTCTCTTCCACTTCCAGCGCAACTTGATGAAGGTGGTCTTTGACCAATGCATACCTCGATTGGATCCGCCGCGCGTACTGCTCTCGGTGTATTCCACGCAGCACCTTCAGTGAATCTGCTATGTGAAGAGCATCGGAGAGGAAGAGGCGTTCTTCATTGTACATGTAGTGGACATCCAGACCAACCGAAAGGTGCGTGCGATCCTTTGCCCATTCGTACTCGTATCTGGTGTACTCTTCGAGCATCTTTATGAACGTGTCGAAGTCAACGGACGGAAAGTGGCTACGGTACACCATGGGCATCATGACATCAACCCATGGAGAGAAATCCGTCCACCGCTGCCCGATGAAGCGGCCGCTCATGATGGGGTTCTTGAATACGGCGGCTGAAAACTCGATATTCGGTTTGATTGCGGAAGCCCGCTCCCAGACTTCTCGTGCAAAGCGATTGATCGCATCTTGTCGAAAAGTATAGAAGAAATAGTCCAGGTCGCTCGGACCGCCCTTCAGAAAACTCCCTGTCAGAAGAAACTCCGCCTTCTTTTTCCGATCCCACTGATCCCAGTCCTTCGGTCTCACCGTGATGTCCGTGGACCAGTTAGCTTCCCTATTCGGGAGGCGTGGGATCACTGGAAAGACAGAGTCGGGATACGCCTCATAAAAGAAGTGCGCATACTTCATCATCTCATCAACACAGTAATCGCAAAAACAATAGCTGTCCGGCGCCACATCCCCGGGGTATCGGACATAGTCGTGATGGATCCCATCCACGTCGTAGTCTGACACAATCTCTTCGATCATCGGGATCAGCCACTGGTCAGTGTAACCCGGCCGCCTTGCGGGACACATCCAGTTTTGGTCGTACTGCACGCCCCCACTGAGGAACTCCGCCTGTGAGGATATCTTCCCTTCGGGGTTTCTTTGCGCCCATTCAGGATGTTTCTGCATGATAGGACCGTCCGCACTCTGTGTGAAGTCGCACAGCCACGCATGCACACGAATGCCACGTTTGTGAGCTTCACGAATGACGGCCGCAAGTGGGTCGAAGTTTTTGAAGGCCGGGCTGATCGACTCGGGAAACTTCTTGCTGTGATAGTATACCTCTTTGTCGCTATATTCGACCAGCAGGACGATGATATTGATGTTCGCCCGCTTGCAGTGCTCTACAAACGCCTGTGTGGATGAGTCGTTGTATGCAACTGAACCCGGGCTCGCCCATACAGCCCGCCCTTCAACAGCGGTGCCCCCTGGGCCGGCTTGGCAGAGGGCTACTTGATAGCTAAGGAGGGCACCAAAAAGCACGAGACGGAACACTGGTTTTTTTGTCATAACAACCTCCGAGGAATCAGTCTGAGCAATCAGTGGCATTGAGAATACTCTGCGTTGTTCGATGGTGGTCCCGTTCCGGTGACCATTTGGAAGGGTCTTGTCACTGCTCTTGGATCTGCCCCCCGGAAAACTGTCCAAGAGTCACGGGGAAGGAGGACATTGGAGGTCCAGCGTTTGGAGAATGGGGGTGCACTGTCGGAGGTCAAACCTCCGAGAGTACTTTGTCCAAAATGGCAATCGCCAGATCACATTCCTGCTGTTTGATGGTAAGTGGAGGGGCAACCCGGATCACATTTCCGTAGATGCCTACCTTCCCCATCATCAAACCATACTGGGCAGCGCCAAGGATGATTTTCCGGCAGAGCGCCACCGACGGGGTCTTTGTCGTTTTGTTTTCGACGATCTCGAGGCCAAGTGCTAGGCCTATGCCTCGTGCATCGCCTATGCACTCATATTTTGCTTTGAGCTCGTTCAGTCGCTTGAGCAGGTACGCACCCGTCTCGTGCGCCTTCTCAGGCAAGTGCTCTTTCTCCATGATGTCAATGACCGCGAGAGCAGCAGCAGACGAGAGAGGATTTCCCCCGGTGGTACTCGACATTTCGCCGGGTTCCATGCAATTGAAGATTTCGCTTTCACCGGCAAGTGCTGAGGCCGGCATACCGCTTCCGATTCCTTTGCCAATGCAGAGCATATTGGCTTTCACGTCTTCCCATTCGATGGCGAACATTTTCCCTGTCCGGCCAAACGATGATTGCACCTCGTCAACGATCAGCAGCAGGCTGCGATCCTGTGCCCAGCGCGCCAACTCCTTCAGCCATCCTATAGGAGGGTTGATGAAACCGGCTCCGCCTTGGTAGGGCTCTGTAATAACGGCCCCGAGATCCCCCGACGACGCCGACTCGACGATACGGTCGAGGATCTTCACGCAATAGAAATCACATTCTGGATACTTCTTGTCGTAGGCGCAGCGAAAACAGTACGCGTACGGGGCAACGATTCCGCCAGGGACCGGGGGGCCGAACTTCCGTCGCGTGTTCGTGCTTCCTGCGACACTCATCGCTCCGTAGGTTCGGCCGTGAAACGCTCCGGAAAAGGCCAGGATTTCGTGCTTTCCAGAACAGCGTTTTGCGATGCGAATCGCTGCCTCGGTGGCTTCGGAGCCTGTGGTAAGCAGAAAGATCCTGTCCAAGTTGGCAGGAAGGATCTCTGCAAGTCGTGCCGAGAGTTGAATTCGCTCCGGCGTGGGAAACGAATAGCAGTTCATCAGCCTGCCGGCTTGTTGGCGGATTGCTTCCACGTGGCGGGGATGCGAGTGGCCGACATTCGTAACGAGAACGCCGGATGTGAAGTCGAGATACCTGTTGCCGTCGACGTCATAGACCCACACATCCTCAGCATGATCCCAAACGAGGGGGACCTGGTCTGCCATACAGGGGGGTTCATGCTGCTTGGAACGAGCCAGGAGTTCTGCCGATTTCGGCCCCGGTACTTGATGCTTGACGAGAGTCACCGGAGTAGGGAGGAGAGTTATTTCACATCGTGAAATAGATTTTCACAACAAGATAACTCCGCGTTATGGAGTTGTCAAGTGGAGTCGCGAAAATCCACAAATTTCTTGCATCGCATTCTTCTCTCACTCACTGAGACTGCAAAGGATTTCTTGACATTTTCTCCGCAATTCGCTAAACTTTTGGTGATTGCGTTTCACAATATGAAACACGATTTCGCAGCAAGATGACCGATAGGAGAACCGATTAAGGTAGTCGAGAAGACGTTCAAGGTGATCGAGCGCATCAGTGCACTCAACAGCCATTGGAAGGGCGATTGCGGCATTTCTCCCGAAGAACGAGCTGAATGAAGTCCTACGAAGAAACGTCTATACGCTTTTCACACGCAAAACCATAACCGACGAAGCCTGCTTGCGCAAACACCTCTCCGTCGTCAGAAAACAGGGCTATGCAATTGACGACGAAGAAGGGCACGACGGCGTCCTGTGCGTCGGCGCTCCGATATTGAACAAAGAGCACCTTCCCTTTGCGGCACTAGGCATCTCCGTGCCGAAGGTGCGGGCCAAGGAAAAGGTCCTCAAAACCATGATGCGCGAGACACCGAGGCTCGCCGTTCAACTTTCCCTTGATCTTGGTGTTACTGATATCAGGAAGTGCTTCAGGAAGTAATCGTACCGTCGCTTGTTCGTAGGCTTATTCCTCCACCTGGACACGCCGTGATCGGACCATGGAGACTGCAAAAGCACTTCAGCTGTACGACTACGTCGTCATTGCGGGTTACTTCGCCATACTCCTAGGGACCGCCCTTTACTTTTCGCGACGGATGAAACTGTCGACCGACTTCTTCACGGCAGGCGGACACATCCCTTGGTGGCTCGCAGGAATCTCGTTCTTTATGGCAAGTCATAGCGCCCTGAGCTTCGTTATGTACGGTGAGCTCGCGTACAAGTACGGGATTACCGGAGTCGTGATTTTCCAGTCATCAATTATAGGCCTCGTGCTTGCAGCGCTCTTCGTCGCCAAGCGCTGGCGTCGATCAAGGACACTGACGCCTGTGCTGTTCCTGGAAAAACGGTATAGCCTCAGCATCCGGCAACTACTGGCTTGGACTGGATTTCCAATTCGCGTTATTGATGACGGGCTGAAAATCTTTTCCACGGCGATCTTCCTCTTCGTTGGGATGAAACTCTCAGTCCTCAGCCTCCCGATGGCAATCGGGATAGCGGGAGCAATCATGATCATCTATGCTGTCCTGGGCGGACAACTGGGGGTGATGGTGACCGATTTCCTGCAATTCCTCATCAAGATGGTGATCGTAGCGTTCATCTTCGCCTTTACATTGGCGAGATTCTTCGGCGGGGGCTATGCTCTGGATCAGTTCCCTGCTGGTTTCTTGGATCCACTGTCTGGGAGCTATCGTGAACTGAACTACCTCTCCTTTATCATTCTGATGATTATTTCTTTGAACAGTGGCTGGGCCATGGTGCAAAAGTACAACTGTGTTAGCACAGAGAAGGAGGCGCAAAAGGTAGCATGGTTGGTCGCCGGCTTGAATTTCATTGCGCCGATCATCTTCTTTGCACCCACGATGTTCGCACGCGTTCTCCTCCCCGATCTGCAGGATGCAAAGTATGCCTATGCCGAGCTCGCCTTTGCCGTTCTGCCGGCTGGAATGATGGGAATGCTCGTCGCCGGGATGTTCGCGTCCACACTGTCCACCATGGGCTCAGAATTCAACGTCCTGTCTGGAATTCTGACGAACGATCTCTATAAAAGACTGTTCAGGCCAAACGCGACAGAGAAAAACCTTGTGCTGGTAGGCCGGGTTACAACCTTGCTCATTGGCAGCCTCGTGATCGCCGTTGCCATTCTTCTTTCCGTCCTGCAGGGCCTCAACATCTTCGACATCATGTTCAAAGCATTTGGAGCCCTGTTCCCCGCGACTGCATTGCCAATTCTCGCAGGGTTCTTCTGGAAACGGATCACGGCCCGGGGAGCCGTCACGGGACTCGTTGCCGGCGCTGTCTCGGGTATCGCGCTCGTCATTATCAATGTGTCGCTGGTCAGCTCATGCGCAGCCGAAATGCAGGTCAACCCTGAGTTGCAGTATTGGCTCAGGCAGGGATGGGATGCCTCTGCCATTCTCGTGACCATTGCGGTCACGCTCGTCGCGATGTTCCTCGGTTCGCGACGGAAGTCTCAGACAGCGCAGGAACGGACACGCGTAGAGGCATACTTCAGCGATCTTGCCACGCCCGTCGTTAGCACCTCGGCGCACCGAGCAACCATTGCCACGGGCCCCGATCTCAAGGTTATGGGTACGACCATGTTGCTCTTCGGAGGCCTGATGGGCCTCACAGCACTTCTCATCCTGGTTTCATCCGGGGAGACATACGGCCTCGTGGCCAATCTTCTGACCGGGAGCGGATTCCTTCTCTCCGGCTCCCTGGTGTACCTGAAGGGAAGGCGAAGTGTTCTGCAACAGAACTCAAAGGATACATAGCGGAGACCGTTTCCGTGGACCTTTCCTTCTTTGACTGCAATTGCATGATCGGCAAACGGGCAGATCGCAGGGAGGGCGAACCCTGGTCGCTGGAGTCGTTGCTCGCACAAATGGATGCCTGCGGCATCTCTGAGGCTCTCGTGACCCACGCGCTGAGCCGGGACCATGACCCTGCCGCCGGGAATCAAGAAATATCTCGGCTGGTTGCAGGCAGCAGAGTCCTTCATGGTTGCTGGGCTATCCTCCCACCGTCAAGCCGCGAGATTCCCGCGCCGGATGCGTTTCTCCGTGAAATGCTGGCAAAGGATGTCGTGGCCGCAATTGCTTATCCCCACTCTCACAACTTCTCGCTATCAGGGTGGTCTGTCGGACCACTGCTTTCCGCCTTGGAGCATTTCCGCATCCCCCTCGCGGTTCCTTTCGGAGAAGCTGACTGGGAGGAAATCGAGCGATTGTGCGGCGAACACACTTCTCTGCCGGTGATCGTCACCGGTCTGAACTATCGGCAGCTCCGGTTTCTCCTCCCGCTGTGGGAGAGATACCGTAACCTGTTCGTGGATCTCTCCTGGTTCTCCATTCACGACGGTCTGGCCTACCTTGCGGAACGGGGCGTATTGCGGCAAGTACTGTTCGGGACCAACTACCCCCTCTACGAACCGGGAGCGGCCGTAACAATGGTGACGTACGCCAATCTGCAAGACGAAGAACGAAGGATGGTAGCCGGGGGCACGTTGCGCGAGATCATCCGCGGGATACGGAGGAATCAGCCATGAGCAAGCCAGGAGATCTGCAGCAGGCCGGATTGGCAGGGTCGGCCCTTGCAGGTGAAGTTGTTATCGACGCTCACATGCATATCGATAAATTCTACAATTTCCTCATCCCCCGGTCTGAAGCAAACTACGTGATCGCAAGCGCCGAACGGATCGGCATCCAGAAAATGTATGGATCGAGCATTGTCGCTCTCCGAGGGGATGCCGAACTAGGAAACAAGAATGCCCTAGCATTCCATGCCAAGTATCCCCATCTGTTCTTTCCGTATATCGTGTTCAAACCCAACTATCCCGAGGATGCAGACCTCACCATCGCGCTTGCCGAAACCGAGAAGATTCGACAGTTCAAGATTCATGACGACGGGAACGATCTTCCCTACGACGACAAACGCTACCTCCCCCTGTACGATTATGCAAACAAGACTGGAGGTGTTATCCTCGCACACACATATGGGAAAAAGCATGTTGTGCCGATGATGAAGGTTGCAGAGGAGTTTCCGCACGTCAGAATTCTGCTGGGGCATTCGGGAATATTCGAGGAAGAGATTTACGCACAGGCTGTCAGGAAGCACGACAACATTTACCTGGAGACGTGCAGCTCATTTGCCTGGTATGGCCTGATTGAACGACTGGTGGCCATGGCCGGACCTGAACGGGTGTTATTCGGGACCGATATGCCGTTCATGTCACCTGATCAACAGCTCGGGCGCGTCCTCTTCGCGAGGATCTCAGATGAAGACAAACGTAAGGTTCTGGGGTTGAACGCTCAACGGCTGTTCGCGTAGGGAAGCCTTGCGAACCGGAGTCCCATATGAAAAGCAGATCCGGCAGAATTCTTTCTCCCCTTCTCATGCCAGCCATCTTGTTCCCGTTCGGGGATGGGAACATGGCTCAGGAAAAGGTCACGCTCACGTTTGTGTGCTGTGCCGATAACGATCTCTGCCTGGCCGTCAAGGCAGCGGGTATACGCACACAAAGATATGATTCGCCGGAAGCTGCGCTGGACGCCGTGCTGGCGGATGGCGGCATGCTCATTCTGGCTGACGGATATCCGGACAGGATCACTGAGATCTCACCTGCCGTGTTTGAGAGAATAGAGGCGAACAAGATCCGCTTGTACGTGGAATACCCGTCAGCAGCCGCTTCGAACGACTGGTCGTGTCATCAGATTTTGCCTCCCCGCTCCTTCCGCTGCATATACTGACGGCCAACGACTTGCACTGGTTGCCGGTGACGGCACCTGCGTCGCTGACACTTTTCAACAAGGTTTCTGCACCAAACCAACCTTTGTGTAAACGGTAGTCGTGCATGATTTCCACCTTCTGCTCAACCAACTGAACCGTCCTCTTAGCTGCATCGACATCGTTTGAGACAACAAATGCAACTTTGTGATCACCGACGTGTGCAAGAAAAGCTTTGATGTCTGTGAAATCGGCTGCGCCTAATTGGTGGCTCTTAAGAGGTTCACGCTAATGGGTGTTGTGGATATCGTGCTTTGCAGCTTCATCGGCAGGTGTAAGCAGTACCAGTAAGTTGTTGTGCGCTGATCTTTGCCGAATGTCCGCGACGGAAAGCTGTGATGCGATTTGAAAATCATGCTGCAGCAGATAATCCGTAAACCCTTCTTCCATATCCAATCCACTCAAGTGAAGGTCTTCTGCAACATTTATTCTACTTTGAGCTATTGTCTTTTCTATATCCAGTTGGGCAACCTTAAACAAACTGCCATACCGATACGCATTCTTGTAGTCATCGTGCCAATAGTTGGTATAGCCATTGAATTGTGTAGCTGATCGAACAATGTGCGTTGTATTCGTTTGTGCAAAACCAATGGCTGCGGCTAAAGAGAAAAGGAGTAGTCAGGTGTTTGTTTTCATCGGACTTGATCTACTGAGTAGTGGGCACTTTATTGAAATTCAATTGTCCTGTAGGCCCGAACCTCATGGAAACTGATTTGAATGGGCGACCAAGACCACTTGATCATTCTCCCAGTATCGTAATCCAGCCTGCAAAAATTGGCTTTCCAGCACATGCCCCGTGTAGGTGGAACATTTCCGAGGGGTAGCAATAGCGCATACGGGATAAACAATTCGGCCGACCAAGATTGAATGGCAGCGCCAGGAAGGGCTCCACCACCTTCGATAGACACTTGCTTCAATACTTTGCGATTACCTTCATAATGCCAGGGGCGCCGTCCCATGAACTTCCCATTGATGTTGGGTATCATCAAGACCAATTCCTTACCCAATGCGTTTATTTCGTATTCAAAATACAACGGGGTGGTCGGTTCTGGATGAAAGAACACTTCAAATACATCTCCCTTGAACAGATCTGCAAAGTCTTCCGTAAATTGAGTGGTGATCTTTTTGTCGATACCCTGGAACAGTACATAGATGCCGCTCGGGGAATAGAGAATTTTGAACCGCGTAGTATACCCTGTCACTCCTGAATCTATTTGCTGCAAAGAATGCCAGTCTGTCCGTGCCCAATGTGCATGGTCTCCTTTTCCGTTCAGGGGGAAATCGGGGGTTGCATATACCTTCAATGTATCTCCCGTATCCATACCTGCAAAACCCTTCTGCTGAAAAAGGAAAGCGAAAAAGCCCAGAATCAGGCAGGTTCTGATCGATATAGAACGTAGGGAAGAGACTGGACTCACAGGATGCAAACTCGTGAGCAAGGGTGCTCTCAAGGCTATTTTTGAAGGTTGGCTTGGAGCCATGCGACGTCGTCCGCAAGGGTCTTTGCGCAGGCCTTGAACTGGTCGGGAAATGCGCTGCGGAACCTTTTGAGGAGCGCTTCCACGCGAGCTCTGTAGTGCTTTAGCTGAGACTTGCCTCCGGGCTGCTTCGCCAGATCCGCAGCCCGCTCGCGCACGGGGTTGTAACTCGTCCCCTTAGCATAAAGGAGCATCCCTGGGTATGCCTCCACAACGTCCTTGAGAACCCGCCGCTGTTCCTTCGTACGTACCATATGGACGATAGACTGGCCGATGGAACGCGCCGGATCGTAGGCACGAGGATTATAGGCGTAATCGGCACATGTGAGCATCGGGATCCTGTTTATCTCGTTCTGGGGGCAGAGCGAATTGCTCATATAGCCATCGATCACTTCACACAGATCCCCATCGCGTCCGGTCACCGGTCCCAGATGCATCGTCGGGTTGTTATCGTTGACTGGATAGTTGTCCCACAGAATCATACGGTGAGCGACGATCTTCCGGTAACTTTCCGCCGCTTTGCGTGTGATACGGGGTGTCACCACCTGATCGCCGGTCCAGAAAACGTAGACATCTTTATCTAGTTCCGCTGCTAATATCCTTAGGTATTTTTCCACATCGGGACTTGTCCCGTCGCCCCAATAGAATGTGGGGCAGAAGATCATCCGAGCCTCGGGGTCTGCCGTCCTCAAGCGCCGGAAGATTTCGTTCACCAGTGTAGCCTGTTTCTTCGCATCTATGCCCTGGCTGATGTCATCCAAGCTGATGTTGAACCATTTCACGCCGAGACCCTGCATCCACCGAAAGTGCTGCCACAGGCTGTCCAAGTCTTCCGGCTTGTCAGGGTCGGCAAAACGTTTTGAACTGAGGTTCGGATTCATACTGAAGCAGAACTGAATTCCGTGTTTCACACAGCTCTGGACGATCTCTTCGTAGGCTTTCTTCTTGGAGTCCGGCAGAGGCTCCCACCAGCGGTTGCACCCCGGTTCGCCCCACTTGAAGTTCTCGATGTCGCACATTGACGCATAACAGTTCATCAAGAAATTCATCTTGTATTCCGCAAGAACGGGGATCTCGGCAAGATACTGCTCCGGTTTCCACATCCATCCTTTGATGCCGCGCAGTTTGAACCCCGGCTCCTTCTGTCCAGCCGGGAGCGGTTCCGGCAGCGTTTTTGGCGAGTCCGGTAGTTTCACAACAAGGGAAGGGAAGGCAGTCGGCTGTGACAGCTGGCCTGTCACGGGAGAAACAATGAAAAAGGCAAGTGTCAGAAGACATAATCCGCGTGAGATGCCCATACTGTGCTCCTTCCTACAATTTTAACCACGTCCCCACGCCGCGTTCCAGCGCACGCTTGTAGACGATAGGCGCAGTCGCCATGTCCTCGAGCGCGAGACCGAGGTTGCACGTCATCGTTCGCGCACTGGCGCTTTCGCGTCCAGATTTCTTGCCTGCAACCAACTCGCCCAGGCTCGCATAGATTGGCGGGATCTCCTTAAAGTAGCCGACCGAGCGGTAGTATTCCAACTGCGGCACGTCGTCTGTGCAGAACATGCTCGTCTCCTTCATTGCAGGCCCATCCCAGTACGAGTCGAAATCGATGAGGGAAGCGAACGCACCTTCCTTCAGCCAGCCGGCTTTGATTGTTGCGTGGGGCTTGTGCAGAATCGGCCCAGCGGTCACAACCATATCCAGTCCGTCTACTGCGTCACGTGGCTGCTTTGCCTTGACGACTGGCAGGCCATACAACTGCTGCACATCCTCAGCAAAACGATCGACCTGTTCAGGCAGCACATCGTAGGCAACGATCCGCTTGATCTTAAACAATACGTTCAGCGCTTCAAGGTTGCTGCGCCCTTGCACGCCACACCCGAGTATGCCGACCGATTCGGACTCCGGCCGCGCAAGGTACCTTGCCGCCACTGCAGTCGCCGCACCGGTGCGCATCGCCGTGATCCAGGTGCAGTCCATCACGGCAAGCGGAATACCGGTGATTTCGTCGTTGAGGATCAACAAGCCGGAAATATATGGCAAGCCGCGCTTGTAGTTGTTGGGATAGCCGCTGACCCACTTCATCCCGACGGAATGGAGCACGGGGATGTACGCAGGCATCGCATGAATGAATGCGTCGGGCTGTGTGTGCACACCGGGTTTGGGCGGTATTTCCACGCGTCCGTTGCCGTGTTCAAGGAATGCGATATCCAACGCGTCGATGATTTCCTTCATCGTCACGCCAAGCGAAACGACGTCGGACTGTGAAAGGTACAGGATCCGTTGTTCTGCCATAACGAACTCCCTTGAATGGGAGAATCCAGACCGCATGTGCCACTGCGGTCCTACATCAGCTCACGGTTCACCTTCTGACCGGCTTGAACATCAAATGCCGTGTCGCTCCGGATGCGCTTTTCGAACACCACGGTCGACCCCTACGCCGGGTCATTGCCATCGAAAGAGGAGAGAACAAGAATGCTCTGGTGAGATGCAGGAGGGAACAACACGAGCGAAAAGCATCATCCGGACCGGGCAATACCCCACCCGGCTGCCCAACAATCCGGTGTGCGGGAAGGTGGCGACAGGACAAAAAAGGATCGGACCCATCGCGACGAAGGCCAGCGCCGGTGTCACGGATGGGTCCGACATGTAACTCGTGGAACATTACTTCAGCAAAATCATCGCCTTCACCTGCCTGTTAGCACCCTGTTGCAGAACATAGAAATAGGCGCCACTGGCATGGTTGCTCATGTTCACGTCAACAGTGTAGCTTCCCTTTGCCTGTTCGACGCCATCCACAACGGTTTGCACGAGTTGGCCGGTGACACTGTAGATTTTGAGGCTCACCTTGCCCGATTGGCCAAGAGCATACCTGATCTGCGTGGATGGGTTGAACGGATTGGGATAGTTCTGTAACAATTCGAATTGAGTCGGTACCCCAGCCGACTCATCGCTCTGCACGTCGGTCAGGAGCCACTGGGCTTTCTTGGTCGGGAACCAGTTCAGATCACCAACCGGGAACCCATCATGACCTGCGGTCTGCAGCGCTGTATTCGAATAGGCCAGATTTTCCGGCAATGGCCAGGCAACGTCGAACAAATCGCCACCAGCAGGATTGTAGAACTGCGTATTCGGTGCCGTGAGATCGCCACGTTGGCGTCGGCAATACGCCAATAAGTTCGTGACGACGGTATTCGTCATAGTGGCATCGAATCCGGGATCCACATTCTGGTTAGTAGCATCGGTATAGAGATTCGGCCAGGTGGTCTTGTCACCGAACATACCAAGTGTTCTCGTGTTCATCCATACCGGAGGGGTGAGTGTATCTTTGTACACGTTGGTCCATTGATCATAAAACGCCTGCGGCCAGAAATAGACGTTGTTTGTGACGGTAACCGATCTATTCGCTTCAGCGAATCCCAGAGTCGGAGGAAGTGTATCGATACTAATTGTGGATGATGGTGCGCCCTTCCAGTCGAACCACCCGCCCGTGATCTCTTCTTGTGACTGACCCATCGCCAGGGTTCCCCAGAAGATGTTGGACCTAACCGTGGCGTTCGACATATACGGAGCATAGAGCGGGTTAACATGATTCGTGAACATGGTATTGTGTTCGACACGGCTATAGGTCGTGATATTTCTGTTGGGAACAAACAGATACGAGCCGCTGTTGAACGTCGTGTTGTTCACCATGACAACGGTGTCACCCGGGGTTGCGCCGCTTTCGAAGGCCCATCCGCCGAACCACGAACCAGTACCGTTGAACATGTTCCTGAAGATGCAGTCCGTTATGTAGATCTTATTGAAGATCGCGCCTTTGAAAATGGCGCCTGAGCCCCATCCATCAAAGATACAGCCCTTTACGATGATCCTTGTGCTGTCACCGTTGATCGCGATGGCTTGGCTGTAGTCTAGCCCGGCGCCTACCGTATCAGGGCGAATGCGTGTCATATAGAGGTTCTTCACTGTGGCATTCTTGTAGAATCGGAACAGTGGTGCCGGCGCCGTACTGCCATCCTGCAAGATCGCAGGCGCTATGACCGGAGGTTTCGTCGCTGCCGGTTGGTCGTCGGCCATAATAATGACATCACGTCGAATCTCCATGATGCCGCTGGCATAGTATAGCAAACCGCGCGCCAGCCTGTACACACGGTTTGGATTCACCGGCTGGCCATTTGCAAGGGTGTCCCCGAGGATTGTTTTGTTGATGGCTCCAACAGGGTCCCCGCCTATGATGTTGGGCACATCCAGCGTATCCTGAGCAAAAGATCTCACTGGAAACGCAACGATGAGAATAACCACGCTCATCACCAGGAGTGCTATGAAAGTGAGCTTCATAATGATCCTCCTTATTTGTTGAACTCGAAGGCCAGATTGGTCGATGGAAGAACATCCTTCTGTTCGACTGGCTTCGTTGAATTCGTCTCCCAACTCAAGACCCCATCGATTGAGCGGAATCGAAGGATCGTTGAATCATTGCCTGTTTCCCCTCCCCTTATCAGTTTTGTTCGGACCACCACCTCCTTTCAGTAGAGATGTGTGAAGCATGAATTGCGTGGAACCTGAAGCGGTCACCACTTCTCCGGACCTCATCTGAGTCAGGCATGCGTGTCTCAGTACCTCCAGCGCAGGCCGAGGTCCGCCGTCAAGCCGTAATCCTGCTCGGAGGCCGGGAATTGCGAACCCTGGACCAATACCTGGTCGTGTCTGGCATTGATGTTATTGAGGTTGAAGAACACCTGCACCCCAAACCATGGGAGCTCCTGTTCTACGGCAAGATCCCATCGGATGTACTTCGACGTGTTCTGGTCCAGATCTGGCCAGAAGTTCGGGGTGCTGAATATGTCGGACGTATAAAGCATGGACACTCGAGCGGAAAAGCCCGCGTAGTCGTAGCCAATTGAGAGGTTGGCGACGTCTCTGGGCTGGTTAACCAGCCGGGCGATATAGAAAGTGTCAACAATTGTCTTGGTGAATCTCGGAAAATACGTGGTGTAAACATTCGTCTGAGGATACTTCGCCTCTGAAAACACATGCGTATAGTTCATATTCAACACCAAGCCTGTGAATGGTTCGGGCAAGTACCAGAAATGAGTTTGCCAGTCGAACTCAAGTCCCCAGAGATCCACCCGGTTTGGGTTATTGAGGTAGGTGTTAATGAAAAGATTCAACTGGCCCGGCCCAAGGTCTTCATACTTGCTCGGGTCGACGATCACGCGATTGGCGGCATAGAAAATCAAATCGTCAATCCGCTTCAGAAACGCACCGGCTGTAAACAACCCGATGCCGGTACCGTAGAACGACGCGTACAGGTCGAAGTTCTGCGATCGGGCCGGTTTCAGATCGACGTTGTGCCAGCTAACAGAGCTGGTGCCGATGTCTATCAAGGGTGTTATGGAAATGAAGTCCGGATACGTGAGTGTCTGGGTATACGCAAAGCGCACGTCGCACCAATCCAGCGGCTTGTACCGGAGATGCACCATCGGGAGCCAGAAGTCGTGCGTCCGATCCATCGTCGTATCGTGGTGAGGATAGTAATACCTTACCCCGGTGACTGCGGAAGTGCCGCGAGGGGCGGTGTAGGACGTTTTCAGCCGCTCGTATCGAACGCCCGGGATCAACTTGATTAGCGGACCGATATTCACGTCGGCCATCACATAGCCTGCTGTCCCATCTTCGGTTCCGGAGTAGTCGTTTACGTTAGAGTTGAAATCGTTGTAGTGGTAAGCCTCAAGAGTCCCATGAGCCCTGGCAACATCCAACACCTTCCACATGAGATCAATGTCTATCGGAGTTCCAAACTCGTACTCGCCACCGAAGAACGTGGAGTACTTGTAGTTTGGATCGGCAAAAAGAGTAATCGGCATATTGGCTGAACCGGTGATCCCGGGGATCATCTGCTTCATCCAGGGGAAGGTGTCGAGGATCCATTGGCGGGTATCCTGAGCACTCCCGAGGAAAAATGCGCCGTCGCTGGCATTGTAGTCATAGGACCGAAGCTTGTGACGGTACTTCCCACCGAACTTCACGGTGCTTGTTATCTGGTCCGAGAGGTTGGCATCGAAGTGAAAATTGAGTGCAGCCGTGTAGTCTCTGTCTTGTGAAGTCTGGCTGTAATCATTCATCGAATAAAGAACGGTGAGATCCAGATTGTTTTTCGCAAACGGAGGAATTGCCGACGGGGGGAGCTTCGGATCGGCGTTGTTCAAGCTCGCCGGCTCATAGAAGCTAGCAGACAGGTTTGTGGGGAGCCTGTTCTCCGAGTATGAATGAGAGAGCTTGGCATTCATTTTCAGGAAGCCAAGAGACTGATCGACGCTGAGAATATTCGTGAGGACATTCAATTTCGTCCGCGTATCGACCATCGAATAGAATTTGTCGCCACCCACGTTGTACGTTTCGGTACGCACCTGTTGCTTCGTGTCACCTGCGTTGAAGAAATTCGTGAACTTGATCTTCCCGTCAGGAAGCACGTAGTCGAGCACGAGGGTTCCACCCACCCGCTTTCTGTCTCTCGTATTCTCATTAATGTTCACGCCACTAAGGAGGGGTTGATTGAACTGGCCAAGTACCGGGCTATTCACATAGTAGCTCGCTCCCAGCGCATCGTCACTCCGATTCCTCTGCTCAACGTTGGCCTGCACAAGAACGCCGAGTCGCTGATCCAGAAAACGCGCATCCACGGTCCCGACAAACTTGTAGTCGTTGTATGTATCCCTCAGCTTGTTGTATCCCCCCTGCGCCAGGACATCAAACCCAGGTCCTTCCTTGCCATGCCCTGCTTCTCTCACTGTGAAATTCACAGACCCGCCGAGAGCGTCTGCATCCTGATCGGGCGTGATGGCCTTCATGACCTGGATACCCTCGAGCATGTTTGGCGATATCATGCTCAAGTCAACGCTTCGGTCATTTGGATCCGTCGATGTCATCCGCACTCCACCGACCGTGACCACATTATATTTCGGGGAAAGGCCGCGGATGACAACTTTGTTACCTTCACCGCCCTCTCGGAGAATGGACACACCCGGCAGTCTCCCTACCGACTCAGCAGCATTGACGTCGGGCAGTTCCTGGATACGGGCGGCAGAAACCACGTTCATGATGGACGGGGCCGTCAGCTGCTGGTTAATGGCTTCGGTCTGACCCAACGCTTGTGCGGTGACCACGACAGGTGCACCTTCGATGCTCACTGCAACCAGATTGAAATCTCTAACGATGTCGACGCCTTCCTGCACCTTCAGAGATACCTCCTCCGCTCTGTAGCCAATGTATGTCGCGCGAAGGGTATGGGCTCCGGTCGACACGTCGCGGATCACGTACTTCCCCCTGACATCAGTCGCCGCACCCATACCTGTCCCCACAATAAAGACGTTTGCGCCTGGCAGCGCGTCGCCGCTTTGGGCATCCTTCACCACTCCACGTATCGTCACATTCCCCTGTGCGTAAACGTTCGGGCTCAAAATCAATGGGATCAGCACCACCATCAGTGCCGGAAGAGGAATCAATTTCAACATGGCGTTCTCCTTCCTTGCGCGGTTTTTGTTACAACACTTCGATTTATCTCTCGCACGACTCGGGAGTTCATGGCAGGACGCTCTTCTGAAGCTCTACAATTACAGACTGCAAGGGCACCGGACCCTGCGGAGGTCTCCCCGGGTCCAAAGCGAGACTTGGTTCACCGGTGGCTCGTTCGAGCCAATCTAACGGAGCGAAGGAATGACGGAAGCGACAAGTTTGGCCTCACAACCAACCCACTTGACGAGAAGGTAAGACACATCTTTGAGTTTGTCAAGAGGCGAGACGAGCAAGCGTGTCACCTTTCGGTCGCTGGATCAGGCCGTTTTGAGGCAGTCTTTGATCCAATCCAGATAAAGATGTCTGATTTTGGCCGCTCCCGGCCCCGTCCCAACGAGGACGACGTTCGCGGAAGGCAACGCAACCCACACTTCACCTGAGCGCTTTTTGCAGGCTCCTCCAGTGGTTCGAGCTCATCGCTTGGGCAGAGAAGAGCACAATGCCGTCAGCCCCACCCGAAAAAGACGCGTCCACCGCCTCCGCCAAGGTTTCGGGAGTCAGCTGAGGGACGAAGAGCCCGCTATAGAGGGGCATCCGTCCGCGCAGGGACTTGACGCCTACCTCCGTTTGTTCTCTGATCCAGTCGATCCCTTTATTGTAGAAGCCGTGATAGAGCATCGGCATCACTGCATCGATATTCCAGGCGGACCATTGCTGCCGCACCGCCTCCCAATTGGGAAAGACGGCCGCGGTCATCAGCTTCTTATTTTCCCGGGCGATGGGGAAAAGCTTGTTGTTGACAAGAAATGTGATCTTGTCGTAACGGAACTGCTTCCACGCAGCGCTCGTCGACGGATCCTCCAGCTCCAGCGGGTCGATCCCCGTCTTTTCCTGAAACTCTTTGCGGCATACGTCGCAGTAACAGTAGTCGTATTCTGGATATTCACGATCCTGGACGATCCCATACTTCGGCTGGAGGCCTTCGGCCAGAATCACATCGGGGTAGCGGATGTAGTCCAGATGGATTCCATCGAGCGCATCGTACTGTGCGAGCTCCGTCACCGTTGCCTGGATAAATTCGTGCACTTCCAGGCGCGACGGACAGAGAAATCTGTAGTGTTCCACGTACGCAGGCTTGCTCTCCGCGGATTCTCCCTTGCGGTTGACAACGTACCACTCGGGGTGAGCTTTGCGGATCCCCTCCACATTGCACGGCATCGTCCACATCCACGCATGAACTTCCAGTCCCTCGGACTTCGCCAGCGGCAGGATGGTCTCCAGCCAATGTTCTGCGACAGGGAGGTGTTTGCTCGCATAGTAAGCGTGGCGGCTGTTGTATACCTCCGGCAAGACGGCGTCGATGCCCGCCTCACGCATTTCGGCAAACCGCCTCTTCCACTCATCGCCTGACGGTCTGACATCCGTCGGCATCCACACCCAGTTTTTTCGGCTCCCTGCAGACCCGCCGCTGGAGGGAGAGCGGAACGCAAGGAGAGCACGGCTCGCTGCCAAACTCAGACCGCCGAGACCTACGGCCTTTAGGAATTCTCTTTTGTTCATGCGATGGCTCCGCTGCTGGAAACTTGCGAGAACGCTTCGTTGTACCTTGTTGGGGACGCTAATGGTTCCGTGCTTGCGTTCTGGACGATCTCTCAACCGCTTCGGTTTTTCAACGACGAAATCTCATCTCCGGACTACTCTTCACATAGAGATGTTAAAGTCAGCGAAGATCCTTTGAATCGTCAACGCGGCCGCACCGAGGAGCGGCGGGTGGTCTGGCAGCGATGTCGGCAGAACGGTCGTTGTACGCTGTCTGGCGAACTTGCCGCTGCCGCGCGCTGACTCGTGAATCTCCTCGCTCACTAAATCCCAGATTTGCGTGATCGGTCCGCCGACGATGACCACTTCGGGATCGAGAATGCTGATGATGTCTCCGATGCCGACACCGATGTGCTTCGCCCAGAGCCGGAGCGCATTCAGTGCATCTGTGTCGCCCGCGCGCGCCGCATCGACAACGACCGAGAGCGCGGTAGGGTCCGCAAAGTCGGGCTGAGAGCCTTTGGCCTCTGCGTACCATTTGATCGGCGCTCGCTCCGATGCGTAGAGCTCCCAACAGCCGGCGTTCCCGCACCAGCATGGCTCCCCGCCGTCGACCACGGTCATGTGGCCGACTTCGCCAGCGGCATGTGCGTTGCCGCTGAGGATGCGGCCGTTCACTGCAATCCCCGCGCCGATGCCGGCTCCGAGCAGAAGAAACACCAGGTTCGCAGACGAAAGCCGGTGCGTTCCCAGGAGCAGCTCCGCCAGCGCGGCAGCCTTGGCATCGTTTTCAACGCTGATCGCGTCAACGTCCGGAGCCTGCGCCCGGATCAGCCCCGAGAGATCCACGTTGTTCCACCCCAGGTTTGCCGCGTAGATCACCTGCGATCGGCTCGAGTCCACGATCCCCGCGACGCTCGCTCCGATGCCGTGAAACTGGTGAGGACCGATCGTCGAACGCAGCGCATTCAGTCGAGCGATGCACTGTTCAACGAGGCTCTCGGGCGCCACAACTTTGGTCCAGATTTCATCCCGCGCCTTCAGCGTGCCGTTGATATCCACGATGGCAACGCGCGCACACGGTGCGTCGAAAGAGGTCGCTCCAACAAAGTGCTTCCCCTGCTTGATGGTCAGGTTCACCGGATTGCGACCGATTCCGCCTCCGTGATCCGGCGACTCCAGCAACAGATCTTCCTCGACTAAGCCTGCGACGATGCTCGACACCGTGCTCTTGTTGAGTCGGGTGATCTCGGCAATCTCAGCCCGGGAGATCGGTTGGCGGCGGCGAACAGTCGAGAGGATGATGGAGCGATTGATGTCGCGCGCGACCTTCGAGTTGATTCGGGTTATCCCCTCATGTCTGTGTCGCTTGGAGTGCATCGAACATCCGAGGTGGAATCGAAGAGCGACTTAGTTTGTTTGGACAACTTACTAATGGGCTACACGTCAACAGAGCGGAAAGGCAGGCTATAGTGTTAGTTCATCGTTCGAACTAACTCAGGAGAATTGTACGCGGATTGAACTAATTTGTCAAGTTAAATCTTCGCCGCACCCAGCAAATCTCCCGCTTCCACAAAATTCATTCCCAGATCTGAGAACTGCCTCCTGCGGCTGGTCATCTCCATTAAGGAAGAAAGCGCAATGGCAGAAACTCGGTGTTGCACGGAATGGGACTTCGAGGGAAGAAACGGGGGATCACGTAGGATCTTCAGCCTAAAACCAAGAATCCCTGCCTGCTTGACTGAGTGGGGCAGGCGGGGATTCTAATAATACATCAGAAAAGCATGTGGTCTTCAGGAAACGATCTTGACAACGCCTTTCCCCGGCAACCCAGCGTCGTTCATTCTCCCGGGTGATACGTCCTTTCCACATGTTTCAACACGTCTTCTTTGTAGAACCAGACGTCCTTGAATTGCCCTTTCGTATACATCAACGCTTGGTCGGCGAAATGCTTCGACGAGGGGTCGCCGCTCTCTCCGCCCGTCAGAAGCGATTTGGCCTTTATCCTCTTGCCGAATTCGACCACGCAGATGAAGCTGGCGCCGCTGGTTCCGTACACCTTTTTCGTACCGTCAAAGGTCCGGCTGTTGAAGGCGGCCAACATCCCCCACAGCGAAGAAGCAAACCCCACCGGCAGGCTGGGCTGGTTGTCGTCAAATCGCTCCTCGATGTTGCCCGTCAGGCGTTGGTAGCGGTTGATCTCTCCCCATGGGATCTGCCATTTGCCGAAATTCTTCTCCAGCTCACGGACGGCCCTGAGCAGCGGCAGCACCAGTTCCTCCGTCGATGCCGTCGCGGCGAAGCTCTTCGTCATCTCCACCTGGTCCATCCTCTCTCCCGCAACTCGGGATCGGCGCATAACGCGCATGAGCTGCTGTCCCCACTCCACCACGAGAGTCGTCGCAACCGAGTTCTCGCCGCACCGATCATCCCATTGTTTCAGGACGTCGATGGGCTCATGGAGAATCGCATAGAGAGAGTCGCCCGACTTCACATTCTTTTCAAATGAGCTCACGAGCGAAGGCACCAGGATTTCAAATGCGGTGAGCGTGGGATCGTACCCTGCTGCAATGGTCTTATCCAGAGTGAATCCTTTTCCGCTGTTCAGAAGCCTGGCGGCATTGATCGCCCTGAAATTCTCACCATCCGGAGCCATGTAGAAAGGATAGTTCCTCCTCTTCGGACTGCTGCTCCCCGAGACGCTGAACGGGGTGGAATTGCAGTTCTGTATCCAACCGGTCGCCGGATTGTAGACATGCACGATTTCGTTCAGCGCGTGGAGGCCTTTCCATTCGGTGGCGGGGGTTGTGCCGTCAACCGGTTTCGTCCAGTCAAAGGAGGTGTCTCTCCTCGGAACAAAATCCCCATGCCAATAGGCGATATTCCCTTTGTCATCAGCGAACACGGTGTTGTTCGATGTGTTCGCACGGAGCTCCATGATCTTCTTGAAGGATTCGAACCCCGTAGCCTTCGTCCGCTCCCAACTCTGGATCAGGCTCTTGAGCGCGCGGTTGTAGGACCGCACGCTGATCCACTCGCCGTCACGCTTGGCCATGATGGGACCGTGCTGCGTGAAGTACGCCGTCACCGTCTTTGACTGCAGACCATCGCCGACTTTGTAGCGAAGCGTTATCTCCCGCGTGGTCACCGGTTTTTCGGATTTGTCGTATTCGTAGAAGAGCCGGCCATCCTTCTTGACGATTTTTTCCACATACATGTCCGAAACGTCGACGTAGCTGGACGTGTGCATCCATCCGCAGTGCTGGTTGAATCCCTGGTAGATGAAGAACTGTCCCCACGTGACGGCCCCGTACGCATCCAGCCCTTCCTGACTCACCGCATGCACTTCGGGCCGGAAGTAGAAGGTGACGTGCGGGTTGATGTAGAGAATCGCATGCCCCGACTGGGTCTTCGAAGGAGCAAGAGCGAATCCGTTCGAGCCCGATAAGCGTTCTTCAGGTTCCGGCGGCAGGGCACCCATCGACTTGGTATCCGGCAGGTAGAAATTCCTGACGTCCCTCGGCGAGATGTTACCGGTGCTGATCGCCCCGATGCTCCCATCCGTCCACAGCAGCGGATACCAGGGCTCGAAGTGATGCAGCAGCGCCGGCTTGGTCGACGGATGCGTGGAGAGATAGTAGTTGATGCCGTCTGCATAGGCGTTCATCAGCTTCTGGAGCCAGGCCGGACTTCTCTTATAGTCGGCAATCGCATCGGTGGAGTCGATAATCAGTCGGATGTACAGGTCATTGGCGAGGGCAGATTCCCCCTCCAGCTCGGCCGTCCTTCCCAGCTTTTCGATGTAGTTCGCTTCCACGCGTTTGAAATCATCCTCACATTGGGCATACAACAATCCGAAGACGGCATCCGCATCGGTCTTCCCGTAGATATGCGGAATGCCCCAGGTGTCGCGGATGATGGTGACCCGTTGGGCCTCTTTTTGCCAGCGGGATATTTCCTCTTTGGAGAAGCCTTGTGCTAAAAGGTAAAGGGGGAACAGAAGAAGGAGGAGTATTCTTTTCATGAGCAGGCTTTCCTTATTGAATGATATTCTTGTTTGAAACCTCGATGATTCCAGGCGGCCGGCCTGGCAATCGACTCCATACGGCTCTGCTCGAGAGGTTCTTCGAAACATGAGCCCCCGAGGAGAATCATCCGATTGCTGCGACTCACACGGCGCCAGTGGACAATAACATAGGGAATCGATCGGGGAATATCAATTCGAAATACGACGCCCTCCGAACTGATCGTTGCCCAGAAGGTCTCCTGAATGAGCCGTCTGGATGATGTGTCGCGAGGCAACCCTTAGGTGGGAGGGAAAAGGGGGCCGATTGCGGAGTCTCAGCCTGGAACAAGGAATCGCCGCAATGCCGTCCCGATCGTCCTTTGATTGGGATCTTCGCAATCAAGCTTCCCCGCCTTCAGGAGACTGAATCGGTCAGGCGGGGGTTTTTCTTTAGGCATTGGGCAGCAGACGCGCCGGCAGCCGCCATCCTCTCCAGCGCACGAGCAGCCGGCAATCGTATTTCTTCGGGGATTTCAATTTCATACTGGCGTCGTCTCAGCGAATCAAGGACACTCTCAAGCGTGATCCGATTCATATGCGGGCATCTGACGCTGCACAATCTTAGCATTTCCTTCCCGGGAAAGAAGGCCGCGACGTTCTCCCTCATTGCACACTCTGTCAAGAGCAGGAAACGACGCGCACTCGATTCCTCAATGAACTGGATCATCGCCGACGTGCTGCCGGAAAAATCCGATGTTCCCACAACTTCAGGCTTGCACTCCGGATGAGCCAAGATCACAGCGTCGGGAAATTGTCTCCGAACATTTTCAACATCTTCACGCGAATATTTCTCGTGAACTTCGCAGCGCCCGTGCCAAGCGATCATCTTGGGACTCTGTTGTTGCGCGGAAGGATCCAGAGAACGACACAACGAAGAATCGATGAACATGCGGTCGGTTTGGTCTGCCACGTTTCTCGCCAAATACTCGTCCGGCAGAAAGATCACTCTCTCCGCCTCGAGCGACCGGATGACAGCGACGGCATTGGCAGACGTGCAGCAGATATCGGACTCGGCTTTGACTTCCGCGCTCGTATTGATATACGACACCACCGGCACACCGGGGAATTCCCGTCTCAGTTGCTGCACCTCACCGGCGCCGATGCTCTCCGCCAGTGAACATCCAGCCGCGTCGGAGGGAAGCAGCACCGTTTTTCCGGGATTCAAGATCTTCGCCGTCTCAGCCATGAACCGTACACCGCAAAAGACGATCATTCTCTTGTCGGTTTGCGCAGCAGCGCGGCTAAGCTGTAAAGAGTCCCCTTTGATATCGGCAACTGAATGGTACAGCACCGGCTCCATGTAGTGATGAGCCAGAATCAGGGCGTCCTTTTCATCTTTGAGCCGGTTGATCTCATAAGCAAGTTCCGCCTTGATGCGCAACTCAGCATCCGGGACAGCATCTCTCAGTATTCTCTTCAGTGATATGTAGACCTCTCCACGTGTCATGGCTGGACCTTCAAATCGGAGGCCGCTCGCTCGAGGGCCTGGTGACTGTCAGAATTCAATCGCGACCACGCTTACAGCCGT
>CAYZRX010000052.1:23875-27768 GCA_964480945.1 uncultured Ignavibacteriaceae bacterium | reverse complement strand
TTCGAGGAATTCAAGCAGGTCGACAGCAGCAGCACGCGGAAATACAAAGGAACCGGACTTGGACTGCCGATTTCCCGACGACTCGCGCGCATGCTTGGAGGAGACCTGACGCTAGAGAGCGAATACGGCCACGGCTCAACGTTCACATTGACGATTCCGCGCACGCTTCCTCCGCAAGCGGCAGAAATTGCACTGAAGGTGCCGGAGCGCCCTGCATCGCCGAAGATGGAACCCGTGTCCAAAAAGGCATTTGAGTCCGCACAGGGTTCCAAACAAGGTGTTCAGGTCCTCTGTATCGACGATGATCCCGATGTGATCGAGATACTGAGGAAATACCTCGTGCCCGAAGGATACTCCGTAGTCAGCGCGCTGTCGGGGGACGAAGGAATTGAGCTTGCCGCCAAGCTCAAGCCCGCGCTGATCACGCTCGATATCATGATGCCGAGGAAGGACGGCTGGCAGGTCCTTCGGGAACTGAAACAGAACACCGCAACAAGCGACATCCCCGTGATCATCCACTCCATCGTTGACAACAAGCCCCTGGCGATGTCGCTCGGCGCAGTGGACGTGATGACGAAGCCGACAGAACCAAAGCGCCTTCTTGAGCTGGTGAAAAAGTACTATCAGTCGGGGGATCAGTTCATCCTTCTCGTCGACGACCATCTGGACTTCGCCCTCGCGTGCAAGGATCTCTTGAAGCGGGATGGATTCGAGGTGCGCATTGCGAGCAGCGGCCCGGAGGCGCTCGGTGTTCTGAAGGATGCTATCCCCTCGTTGATCCTGCTCGATCTCCTCATGCCGGGCATGGACGGATTTCAAGTGATCCAGGAACTCAACCGCAATAAGAAATGGAGCGAGATACCTGTGGTAGCGATGTCCACGAAAGAATTGACCGAGGCGGAGGAGAAAGAGCTCCGTTCCCGTACGGTCGATTTGCTCGCGAAAGACACCTTCTCGACCACAGAGTTCTCCAAATCAATCAAGCGAATTCTCGGAGTTGCACACTGAGGCTACACTGAAGAGGCATCAATGGAACAACAAAAACCGAAAATACTCGTCGTCGACGACACAGAGGACAATCTCGACCTGCTGGAGTTCGCGCTAAAGCGGAAACCGATTCAAATGCTCCGTGCAACGAGCGGCCAGGAGTGTCTTACGGTGGCGGCCTTGGAGCAGCCGGACATCATTCTTCTGGATATCCAAATGCCCGAGATGGACGGGTTTGAGACGCTCAAGAATCTGCGGGCGGACAGGGCCACGGCAAAGATTCCGGTCATCTTCCTCACCGCACAGAGGAAAGACCCCGATAGTATCGCGACCGGGCTGGCGCTCGGGGCCGAGCAGTACCTGACGAAACCTATCGATACCGAGGAGCTCCTGGTTCGTACAAAGATGTTGATCGAGCTGAAGAGGGCCGAGGCTGAGCTGGAGCGGACGAGGGCCGACTTCATGGCTATGCTCGTGCATGATCTCCGAAGCCCGCTGATTGGTATCAAGAGTGTTATTGAGTTGCTGCAAGACATGGGCAAAGGAGGCACGTTGGGGCCTGATCACTTTGAGTTGTTGAATTCGGCCCATGCATCCGCGCGAAAGCTTCTGGAACTGATCAGCGATTTTCTCGATATCTCCAAGTACGAGGCCGGCGGCGCATCGTTTGACCGGAAGCCGGTTCCGATCACGGATTTCATTGACCCCGTTCTCCACCAGATGGAGTTACAGTTCAAACAAAAGAACGTCAGCGTGGTGAAGAACATTCCGGCGGATCTGCCCCGCGTGAATGTCGACGCGGCAAAGACGGAACAAGTTGTGATGAATCTTTTGAGCAACGCACTCAAGTTCAGCAAGAGCGGAGGAACCATCAGGCTGGATGCGGAGCTGCAGACTGCAGCCGATGAGAAATCACCCGGGGAACCTGCCAAGAAATTCATCCGCGTCAGCGTGAGTGATACCGGCGCCGGTATCGCAAAGGATGAACTGCCCTTATTGTTCGAACGCTACAAGCAGGCATCATCGGCGAAGGTTGTGAAGCAAAAGGGAACAGGCCTTGGGCTCGTGATCTGCAAGCTGATCGTTGAAGCGCAGAATGGCAGCGTGAATGTCGAAAGTGAGCCCGGCAAGCGAACGACCTTCAGTTTCACACTTCCGGCGGTTGAGGCGTAACTATCATTCATTCTATGGGGCCGATATGAACGAGAGAATCTTGGTTGTTGACGACGAGGAAAGCCTCCGGTTGTCGTTGAAGTTTAAACTGAAATCGGCAGGGTTTGACGTTGACGTGGCAACGGACGGTGAGGATGCCGTCGAGAAGCTTAAGACGAAGCAGGCGGATGTCGTGCTCCTCGACATCAATATGCCGCGCATGAGCGGGATCGAAGCGCTCAATTACATCCGCCAGACTTATCCGAAGATGGAAGTGATCATGCTTACGGGCTTCGCCGATTTCAGCACAGCCATCGAATGTCTGAAGATGGGTGCCCGGGATTATCTGGTGAAGCCGGTTGACACGACGGAACTTGTGACGAGGGTGCGATCGTTGATGCGCTCACGATCGTCGGAGCGCGCGCTCCAACAGGTGCAGGAAAAGTACTCGTCCGTCGTAGTGAACGACCTGATCGCTCCGCTGCACAAAATCCAAGGAATGCTGGATCAGGCGACGAAACTCACTTCGGATGGCGATGCGAAGGAGCGCAAGAAATTGCTTACGAATGCTCGCGAGCTGACGGGCAAGATGGAACAAAAGCTGCAACAGCTGATGGAGCTGACCAAGGAGGCAGCGAAGAGCGTGGTGGCCGCGGAATCGGAGATCGATCCGATCGCGCTCGCTGAACAGCTGAAGTCAATTCAGGGAGATCGGGAGTAGCGCGGGAGTCTTTTGCGCGGGGCAGACGAGCCGGCGGTTCAGGACGGGTCTGATCATCGTGCTGGAGGGATCAAATGGCAGACAAGAATCCAAAAGGAATCATTCGCTACAGCTACAAGTTTTTGTTCGATGATGGCGCGGAGAAGCGATTCGAGATCGCCCTCAATGGGGAGACCCTCGAGCTGGTCGAAAGCAATGACCGCGCGAAGCCGGAGTGGACGAAGCTCAAGTTCTCTCAATGTGAGAATTGCCCTCTGCCCGAGAGCGTCGAATACTGCCCGGTTGCTGTGAACCTTTCGAGGCTTGTAGACGCCTTCCAGGATCAGGCTTCGTACGAATCCGCGCTCGTAACCGTTGAGACGGCCCAGCGCACTTATCTTAGGAAGACGACGCTCCAAAAGGGGCTGAGTGCAATCATCGGCATCTACATGTCGACCAGCAACTGTCCCGTCATGGACAAGCTCCGCCCCATGACGCGCTTCCATCTTCCTTTTGCAAACGCCATCGAAACCTTCTTCCGTTCCATCTCATCTTACCTCACGGCTCAGTTTCTTTTGTTGAAGCGAGGGAAAGAGCCCGACTGGGAGCTGAAGGGACTGCGCGAAATTTACAAAGCGGTGAATCTGGTCAACAAAGGGATGTCGCAGCGTCTCCTCGACGCTTCAAAGAAAGACGCCAACGTGAACGCCGTTGTGATCCTGCATTCGTTCGGCGACGGCATCTCCTACTTCATCGACAGCGGGTTAGTGGAGATCGAGCCCATGTTCAGGGTGTTCCTACAGGACGCAGACGAAGCCGCCGCGCAGAAGAACGTAGAGAAGTCTTCCCTTCCAGGCCCCTCGTAAGGTCGTCGAATCGGCGCCTTCTTTCACCCCATTGATCCCCCCCCCTCTTCTCACCACGTTCGACCGGCCGAGTACAGGAACGAAGAAGCCGTCCCGATGTTTAACAACATCCGGACTCAACAGGATAGAATTTCGGTTACGATGATAGGTACAAAGAAAAACTCCCTTCATGGGAGTTTTTCTTTGTA
>CAYZRX010000052.1:0-23775 GCA_964480945.1 uncultured Ignavibacteriaceae bacterium | reverse complement strand
CCGTCACGAAGAATCGTGACGGGATCAACAGGACATAAGCCCAGTTGCGATGACGAGTGGAAACGAAAAGACCTCCGTGAAGGAGGTCTTTTGTTTCCAGTGCCCGGAATCCCGCCAAACAACGGCGGGACAGGCAGGACTACCAAGTCGTTTTCGAGTGAGACGCAAGAAACACAAAACCACCCGGAAGGGTGGTTTTGGTTTCTTCGTGCCCGGAACAGGATCCCGACACAGAGCGTCGGGATTTCGCTCGTCCCATACAACGGGACTTGCTCAACTTGGGTCATGGTCAATCTGTGAGCGAAAAGACGAATCGCCCACCGAAAGGCGGGCGATCGTCTTTGTGCCCGGAACAGGACTTGAACCTGCACGACCTTGCGGCCACTAGCTCCTGAAGCTAGCGCGTCTGCCAGTTTCGCCATCCGGGCAGCGCTCGATGATGGAAGTCCCCGCTTCAATGGCGGGGACAACTCCAATATACGAAGAAGGGTGCCTCTTTTCAATCGCCGCTTCGCCTCCCCGCTCACAAAAGTCTCGCGTTTTGTCCACTGCAGAGTATTCTGTCCGTCCGCGTCCAGTTCTGACTGCAGCCTACCTTGCTTGTCGGTCGTTTTGTCGGTATATTTGTGAGAAATTCGACCTACAAACAAAGGCATATTTTTGGTGGCGCTTAACCCAGATCGGCTCCGGTCCCTCTTTGGCGCCTTTACAGGCAAACGGATAGCTGTTGTCGGGGATTTGATGCTTGATCGGTACTACTGGGGCTCGGTGGCTCGAATCTCCCCCGAGGCGCCGGTTCCGGTGGTCGAGGTTGAGTCGGAATCAACCCGCTTGGGTGGGGCCGCAAATGTGGCAAACAACGTTGCCTCCCTGGGAGGAATTCCGATTATGGTAGGCGTCATCGGCAATGACGAGGCGGGGAAGGCGTTCCAAGCTCTCGCCCGAGACGGCGGTTTTCCGCTTGAGGGCGTGCTCGTCGATCCCGCGAGGCCCACGACAGTCAAGACGCGGGTTATCGCCCACCATCAGCACGTCGTCCGTGTCGACAAGGAAGTCAAAGAGAATGTCGGGGAGCATATCCAGGAGAAGGTACTTGATATCCTGCGACGTCACATCGGCTCTCTGGATGCCATCATCATCGAGGATTACAACAAAGGCGTCATCGTCAAGAACCTCATTCGCGAACTGGTTGAAATCGCCCTACGGAGTCGGAAAGCTATCACCGTCGATCCGAAATTCAATAACTTCTTCGAATACAAACGGGTGACCGTTTTCAAGCCGAATCGAAAGGAGACGGAAGAAGCACTGGGCGTCCGCCTCCACGATCAGCAGAGTGTGGAGCAGGCGGGCCGGACGCTGATAGAACGCCTAGAGCCCGAAAGCGTGTTACTGACGCTCGGAGAGAACGGAATGTCACTTTTTGAGCGTGGCGGGGAAGCCACCCATGTACCCACCGCAGCACGCCAGATCGCCGATGTTTCCGGCGCCGGTGATACGGTCATTTCGACGCTGACAATGGCGCTGGCGGCGGGGGCTTCGATCAAGGAAGCATCGAGCTTGGCGAACTTCGCCGGCGGAGTGGTTTGCGGTGAGGCGGGGATCGTCCCGATCGATCGAGACCTTTTGCTGCAAACGGTACTCAAGAGCATCGATCACGTGTGAGAAGGGATATGGGCATCGTTGTCTCACGGGCTGAATTGGTCAAGATCCGCCAAGAGCTCCGGCGGGCGGGGAAGCGCGTTGTCTTTACGAACGGCTGCTTTGACATTCTCCACCGGGGGCATGTTGACTATTTGACGAAGGCCAAAGCACTTGGAGACATTCTGATCGTCGGGTTGAACGCTGACGACTCTGTGCGCCAGCTGAAAGGACAGGGTCGCCCGATCGTGGGAGAAGAAGACCGGGCAGTCATCCTTGCTGCGCTGGCGGTCGTTGATTTCGTCTCCGTTTTCGCGGAGGAGACCCCCTACGAACTGATCCGCGCGGTCGTGCCGGATATTCTTGTGAAGGGAGCTGATTGGCGAGCTGAAGAGATTGTCGGGCGGGATGTCGTGGAAGCGGCCGGCGGCTCCGTGCACACCATCGACTATCTCCCCAATCGCTCGACGACGGGAATCATTCAAAAAATCGCTCAGATGGTCCTTCCCCATGCGGTGACGCGCAGTTGAGGTGTTACTGACGACTCGCCTTCTTCTCCTGCTCTCTGCAGAAGGAACTCCTCTCTTGTGAAAAAGCTCTTTCGGACGACATATTACCTCGGCGTCATCGCATTGTTTGCGGCGATCGTCATTATCGGCTTCACCCAGACCAATGCCTTCCGGTCGTATCTCCGCGACAAGTTCATCGAGGCGGCGTCCACCGGCATCAGAGGCGAGATCTCCGTTGGCGCATTGAAAGGAAATCTCTTCACAGGTTTTCACGTGGATAGTGTCCTGGTGCGCGAGTCGGGTGAAAACCTTGCAACGATCGAGCGCCTGGAGGCGAGATACGATCCTCTCAGCCTGCTCGCGAAGCACATCTTTCTCACGCGTGTCACGCTCGTCAATCCCACCTTCAACTTTGTGCGCTCTGCCGGTGGATCCTGGAATATCGCCCGACTGATCAAGCCGGCCCGCGCGGACACGACCCCCTCTCCTTGGGTTGTGGATCTCAGACAATTGCAGGTGAGAAACGCCCGATTCACTCTGCTCGATTCGCTGAGGATCGAGCGGCGATTGAGTGACAGCAATTATACCAGGGTGCCGGATATCGTTGATTATGCCGACATCCGCCTGGATTCCTTGGAACTGGACGCGGGGGCGACTATTCGTGCGGGCAGCATTTCGGCCTCGATACGGTCTCTCTCCTTCAAGCTGGCTCGTCCGCATATTGTGCTGCGACAGCTGGGAGGCGAATTCAAGTGGGACCCTTCGTCGACGTCGGTGCAGAAACTTGAAGTCGCGACGGAGAAGTCGCATCTCCGTGTTGACGCGGCGATCGAGCGAACGAATCTCATGAAGATTGACAGCTTGGGGGCCCTCCAACGCTCTCCTGTCTCCCTTCATTTGGAAGTGGCGAAGCTCGACCTCAGGGAGCTGACGGCGTTCGTCGGCACCGCCATTGGCTTCCTGGACAAAGACGTCTCGGGCCAGGTCGATGCCGACGGTGCATTTGGCCAGTTGCGCGTTCGCGAGGCCACGGTTCGAACCTCTCTTTCCGTCGTTCATGTGGCCGGGAGTCTCTCCCATCTCGATCATCCCCGGGATCTTGAGCTCGACCTTGCTTGCACCAAGAACAACGTGGATTTTCTGGATGTTGCGGAACTTCTCCCCGGACTTCATCTCCCGAACCTGGGCTCATTGGGTCGGGTCGAGTACGACCTCGGGTTCAAAGGAAGACCCACCGCCTTCACGGCTCGGTTGGCGAGCATATCTGACGTAGGGAGAGTCGATGTTGACGCGCAGATCGACGCTCAACACGGCGGCCTCTCCTATGAAGGAACGCTGAATACCCGCGACTTCAACATGGCTCCCCTGGCGGGCGACACGCTCCTGGCGAGCAGTCTAAACGGGACGGCGTCCATCAAGGGGAGCGGCACCCGGCTGAAGGATCTCACGGCGGTCGTTCGTGTCGAGGTCGATTCATCGGAGTTTTATGGATTGCCCCTGGGTCGGTCGGTCATCGTGACGGACATTGCTGATCGAACGGTTCGCACGCGGGTAGCGGTCCGCGCGAGCTCGACCAGGTTGGACCTTAGCGGCAAGATGACGATTGGCGTCAATGATTCCGTATCGTACGAGATCAACGGGCGGGTCAACTCACTGAACCTGGCGGAGATCACGCGCCGCAAACAGCAAACGAGCGATTTATCATTCGATCTTCACGCTCAAGGAACAGGTCTACGGCTGGACGCTCTGCGCGGAGAGTTCGGCGTGAATTTCTTCCAGTCCTCCTTTGATACGGTGAATTTTGAGGGCGGGGGACTGACGATTCGTCTGAACACGACGGACCGAGCGCGTCAGTGGCTGCACTTTACGTCCGACCCCGCAGATCTCGACGTCGAGGGTACGTTTGCCCCCGCGACGCTCCTCTCGACGATCACGAACGCGACGACACTTCTCGGCCAGACCATCCGCTATCGACTAAGCACGCTGGATTCTCTCCGGCCTTCCTCGCCCGCCCAAACCGTCGTCGCTGATTTTCGACCAACCGCAAAGGACCAGAAGGAGCCCTTGGATGCCGAAGTCAAACTTCATGTGAAGGACTGCTATCCTCTCGGCGTCGTCCTGCGCACGGGGCTCTACGGGAGTTTCAGCCTGAACGGACGAGTGAGGACCTCGACGGAGGGAAGCCATTTGAGCGGAGAGGTCTCGGTGGAACGGCTTGACCTCGCCGGTCAGAGGCTCCGCATGGAATTCCAGGATGCCGTGCTCTCCTTTGAGCTCGGAGGGCTCGCTCAAGCATTGGTGATGGATTCGCTCTCCGCCTCCGTGGGTCTGCAGGCAAGATATTTCAACATCAACTCTCTGCACAGCTCAGGTCTCGTCGCGGATCTCAAGATGAAGGGAGACGTGAGCGACTTTCGCATTGCCGTGCTGCTGGATTCGCTGATCGCGATCGATGCGGAGGGAACGTCACGCGCTGACTCGGGACTCGTGAGCTTCGACCTCCGCCGGCTGAAGGCTGATTTCAGCACCTACGCTTTCGAGAATATCAACCCTGTCCGATTAAGGCTCGGCAGTGACGGGTTGGAAATTGCGGATCTCCGGCTGCGTCACGAAGCGGAAGAAGTGAGTGCAGCGGGCCTCTTCGACCCCGGAGGAGTGTCCGACCTCACGGTGTCGGTGAAGAACCTCCTTCTCAACGATCTCCCGAAGATTGACCCCGGTCTTGCACTGGGCGAATCGGGCGCGATCTTTGACGGTACGGTCAATGCTGCCGCCGCGTTCAAGGGGAGTATTGAGGACCCTACGTTCTCGTTTGAGCTCAATGCGAAGGGGGTGCGGTACGAGAACACCTCATTCGGTGAAATCCTCGCGAGGTGGTCGTACGCAGAACGCATGCTCCATGTCATGACAGAGTTTCGCAGCCGATCTGACGAGCCGTCACTTCAACCCGACCTGCTGATCTCCGGGACCGTCCCCTACAACCTGTCGTCGCGAAGTGCCTCGGAGGCGGAGCTCGCAGGTGAGATGAACCTGGACATTCACTCGACCAACTTCCGGCTGGAGTTCCTGAACCCATTCCTTGCCCAGCTCGGCAATCTCAGCGGCACCCTGGTTTGCGACCTGCGGATGGGGGGAACTGTCAATTCGCCGCTGTACGAAGGCTCGTTATCGATTGAAAACGCGCGCTTCCTGTTCAAGCCGCTCGGCCTGACGTACCTCGTCGAGGGAAAGCTCGTCCCTTCCGGACAACGGATCGCTCTGCAAGATGTTGCCATTCGAAATGTCCAGGAGGATCGACCGGATGGGAGGATGGCTCTCTCCGGGACTTTCACCCTTGAGGGGATTCAGATCAAAGACTTTGACATTGCCGCCAACGGGCAACTGCTGGTGATGAAAGAGTCCGCCCGTCGGCCTGGGCAGAGTCTGTACGGCGACCTCTTCGTTGCGACCGGCTCGGACGGTGTGCTGTGGAAGGGGACCCCTTCGCGCTCGTACGTCTCGGGAAACTTGTACGTCAAGAATGCGAATCTGACGCTGCCGCCGACCCGTCAGGCCCAGAGCCTCCCGAGCAGCACCATCCCGGTCAGGGTTATCGACGATGTCAGTGCAGCGGGTCGCGGGAACGGAGAACCGGAGACCGGGGCGAGCTCGGCAGATGGCTACCGGCCTGGCAAAGAACGGCCGAGTGACTATCACCAGCCTCCCGTGGTTGCACGTTCTTCCCAAGTTAGCCAGGCATCGGCCCGCGGATCCTTTTTGGACAACATTGCGTACAATCTCGTCATGGAGACCCAGGGCCTGACGCAGGTGCGGTTTATTTTCACGAACCTCACGAACGAAGAACTGTTCGCCATTCTGAAAGGGAAAACCATCTTCCGGAAGGACGGAAATGAAGTACGATTGACAGGCGAAGTGGAGCTCGGGAGCGGATCGTACTACAACAACATCAAGAAACTTGATGCATCGGGCAAATTGCGGTTCACGGGCGACCCCTTGAACCCGGAGCTCGATGTCGTTGCGACATACGAAGGATACTACCGGGGGACGCTGGATACGACCTCCAGTTCAACGCGGGCTGTCGGTGGCGCCTCGTCCTCGAGCGCCACGCAGGGGCTTGGGCAGAAGGTCATCGTCAAGCTGGACATCACCGGGACGCGTGAGCAGCCGAAGGTCAAAACCGAGCTCGAGCGGTACGATCAGTTCGATAATCTTATTCCGGAGACCACGGGAGATGTTGAGGGAGATGCGATCGCGTTTCTCATTACCGGTTCGTTTCGAGACGAACTGACACAGCAGGATCGGCTCGCCTTGGCCAGCAGCAACGTTCTCGGCGGGCTCACGTCGTCCGTCCTCTCCGGGCCGTTGACGGATCTGCTGCGCAAGGAGTTTGGGATCATCCGCTCCGTCGATGTGCTATACTATGGAGGGAGCTTCCAGGAATCCGCCGATGTGAGGCTGACAGGCGAACTGGGAGACGCCATTTTCCGTCTCGGCGGGCGGGTGCTCAACGACATCAATAATGCAAACGTGAGCATCCAGCTTCCGATGAGCAGTATCCTCGGCTCGGAGAAGTGGCGCAACCTGGTACTCGAGGCGGAGCGGCGCGTCGAGGGGGTCGAAAGCGTAGACCAACGACGCGAGTCCAAAGGAATACGCCTGCTCTATAAAATCATTTTTTAGCTCACGGGACGCTGTTGAACTTTTTTGTGTCCGTGAAAGAAAACAGCAGAGAGGAAACATCATCGAACACATCTCAGACAAAATAGTATCGTTTCTCGCCCGATACCCCAACCAACTCTTCCACGCAAAAGAGCTAGCCCGAAGGTTGAGCGTGCGCAGCACCTCTGACTATCAGGTGTTCAAACAGGCGCTGCGGTCATTGCAGGACATGAATAAGATCAGAAGGGTGAAAGGCGGACGGTTTGGACACCTCGAGATACCACAGATCTTGTCGGGTGTGTACCACACTACCCCGCAGGGATTCGGTTTCGTGACGGTTGAGGAGCTGAACGAGGAAATCTTTATTCCGCCTCGCTATCGCGGGATGGCAGTCCAGGGAGACAGGGTTGAGGTCTCCTTGTTTCCTCAGGCGTCGGGTCGAGGAGGGGAAGTCGCCCGGCGAGAGGGAGAGATCGTCAGGATCCTGGAACGCGGGAGAATGGATGTGGTTGGAACGCTCGAGAAGAGCCGGCACTTCCACATCGTGATCCCGGACGAGCGGAAGATTGCCCGCGACGTGTTTGTGGCAAAGGAGCATCTCAACAAGGCCACTCCCGGGGACAAGGTTGTGGTCCAGATAGAATCGTGGGGCGTGGGGCATCTCAATCCGGAGGGGAGGATCGTCGAGGTGCTCGGAAGGGCGGGCGACGTTACGGCCGAGATGAAGTCGGTGATCCGCGAGTTTCGGCTCCCGGGCGAATTTCCCCCGGCCGTGCTCAAAGAACTTGACCTTATTTCTGATCGAATCCCGGAAGCAGAAATCCGCAGGCGTCTGGATTTTCGAAAGGAGATTTGCTTCACGATCGATCCGGATGATGCAAAAGACTTCGACGATGCCGTCTCCCTCCAGGAGCTGCCGGATGGAACGATGCGCCTTGGAGTCCATATAGCCGACGTCTCCTTTTACGTCAAGGAGGGAGGCGAGATCGACAAGGAAGCGCTGAAGCGCGGGACGAGCGTCTACTTTCCTCATGCCGTCATCCCGATGCTTCCCGAGAGGCTTTCGAACATCCTCTGCAGTCTTCGGCCCCGGGAAGATCGTCTGGCGTATTCCGTCTTCATGACGGTGTCGCCCAAAGGCCTGGTGAGAGACTACGAGATTCGCGAGACCGTTATCTCCAGCGCGCGGCGGTTCACCTATGAGGAGGTCGAGAGAATCCTGGACGCCGATAGTGATGAGGTGTCCAACGACCCGCCGAGCAAGACAATCCTTGAGATACTGGGACGAATGTGGACTCTCAGCGCCGCGCTGAAGAGTAAGCGCATGAAGGAAGGGAGCGTCGACTTCGAGACCTCGGAAGCAAAGTTCCGGTTCGACGAGGAGGGAAAGCCGATCGAGATCGTCAAGAAGGTCAGGCTGAAGAGTCATCGCCTGGTGGAGGAATTCATGCTCCTCGCCAATCAGGTGATCGCGAAACACGTCGGCCTCGCAAAGAAGGAGGATCATCGAAAGCCGTTCCTCTATCGAATTCATGATGCTCCCGATCCTGACCGGATCCGTGAGCTGGCGGCCTTTGTCCAGCAGTTCGGCTACAAGCTCCATTTCGACGGAGGCGTTCGATCCAACGACCTGCAGAAGCTGCTGGATCAGGTGCATGGGACCGACGTCGAGAACGTCATCAATGAGGTGGCGTTGCGGGCGATGGCAAAAGCCGTGTATTCCGAGCAGAACATCGGTCACTACGGCCTGGGATTCGAGTACTACTCGCATTTTACTTCGCCGATCCGGCGGTATCCGGATCTTGTCGTTCACCGTTTGTTGAAGGAATATGCGGGGTCCGCGCCCCTCAAGCGGCGGGAGGAAATCGCGAGCCACCTCCCGTACGTCGCCAAGCAATCATCGGTGATGGAACGAGTTGCGATGGAGGCGGAGCGTGCAGCAGTCAAGGTGATGCAGGTGGAGTTCATGAAACGGCACGTCGGCGATGAATTCGACGGCGTGATCTCGGGTGTCGCGCGCTTCGGGATCTTCGTGGAGATCCAAGACCTCCTCGTGGAAGGTATGATTCATGTCCGGGACCTGCAGGACGATTACTACACCTACGATGAGAAGAAATACGCTCTCATCGGTCGCAGGACGGGGAAGCAATATCGGCTCGGAGATCTCGTCAAAGTGCGGGTGATCCGCGTCAATCCGGAAGAGCGAGAGATCGATTTTGCGGTCGTCACGGACGTTGAAGTTGAGCCGAAACGTCGGAAGCGGCATCGTTGACGATCCGGAAACTGGTCGTCGCTTGGCATTGTTCTGCGGGTAAGAGGGAAGAGTCTGAGTTGATTTTTCCACGCTTTTTGTCTACACTTTGAGAGGAAGTGGAAGGTTTGGTTATTTTAGAGAGGGGACGAGCATGAGAAGACTCTTGCTGGTGGCCGTACTTTTGTTGCTTGCGACAGGCCTCGCGTTGAGCCAGAACACGGGTGTGGCGTTCGGCAAAAACAAGGTACAGTACAAACGGTTTGAGTGGGAGTACATCCAGACCAACCATTTCGACATCTACTTCTCTCAGGACGGGTACGAGCTGGCTGAATTTACCGCTGACGCGGCGGAGGACGCGTACACCTCCATTAGCAAGCTGCTTCGGTACGAGATCACCAACCGCGTTCCGATCGTCGTCTACAACTCGCACAACGAGTTCCAGCAGACCAACGTCGTCGGTGAATACCTTGAGGAGGGGATTGGCGGCGTCACGGAGCTCTTCAAAAATCGGGTCGTTATTCCATTTGAAGGGAGCTACGGCCAGTTCCGTCACGTCATCCACCACGAGCTCGTTCACGCCGTGCTGAACGATATGTTCTATGGGGGGTCGATCCAGTCGCTGATAGCGAGCCGGTCACCCTTCATGATCCCGATCTGGATGAACGAGGGATTGGCCGAATACGCCTCGCTCGGGTGGGACACGAACTCCGACATGTTCATTCGCGACGCCACGATCCAGAACTACCTCCCCCCCATCGACTATCTCAGCGGGTACTTTGCTTATCGCGGCGGCCAGTCGGTGTGGTACTATATTGCGAACAAATACGGGGAGCAGAAGATCGGCGAGATCATGAACCGCCTGCGCGGCGTGCGGAACCTCGAGCAGGGTTTCAAGAGTACCATCGGGCTGTCGGTCAAGGAGCTGTCGGAGCGCTGGCAAAAAGAGCAGAAGGTGATGTACTGGCCGGACATTGCCAAGCGGGAGGAGCCGGTCGATTTCGCCCGCCGCTTGACGGATCACACGAAGGACGGCAATTTCTACAACACAAGCCCCTCGATTTCGCCGCAGGGGGACAAGATCGCCTTCATCTCCGACCGGAATGATTATTTCGACGTATTCCTCATGTCCGCCATAGACGGACAGATCCTCGACAAACTGATCAGCGGCCAGCGGACGAACGATTTCGAGGAGCTGCACCTTTTGACGCCCCGCATCGCCTGGTCACCGGACGGCAAGCAGATCGCGCTTGCGGTCAAAGCTGGCGCGCATGATGCGATCTACCTGGTTGATGTGAACTCCGGCGACAGCGAGAAAATCGAGTTCGAGCTTGACGGCATATTTTCCGTGGATTGGTCGCCGGACGGCAAGGAGCTCGCCTTCGTGGGCGTGAAAGCCCCCCAGTCGGATATCTACCTCTATGACCTCGAGACCAAGAAGCTGACGAATCTGACCGACGACATCTTCACGGACTCTGATCCGGTGTTCGCGCCGGACAGCAGGACGATCTATTTCTCTTCGGATCGGAGGGACTTCACATCAGCAGCGAAAATCCCGCCCGGCTTCAGGATCTCCAGGATGGACTACAGTCAGCTCGACCTGTACGCAATCGACGTGGAGACGCGCACGATGCGGCGGGTCACCGATTATCCCAATAGTGATGAAACATCGCCCGTGTTCTCGCCGGACGGAAAGAGGCTCCTCTATATTTCAGACCGCAATGGGATCAACAACATTTACGAGCGCGATCTGCAGACGGGGGATGACCGGGCCATCACCAATTCTCTCTCCGGCATCTACCAGCTTACGATCTCTCAGGACGGTTCCAAGCTGGTCTTCGCATCGCTCCATAAGGCCGGCTTCGACATTTTTCTCATGCGGGCACCTCTTGAGCGCCGGCTGAACGTCGCCCAACTCGAGCCGACGGAGTATTTCAAGCGGAAGTTTGAGCTTCCCCGCGAGGAGATGCCGCACGAAGTCATGCCGAAGGCCTCTTCCCCGGACACGCTTCTCGTGCGCGACAACATTATCGTCGTTCCCGATACGACGAGTCAGTCATCGAAGTATCAGGCCGCGACGAAAATTGATCTCAAGAACTACGTCTTCTCGCCTGAGGCCATGCGGGACACGATCGCGAAACCGAAGCTGGCGTCCCGGTTCGACGTCGCGAACAACCGCGATGCCGAAGGAAACTACGTTCCGCGCAAATACAAGCTTAACTTCACGCCCGACCTCGTCTATGGCGCGGCGGCGTACAATACGTTCTACGGCGTCGAGGGATCCACCCTGATGGCCTTCAGCGACATGCTGGGGGATCACCAGATTATTTTTCAGACGAACCTTCTGCTCGATCTCAAGAACAGCGATTACGGTCTGGCCTATTACTATCTGCCGAACCGCATCGACTACGGCTTCCAGGGATTTCACAGCGCGCGATTCCTCTATCTGAGCGACGCATACGGCTATACGTATCTATACCGATTCCGAACCTGGGCACTGGGGGTCATGGCATCGTACCCGATCGATCGGTTCAACAGAATCGATTTCAACCTGAACTGGTTGAACCTCTCGCGCGATAACCTGGACAACCCGGCGGAGCCGTCACAACAGCGATCGTTGATCTTGCCCCTGGTGAGCTACGTGAACGATAACTCGCTCTGGCAAGGAGGATGGTTCGCTCCGAACAACGGCTCCCGCTTCGATTTCACTTTTTACGGGAGCGCCAAGTTCAATAACGAGTCCCTCGATCTGCAGACGTTCACCTTCGATTACCGCGACTACAACAGGTTATTTCGGGATTTCATCTTCGTGATGCGGTTCGCAGGGGGGCTGAGCAACGGCAAGGATCGCCAGAACTTCTTCATCGGTGGAACGGATGGTTGGATCAACCGCCGGTTTGCTCACGACGGGGCGATCCCGATTGTCAATGTCGAAGATTACGCCTTTCTGACGCCCGTTCTGCCCGTGCGAGGCTACGACTACAATGCCCTGAACGGGACGCGATTCGGCATCGCCAACTTCGAGTTTCGCTTCCCCCTGGTCCGGTATTTCATCCTCGGTGCGCTTCCCATCGGCTTCCAGAATATCCTCGGGGCGGCGTTTGTAGACGTGGGTTCGGCGTGGAGCAATACGAAGGCGTGGCGCCCATTTCAGTCGACGAGCAGTGGGATCATGCCGAAAGACCTGCTGGTCGGCACGGGCTTTGGAGCGAGGGTGATCTTCTTTGGATTCCCGCTTCGAATCGATATGGCGTGGAGATTCACCGGCTCGAGCTTCTCCAGCCCCGTCTATTACTTTTCTCTCGGCCAGGAATTCTGAGAAACGGACTCATCCTGCATAAGAAAATCCCGCTGCGAACCTGCAGCGGGATTTTCTTTTTTCGCCTGATGAGAGGTTCGGGGAGTGTGCCCACTTCACTCCTCCGGCACCCCGGGGACTCTGAGTCGAATCTCTCGCGTTCCAGGCACCAGCCCTTTTGTAAGAAAAAGGCGTTGGCCCTCGTTGCCCGCGACGAAGAACCCAAACCCTGAAGCAAGGCTCTCGAGCGGCGCACGGGCGTACAAGTAGACCACCCCCCTCAACGGGTAATAGCGTTGGTAAATGTATGCGGGATGCGGTGAGAAGAACTTGCCCAGAGCTTCCGTCGGGACGGCGAAGCTTGTATCAGCCGGCTGCACCGCTTCACCCACCTTCAGCACCTTAACGGCAGCGTTCACCGAATCAATCCAGCTGCCGCCGACGAATCCGATCGACGATCGTTGCCCGGCGACGGAATTCAGCGTCTGGAGGCTCGAGCGGGTGAACGAGAGATCCTTGCGAAGCTCCTGGCCCCGCAAGACATGACGTGCGAGATACCATGAGACGTCGGAGGAATCCGGGTACAGGACCTCGATTCGCCCCCTCATCGTCGCGCGGTGCGAAAGCTGTTCCCAGCGTGTGATCTTTCCGGTGAGGATATCGCGAATCTCCTCGACGGTAATTTGATTGACGGGATTCTTCCGATCGACGACAGCCACAACGGCGTCGTACGCCACCAAAACCTCGGTCAGGTCGAATTTGGAGGTGCTTTCGACGTGCTGTCGCTCCTCCGCCGTGAGGGTTCTGATGGAGAAGATACACCGGACCGTGTCGTTGACGAACTGACGCACGGCTTCTTCGGAGGGGACGACCGAGTAGGTGATGTGGGCTCCCTGTTCACGATAGGCGCTCAGGAATTGATTGACCTCTTCGATCAACGCCGGAGCACCGGACTCGGTGATGAGAACGTACAGGTGTCCGCTCGTCGTTGTCTCGCTCTCCTTTTGTTGACATGCCGAGAGCAGGAGTAGGAATGGAACAAGAAGCACGGAAATTCGGCGCATGAGAAGATTCCTCCACAAAATGACGGCGCTTCAAATTACATGAGTTGCCGTTGAGTTGCAAGGCGAGTTAAGTCGTTGCGGCCGTCGAGCGTTGATGCTCAGGCTCGGCCACACCTTGGAGAATGATAAGGCCGACCAAAAAGAAGAGACCGACGAAGAGAACGGCGATGCGCTGGTTTGTGAGGTCTGCAACGATGCCGTAGAGGAACGGTCCGATGACTGCGGATGCCTTACCGCACAGGCCGTCATAGAAACCGAAGAACTCCGCTTCCCGCTCCTTCGGCGTCAGCAACGCCATCAGGCTGCGGCTGGCTGACTGGGAAGAGCCGATTGCCGCCCCTGCTCCCATCGCGACCACATAAAATGCCGCGATCGTTGTCACAAAATAGGCTCCGATGGTGATGGAGAGCCACAGAAGAAGCGTAATGGAGATGGTTTTCTTCGGTCCGATCTTGTCCGTGACAAAACCAAAGACGAAGGAACCCAGGACCGCGCTCGTCTGCACGACCGCGAAGAAAGCGATGGTCTCCTTGTCGCTCATCTGGAGCATGCCCTTCGCGAAGATCGCGGCAAAGGCAATGATCGTAAGAATAGCATCGTTGTAGATGAAGAATGCGACGAGGAATCGGCTCACCGAGGGATGCCGCTTCTCTATGAAAATAGCTCGTAGCGTCCTGTTTGCCTGCTGAAAACCGGCACGGATGAAGCCTGAGCGTTTTTCCTTCAAGCTTGTCGGTTCGGGCACCCAAAGAAACATCGGAAGAGAGAACACCAGAAAGAAGGCGGCGGCAGTGACAAAGGATAGGCGGATGTAAAAGACGTAGTCAGGTGCAAGCGAGTCCGGCAACATGAGATCGACGACGAAAAGGATGGCCAGGGCTCCGAGGTAGCCCATCGCGAATCCATATCCCGATACCCTGCCGTAGGAACGACGCGACGTAATGCTGGGGAGGAACGCGTCATAGAAGACGATCCCACCTTCGAATCCGACATTAGCGACGATGAAGAGCACCATGCCGAGCAGAATCATCCCTGCATGCACAAAGAACATCAGCGCTGTGCAGATGATGCTCGCAAGCGTGAAGAAGAGGAGAAAGAGCTTCTTGTTGTGTGAATAATCGGCTGCCGCGCCCAGCGGGGGAGCGATCAGCGCCGCAAGAATCATGGAGAGACTGACCGTGAGCCCCCAAAGCCAGATCCGCCCCCCAGCGACGAGTTTGGTGAAATACGTCGAGAAGATAACAGTAACGATGATGACCGAATACGCTGTGTTTGCGAAGTCGAATAATGTCCAGGCAAAGATCCTACCGCGAGAGTAGGGCCTTGCCGGAGCATCGGGTGAGGTGGCGGGAGGAGGAACCAAGATGCCTTGTGATTCGCTCAAGAGGGTTTTTTCTTCGCGGAGGTCTCGAGGAGCCCGCGTCCGGTTTTCTTCAGCCGGCCGTTCTTTCTCAAGTCGTCGAGGATGGAATCCAAGACTCCGTTCACAAACTTGTCGCTTTTCTCCGTGCTGAAGCGGCGCGCGATCTCGATCGCTTCATTGATCGATACCTTGGGCGGGATATCCTCGAAATACAGGAGCTCGCAGATCGAGATTCGGAGCACGATCTTGTCGATGACCGCCAGCCGACTGAACTCCCAGTTTGCGACCCTGCCCTTGATGAGCGTGTCGAGTTCCTCACGCTCCTGGATGACCTTCAGGAAAAGAGACTTGGCAAGGTCGAAGACCTCCTGCTCCTTCTGGAGTCCCGAGATGATGTTCTCGATGATGGACTCCGGAGGCTCGTGCGAAAGCTCGTAGGCATAAAGAGCTTGCAGGACTTTTTCTCGAACCTGACGCCGTTTAAATGGCATATGTCAAGCACCAATGGGGAAGCACCTGGGTGCCTCCGTCGTTGATTCAACGATCCTTGGGATCACGTATCTCTTCCTTCTCTAAACCTGAGAGGACGAGGGAGATGCGCGGGGAGGGGGATCGTGGGTGTTGGTCGACCACTACCGGTGTCCGAAATACGCGCTCGATGTTCGATTCCGTCAAGACTTCTGCCGGCGTGCCGAGCGAGACGATCGTGGAGCCGCGCCGATCTTGGCCTTCCTGTGCAAGAAGCATCACGTTCCTGCTGAAGGCAGCGGCGAGATTCAGATCGTGGGAAACGGAGACGATCGTCAACCCCTGCCGCTCATTCTGATCGCGCAGGATTTGAAAGATCTCAACCTGATGGCAGATATCAAGATGGGCGTTGGGCTCATCGAGGAGCAGGATCTGGGGCTGCTGGCTGAGCGCGCGAGCGATCAGGACCCGTTGGCGCTCGCCACCTGAGATTGCCGTGATGGACTTCTCCGCCAGATGGTCGATCTGCGTCAGCTTCATCATCTGCCACGTGACATCGAGATCGTGCCAGCTCTCGAAGCCGGAGCGTCCGACGTACGGGGAACGGCCCATGAGGACCACCTCGAGGACCGTGAAGGGAAAAACCCAGAGAGTATCCTGTGGAACGTACGCAATGATCCGGGCGATCTCTTTTCGACTGAACTGGTGCAGCGGGCGATCCTGAAGCGTGATGGTTCCTTGCTGAGGCAGGAGAATGCGATCGAGTAAACGAAGGAGGGTCGACTTACCTGAACCGTTCGGGCCAAGCAGACTGAGAAAATCACCCTTTTGGAGCTCGAACGAGACATCGCGGAGCACAGGTAGATTCGGATAGCTGAAATGAATGTGTTCGGCCCGGAGACTCATTCGAATGTCAGATCAAGCGGCAGCGTGCCGTGAAAGTGATCGCTTTAGAATGCTGCAGAAAATAGAGAAAAAATGAATAGCAGGCAAGGGAAAGCCCGATCGAAATGTCGTAGGCTACAGGCCTGCTTGACAACGGTTGCGCCTTGTCGTATATTTGATCAGTTCTTTTTCACAGAGACTCTTGATAGTTCCGTTAGGGGTGCATCCCGTTCCAGCTTCTCGGGGCGGGAGGGCTGAGAGGAAACCCTCCGAACCTGAACTGGGTAATACCAGCGAAGGAAAACGGAAACTTGGTTCGACCATCGAAGCCGTTTTTCGCCCTCACCCCCAGGCGGAAAGCGGCTTTTTCATTTGTTTGTCTGAGGAGGAGTATGGTATGAGATGGTTTTTCACATTCGCTGTACTGATGGCTTTTTCCTGCTCTCTGTACGCGCAGGAGACAGGCAGCATCGAAGGAAGAGTGTTCGACGGGGAAACCAACCATCCGTTGGCCGCGGCGAACGTCCTGGTGCAGGGCACGTCGTTCGGTGTTAACGCCGGGGAGGACGGGATGTTTCAGCTTCGTCAAATTCCAGCCGGATCATATGTGCTGAGGGTAACCTATATCGGGTACAGGCCAAAAACGCTCGCAGTGTCGATCACCGCGGGCAAGACCATCACGCTCGCGATCGGCATGGAGCCGACCGTTCTGCCAGGGCAGACGATCATCGTCTCGGCAACACGCGCGCGGGAGCGCCAGAACCCCGTAGCGTTCGCAACGCTGACGGCGCGTGAGCTGGCCGACCGTTATTCCACGCAGGATATCCCGGCGCTCCTCTCAGAGCTCCCGTCGACCACGTTCTATTCGGAAAACGGCAACGGGATCGGCTACAACTATCTGAACATCCGGGGGTTCGATCAGCGGCGAATCTCGGTCATGATTAACGGCATCCCGCAAAATGATCCCGAGGATCACGACGTCTATTGGCTTGATTTTCCGGACCTTGCGGCGAACCTTCAGGATATTCAGGTCCAGCGGGGCGCGGGGTCTGCTTTCTACGGGCCACCCGCCATCGGCGGATCGGTGAACATCATTACCTCAAGCTACTCGAAAACGCCCGGCATCAGTTTCTCTTCCGGCTACGGGACTTACAACACCCGTAAGTACTCCGTTGCGATCAATTCCGGGCTTGTCGGCGAGAAGTACCAGCTCTACGGCCGGCTTTCCCGGATCCAGAGCGATGGCTACCGGGAGAAGTCGTGGACAGATTTCTCCAGCTACTTCCTGGGGGCCGTCCGTTATGACGAAACAATGACGACGCAGTTCAACTTCTACGGCGGGCCAGTTGCAGATCATCTCGCTTACTACGGCATTGCCAAGGGGGATGCCTACTCATCCAATTCAGACGTACGAAGGCAGAACCCGATCGCCAGGCCTGAGGAGATCGAAAACTTCAGTCAACCTCACTGCGAGATCCTGCATGAGTGGCGCCTGAGCCATAAGCTCACACTGAACAACGCCCTCTTTCTCGTGACGGGGGACGGTTTCTTTGACTACGATGGATCCTGGGCCCCGTACTCGTACTTTCGCATCACCCCGAGCAACGGGTTTGCCGTCGCGGGCGATCCGGATACGCTCTACATCCCCGGAGCCTTGATACGCGCGTGGGTGAGCAATGTTCAGTACGGCTGGTTGCCGCGGGCGAGCATCCAGCACGACGCCGGGCAGCTGACGGTGGGTGCGGAGTTCCGGATCCACAGGTCGCTGCACTGGGGCGCGCTGCGCTGGGGAGAGAACATGCCGGTGGGTGTTACACCAGACTACCATTACTACGAGTATCGGGGAGGGAAAGACATCATCTCGCTGTACGCCCACGAGCTGTATAACCTTCGACCCGACCTCACGCTGCAGGCCGATCTTCAATATGTATACAATCGCTACCGGCTCTATGATGAGAAGTACTTGAACACAAATTTCTCCGTCCCGTATCACTTTCTCAACCCACGCATCGGACTCAATTACAACATCAACGAAAAGATCAACGTCTACACCGAGATCTCCCGGACGTCCCGCGAGCCGAGGCTGACGAACCTGTACAACGCGGGGGAAGCGAGCACGCCGGCATCCTGGGGACCAGTCACGCCGCAATTCAAGACCCTCCCAAACGGCGCTTATGATTTCTCGGATCCGCTGGTGAAACCCGAGGCTCTGATCGACATCGAGCTCGGAGGCGGGTATGTCGACAAAGACTTACACGTGACGGCGAACCTGTTCTATATGAGTTTCAAAGACGAGATCATCAAACAGGGGCAGCTGGATCGTTTCGGGATTCCAGTCACGGGGAATGCGGACAGAACCCTGCACCAAGGGATTGAATTGACGGCGGCTGCGCGGCCTCTCGAGGGCTTTGAGCTCCAGGGGAACGCAACGTTCAGCAGGAACCGGTTGGAGAAGTACGCTGTGTACAACGGATCGACGCCCATATCGCTCGACGGGAACAGCATCGCTGGATTTCCGGATTTCCTCGCCAACGCCCGCGCAACGTACCGGACGGAGAAGCTCACGCTCTCTCTTTCCCTCCAGCACGTCGGAAAATTCTATACGGACAATTTCCAAAATCCCGGAAAAGGGATCGAGGATCCAAATCGCACGGTGGACGCTTACACCGTTGTGAATGCCTGGTTTGCGTACAGACTGCCGGTTATCGCGTCGCTTCGACATTTGGAGCTGCGCGTACAGGTGAACAACCTCTTCAACGCCATCTACGCAAGCAACGGTGAAAGCGACCAGTTCTATCCTGCCGCAGAGAGGAACGCCTTTGCCTCTCTACGAATTGATTTGTAATATGGGCTCACGGAGGAGGCATCGATTCTTCACCCCCGAGACAATGATGAAACGAGCGCTCATCATAGCGAACGGCGAGCCGCCCAGGAAGCAGCTCCTCCAATCGTTGTCGAAACAGGCGGACGTCGTCGTTTGTGCAGATGGGGGGACGAACACGGCCCTCAAGTTCGGGATCAGGCCGGACGCGATCGTCGGCGACCTTGACTCGGTCCATGCCGAAGCACTGGTGAAGTTCCAGAGGGTCCCGACATACGAGGACACGGACGATGAGACCACCGATCTGGAAAAGGCGATCTCCTGGACCGTCAAGCAGAAGTACGATCATATCACTGTGGTCGGTGCTTCAGGCAAGCGCCTGGACCACACGGTAGGAAATCTGGGCGTCCTCCCGAAGTTCTATCCCGATGCCCTCGTGCGCTTTGTCGATGATTTGGGCGAGATGATGTACGTCGGCAAGGAGCTGACCGTCGAGGCGAGACGCGGAGATGTCGTGTCGCTGATTCCGCTCAACCGCTGCGAGGGAATCACCACCGCCGGTCTTCGCTACGCGCTGGAAGACGAGACGCTCGAGCTCGGCGTCAGGGAAGGAACCAGCAACATCGTGCTCGCGAGCCCCGTCACGATCAAGGTCAAGAAAGGCCATCTGCTCCTCTTCAAACTCTCTGCCCGCCCCTGAGCTGGCCGATGATGGTCCATTTCAGCCTCATCGACTCACTTCTCATCATCCTCTATTTTGCGGCCGTCGTCGTTATCGGCTTCCGGGCTGCCCGCAGGCCGAAGGAGGCCTCCGATGACTACCTCCTCGCCGGCAGGACGATCACGCTGCCAATGTTCGTTGCGACGCTGGTATCGACGTGGTACGGCGGTATTCTCGGAGTAGGCGAGTTCTCCTACAAGTACGGGATCTCCAACTGGGTCGTCTTCGGCGTTCCGTACTACCTCTTTGCGCTCCTCTTCGCCCTGTTCCTCGCGAAGAGGGTTCGTGCGACGAACCACGTTACAATTCCCGATAAACTTGAAGCGTCATACGATAAGCGGACGGCGATGCTCGGCGGCGTACTCACGTTCGTTCTGGTGACTCCCGCTGCTTATGTTTTGATGCTCGGCCTCCTCGCGCAGCTTGTGTTCGGAGTCGATCTCGCCACCAGCGTTCTCGTGACGACGATTTTGACGGTCTGTTACCTCTATTGGGGAGGGTTTCGATCGGATATCTGGGCAAACGCGTTCGAATTTGTGATGATGTTCCTGGGGTTCGCGATGATCCTGCCGTTCGCGTATTCGAAGTTCGGAGGCCTGGGGTTCATCGAGCGGAATGTCCCCCCACTGCATCTCACCTGGCACGGGGGGAACTCGTGGCAGTACATCCTTGTCTGGTTCTTCATCGCTCTCTGGACGCTCGTCGACCCGGCGTTCCATCAACGGTGCTACGCGGCGAAGGATGGCAAGACGGCGCAGCGAGGGATTCTGCTTTCGATCGTGTTCTGGTTCTGCTTCGACTTCATGACGAGCGCGGCAGGCCTCTATGCACGCGCGGCACTGCCGAACATTCCGAACCCCGCGTTTTCCTACCCCCTTCTCGCGGAGATCACCCTTCCTTCGATCGCCAAAGGGCTGTTCTATATCGGGATGCTGGCTACGATCATGTCCACGCTCAGTAGTCTGATGTTCATCTCGGCAACGACGATCGGGAGGGACATCGTGGGCCGGATGACACGGCCATCAGAGCCTGTTGACGCTGAGGCAACCGTCAATCGGTGGACGAAGATCGGGCTGGTGATTTCCGCTCTCTTCTCCATGCTTCTCTCACTCCTCGTCCCCTCAGTGGTGAAGATCTGGTATACCATCGGCACAGCGATCATTCCAGGTCTGTTGATCCCGCTGATGGCGAGCTACTTCGAACCTCTCCGCATTCCATCCCGCTACGCCTTTTGGGCAATGCTGCTCGGGTGGCTCGTCTCAACGGCGAGCCTCCTGGACGGCCAACTCCATCTAGCCAATGGCCAACCGTCGTACTGGCTGGGTGTGGAGCCGATGTATCCCGGGCTGCTCGTTGCGTTGGTGATTTGGGGCGTTGGCAAGTTTACGCAGGCTCGCCATCGCGCTTCGTAGGAAGGTGCCAGCAACGTGCCACGCACCTCTAAGGTGCGTGGCACATCATGGTCATTGAAGGTGCTTGATGTAGCAGCGGCGGCGCTTGTGCTGCCGTCGTTCGAAGTGCTTCCAGTGTCCCTGGACCAGCAGGTTGTTCTCCAGCTCGGGATTTGATTCTGCAGAGAGGATTCCGTTCTTGATGCACGATTGTGCCAAGTAGGTGATCAACAGTGCGTCGGCCCCTTTCCCCTGCAAATCGGGCCTGACAGCTCCCAGGAAGAGATCGATCTGCGTGGGCTTCCGGAGGGCTTTCAGGACATGGATGAACCCGAACGGGAAAAGCCGACCCCGTGCTTTCTGGAAAGCCCTGGAGAGCGAGGGCATGCCGATGACGAACCCGGCGACCTTATTCTCCTCATCGAGGATGACCTTCACGTAGTCTGGGACCACGTTCGGGAAATACGCCTTGACATACCAATCGATCTGCTCCCTCGTTAGCTGTACAAATCCGTAGAAGTCTTTGTACGTCGTGTTGATGAGGTCGAAAATCTGGTTTGCGTACGGGAGAAAGTCTTTGCTCTTCCTGGCGGGCAGCACGTGCACGTGCCGGCGCTCCTCCGCCAAGGCGGCGATCTTCATTGCGTTCTCGGGGATCGTGCGAGGGACGCTGACTTCGTATTCCAGCCAGTCGGTATCCTTCTGATATCCTCGCTTTTCTGTATGCGCTGGGTAGTACGGGTAGTTGTAGATCGTCGCAATCGTTCCGAGTTCTTTGAACCCTTCGACGAGCATTCCTTCGGGATCCATGTCGGTGAAGCCCAAAGGGCCATGAACCGCCGTCATTCCCTCCGATCGCGCCCACGATTCGACAGCCTCAAACAGCGCGGAGGAGACCTCCTCGTCATCGATGAAATCAATCCAGCTGAAGCGGACATAGCGGCTGCCCCACGCGGAGATGTAAGCGTGATTGATGATTCCGGCGATCCTGCCGCAGAGCTCCTTCCCTCGATAGGCAAGCCAGTAGCGAGCCTTGCAGTGCTGGAATGACGGGTTGGTACTTTGCCGCAGCGTTCGGAGCTCATCGGCCAGCAGTGGCGGGATCCAATACGGGCTGTTCCGATAGAGCGTGAAGGGAAAGCGGATAAACCGCTTCAGGTCTTTGTCCGTCTTTACCTCGCGAATCTCGAGCGACACGGGTCCTCCTTGCAATTTGTGCGTTTGCTCCCCAAATGGGCTTGGCACACCACGAACGAAAGCGGCCGTCAAACTCAACGTTGTTGTGTTCGATCAAGCTTGGTGCTTCCGAACGCGATCGGGGCGAGAAGTCAAAAGATCGTGTTCTACTTGCTCCTTTTCTTCCTCTCCTCGCCGGCTCCTCCTGCAGTTGCCAAGCGGGATCGGTCAAGGCTATCTTTCTTTCGATTCAAGGCTCAGGGATTCCCCCGGCTTCACATGCCACATTCGGAGTGAAGAGAGCCATCAATCCCGTCCTCTTCATCTCTTTATCCCTTCATCCGCTGTTCACTTCGTATCTAGAATAATCGGCAGCCCATCTTTTCCGCTTCCGATAATGATCACCTTCGCGTTGTTCGATTCTGCAATTTTCAACGTTGCTTCAATTCCTTTCCACCGCAGCAGTTGTTCGCTGATGCCTGCGGCGACAATCGTCTGGAAGTCGGCAATACCTTTTGCTTCAATCCGCTTCCGGTCTGCTTCCTGCTTCTCCTTTGTAAGAATAAACTCCATCCGCTGGCTTTCCTGGTCGGCGCGCTGCTTTTGTTCTATTGCTTCCGTGAGTTGTGTGGGTAGCGCAACATTGCGGATTGGCGTACTTTCAACTGTAACACCCCGAGGGGCAACCGTTCTGGCAAGCTCTTCCTGAATCGATGAACCGAGCTGCTCCCGCTCGGTTGAATACAGCGCGCTTGCCTGAAAGCTTGCCGTGACTGCGCGGCAGATAGAGCGGAATTGCGGGATGAGGATGATGGTTTCGTAGTCGCCACCGGCAACGGTCTTGTAGACGCGAGCCGCAGAGTCGGGGTTGAGCCTGTAGAGAGCGCTGACCTCCAATCCGATGGTGAGTCCTTCGCGTGAGAGGACTTCCATCGTTTCCTTATGCTCTTTCGTCTGGATGGAATACTTGATCACCCGTGCAAGCGGATTTACCAGATTGATTCCGCCCGGAAGAGTCTTCTCTGACACGATGCCGAAGAAATCTACCACGCCAACGTGGCCCGCGGGGATTTGGGTGAAACACTGGAGCAAGGCAAGAATTCCAAACGCGCCTGCAGCCAGAATGCTCACTTTGCTGACAGTTTGGAAGGCGATGTTGTTTTGCCGCACTTGCCTTTTTGCGCCTAGCCACACGAAGATGGCGGCCACGGCAATCAGCACACTGATGACGAAGATCATAGGAACCTCCATGGTTTGGTGAAGTGGATGTGTGCATGAGACAGCTCATTAGGATATGCGCTGCCGGTTGACATCTCGTGCCTTCAACTTACAGATTTTTGGTCTGTATCGCAACGCAGAATCTTCCTTGACCAGGAACAGTTCCCCCCTTTCGACCCACGCGGGGGATTTGCCAGTGAAGCTCGGGTGCTGGAGTTCGCGTCGTTTTTTCCGTATCTTGGGACCGAAAAAGGAGAACACTATGCTCCAGCTCGCCATCGACGCCGCGCTTGAGGCAGGTGCGTTTCTGAGA
>CAYZRX010000051.1:0-28170 GCA_964480945.1 uncultured Ignavibacteriaceae bacterium | reverse complement strand
GAAGCGCACGACGGCCTCGAGGGCGTGGATATGGCCACTCAGCACAAGCCCGATGTCATCTTGTCTGACGTTCAGATGGACAACATGAACGGGTTCATGATGGTCGAGGAGCTGCAGCAAAATCCCGAAACAGCCGGCATCCCGGTGATTATGATGACGGGAGCTGCCTCCGCCGCGGGGGCGTGGAATTCCGGCGTCGCAGTCGAATACCTCGAGAAGCCGTTCACGATCGCCAAGTTGCTGGAGGTGATTGGGAAGATTGTGAAAAAATAAAAGAGTCACGGGACTACCCGTGACTCTTCCAGCGTGAGAGGGAAGCTTCCGCGTTCCCGCCAATTCTACCGAACGAGCACCGCCTTCCTCACGAATTGTTGCTCGCCAGCCTGCAGTCGAATTAAGTAGATACCACTCGGCACATCGATTCCCTGCTTATCCTTTCCGTCCCAGACCGGGGAGTAGGAGGCCGCACTTTGCACGCCATCATGGAGTACCGCTATCTCCTGACCCAAGATTGAGTAGACCGCGAGCCGGACCCTTCCTTCCTTCGGTAGGGTGTAGCGGATCGTCGTTGTCGGGTTGAAGGGGTTCGGATAATTCTGGTCCAAGGTGATCCGGGTGGGAAGGACGCCCTGAGCCGATTCTTCGGCGATACCAACCGCGACGGATGATGCCACGGCGATGATGGAGTAAGAACCGGCTGTTCCCTGCCACTTGTATGCTCTGATGTAGTACGTTGCGCCCGAGGTCGGTTTTATGCCAATCCGCGAGTACACGCCGGACCTGCCATCGGAGGATACGAAGGTCGCGCCATCCGAGCCATAGGCAGTGACGTCCACGTCGAGCGTACTGTCTGACGTCACGTGGACGTAGATGGAATCGCTCGACGGAGCCACGAGCCGCCAGTAATCCTGCGTATCGGTTAGACCATTTGTGCGGTAACCGATATGACCGGTGCTCGCTATTCCGAAGGTCAGGGTCGAAGCAGAGCTATAGGAATCGTTCTGTTCGGGATCGTTCGCGACCGAGGGACACAGCAGCAAATCCGATTTGATCTCGTAGCTGCCGGCCCGTCCGTGCCAGAGATACACTTTGACGAAGTACGTCCCCGGTCGCAGGTACCCGTCAACCTGCGAAAATGTTCCGGTGCCACCGTCGGACGAAACCGTCATTGTACCGTTAATATCGTACAGGTAGACATCGAAATCAAGCGTCGCATCTCCCGTCTGACGAAGATCCAGGGAATCTGAGCGCACTTGCACCCGCAACCAACCATCCTGTGTTGTGGTAATCTTCCAAAAATCAACTTCGTCTCGGGAGCTGCTTCCGGAGAATCCCAGATGGCCGGTTGAAGTCCCGTTGAGATTCGCGCTGATCGCGGTGGAATATGAATCATTCAATTCTGCATCGGGCGCACGTGAGGGTGAGCTGAAGCTGCTGGTGATCGTGTACGTGTCTCCCGTGCCCGACCAACGGTAGACTTTGATGTAATAGGTCCCCGGCTTGAGGAACCCATACACTTCGGAGTATGTTCCGGATCGTCCGTCATAGAGGATCGTCGATGTCCCATCCGTGTCGTAGAGCGTCACGTCGGCGTCGATCAAGGAGCCGGAGTTCACCTCTATTCTCAAGTAGCCGTTTGCCGAGGTGGTGACCTGCCAATAATGAGTCGTCGACTGATTGTTGAGTGTTCCGCTTGCGCTGCCGTTTGCAGACAATGAGGTGGCGCTCCCGATGCTGCTTCCCTGTGAGAAAGCGGAGAACGAGACCAAGAGCAGAAGAATGAGCAACAAGGTGCAACGTGTCATGGAAACCTCCCTTTTGATGGTTGATTCGGTTTGCGCCTCCACGAAACACATCCGATTACGACTAGAATAATTCTCGCACTGGTTACAAGTCTTGTGCTAAATCACAGGAATGCATCTGCCCTCAAATGCTTTGGATTTCGGCGGAACGGATTTGAACAATCGAACGGTGTTCCCAGCGGCAGGAATGGCCGGGGCAGAATCGCGGCAAGAGTGGGACAAGTCATTCGATGGCTCAAGAAGGAATCGTCCCGGACCCTTGGGTGGCGCCATTGACGCAATCGAATGGTGACCCCGATCGGGTCGGCACTCCGTGTGCGATGATTCTCATCTTCGTTGAGAACCCCGACCGCAGTGGGCCGGTGCGAGCGGAGCAGATCGTCGACAGGCCGCGTCACGATGAGCGGTCTCCGGCACGGTCCTTCCGCCAAGCAAACGCTTTCTTGCCTTTGAAATCGCGTTTCCTTACTTTCAAGCAACCTTTTCTCACCTCGAGCTTCAGTCAAAGGCGCTTCGGCGCACCGGACAGAATGCATGCCGCGTTTCACACCAGACGAAATTCGAGCAACATTCGCCAACTCCACTGACTTCAACGAGCTGTTTGATGCGTTTGAAGATGCTGTTGCCCAGCGCATCGAGGATGTGGAGCTCTACCGCCTTCTCTTCTGGAATCACTCGCTCGGTCCCGATGAGCTCTGTCTCTTCGGCGAGAAACTCGCAAAGGAATTTCCGGGCATCGCGTACGAGATCTATATGTGGCTCGCAAGCGTCTTCGAAGTGACGTATTCTTCCTACGACAACTTTGAGCTTGCCATCAAATACTATCGCAAGGCTGCGAAAGAAAAGCCGACTGCCCTCGATCCCTATCTGGATGCGTGTGACTGCTACGAGCCCGATCTCAATATCCCACCTGTCGATGTGCTCCTCGAGTTTCTGAAAGCGGGGCTGGAGCATGTGACGAACAAGAAGGCCGTCCTGATGCGCCTCTCCCACCTTTATCACATGATCGGCGAGGAAGAAGAGAGCAACTATTACCGCGATCTTGCCGATGAGATCGATCGGCCTCAGAACTAGAATGATGTCGGTGCAGCAAACGTCTTCCCGCGGGATCATTTTTCTCGTATTTGCGGTCGCCTTCTGGGGAAGTTCCGCTTCGCTCGCGAAGTACCTTTTTATGACCCGATATGATCCTTTGATCATCTCCCAGACGCGTTCCTCGCTTTCGTTTCTCTTGCTCGCGGGGTATTTCACTCTCTTGGATCGTTCGGTGTTCCGATTGCGACCGGGCGACTTCTACAAGTTTGCCCTCATCGGGGTGATCGGAGTCGCGTGCACGAATTTCACGTACTACTTTACCGTCAAGGAATCAACCGTTGCGACGGCTATCCTTATCCAAAACCTCGCGCCGGTGTTTGTCATGATGTACGCGGTTGCGATCAGCAAGGAAGAGGAACTGAACGGCATCAGAGTCATTTCACTCGTGCTCGCAGTCGCCGGTTGTTACCTTGCTGTCAGCGGCGGGTCGCTCGCGGATATCAGGCTCTCGGGATGGGCGCTCCTGACAGGACCTGCGTCGATGCTCAGCTACGCGTTCATGCTTGTCGCATCGAAGCACGTGTTGAGAAGCTACTCGGTGTGGACGATGCTCGTCAACGCTCTTGGCTTCGCGACGCTCTTCTGGCTCGTGGTCAATCCCCCATGGGCGATTGCCGCAAAGGGCTATGGAGCGGAAGACTGGTCCGTTTTCCTGCTGTTCGCGGTGGTTTCGATCTTGATCCCGTACGTCTTTTTCACGAAAGGGCTCAAGCTGCTCGAAGCTACGACCGCCGGCATCGTCACCACGCTGGAACCGATCATCGCAATCATCGTGGCTTACCTCGCGCTGGGAGAAGCCCTGAACCTCATCCAGATGGTCGGCGCGCTCGCTGTTGTGAGCGCGGTCCTGCTGCTGCAGTTGCGGCGTGACCAGTTTAGTCGAATCTTGCGGAGACGAGTCCGTGCCGAGTGAGCGCAGGTTGGGCAGGCTCGAGTTTGTCCTCCGCCATCGTCAGCCCGACCTGACGGTGGTGATGGAAAACATCCACGATCCTCACAATGTGAGTGCGATGCTCCGGTCCTGCGACGCGGCCGGCGTCATGGAAGTCCAACTTCTGTACACCGTCGAGCAGTTTCCCAAGATCGGCAAGAAAAGCTCTGCCAGTGCGACTAAATGGGTCGGGCGTCGAAGATTCAAATCGGTGAGTGAATGCTACGCAGCGCTTCGAAAGGAAGGTTTCCGTATCTATTCCACTCGTCTTGGAGAGCATTCCAACTCAATCTATGAGGTTGACCTCTCCAAGAAAGTTGCGATCGTTTTCGGGAACGAGCATCGCGGGGTGTCTGATGAAGCAGCGGGCCAGGCCGACGGGATGATCCAGATCCCCATGTTTGGCATGATCCAGAGTCTCAATGTCTCCGTTGCTTGCGCGATCGTTCTCTACGAGGCCCTCCGCCAGCGTCTGGAGCGAGGCTACTACGCGAAATCGAAATTCTCAGAGAAAAAGCTTAAGGAGCTGCTGGCAGAGTGGACGAGGAAGTAGAAGGGAAAGTGAAGGGTGGAAATTGAAGATTGTAAATTGCAGATTGCAGACTGAGCAGTGTGGGTGATGATTCCAGGGATTCAGTCCCGTGTTGTGTCTGCCTTTCGAAGGATGTATATTCTTAAGGATACGCAGATTGAATGGAAATGACGATTCGCCCTGAAACGGCCAAGTTCATTGAGCAGGTGGAAATTCACTCGGGTCGGAAGATGAGCTGTCCGACCGAGGTCGGTGGCCTCCTCGATGGTGCTCGTCGGTCGGATACGCTGCAGAAGTATGAGGATCTGATCTTCCAGGCGAAGTTTATTACCAAAACGATCGGAATCATGAAGCGCATCGGAGTTGATGGGGAGGGATACGAAAAGCTTGCGACCGAGTTCGGATCGAGCCTGGAGAGCGTCTCCACGCTGCTGAAGGAGCTTCTGAAAGGATATCCCGCAGAGGACGAACAACGGTTTCTTGCGGCCTTCCTGGCATTCGATCAAGAAAGCCTCTCAAGACTCCTGGACCTGATGCAGGACCTGACGTTGGTCAAAAATTGGACTGTGGACGGCAACCCGCTGCCGTGAGCCTCTTGAAATTCAGTCCTTGAGGTTTTCAACCATAAATTTGAAAGCCAGAGAGTGGAGCTTCCTACTGAGCTGCGAAGAATTCGTTCCAGCGCCCTGCTTGCTTGCACCCTGCTGTTCTTGTTCGTTTTCCTCGAGCCACCCATCTCGATCCTCGGCTGGGTTCTTTACGGCGCCGGTTTGCTCTCACTCCTTTACGTCGCTCTGGCGAGTATCCTCGTCCTGAAGAAGACCAGATCACACGACAACGATGTCCGACGACATGAATGATTACGCTAAAAATCTCGGCGTGGTGCTCTCAGTTTTCCTTTCCCTCGCGTCCCTGGGTCCGAGAACCTGCACGGCTCAAACAACGGAGCGGGACGAGGGTTCGGTAGTCAAGCTCGGCATCGATGTGCTTCGCAGCCGCCACTTCGATATCCTGCAGGGCAAAAGGGTCGGCCTCATCACAAATCCGACTGGCGTCAGCGCGGAACTTGAACCGACTGTCGACATTCTTTATGAAGCGGAAGGAGTCAAGCTCGTCGCGCTGTTTGCTCCTGAGCACGGGATCAGGGGAGATGCTGAAGCCGGTATGTCTGTCGATGGCTACAAAGACAGCCGAACAAGTCTGCCCGTATATTCTCTCTATGGCAAGACGCGCAAACCGACGAAGGACATGCTGCGCGGCATCGACGTTCTAGTGTACGATATTCAGGATATCGGCGTGCGTTCCTACACATACATTTCGACCATGGGCCTTGCGATGGAGGCGGCTGCAGAGAACGATGTCACGTTCGTGGTGCTCGACCGCCCGGATCCTCTCACCGGCGAGCGTGTGGAAGGGCCGATGCTGGATCCGAAGTACAAGTCATTCGTGGGCATGTATCCCATCCCGTACGTGTACGGGATGACGGCCGGGGAGCTGGCGGAGATGATCAACATGGAAGGGTGGCTGACGGACGGTGTGCGCTGCAAGCTGATCGTCGTGCCGATGGAGGGTTGGAAACGCGCGATGTGGTGGGACGAAACGGGCCTCGCGTGGGTTCCAACCTCGCCGCACATCCCGCACGCGTCCACAGCGATGTTCTATGTCATGACCGGGTTGTTGGGCGAGCTGGGCACCGCGAATCAAGGGGTTGGCTATACCCTCCCCTTTGAGCTCGTCGGCGCTCCCTGGATCGATGGAGAGAAACTGGCGGAGTATCTGAATGACTGCGGCCTTGAGGGGGTCGAGTTCCGTCCGTTGTGGTATCGGCCGTTCTACTTTGACACAGCAAGCTCGCGCTTTCAGGGCGTGCAGATTCACGTAAGGGATCGCGAGCTGCTTGACATGACGGCCGTGCAGCTGACGATCCTGGATGCGCTCGGGCGTCTGTTTCCGCAGAATGACATCTACGGTCGCGCAAAGCCGGACCGGCTCGAAGCATTTGACAAGGTGAACGGCTCGAGCGACGTTCGAACCGCGCTTCAGCATCACACCTCGGTACAGGATCTGCTCCGGTCGATCGATCAGGAGCGCGCCCATTTCATGATCAAGCGCGAAAAGTATCTCTTGTACGAGTGAAACGGCCTCCTTGCTTTTCACCGCTTGCTTTGCTAACTTAGACAAACCACGATGACTTCACCCGTTCGTCTATCCACTTCATGGAGCAAGCCGTAAGCCCCAAGCACTTCGGGGTGAATCCCGAAGAACTGCAAGATGCTCGAACCGATGCCTTAGACCCCTCAGCCAGCAACCTTCCCCCGCAGCAAACATCTCCGGCACCACCCCGGTCCGAAACACTTGCCAAACGATACGCCAGAGTGAAAATCGGCCTGGGGGTCACCGGCACTCTCGTGTACGTCCTCCTTACATTTCTCCTGGTCGCGACTGGAGCGACATCATGGGTCGAGACGGCCGTGCGTGGCGTCTCCCAGAACGACTACGTCGCTCTGCTGCTGTTCGTGGCGGTGATTGGACTGCTTGAAGTGGTCGTGGGTGCGCCTTTGAAATGCTACTCAGGATTCTATCTTGAACACAAATATCAGTTCTCGACTCAACGCTTCCGGGCCTGGGTTTGGGAGGGTGCGAAGGGCATGGTTGTCGGGCTCTTGATTGGAGTTCCCGTCCTCCTTGCGTTCTACTATTGCTTGAAAACATTCGGTGACCTCTGGTGGCTTCCGGTGAGCGCAGTGTTGTTCCTCCTCTCGGTGGTGCTGGCTCGACTTGCACCGGTCCTCATCTTTCCGCTCTTCTACAAATTTAGACCTCTGGAAGACGGGAAGCTCAAAGACAGAATCCTGGCTCACTGTCACAACGTGGGGATGTCGGTCAAGGGGGTGTTCGTCTTTGACCTTAGCAAGAACACCAAGAAGGCGAATGCCGCCTTCGCAGGGATCGGCAAATCGAAACGGATTATCCTGGGTGATACGCTCATAGCGAATTTTACGGACGATGAGATCGAAACGGTCGTTACACACGAACTAGGTCATTACAAACTCAAGCACATTTGGATGATGTTGGCGGTCGGCGCGATCAACAGCTTCCTGGGGTTGTTCGTGACGGCAGAGCTCTACCGCGCGAGCCTCTTATGGTTCGGGTTTACGTCGATCGATCAACTTGCGGCGCTGCCGCTGCTCAGCCTCTGGCTGGGGGCCTATTCTCTCGTGACCGGCCCGCTCTCGAATATGCTCTCGCGTTCTCACGAGCGCGCCGCTGATCGATATGCAGTCACGGTATCAGGGAACAGGGAGGCTTTCACGAACGCGCTGAGGAAGCTCGCGGCGATCAACTTGGCAGACACCTCCCCACACCCGCTCGTAGAGTTCTTGTTCTACAGTCATCCGTCGATCGAGAAACGCATCAGAGCGGTGGAGCACTGAGAGATCTGACCAGGGATTGGACTGAGGTTCTAGGGCATGATCGTAACGTTTGTCAAAGCTCTGCTCGTCGTCCTCGCGGCCATACCGTTCTCGACTGCCGCGTTGATCTCGATACCGCTCGACAGGAGCGGAAAAACCTTTCATGGCGTTGCCCGCACGTGGTCGAGGTTCATCCTCTGGCTCTTTGGCGTCAAGGTCCGTGCACAGGGCATCGAGCATCTCGAGGGCGCGAAGCATTACATCTATGTCTCGAATCATGCAAGCATGTTTGATATCCCCGCGCTGATGGTTGGGATACCGGATGACATTCGTTTTGTTCTGAAGAAGGAATTGACGAGGGTTCCCCTGTGGGGCTGGGCATTGAAGTACGGATATTACATCAGTATCGACCGGGGGAGGGCGCGCGATGCGGCAAAGAGTCTCGAGGAAGCCGTGGAGCGCATGCGGACAGGGGCGTCCGTTATTCTGTTTGCCGAGGGGACGCGGACGCGCGATGGAAAGCTCCAGCCCTTCAAGCGCGGAGCATTTTCCCTTGCGGCCCGATCGCGGGTGCCCATCGTGCCGGTCGCGATCAACAACACCTTCGGCATCCTTCCGAAGGGATCGACTCGTGTGCGCCCTGCAGACATTACCTTGGTGCTCGGAGAGCCTATCCCGACCGCGGGAATTGAGGGAAGGGAGGCGGAACTGGAGTTGATGCAGAAAGTTCGCGAAGCGATTGCCAAGAACTATGTGGAACAGTCATAAGATGATCTATGCCGGTTACGCTTGAGGACGTCGATCATATCGCGAAGCTCGCGCGGCTGGAATTCACGAAGGAAGAAAAGGAGAAGTTCACTCATCAACTGAACGAGATCCTCGCCTACGTGGAGCAGCTGAAGAAGCTCGACACCAGTAACGTCGAGCCGCTCGCCCATGTGATCGATTTGAACAACGTTTTTCGCCGGGATGAGGTGAAGCCCGGGTTGGCGACGGAAGAAGCTCTGAAGAACGCGCCCGCCAAGACGGAAAAGTTCTTCAAAGTGCCAAAAGTCATCGGTGACAGGTGAACGATGCCCCACGTTGTCGGCGTGATCCCCGCCCGCTTTGCCTCGCAGCGTTTGCCCGGAAAGCCGCTCGTTGACCTCCTGGGGAAACCGATGGTACAGCATGTCTACGAGCGGGCAAAGAGGGCAAAGCTGTTGAACCGGGTCCTCGTTGCAACAGATGATCAGCGGGTGGCAGACGTCGTGCGAACGTTCGGGGGCGAAGTCGAGTTGACGCCGGCGGATATCAAGAGCGGGAGCGATCGCGTGGCTGCCGTGGCGCGCACGACGGAAGGCGACATCTTTGTGAACGTGCAGGGCGACGAGCCGATCATCGCTCCCGAGATGATCGACGAAGCCGTGAATGTGGTCCTGAAGGATGAAGATGCCGAGGTTGGGACGCTCGTCAGGAGGATTGAGACACTCGCCGAATTGATTAACCCGGGCATCGTCAAAGTGGCTTTCGGCAGCGACATGAACGCGCTCTATTTCTCGCGGTCGCCGATTCCTTTCCTGCGGGATGAACCCGATCAGGCGAAATGGCTCGACAAGCAGTCCTTCTTCAAGCACATCGGTATCTATGTGTTCAGGCGAGGATTTCTGCTGAAGTACACTCAGATTCCGGAGTCTCCGTTGGAACGGGCAGAACGGCTCGAACAGCTGAGGATCCTCGAGCACGGACATCGCATCAAGGTCGGGGTCACGACGCATGACAGCGTCCCGGTCGATACGGAAGATGATGTCCGGCGCGTGATCGGTCTGTTGAAGCGCGCCTAAGCACGCAGGCGAACGGTCAATAACCTGGGGAAATTTCTTGGTTCGGAGTTTCTGCCAGACAGCTTGAATTCAACATAAATCCTTAAAGATCATTTTCGACTCTCATGGCAAAGAATCACGTCAAATATGTTTTCATCACCGGCGGCGTTGTCTCCTCGCTGGGAAAAGGAATTTCGGCCGCGTCGCTGGGCCTACTGCTCAAAGCGCGAGGGCTCCGCGTGACGATTCAGAAATTCGATCCCTACATCAACGTCGACCCGGGGACGATGAACCCCTTCCAACACGGGGAAGTCTATGTCACGGATGATGGGGCTGAGACGGATCTGGACCTCGGACACTACGAGCGCTTTCTTGATGTCAGCACCGCACGGCAGAACAATGCCACGACGGGCCAGATCTACTATGAAGTGATCTCGAAGGAGCGCCGGGGTGATTACCTGGGCGCGACGGTGCAGGTCATCCCGCACATCACGGACGAGATCAAGAAGCGAATCTCAAGCCTTGGCGCCACCGGCAAGTATGACGTCGTCATCACGGAGGTGGGGGGGACGGTCGGTGATATTGAAGGCCTGCCGTTCCTGGAGGCAATGCGACAGTTCACGCTCAGCGTCGGCCGCCGGAATGCGCTCAACATCCATGTGACGCTCGTGCCGTACATCAAATCGGCAGGCGAGCTGAAGACAAAGCCGACCCAACACAGCGTCAAGACGCTGCTGGAGATCGGCGTCCAGCCGGACGTGCTGATCTGCCGGTCGGAGAAGCACCTCAGCCGTGAGCTGCGGGAGAAGATTGCGCTCTTCTGTAACGTCGAGCCTGAAGCGGTGATCGAGGGACAAGACGTTCAGTCCATTTACGAAGTACCCCTCGTCTTCGAGCGGGAACATCTTGCGGAGATCGTCGTCGAGAAACTCAACCTCAAGTGCGGCGCTCCCGATCTTCGCCGCTGGACGCGGTTCGTGAATCGAGTCAAACATCCGGCGGGGAAAGTGACGATCGCTGTTTGCGGCAAGTACACGGATCTGCTCGACGCGTACAAAAGCATTTCCGAGGCGTTCGTGCACGCGGGAGCGGAAAACGACGTGGCAGTCGAGATCCGCTGGGTGAAAGCGGAGGATATCGAGCGTTTCGGTGCGGAGCGATATCTCAAAGACGTCGCGGGGTTGCTGGTGCCGGGCGGCTTTGGCGAGCGTGGGATCGAAGGGAAAATCGATGCCATCCGCTACGTGCGGGAGAACAACGTTCCCTTCCTCGGCATCTGCCTTGGCCTGCAATGTGCAGTGATCGAGTTTGCACGGCATATCTGCGGCCTCGCAGGTGCCAACAGCACGGAGTTCAAGAAGACGAAGAACAACGTCATCGACCTCATGATGGACCAGAAGGGAGTGAAGAACCTCGGGGGAACGATGCGGCTCGGCGCATACCCCTGCATTCTCACGAAAGGGACGAAGGCGTTCAAGGCATACCGCAAGGAGCTCATCTACGAGCGACATCGGCATCGGTACGAGGTCAATAACAAGTTCCGCAAGAAGCTCTCGGAGGGGGGCATGGTGTTGAGCGGTCTCTCCCCCGACAATACGCTGGTAGAGATCATCGAGCTTGCCAACCATCCGTGGTTTGTGGCAGGGCAGTTCCATCCGGAGCTCAAGTCGCGTGCGATCAATCCACACCCGTTGTTCCGTGACTTCGTGAAGGCGGCCAAGGAGTGCGCCGGGAAACCGGCGGCGTGATTTGAGGAAGCGCCTGAGCGCACATCGTCAACTTCTCTCGGTCGTTCTGCTGCCTGTGCTCCTACTGTTCGGCTGCAGCACCTCTGCCCGGCTTCGGTCTTCCTTCGGGAAAAAGTACCGCTATTCGCTCTCGATGGTGGCCCCGGCGAAATCGAGCGATCTGCTCTTCCGCGACGGGCGCCTCATCATTCAATTTCGGTTCGATGACCCTGCCATTCGATTCCAGGCTCAGAACATCTCGCCGGACACCATGTGGATCGAATGGGGAAAAGCGTCGCTTGATCTGCTCGGTTCCTCTACCTCTGTACGTAACCTCCTGACGTTCTACGATTCGAGCTCCGCAGTCTCCGTCGGTCCGCCGATCCCACCGATGGGAGTGATCCGAGACGTCATTCTTCCTTCCGGAAATGTCTCGTTCGATGGGAGACAATGGCAGGAGCGGGATTTGCTGCCGACGACGGATGACAATTCGCCCGCGCTGCGGGATTCTATTTTGAACATGGCAGGCGCCACCATCGATCTGACCCTCCCCGCGGCATTTGGATCGGACGTTCATTCGTATCATTTCACCTTTTCCATCGATTCTGTGAAACAGACGGCGTGGGATGATTCTCGTGTTCCCGCATGGCTTCCCACGCGGCCACCTGCGCGGAGCCTGAAACCGACAGCCGGGGATCAAATCACGGCCGCGATTTTCGCGAGCAGCTTTCTCGGTTTCTTTACCTATCTGCTGACCGCGAAGAAAACACCGGTGGTCGAATGAGGGAGCACGGCATGCCTCCGCTCGCTGCGCCACAGGGGTTCTTGTTCGTTCTTCTCTGCTCATCGCTCGTCGGTTGCGGGAGCGCGAGGCTGTCCACGGCGTCTGATGAGACGTTCTTCAAGCCGCTAAGGCCGGCTGACCTCGTTCCTGCATCAGAAACTTCGGAGGTGACCGATACCGCAAGGGTCTCTTCCTGGACTGCGAGAGCCGACTCTCTTCTGCAGGCCATGCGCGAGCAGCAACAACGACTTCATGCAATCGCGGCTCGCCTGCAGCTCCTCGAAGCCTCACGCCGGGGGGGCGCCGCGGATTCCTTCCGTATTGCGAAGAAAGAACAGCAGCAACCCTCGAGAGCATCTCTGCAACGAGAACAGCCCGTGGGACTTACATACGGGGATGCGCTGCGCTTGTGCCAAGCGCGGAGGTACCAGGAGGCGATCGATGCGTTTGAGGGTGTGCTGCGGCGCGGCGTCCAGGAGGACTTGCAGGACAATTGTCATTTCTGGATCGGTGTGAGTCGCTTTGGCCTGAAGCAATTCAATCTGGCCCTCGTGGCGTTGAAGCGGGTGGTCGACTGGAGGGGGTCAAACAAGAAGGCGGACGCATACTACTTGCTGGGCAGGACGTATGAGCAGCTGGGAAAAATGGGAGAGGCTAGAAGTATGTTTGAGACGTTGCTGAAGGAGTTTCCGCGCAGTGGGGTGGCGCCCTCGGCGCGTCAGAAGCTGAGAAACCTGAAGCCGACGGACTGAAATTCCGGCTGCCCTCTGCAGGCGCGCGCATGAGCATAAAAAAAGCCCCGCGCGCTGCGGAGCTTCTTGAAATATACAAACCTTCGGCCGATCTCTGAATCCCCCGCTATCTCCTGCTCTTTCGGCGCCGAGGTGCTTTCTTCGCCGGGGGTTTCGGTACTCTTGCATCTGCCTCCAGGTTCTTGACCCTTCCTTCGATCTCTGCGAGCTCATTCAGGGCTTTCCCGTAAAGGTCTTCCGCCATCTGTTTTCGCTGTCGCTGCGATTGCGTCAATGCCCCGTACACGACCATGATTCCAACGATCATGACCCCGAGCATGACGTACACCCAGATGACCTTCTTCTCGAAGTCTTGTTGCAGGAGCTCGGCGTTGTAGACAACGATGAACTGGAGGCTGTCGATCATCCTGGCGACATCCTCAGCTTTGGCCATTTGCCTTTGCTCTGTGGTATCTTTCTGAAGGACACCGGCGCCTGAGGGCGCCCCGGGGACTTTTCTGACCGCGCGGGTGGGCTGCGCGTACGCGAGAGCTGAAATCAACAATGAGAGAGATGCGACCACGGGGATCAAGCGTCTCCTCGAGTATCCCATACACGCCTCACTTTTCGACAATGGTGATGGAGAATGATGGTAGGCTCCCTGAGCGCCTACGGTGCAGTTCCTTGTGCAAAGATAGAGAGACGCGATTCCAAAGTCAACATTCGTTATGAAGTCGATCCGGACGTTGAATTTCAGTCACGCTTTGCCTATCTTTTGCTGCCATCCGAGCTCGTGACCAGTGTCATTCCGACAAAATACAGGGAGCGATCATGCGTACCTTCCTCCGAGCCGTACCCTGTCTCACTCTTCTTTCGCTTGCCATGGGCCAAACACAAGTCGCCGATGTTGTTTTCAATAACGGAGAAATTTGGACGGTCGACAAGGGCAGACCGACTGCCGAAGCCGTTGCTGTGCTGAACGGAAGAATCCTCGCCGTCGCCTCGTCGTCAGAGGTCAGGAAGTACACCGGGGATGGGACGACCGTCATTGATCTCAAGGGGAGGAGGATGCTTCCCGGTTTTATCGATGATCACACCCACTTCATGACCGGAGGATTCCAACTTCAGAACGTTGACCTCCGGCTTGCCAAAAGCAAACAGGAGTTTGCCCGACTCATCAAAGAGCGGGCGGAGCGGTATCCCGGACGATGGATCACGGGCGGGGACTGGGATCACGACAACTGGCCGGAAGGGGACCTGCCGACGAAAGAGATGATTGACGGGTTCACGCCCAGCATGCCGGTCTTCGTCAACCGTTATGACGGCCATATGGCGCTGGCGAACTCTTTCGCAATGAAGCTGGCGGGAATCACAAAACAGACGCCAGATCCTTCAGGCGGGACGATCGTAAGAGACTCGAAGACTGGAGAGCCGACAGGTGTGCTGAAGGACGAGGCGATGAATCTGGTGTACCAACACATACCGGACCCGAGTGAAGAAGAAATGCTCGAAGCAGCGCGCCTGGCGCTTGCCGAGGCCCGCAAGAATGGGATCACAAGCATCCAGGATGTTTCCTCCACGTCGGATGTCCGCGTGTATCAAATACTCAAGAGGCGTGGAGAGCTCACAGCCCGATTTCACTGCCGCTTGCCCCTCGCTCAATGGGAAGAACTGGCGGGGACGGGCATGATGGTGCCGTTCGGTGACGAGTGGATCCGCCTCGGCTCGCTGAAAGCATTCGCCGACGGCTCCCTTGGGTCTTCGACCGCGCTCTTCTTCGAACCGTACGTATCGGATCCGAGCACGCGTGGGCTCGCGATGGATGTCGTCACCGACGGCCGGTTGGAGAAATGGGCGCTGGGTGCCGACAGGGCCGGCCTTCAACTCTCGATCCACGCCATCGGCGACAGCGCGAACAGCCTGATCCTCGATCTCTTTGAAAGGATCGTCAAGACGAATCCGGGCTGGCACCGGAGGTTTCGGATCGAGCATGCGCAGCACATCCATCCGAAGGACTTTCAGCGCTTCGCGAAGCTCGGCGTGATCGCGTCCGCTCAGCCCTACCATGCGATCGACGACGGGCGCTGGGCGGAGAAGAGGATCGGATACGAACGGTGCAAGACGACGTATCCGTTTCGATCATTTCTCGACAATGGTGTGAAGTTGTGCTTCGGGAGCGACTGGACGGTTGCGCCGTTGAACGCGCTGCTCGGCATCTACGCCGCTGTCACGCGCCGCACGACCGATGGTAAGAATCCGAACGGCTGGTTCCCCGAGCAGAAAATCAGCGTCGAGGAAGCGATCGAGGCGTACACGATCAACAATGCTTACGCAGTCTTTGAGGAGAAGGAGAAAGGGTCGATCTCCGTCGGCAAACTGGCGGACTTCGTGGTGTTGTCGGATGATCTCCTCTCGGTTGATCCGGTGAAAATCGAGACCATTCAGGTAGACATGACCGTTGTGGGTGGCAGGGTTGTCTACAGGCGTTAGACCTGCCGGCAGGCCTTCTCGTGGCGTAGCTCAAACGGTCGGCGTCGAACGGGAGCCGCTTGGTCTCTGTTGCCTCGATGCACAGACGCTGGACGGCAAGAAACCAACCTCAATGGATTTGTGAGAATGGTACTATCCGCGCAAGCAAGTTCGTGAAAGCGTGAGCCCGCCAACAGCAGGAGAACCCACCAACAAACAGCGCGAATCCGGAACGCCCCTTCAGTACGTCAAGGGGGTCGGACCGAAGCGCGCAGGTGCGCTCCAGCGCGCCGGAATTCAAACCGTACAGGATCTCCTTTCGTACTATCCGTTCGACTACCTGGACCGCAGCCAGATCGTCAGCATCCAGGACCTGCGGAAGTACGTCGATGCGGAGAAGCCCGTAACGGTCATCGGGGAAGTGCATCGACAGGAGCTCCGTCGCTCGCGTCGATCCAATCGCCTCGTCTTCTTTCTTACGATCAAGGATGCGACGGGTTTCTTGCCGTGCGTGTGGTTCGAGGGTGTCCAATGGTACAAAGATGCCTTCGAGAAGGGTGAGCTCCTTGCCCTTTCCGCCTATCCCGATTTCGACAAGCTCGGCCGCCTTCAGTTTGCGCACCCGGAATTTGACCGACTGAAAGGGGTGGAGGAGGACGAGCCGGATTGGGGGAAGCTGTTCAACACCGGCGCGATCATTCCGAAATACCGATCCAGCTCCGATCTCGCCAAAGCGGGATTAGATAGCCGCGGCTTTCGCCGGATTATCCGGAGCGCCCTCAAGAGCCACGCCCACCAGGTGCAGGAGATCCTGCCTGATGAGATTCGATCTCGTGCCAAACTCGTGGAGAGCCGGGCTGCCATCGAGCAAATCCATTTTCCCTCGAGCGGCGAGCAGCTCGCCGCAGCCCGCCGGCGGCTGAAATTTGATGAGCTGTTCTTCCTACAGCTCCTGCTGGCCTACCGGAAGCGACGTGTGGGAGAGGAAGTCAAGGGTATTACCTACACGATCGAGAGCAAGCTGGCCCGCAAGCTGGCTGAAGCGCTGCCGTTCCAGCTCACCCGTGCGCAGCGGCGTGTGATCAATGAGATTGCCGAAGATATGCGATCCTCCAGGCCGATGAACCGGCTGCTCCAGGGAGATGTCGGCAGCGGCAAGACCATTGTCGCGTTGCTCGCGATGCTGGTGGCGGTCGACAACGGGTATCAGGTCGCCTTTATGGCTCCGACGGAGATCCTGGCCGAACAGCATTATCGCACGCTGGCATCTTGTTTAGGCGACCTGTCCGTGAACGTGCGCCTGCTGATCGGCGGGCAGCGAAAACGGCTACGCGAGGATATACTGGAAGACATCAGAAGCGGTCGGGCGAATATCGTCGTGGGCACACATGCTCTGATCGAAGAAAGTGTTGAATTCGCCCGGCTAGGATTCGTCGTGGTCGATGAGCAACACCGGTTCGGCGTGCTGCAGCGTGCCACGATTAGGGAGAAAGGATATAACCCCGACGTCCTCGTGATGACCGCGACGCCGATTCCTCGCACGCTGGCTCTCACACTCTATGGCGACCTTGAGGTCTCCGTGATCGATGAGATGCCCGCGAACCGTAAGCCCATCAAGACGGCCATTCGCCTGGAGGATCAGAAGGCAAAGGTGTTTCAGTTTGTCAGAGAGGAGGTCGGGAGAGGGCGGCAGGCGTATATCGTTTTTCCGCTCATCGAGGAATCGGAGAAGGTCGATCTCAAGGCAGCGACGGCCGAGTTCGAGCGTCTGCAGACGGATATCTTCCCCGAGTTCAAGCTCGGGTTGCTCCACGGCAGGATGAAGTCGGAGGAGAAAGAGCAGGCGATGCTGAGCTTCCAGGCGCGCGAGATCCACATCCTCGTCTCCACAACGGTCATCGAGGTTGGCATCGACGTCCCCAATGCTACGATTATGATCATCGAGAACGCCGAGCGGTTCGGCCTGTCCCAGCTGCACCAGCTCCGGGGGCGGGTGGGCCGAGGGGCCGACCAGTCGTACTGCATCCTGATTGCTGATTACGCGTGGTTTGAGTCCCGCCGGCGGGGTCTGGATGCCGGCGAGCTCAAGAGGGAAAAGCAGCACGCGAGGACCCGGCTGGAGACGATGGCCGACACGACCGACGGATTCAGGATCGCCGAGGTTGACCTATCGCTTCGGGGTCCCGGGGAGTTCTTCGGGATACGGCAGAGCGGCTTTCCTGAATTCAAGATCGCCAACCTGATCGAGGATGGGGAACTGGTGACGCTGGCCCGCCGGGAGGCATTCGACCTTGTCGATCAGGATCCTCAGCTCCGCGCGGCTTCCCATGCATCACTTCGGTACCATTTCGAGCAGCATTTCAAGGATATCCTTCCCCTCGGACGCGTTGGTTGATCCTTCCGCGACCCGGAGATTCTCCTCTCACGCTCTCGGCGACGAGCAACGATCTTCCCGGGGAGATCTCCATCCGTGACTTCCGACGATCCTCCCTCCTCTTCTCTCTCCCATGGTTTCCTCACTCGCTTGCTTCCTCCCTCCGCGCGGTCGTGTCAGGTCATGGCGCGTGTTCGATCGTCGAAAAACGTCTCAAAGACTTGACAACAAGTTATAAATGATTATATTTGTAGCAACACGATGCGTTCATTGATACGTCGTCCTCTCAACAATTGAAAGGTTGAAGAACCTGCTTGATACCGCGATTGCATGTCGCGCTCGTCTATAACATGAAGAACGGGAATGCGGACGAGGTTTCGAATCAGGAGCAGAGAGACGCAGAAGGAGAGAGTGCGGTAGCAGTTCTCTCACGAACGAAACTTCAAAAGACGAGACCCGACACATACGCAGAATGGGACACTGAAGAAACTGTTCTCGCCGTCAAGAGGGCTCTCGAAGAGCGTCACGTTGTGACGATGATCGAAGCGGACGAAGATGCTCCTCAGAGATTCCTCCAGGTTCAACCCGACATCGTCTTCAACGTCGCGGAAGGATTGAGAGGACCGTCCCGCGAAGCGCAAATTCCCGCCATCCTCGAAATGTTCGGGATCCCCTACACGGGGTCCGATCCTATCACCCTTGCTCTCTGTCTCGACAAGTCGCGCGCGAAGGAGATTCTTTCCTTCCACGGCATCCCCACCCCTTCTTTCCACGTCGTCTCGTCGCTCGATCATCTCCGCTCACTCTCCGTGCCGTTTCCATGCATCGTCAAACCTCTTCACGAGGGATCGAGCAAAGGAATTTTGAACTCTTCCGTTGTCGACACTCGGAGTCAACTTGAAGATGAGGTCAGGCGCGTGCTCGCGGACTATGACGAGCCGGCACTGGTCGAGAAATTCTTGGATGGAAGGGAGTTCACTGTTGCACTGCTCGGAAACGGAACATCCGTTCAGGTATTCCCAATTATAGAAATACGCCTGGATAAGTTGCCAGAAGGCGTGAAGCCGCTTTACTCCTATGAAGCAAAATGGGTCTTGGACCAAGTCGATCATCCGATAGAGATGTATGATTGTCCGGCGAAAACAAGCTCCGCTTTGGAGAATCGGATCAAAGAAACGTGTCGAAGAGCTTTTGAGACTTTGCGTTGCCGCGATTGGTGTCGGATCGATCTGCGGCTGGACGAACACGAAATCCCTCATATTATCGAGCTCAATCCGCTGCCGGGAATTCTCCCCAATCCCGATGACCATTCCAGTTTCCCGATGGCGGCACGGGCAGCAGGATTGTCTTACAACGCAATGCTTAATGCCGTGTTAGATGTAGCGATCCTTCGAAACGGGCTCGGCTAATCCAACTCTATGAATCTCATGACCGCTTCTTCTTGGACCTGACAAGGGAGGAGTATGGCTAAGAAAATACACGTTGCCGTCGTCTTCAACGAGCCGACGTTGGAAACTTCTTCGGGCAGGAAGTTCATTTCGGAAACCGGCAAGATCGAGGCGGTCGCAACGCGTGCGCAGGTCTTGGAAGGAACGAATCCCGCGAGGATTGATCTCTCGGAGGTTGGTGTACTCGAAGAGCGTGAACACGTGCAGGAGGCGTTGCAAAAGAGCGGGTATCGGACGTCGCTCTTCAATATGAATAGCGATATCAAGAGGCTTATTCAATTTGTTGAGGAAAAGCAACCCGATCTCATCTTCAATTTGTGCGAATCAGTCGGAGACGAATCCACGCACGAGATGTTTGTCGCGGGGCTCTATGAGTTGATGGGCGTCCCGTACACGGGGGCGGGCGCCTTTACGCTCGGACTGTGCCAGAACAAAGTGCGCACGAAGCAGATTTTGAGTTATTACAAAATTCGCGTCCCCCGGTTTGTGGTCTACAAGAGCATTAATGAGGTGAACGAGGAAAACTTTGAACTCCGGTTCCCCGTGATTGTGAAGCCGTCGTTGGAGGATGCGAGTGTCGGTATCGACAACGGCGCGCTCGTCGACAGCATGCTGTCCCTGCGGAAGCGCGTGCGGCTCGTGTTCCAGGATTACGATCAGCCTGCTCTCATAGAAGAATACATTGATGGACGCGAGCTCAACGTCGCCATGCTGGGGAACAGGCGCCCGATCGTTCTTCCCATCTCCGAGATCGATTTCACCGGTCTCCCTTCCTCATATCCCAAGATCGTTACCTATAATGCAAAATGGATGGAGGGGACGGACGAGTACAAGGGAACTGTCGGGGTTTGTCCCGCTCCGGTGAGCGCCGAGATCGAGCGGCAGGCCAAAGAGATCGCGTTGAAGGTGTACCGTGTGATGGGGTGTCGCGACTACGCGCGGGTGGACATGCGACTCGACAAGAACAACAATCTGTATGTTATCGAAGTGAATCCCAACCCGGATATCAGTGATGACGCGGGCTTTGCCCGTTCGGCCAGAGCCTACGGCTTCAGCTTTGAAGAAGTTGTCAGCAAGATTGCCGAGTATGCTCTGGAAAGGACGCCGTAGTCCAGGTCATGTCTATTCGTCCGTTTCAGAAAGAGGACATTCAACCACTGATAGAGATTTTGCGTGCGACGGAGGTGTTCAGAGAAGAGGAGATTGGGGTTGCGCTGGAGTTGATGGAAATCGTTATTGAGGAGAAGGATCAGAAGGACTACGTGATTTCTACGTTTGTCGATGACTCGAACACCGTGCGCGGATACTACTGTGTTGGACCGACACCGATGACGGTAAGCTCGTATGACCTGTACTGGATCGCGGTCGATCCGAGGATTCACAGCCAGGGAATCGGCAAACAACTGCTTCGCCATTGCGAGGAGTACGTGAAGAGCAAGGGTGGAACGCTCATCATCGCGGAGACTTCGTCGCAACCGAAGTACGAGAACACGCACTCGTTCTACCGACGTAATCACTACACCGAGGCATCGCGGATCAAGGATTACTATTCGCAAGGCGATGACCTCGTCGTGTATACGAAGAACCTGTAAGGAGGATCGAAAACCCGTATGGAACTCTGGCAAGAGATGCTGCGGCAGAGTGTGGACAGTGCCAAAGACCTGGTTGAGCGGTTTGGGTTTGATCGCGAGCTGGCTGAGAAGCTGAACAAGCTTTTTCACATCCGGGTCAACCCCTACTACCTCAGTCTGATTCGATATCCCGGCGACCCCATCTGGCTGCAGTGCATTCCCGACGCGGTGGAGCTTGAGGATCACAACGCCCTCGAAGATCCGTTGAATGAGGACGCCAACAGCCCCGTTCCGAGCATCACGCACCGGTATCCCGATCGCGTTCTCTTCCTCGTGACAAGTCAATGTTCGATGTACTGTCGGTTCTGCACCCGGAAGCGGAAAGTGAGCGATTCGAGCAAGATCAACTCAAAATGGATTCAGGACGGCATCGACTACATCGCCGCGCATCCGGAGGTCCGCGACATCGTCCTCTCGGGCGGTGATCCGCTGATGGTGACCGATTATGTTCTGGAGCGCGTCCTCTCCGGCCTGCGGGCGATACCGCATGTCGAAATCATTCGCCTCGGCACGAAGATGCCGTGCGTGCTGCCGCAGCGCATCACGCCGAAGCTGTGCAAAATGATCAAGAAGTACCATCCGATCTACGTGAACACGCACTTCAACCATCCGTGGGAGTGTACTTCCGAGGCCGAGAAGGCATGCGCCATGCTTGCCGATGCCGGATGCCCGGTCGGCAATCAGGCCGTGCTTATGAAGGGCGTTAATGACGATCCTGAGGTAATGTTGGAGCTGCACCGCAAGCTGCTCAAGATGCGCGTCCGACCGTACTACATTTACCAGGCGGATCTTACCAAGGGAACGAACCACTTCCGCACGCCGGTCCGGAAGGGCCTGGAGATCATGGACAAGCTGCGCGGCCACACATCCGGTTTGGCGGTCCCGTACTACGTGATCGATGCGCCGGGAGGCGGCGGGAAGATTCCGCTGCTCCCGCAGTACGTCCTCGGGCGGAATGGGAAGGACATCCTTCTTCGAAACTACAAGTACGAAATCTACACCTATCCCGACGTTGAGGAGGAACAGCCTGAGCCTCAACAAGTCGTGGAGACGAAATATCGGCGCCGGCGGCGCGCCCCGGAAAAGAAGGTGTATGTGAACAAGCAATCTTCGCGGGAGCTGGAGCCCGTCGGGAAATAGCATTCCTGTCCTTCACGAGAATGAAAGCCCGCAAATTTCTTTTGCGGGCTTTTTTCTTTATTGTGTCCACAAACCATCACTGCCGATCCGGCAACTCAGAAAGGAAGAACCAATACCAGGAGGCCGACCATGGCGATTCAATTCTCAGACCGAGTCAGTTTAATACAGGAGGCCCTCAGGGAGGAACGACTGGAGGGTTGGTTGTTGTACAACTTCCGAGGCTCGAACGTCTTTGCGACGCGCATCCTCGACCTGCCGCCGCACATCATCCAAACGCGTCGATACTTCTATTTCCTCCCCGCCGCAGGCTCGCCGAAGAAGCTCGTTCACACAATCGAACAGTACAACCTCGATTCGCTTCCCGGTGAGAAGGTTCTCTATCTCAGCTGGCAGTCGCTTGAAGCCGGCTTGAAGTCGATCCTCGGCGGCGCGAGGAAGGTCGCGATGGAGTATTCGCCGCGTAATGCCATCCCCTACATCTCCAACGTCGACGGAGGGACGCTGGAGCTTGTCCGCAGCCTCGGGGTCGACGTTGTGTCATCTGCCAACCTGGTGCAGCGATTCGAAGCGTGTTGGGACGATGAGCAGGCGAAGGAGAATGCAGAGACAGCGAAACACCTCCGAGAGATCGTCGACGGAACGTTCGGGTTCATCAGAGAGCGCATCATGGGGAAGGCCGCGACCACAGAGTATGACGTTCAGCAATTCATGCTTGCAGAATTCAAGAGGCGAGGCCTCACGACGGAGGAGGCTCCGAACTGCTCCGTGAATGCGAACAGCGCGAATCCCCACTACGAGCCGACCAAGGAGCTGAACAGCCGATTGAACAAGGGGGACTTCGTCCTGATCGATCTCTGGGCGAAGAAAGACAAGCCGCGATCCGTCTACGCGGACATCACGTGGACGGGATACATTGGTGAGTCGGTCCCCGCGGAGTGCAAAAAGATCTTTGATATAGTGAAGGGTGGTCGCGATGCTGCTCTGAGGTTCGTCCAGCAGTCGTACGCCTCAGGCACCGAAATCTACGGGTATCAGGTGGATGACGCCGCTCGCCGCTTCATCGCAGAGCACGGCTATGGGGAGTTTTTCGTTCATCGCACCGGTCACTCCATCGGTGAAGAGATCCACGGGAACGGTGCGAACATGGACAATCTGGAAACGCGCGACGAGCGAAGGGTCATCCCACGAACGTCCTTTTCGATCGAACCGGGCATCTACCTCCCGGGAAAATTCGGGGTCCGAAGTGAGATCGACGTCTTTGTCTCGAAAGACCGGGAGGTCATCGTCACCGGTCTGCCGATGCAGGATGCAGTCACTCCGATTCTTAAATAACGGGAGGAAGTCATGAATCTCTTGAAGGAATTCAAGACCTTCGCGATGCGCGGCAATGTGGTGGATCTGGCCGTTGGGCTCATCATGGGAGCCGCATTCGGAAAGATCGTCTCATCGCTGGTAACCGACGTGATCATGCCGCCGATCGGCGTGCTCATCGGTGGCGTCGATTTCAGCAATCTGATGATCACCATCAGATCGGCATCGGAAGGTCTCGAGCCGGTCACGCTCAACTATGGAGTTTTCATCAGCACGCTCATCGATTTCATCATTATCGCGCTTTCGGTCTTCCTGCTCATACGCGCACTGAATGCTCTCGAGCGAAAAAAGGAGACGGCGCCACCCCCACCGTCGCAGCGTGAGTGCCCCGAGTGCCTGATGATGATTCCCATCGGCGCCAAGCGCTGCGGCCACTGCACAACAAACTTCGCCTGACACCATCGCTTTGAAGATTCGATTCTTGGGAGGAAAGAGATGAAAACGTTTTTCAGATTGATTCTAATGGTCTGCTCGATACCCTCATTGGTGTTCGCGCAAGCGAAGCCCGATTCCCTTGGTCCGTGGAATCACAAAGTCGTCGGCACGCTCACTTTTACGCAGGTCTCCTACTCAAACTGGGCGCAAGGGGGCCAAAGCGCTCTCGCGTACACCGCAACCCTCGATGGAAGAACACAACACAACTCGGAGAAAACCAACTGGGCAACCACGTACAAATTCGCCTATGGCCAGACGAGCCTTGGGGATCAAGGCCGCAGGAAGACGGACGACAAGATTGATCTCCAATCCGTCTTCACGTACAAATACGGCCCGTACATCAATCCCTACGTCTCTGCAACGCTCAAGACTCAGTTCGCCGAGGGTCTCAATTACGACAACGAGGGTCATGGAACCGTTGTCTCCGGGTTTTTCGACCCCGCTTTCTTGACGCAAGCTGCCGGTGTCGGATACCAGCCGCTGGAGGTGGTGAAGACGCGATTTGGGGTTGCGCTGCGCGAAATCATCACCTCGAAGTTCAGGGGCTACAGCGACGACCCGGCAACAACACGGATTGAAAATGTCAAGATTGAAGCAGGTATGGAGTGGGTGACGGAAGTGTCTTTGAACATTGACGATAACGCGCTGCTTACCTCCAAATTGGAACTGTTCTCACCGTTCAACAAGGTCGACCAGGTGGTGGTCCGGGGTGACAACACCTTTGCGGTGAAGGTGGGGAAGTACATTACCGTGAACCTCAACGTGCAGTTCATCAACGAACAACCGGTCACGCCGAAGACGCAGGTGAAGCAGTCACTCGCGGTCGGTCTGAGTTACGCCCTTTTGTGATCGGCCTCGCCGAATCGCCGCGACGTCCGAGGGCGCGTGCCTGTGACTTCTATTTTTGAATACGCAAGAGGTTCGCGATCCCCAGGGCCAGGAAGATCAGGTTGGCAATCCAGGCGGTCAGGAGCGGGCTGAGATCCCCGTTGTAGCCGAAGACCTGGCTGATTTTCATGAACGCAAGGTAGATGAACGTCACGGCAGTGCAGATGCCGAATTCCAGCGCGATGCCGCTTCGTCGTTTGATGGAGGCAAAGGGTACGCCGAAGAGGACGACGATCACGCTCGCGAACGGGAATGCAATCTTGCTGTTCAAGTCGACCATCCAGCGCGCGACATCCTGGCCTGCCCGGCGCTGGTTGTCGATAAATTGCTTCAATTCGGGGTAGTCCATCTCGTCCGGCTTCCGTTGTTTCTTCTCGATGTCGGAGGGCGTGACGTTGAGCCTTCCGATCGGTAGCCGAGCGAACCACGTAAGCTTTTGCCGCTGGCCGAAGAATTCCCGCTCGGTCCCGCTCACCAGAACCCAACCGCCGCCGGCCGAGTCTTGCCCCATCAGGGGTCGCGAGGCCCACTCCATCCGCACGGCATCATAACGCCGCTGCATCACGGTGAGGTTCGTGTCGGCGAAATCCTGAATGCTGACGCGGTCTGCAAACTGACCCTTGCTGTCGTAGTAGTTCATCGAGATGAGCCGCGTGCGTCCATCCTGGAACAGGATGTTGTAGCGCGTGAACGTGCCCTGAGAGCGGTTGAGGTTCGTTCGCTCAATCGCATACTTTCTCTGGTTGGCGTATGGCACGATCCATCCGCTGAAGTAAACCGAGAAGCAGCTTACCAGCGTTGCGACGGCCAGAAACGGGACGAGAATGCGGTACAGGCTGACGCCGCTTGATTTCATCGCCGCGAGCTCGTTCTGGTTCGACAGTCTCCCGACAACAAACAAGGAGGCCAGAAGCATCGCGACCGGCGTCATCAACTTGATGATATCTGGCGAGAACGCGGCATAGTACTCGATGATCGTTCCGACGGGAGCCTGGGCGTCGATGAAATCGTCGAGCTTCTCCATCATATCGATGGCGATGAAGATGAGAATGAACGCGAGCAGGCCGAAGAAGAACACGAGCAAAAACTGGCGGATGATATAGCGGTCCAGGATGGTCATGCCGGCTCTTCTTCCGATCGCCACTGTCTCGGGATGAACTTCAGTATGGTCTCCCAGTTGATCGTCAAGCTCTCCCGGGCGGTCTTGTACGTGAGGTACAGCCCCATGAGGCCGATGATGATGTTGGCGGACCACATGCCGAACCACGGCTGGATAAATCCGCGGTCGGCAAGCTTCTCGCCGCCGATCAAACATGCCCAGTACAGGAGGAAGAAGCCGAGGCTCAAGCTCGCCGCGACCCCGAAGGTCCCCTTCCGCGCCATAATGCCGAGGGGTATCCCAACCAGCACAAAGACGATGCACGCGAACGGGATCGAGTACTTCTTGTGGATCTCGACGGTATACTCGTGGATCTGCCGGCCATAGTACTGAACGCGCGTGAATTCTCCTTCGACCATGCTCCTCAGAGCGCTCATGTGCGCTACGGCAGCGTAGGTCGGATCGGACGCGGGCGGTGTTGTCACCTGCGGCCGCGCCGATGTCGCCAGAAGTCCGTCGAGGTCCCGGTCGATCAAGCGCCTGATGTGTGCCCGTGACTCCTCCTGAAGGGTCCGCAGGCTGTCCACAACGGCGATCATCGCCTGGGCGCTGAGCTCGCGGTCGCCGCGAGCAAAAGCGCTCTCCTGCGACCGTTGGAATTCAAAACCCTCGGCGTTCATCACGATCCGGTGCTTCTGGAAGCGAATTCGTCGGTATCGGCTGAGATCGGTGTTGCTGATCTCATGGGCCTCGCCGTCGGACAGATCCATGATGAGCTTCTGGTAATCGGGGGAGAAGGAGACGGTTCCACGCTCGGCCGTGAGCGTGGTCGTCATGGTGGTGTTCGTGTAGTCGAAGATCGTGACCCCTTCAAGATCATTCGAATGCTCAAACGTCTTGCGGACGAGGATGCCGTAGCCCTGAATCTCCTGCGAGAAGAGTCCGGGAACGAGCGAGAACGTCGGCTTCTTCCTGTAGATGTCCGTCATCAAAACTCTCGCTCGGTGGTTGGCATCCGGCAGAACCTTGTTGTTGAACTGAATGAGCAGGTAGAAAATGATCACCGAGGCTATGAAGACTGGCGCCATCATACGATAGAGGCTGACGCCGTTGGCGCGCATCGCCGTTATCTCGTTGCCGGAGGAAAGATTGCCGAACGCCATCAGCGTGGCCACGAGGACCGCCATCGGAACGGCAAGCACCACCATCCAGGCGAGGTTCATGATGATGAACTCGGCGATCACCGTAGCGCTCAGACCTTTGCCCGCCAGCTGATCCATCTTCTGCATGACGTACTGGAGCAGGAAGATGCACACCAACACCAACGCCGAGAACAGGAACGGCGTCACGTGCCGGTTGAGAATGTATCGCCAAAGGATGAACATCGTGTCGAAAATATACTGAGAATGTGCGCTGTTTACAAGCGATGACCGCGCTCATCCGTAATCTGCAGCCCCCGCGGCGTGGCCGACTGGGTAAGGCTTTGTTGATTTGAGTCTCGGTGTTGTGTATCTTCATTCCTGTGATGTCGGATCAGCGCCAGATGAAACACTGTATCTTCTCCCATGACCGATGACGAAATAGCAAGCTTGCGGAGAGAGCATTCCCTTCGGACGCTGGATGAATCGAGTGTGCATCCCGATCCGTTCGTCCAGTTCGATCGCTGGTTTGGAGAGGCAATGGCGGTCCACCGGCATGAGCCCAATGCGATGGTCCTTGCGACGGCTACCGGTGAAGGCAAGCCTTCTGCCCGCTTTGTGCTGATGAAGGGAGTCGACGAACGAGGATTTGTCTTCTACACAAACTACGAGAGTCGAAAGTCCGTCGAGCTGCGTCAAAACCCGAACGCTGCATTGCTCTTTTATTGGAGTGAGCTCGAGCGAGAAGTCCGTGTTGAAGGAACGGTGGAGAGAGCGTCCCGTGAAGAATCTGAAGAGTATTTTCGCAGCAGGCCCTTGGAAAGCCAGCTTGGAGCGTGGGCATCACGTCAGAGCGAAGTCATCGCAGATCGGACGGTGCTCGAGCAGAAAGTTGCAGAGCTGAAGGCTCGCTTTGGGGATGGTCCCATCCCTCTTCCGCCGTTCTGGGGTGGTTTTCGCCTTCATCCCCACACGGTCGAATTCTGGGAGGGGCGGCCGAACCGCTTGCACGACCGGATCCGGTACGTGCGACGCGGGACCACGTGGGTGATCGAACGGCTCTCTCCTTGAGCGACGTCAGCACACGAAGGGCAGCACGATGGAACTCTTAGGAATCGCCCGTCTCCTTCTCCTGATCCTGGCGATGATCGCGTTCTTCTATCTCGCCAGACACCTCAAGGGAATCATGAAGCCGGCTCTTGTGCTCATCGGCACGGGGTTTGGCTTGATCATGATCGACCTTGTCCTTCGCTCGTTCTTCGGGAACGGCTTCCTGTTCGAAAGTCTGAGCGTACATACATCTCCGTTCTTTGGAGGGATGATCGGGTACATTGGCCAGATCGTCGGTCTGATTCTCCT
>CAYZRX010000050.1:0-28250 GCA_964480945.1 uncultured Ignavibacteriaceae bacterium | reverse complement strand
CCCCCGAATCCCTTCATCTGGCGCGTCGCAATATCGTGCCCCGGATGCGTCTCCAGACCCGGATAGAACACTTGATCGACCTTCGGATGCTGTGCAAGAAACCGCGCGAGAGTGAGCGCATTTTCGTTCTGTCGCTGTACACGGACCTCGAGGGTTTTCATGCCTCGTATGAGCAGATAGGCGGACATGGGGTGAAGCGATGCGCCGGTGATCTCGCGGAAGTGAAAAATGCTCTTAAGAAGATCTTTGCTCCCACACACCGCTCCTCCCATCGCATCCGAGTGGCCGCCCAGGAACTTCGTGGCGCTGTGCACGACCAGGTCTACCCCGAGATCCAGCGGTTTCTGATTGATCGGCGTTGCGAAGGTGTTGTCGACGACCACGGTCGCTCCCGCTGATTTCCCTGCTCGTGCGAGCCGCTCAAGATCGAGGACTTTGAGGGTAGGGTTCGTGGGACTTTCCAGATAGAGAACCCGGCAACCTTTTGCCACCTCCCTCTCGATCTCCTCATGGTTCCCTGTATCGCAGAGCGTCACGTTTACGCCGAACCGCGGGAGGAATTCCAGGAACATCTTGCTCGTGCCCCCATAGGTATCCTTGATGGAGACAACCCGTTGGCCGGGAGAAAGCAGAGTAAAGAGGATATTACTGATTGCGGCCATGCCCGTGGCAAAGCTCGTGCTTGCCTCCGCTCCTTCCAGCACGCGGATTTTTTCTTCGAACACCTTGACCGTCGGATTCGTGTTGCGGCTGTAGATGTGTCCCTCTTTCTCTCCGAGTGCGACCTTCATCCACTCATCAACATCCTTGTAGGCGAATGTGACGCCGTGGACAACCGGGACCTGCGTTGCACCGTACGGGGATGGCTCCAGCTCTCCGGCCCAGACGGACGTTGTTCCGGGTTTCGCTGACCGCCAGTCAATGGAATTCTTCCGTTCTTTCATGGCATTCCTTTCAGAGAGGGCTGAAAGATTCCTTCATCATTGACTACTCAGCGGGAAGGAATCCTTCAACATGTAACCGCAGTCGCTTCCTATACTCTTCCTCCACCCGTTCGTTCTTCAGCACTTCTCGCACGTGCGCTGCATAACCGTTCCACAGCTCAGGTTTCCCCCGATGAGGGTCACCCTGATTCTCCCCTTGTCGAAGGAAACCTTCAACATACTCCGCGAAGTTGGAGAACTTCCATTCCGCCGGCTCTTTCACCAATCCCGCCCGAACCGGATTCAAATGAATGTAGCACGCTACATCCTGCACGGCATCTTCAGGAACAGCTTTGTACTGGAAAGGCCCCTGGAAGAGATGCCCGCTGTGTCCGTACTTCAGATTGTATCGTTTCGCCGTGGATGTGGCCAACGCACCCATCATCTTCGAGAGATTTCCACCCGACTCCTGCAGCGCAATCATATGATAGTGATTCGGCATAAGAGCGTAGACCGGTAAAGCAACCGAATACCGGACTGTAAGCGATCTCATCTTTTTGAGAAAGGCTTGGTAATCCGAGTCACTGCGAAAGATTTGCTTTCGATCATTGCCGCGATTGTAGACGTGGTAGTACCGATGATCTTCGATGCGTTCTTCTCTGTTCATCTGGTTACTCGGTGAAGGTTTCTTTCCCCAGGCGCTTCGACCGTGAGGGAAAGAAACCTTCAACAAGCTAAGGAACTTAGTGCGATAATAGCAAGCGGGAAGATCCTTGGCTATTCAGGAATCAAAATGCTAAATTTGGAGAGACGTACACAACTGAGTGAGGTTGAGAGAGACCGCATGGCCATACGTATCTTCGTCACCGGCGGGACGTTCGACAAGGAGTACAACGAGCTCGACGGGAAGCTCTACTTCCAGGACACCCACCTCCACGAGATGCTGGCGCTGGGAAGATGTAAGGTCGACGTCGATGTGCGCACGCTGATGATGATCGACAGCCTCGAGATGACGGATGAGGACCGGAAGATCATCCTCGAGCACTGCCTGAAGACGAAAGAGGACCGGATCCTCATCACGCACGGCACCGATACGATGGAGGTGACAGCACGATTGCTGGGACAAACGATCCGTGACAAGACGGTGGTTCTGACGGGCGCGATGGTGCCGTACAAGTTCGGCAGCTCGGACGGGATGTTCAACCTCGGTAGCGCCCTCGCGTTCGTCCAGACACTTCCGCACGGCGTCTACATCGCCATGAACGGCAGATGCTTTCATTGGGACGACGTCCGGAAGAATAAGAAAACGGGGGAGTTTGAGCAGGTCCGCTGAGGGAGATTCCGGGAATCTGCAAGGGTATGAAAAAGAAAATCGAACATAGATCCTCACCCGAGGTTGACCTCATTAGACGAGCGCGACGGGGCGATGAGCGTGCATTCACGAAACTCGTCCAGAAGTACGAGTCGCTCGTTTACAGCTTCGCCTTCAAGGTCTGCCGTGACAAAGAGCAGGCGAGCGAGACGTGGCAGGACACCTTCGTCAACGTCTATCGAAAGCTCGGCCAGTTCGACGGGAAATCCAAGTTCAGCACCTGGCTCTACGCCATCGTCGTGAACAACTGCAAGATGAAGCGGAGGAAGCGAAAACTCGATCTGGCTTCCGTTCCGCTCGAGTCACCGCACAGATTCCACGAGGACCCGTTGCTGGGTGGCGAAGGACGCGTCGTCCAGACAATCCCGTCCTGGAAGGAAACGCCGCTCGATTCTGTGATGGACAAGGAATTGCGGACGCTCCTGGACAAAGCGATCCAGAAACTCCCTGTCGACTACCGGGTTGTGTTCGTTCTCCGCGATGTGGAGGGACTTTCAGCCGAGGAAACCGGGAAGATACTGAAGCTTTCTGTCCCGGCGGTCAAATCGCGACTGCGGCGCGCCCGCGTCTTTCTCCGAGAACGCCTCAACTCCTACATGACGCGATGAAAACGAAGACGATGAAATGCACGGATGTGGTCGACCACATCTGCGACGAGCTGGACACCAAGCTGAGCTCGGCGAAATGCCGGGAGATCAGGCGCCACCTCGCCAAGTGCCCGAATTGCACCGCGTATCTGGACAGTATGAAAAAGACTATCCGGCTCTACTCGACCTATCCCGACCCCCGCGTTCCGGCGAAGGCACGCAAAAAGCTCTTCGCCGTCCTGAGACTGCGGAAATAGATGGTCCCCCCCCGACCTCCGAACCCTTTTCCCGGTTCGAGCATCTCAACTAGTGAGAATAAGTTGAGCAACATACTCACTACCTTTCACAGGAGAGATTCATGAAAAAGAACATGGGAGCCGCCGATCGTGTCATCCGCGTTCTTCTGGCAATCGTGATTGCGGTATTGTACTTCACGAACCAGATTTCCGGCACGTTAGCGATCATCCTCGGGCTGTTCGCTGTGATATTCCTGCTTACCAGTCTGATCAGCTTCTGCCCGTTGTATGTCCCCTTCAAGCTTTCGACGAAGAAGACTGAGAAGGCAGCTTGATTCGGGTTTTCGAGGAGTGATTCGGGCAGTTCGATGAGAGCTTCGGTCGCGGCGGAGGCGGATCGTCCTGCCCCGCAATCCTTCGAACCCACGCCATGCAGCGTCTTCCCCGACATATGACCACTTGCCGTGAAGTGGCGCGCCACGTCCAGGATCGGCTCGACTATCAGCTGAGCAAATCGGCGTACCGGCAGATCAAGCTGCACATCGAGCGATGCCCCAATTGCACGGCGTATCTCGACAGCCTGAAGAAGACCGTCTTCCTCTACCGACACTATCCCGATCCCCGGCTTCCGAGCAGGACTCGCAGAAAGCTCTATGCCGTCCTCCATTTACATGATTGAAGTCCATCCCGAAAGAACCCTTTCCTTTCCGCGTCTTGCCGTTGTAATCGATTTTCAAAAACAATAATGCGGTTGAGCCATCAGTGAGGTGAATCAACCTTCATTTCGCGGAGCTGATCGCATGTGGGCTCGTCGAGATCTCTCCGATCCTTTCGGACCGCCGGAGTTCTTTTTTCCTTTTTTTCCTTATCTTCGCGGTTGAACTTCATAGCAGAAGGATGAACCCATGGAAGACGCTCTGCTCATCGACAGGCTCCAATTCGCCTTCACCGTGATGTACCATTACCTCTTCCCTCAGCTCACAATGGGGCTGGGTTTGCTCATCGTGGTGCTGAAAGGGCTTTCGATCTGGAAGAAGGATGAACGGTACAACAGCGGCGCGCGGTTCTGGGCAAAGATCTTCGCCATCAACTTCGCGGTGGGGGTCGTCACCGGCATTCCGATGGAGTTCCAGTTTGGCACGAACTGGGCGAGATTCTCCACCTTCGCGGGCGGCGTTATCGGCCAGACCCTGGCGATGGAAGGGATCTTTGCTTTTTTCCTTGAGTCCACGTTCCTCGGCCTGTTCCTGTTCGGCGAGAAGAAGCTGGGACAGGCGGGGCACTTCGTCGCGGCGTTTCTCGTCTTCCTCGGGTCGTGGATCTCCGGCTACTTCATCATTGCCACCAACGCGTGGATGCAGCACCCGGTGGCCTACATGGCCGCCGCGGACGGGACGGTCCATATCAGCGACTACTGGGGACTCATCTTCAATCCGTGGATCGGGTGGCAGTATACGCACAACATGATCGGTGCTGTGGTCACGGCGGCGTTCGTGATGGCATCGGTCGGCGCCTACTATGTCCTGGCGCACCGGGATGAAGAGTACGGCAAGATGTTCGTGCGCGTTGGCGTGATCTCCGGTGTGGTCGCTTCACTTCTCATGGTTTTTCCAACGGGCGACGCCCAAGTGAAGAACGTGTATGAGCACCAGCCGGTGACGTTCGCAGGAATGGAGGGAGCGTTCGAGACAAAGGAAGGGGCCGAGTTGATCATCATCGGCCAGCCGGACATGGAGAAGCTCCGGATGGACAACCCGCTGCACATCCCGAAGCTCCTCAGTTTCATGACGCACTATCGCTGGAGCGCCGAGATCAAAGGCTTGCAGGCGTTCCCGCGCGACGAGTGGCCGACGAACGTCCCGCTCCTCTATTATAGCTACCACATCATGGTCGGCCTAGGGACGATCTTCATCGCCGTCATGGTCATCTCCGTCTTTCTCCTCTGGAAGCGCAGGCTCTTCTCCGCCCGATGGGCTTTGTGGATCCTGATGCTTGCGTTTCCCTTCCCGTACATTGCCAACACTGCGGGATGGATGACGGCGGAGCTCGGGCGCCAGCCCTGGCTCGTCTACGGGTTGATGCGGACGGCCTCCGGGATGTCCCCAACTGTATCGGCCGGGAACGGATTGTTCACGCTGCTTGGATTCTTGGGGATGTATTTTGTGATTGGCGTGCTGTTCCTCATGCTTGTCATTAAGAAAATCAACCAGGGTCCGGAAGGTGTGGCGCATTGAGAGTCGGGTGTCAGGTGCAGTCTCCCGACATTCACTTGAACCTCGGAGCAATTCAAGGTTGAAAATGGTGGAAGCCTGAGGTGATCGCAATTTGCGACCACCTTGTAATACTTCGCTTCTCTACACCAAACGGAGAAAGAAGAACTAGGAACAGGAGATTAGGAGCTCATGGAAACTCTCTGGTTCATTTTGGTCTCGCTGATGCTCACGACGTACGTCATCCTCGACGGCTTCGATCTGGGGGCGGGGATCATCCACCTCGTGGTCGGAAAGACGGAAGCCGAGCGGCGGCTCAACCTGAATGCCATCGGCCCGGTCTGGGACGGCAATGAGGTCTGGATCCTCGCGGCGGGCGGAACCCTGTATTTCGCCTTCCCACTCGTCTACGCCTCCAGCTTCAGCGGCTTCTACCTGCCGCTCATGATCGTTTTGTGGCTCCTGATGCTCCGGGGTCTGGGGATCGAATTCCGGCATCAGGTTCAGCACCCGATGTGGAAGAGGTTCTGGGACTCCGTCTTCTGGCTGGCGAGCGTCCTGCTGGCGATCTTCTTCGGCGCGGCGCTGGGAAACGTCGTTCGCGGCGTCCCGCTCGGGAAAGAGGGATATTTCTTCGAGCCGCTCTGGACGACCTTCACGATCGTGCCTGAGTCCGGCATCCTGGATTGGTTCACGGTGATCATGGGACTCGTTGCATTCTTCACCCTCACAGCTCACGGGGCGAACTTCATCGCTCTCAAGACCGAGGGGGACGTGCAGGCCCGCGCACGCTCCATCTCGGCAAAAGCCTGGTGGGGAGTGACGATCGCGTCGATCACAGCGCTCGTCGCAACATCCGATATCCGGCCGGAGATCTGGACGAACTATTCCGAGCACCTGTGGGGCTTCATCTTCCCTCTCATCAGCCTCCTGGGGCTCATCGGGATGATGCTCTACAATAAGCGGGGCCAGGATAGGTCCGCATTTATTTCCTCGACTGCCTTCATCGGCGGGATGCTCGCGAGCACGGCATTCGGTCTGTATCCGAACCTGCTCCCCGCGTCGACCGATCCGTCGTACAGCCTGACGATCCAGAACAGCGCGGCCTCCGAGTACGGCCTGACCGTCGGACTAGTCTGGTGGATCATCGGCATCATCCTCGCGGCGGGCTACTTCATTTACATTTATCGAGCGTTCCGGGGCAAAGTGGTGCTCCCCGCCGAAGGAGCCGGATACTGATCAAACCGACAGTCCTCGACTCTTTTCCCGGAAAGCTGCATCTAAGAGAGAAAGAGAAGAACGATCTGCGTATGAATACAGCTTTGATCGGACGGGGAGCCCTCGTCTTTGTAGCAATCGTTTTGGTGGCGCTCTCCTCGGTTGGAACTCTGCCGGTCGGTGTTACAGTGGTACTTGCCGCCGCAGCGTTCTTCCTCGCAGTGACAAACTTTGGCCGGTCGTGCCCACTGTTTCTTTCCCTCCGCTCTCTGCTTAAACGAAAACGATTTCAAGAGAGGGAAGAGCAGGAGTGACGCGTGCGCGGGCCGAAGCATCGACACCATTTTATGGAGACTGAACAATGACAAAAGAGGTTTTCCTCAGACAAGCGCAAGGGATCACGTTCATTGCAAAGGGTAGCTCGAATCACTGGGTCGTCATGGATGGCCCACCGGATTTCGGCGGAAGCCTTGCCGGCTCGGCACCGAAGGAATTGCTCTTGATGTCCCTCGCTGGCTGTACCTCAAGCGACGTCGTGCCGATTTTGAAGAAGAAGAGAGTACCATTACAGGGATTTGAAGTCCGCGTGAAGGGTGTTGAAAAGGACGAGCACCCGAAGATCTTCACCGAGATTCACGTCGAGTACATCTTCTACGGAGACGGAATCAATCCCGCCGATGTCGAGCGGGCGATCGAGCTCTCAACGACGAAGTATTGTTCGGTGAGCGCGATCCTGAGGGCAAGCGCGAAGCTCACACACTCCTACCGGATCGAACCTACATCGAAGGTCGCTCGCACAACCGAAGTGACTGCTTGAGATTCCTCGGACACTGAGCCTCGGCCGCGACACCGGGCAAACACCGGCAGCGGATTGCCCCATCTCCCACGCTCCTTCTGTCTGCTGCTCAGACTGGAGTCCTGAGATCCGGAATTTCGCCTGAATTGCGAGGCAGCAGCCTCCGCCCCTCCTCCCATCCTGAAATTGAGAAAGAGGCCTGACCAACAGAGTGCTTTGATCTCGAGGGAGGGGTTCCTCTCGATACGCTGTTGCCCGGTCGGCCAAGGTTCCTCGAATTGCATTTCACAACCCGAACCTCTTGATAACCTCGAACGGTTGGTATAACTTACTGGCAGAGGAGAATCAAGACAGCTCGACGGAACATCGCGAGGATCTACAGGAACCAATCCCACCTCGGGGAAAGGCCTATGTACCCTCGCATCGTTTTTGTCTTCGCAGTTTGCCTCTCGCTCACATGCAGCTTGTCGGCCCAGGATGTGAAGGGCACTCCCCCGGGGGCCGGGCAGCAGACGAACGTCTACGCGTCGCTCGTGTACCACAGCACGTCCGATTTTCCGCTCACCCAAGACTTCTCGATGTACAGCGTTGGGTCGTCAGCATTCAGAAGCGGCGCTTCATCCGTTGGACTTGCGGTGGGGGCGGGCACTACCTTGTTCTCTTCCCGTCAGGGATATGGCGCCCTGGAGCTCGGATTCCTGCGAACAAGCTTCAGTGATCCCAATGTGACCGGCAAGCCTTTCTATTTCTTCGACCTCTTCCTGCACTATGGACTCTCACCGTGGGCGGATGGCCGGTCTGCTTTCTACGCGATCTTCGGCGGAGCCCTCGTTTACCACTCCGATGAAGGAGAAGACCTTGGAGGCCTTACGCCGGTGGCTGGGGGGTGGGATCCTTCGTCGTCATTCAGCAATCCTCCAGACTACTACCTGGCGAAGTACGTCGGCGCGGTGATGTGGGGCGTTGGAGCGAGGATGAACGTCGTCTCGGACATCATCGTGAGTGTGGAGTATAAGTGGATGTACGATTCATCCGCCGAGACGGACTTCAGTCAGCCTGTTCCAGGCATGTCCGGATGGTATTACGGCCACAGCAAATTCGACCCGATCGGCAACCGACTCTCGATCGGCCTCTCCAAGGTGTATGCCCGACCTGACTAGCAGAGCGGCACCACTGACTTGTACAGCATGCACCCCTGCCGCTTCAGGCAAATGGTGCAGGAGCATGGCTCTTCTGCTGAATTCCTGCATCTCATGAGGTAGCAGAGTCTTAGGACTTGACGCGTTTGCTCAAATTGGCTTGAAATTTGCCCTATGATTGATGAACTTACATCCGACAGGCCGCTCAGCGACCGTCGACAGGAACAGTTGATCAGAGAATACTGCCGGGGGATTGATGAGCGAATCCGCAGCGCGGCCTCGAAGGAAGAGGCGGAGCGAATCGTTCAGGACGCCTGCAGAGGCTTCGACGATGCGTGCGCCAGCGAGCTTGTCCGCGCGTTCCTAAAGCGGTATGTGAATGACCTCTTTACGAAACAGTGGAGCCGGTCGTCATGATCACGCGGGACATCACGATTGAAGATCTCGTCAGCTCCGTGCCGGAATCTGTGAGCTATTTGATGAAGAACGGAATAAAGTGCCTGGCGTGCGGTGAGCCCATCTGGGGAACGCTGGAGGAAGCCGCACGGGAGAAAGGCTTCTCCGACGAAGAGATCGATCGGTTCGTCTCAGATCTGACGGTGCTATCAGTCAAGGGCGGCTGAAGAACCAGACAGGAGGTATGTTTCTATGTTCTCCCAGTCAGTGCGGTTAGGTAAGATCCTCGGCATTCCCCTCGGCGTCAACTACTCGTGGTTCATCATTTTCGTCCTCATCACCCTTTCCCTGACGACGCAGTTCACGTCCGAGCACCCCACATGGTCGTATGCCGAACACCTCGCGCTCGGCATCACGACGAGCCTGCTCTTCTTCGTTTCCATCCTCCTCCACGAGCTCGGCCACAGCGTCATCGCCCTCCACTACAACATCCCGGTCCGGTCGATCACGCTCTTCGTGTTCGGCGGCGTCGCGCAGATCACCAAAGAGCCGGAGAAGCCCTCCCACGAGTTCAACATCGCCGTCGCCGGTCCCGTGGTCAGCGGGCTTCTGGGCCTGTTCTTCTACGGCGTTATGCTTCTCACGCAGGAATCGTGGGAAGGGATTGCCGCGCTTGGAGAATGGCTGGGATACATCAATCTCACCGTCGCCGCGTTTAATCTGCTCCCCGGCTTTCCGCTTGACGGTGGCCGGATCTTGCGCTCGTTGGTCTGGAGGTACACCGGCAGCTTCGAGCGCGCGACCCGCGTCGCGGCAGGCGCCGGGCAGTTGTTCGCGTATGGTTTTATCTTCATCGGCGTCTGGGCTGCCCTCAACGGAAACTTCTTTAATGGTCTCTGGATTGGCTTTATCGGGTGGTTTCTATTGAACGCTTCCCAGGCGACGACGGCACAAGTCAGGTTCCGCTCCGCTCTCGCCGGCGTTAACGCGGAAGATGTGATGACGCGAGACTGCCTCCAGCTCCCCGGGTCGATCAGCGTTGCGGACATGGTCGAGCATCATCTGCTCAAGAGCGGAACGCGGTGCGCGCTGATTATGGATGGCGATCGATTTCGTGGACTCGTGACGCTCCACGAGGTAAAGAAGGTCCCGAGAGACGAGTGGGCAGCGACCCCTCTGCAAGCGATCATGGTGCGAGAGGCGGAGCTCTCACAAGTGACCTCCAAGACACCCGTCGAAGCCGTTCTGCAGGAAATGAACGAGCACAACATCAGCCAGATCCCGGTCGTGGACGACGGGAAGCTGGTGGGTATCATTGGCCGGGATCGATTGCTCGCGCTCGTGCAGACTCACCTGGAGCTGAAGGCCTGAGTCGGCCGGCACAACCTCACTCTCTACCGAGACTTCGTGATGGATCAACCCGTCTCAATCGAATTCATCGTCGATTCCATCCCCGCCTCCAAGAGCGATGAGTTGCTCCGCAGTTGGGGGTACGACCTCATCGCGGAGTACGTTCAGATTGTACAGGAGTCTCACGTTGACCCCGCCTCTCCTCTCCTTGAACTCGCCACCGGATCCGGTCGTATGGCCGCCGTCCTCTCGAGGCTCGGCTTCGCCGTCGTGACGGGGGACATCAGCCTCGAGAAGTATGCGGATGCGCTTGGCCGCCTCACAGCGGCGTTCTCGGACAGGGCGAACCATCTTCTCCTGAACATGAAGTTGCTTCCGTTCCCGGATGGCGGAGTCAGAAACATCGTTTGCCTCGACACCATTCACGAACTCGAGGAGCCTGACCTCTGTCTTTCAGAGTTGATACGGGTTCACGATCCGGACGGGACGATCGTCATTGGTGATTTCAATGAGCTGGGATTTGAGGTCATGCAGCGACTTCATCGAGCCGTTTACAGGAACGATCACGCGCGGGGGTTCCTCAAGATGGCTGACCTGGCACCCCTCCTCCAAAAATCTTACGACGTGATGCACGAGGTTGTAACACCACTCAATATCAGCTATATTGCGGCGCACAAAAAACGGCCGCTGTAAGCTGCTGAACACTTGACTCAGGCGCGTAGGTTTCTGACGATCCTCAACGTCAAGCTGATTCTGAATGAAAGACCTGATGTACAAGCTCGAACGTATCCTGTGCCCCACCGATTTCTCCACCGCTTCCATCGAGGCCATCCGTTACGCATCCTTCCTGGCCAATCACGCCGGCAGCGAATTGACACTGATCTATGTCGAAGAATATGACACAACGCCGGTCGGTTTCTTCGAGCGAAACGAGCAGTTCATCGCCGACTACCGCAGGGAGACCACTGCTCTCGCTGAAGAGAAATTTGCGGAGATCATCGACCAGGAGTCGCTCAATCCGAGCCGTACTCTCACGTTGACCCAGTTCGGAACGGCCTATCAGCAGATTATCGAGGTCGCCGAAGCAAACCGGTTCTCCGTTGTGGTCATCGCGACCGAAGGGCTGGGCCAGTCCTCCCCGCATCTCATCGGAAGGACCGTGGAGCGGGTGGTCCGGCTCTGTCGCACGCCGGTCATTACGCTGCGTCCACGGCGGGGCCCGAAAGAATGGAACATCAAGACGATCCTCTGTCCGACGGACTTTTCGGAGTACAGCAACTTCGCCATTCCGTACGCGGTCTCGCTCGCGCGAAGCTTTCAGGCAAGGATCATCCTGGTTCACGTCACCGACCTGGCGGTGCAGCACCCGGAGGCCCTTCTGGAGAAGTTTCCCGACCCGCGTTTTTACCACGACCAGGCCGACAAGATCCAGATCGAGAAGATCGTCGGGAGGGACGTGGAGCCGGAGAACACCATCGTGCGGCTGGCGGACGAGTATCAGGTCGATCTCATTGTGATCGGGACCCACGGAGCGCGGGGCATGCGGAGAGTCCAGATCGGCAATACCGTCGAGGAGGTCGTGCGGAGGACGGCGGCACCGGTTCTGACAATCACGCACCCGATCCACAAAGCCGTGTTCCCGCGGCGATTTATGGAGGATTACGCTGAGGGTAAATAGCAGCGATCTCGCATTCGACACCGTACATTCCACACATCTCGTTGGTTTTTTCAAAATCGTTCTCTATCTTGACGCTGTTGAACAAACTCGAACCTCTCTCCGACGAAACTTTTCGGACGAGACCGCTCGTACGACTCTGACTTTGGAAAGGAGAGATTCTTCTGCCAGCCTCAGCGCTTGATCAGCTCTGCATCAACACGCTCCGCACGCTCGCCATGGACGCCGTCCAGAAGGCGAAGTCGGGTCACCCGGGGATGCCCATGGGGGCCGCCCCGATGGCCTACGTGGTCTGGACACGTCACCTCAAACACAGTCCCTTCAACCCTCACTGGCACAACCGGGACAGGTTCATCCTCTCCGCCGGGCACGGGTCGATGCTCCTCTACGGCCTCCTGCACTTGACCGGCTACGACCTCAGCCTCGACGATCTGAAGAACTTCCGCCAGTGGGGCAGCAAAACCCCCGGTCACCCGGAGTATCGCGTAACGCCCGGAGTAGAGACGACCACGGGTCCCTTGGGACAAGGATTCGGCAACGGCATCGGGATGGCGATCGCTGAGCGCTACCTCGCTGCACGCTATAATCGCCCCAATTTCGAGGTGGTGAACTACAGGATCTACGGGATCGTGAGTGACGGCGACCTGATGGAGGGAGTCGCTTCCGAGGCTGCTTCCCTCGCGGGACACCTGCGCCTTGGGAACATCATCTATCTTTACGACGACAACCATATCAGCATCGACGGAGACACGCACTTGGCGTTCACCGAGGATGTCGCGAAACGGTTCGAGGCGTACGGCTGGCAGGTGCAGGCTTTGGAGGACGGAAATGACATCGAGGCGATCAACGCCGCGATCAAGTCTGCTCAGGAAGAGACCAACCGGCCATCGCTGATCAAAGTCCGGACGCACATTGCTTACGGAAGCCCGAACAAGCATGATTCTGCGGAAGCGCACGGCTCGCCCCTCGGTGAAGAAGAGGTGCGGTTGACGAAGAAGGCGCTCCACTGGGATCCGGACAAGCAGTTCCTCGTCCCGAATGACGTACTGCAGCACATGCGGCACGCGGTCGAGCAGGGGAAAAAGTGGGAGTCCCTCTGGCAAACGATGTTCGAGAACTACAAACGGACGTATCCCGACCTTGCACAGGAGCTGGAAAATATCCGCGAAGGAAAATTCGGAGAGACGTGGAAACAAGCGCTCCCGGTCTTCGGCGCCGAATCCAGCGCGATGGCAACGCGCGAGGCATCCGGCAAAGTGCTCAACGCCATCGCCCCGCACCTCCCCACGCTCATCGGCGGCTCCGGAGACCTGACTCCGTCGAACAACACGTTCCTCAAGGGCCTCCCCGAGTTTCAAGCAGGCGTGTACACCGGCCGAAATTTTCACTTCGGCGTCCGCGAGCATGCGATGGGATCCATCTTGAACGGACTCGCCCTCACTGACGGGATCATACCGTATGGAGGGACATTCCTCATTTTCTCGGACTACATGCGCCCCCCCATCCGGTTGGCGGCCCTGATGGGAGTACGTCCGATCTATGTCTATACACACGACAGCATCGGCCTGGGCGAGGACGGCCCGACCCACCAACCGATCGAGCAGCTCGCCGCACTCCGCTCCATCCCCAACATCACGGTGATCCGTCCCGCGGACGCAAACGAGGTTGCCTGCGCCTGGAAGATCGCGATCGAGCACAAAGGCGGCCCCGTCGCGCTTGCGTTGTCACGGCAGAAGCTCCCTCTCATCGACCGGTCGAAGTATGCGCCTGCGGAGAACCTCGCCAGAGGAGCATACGTTCTGGCGGAGAGCTCGAAGCCGCCCGCGATGATCCTGATCGGGACGGGCTCGGAGGTGCAGCTCGTCATCGCGGCGTACGAGCAGCTTGCAAAGGAAGGCGTAGCCGTGCGCGTCGTCAGCATGCCGTCGTGGGAATTGTTCGAGGCCCAACCGAAGGAGTACAGAGATTCCGTCCTCCCCCCTCAGGTGAAGAAGCGGCTCGCAGTCGAAGCAGGATCGCCGATGGGGTGGCACAAGTACGTCGGGGATCAGGGTGAAATCCTCGGCATAACGAAGTTTGGCGCTTCAGCCCCGCTGGCGGCAATCATGAAAGAGTACGGCTTCACCATCGAGAATGTGGTCAGGAAAGCGAAGGAACTGCGCTCCCGATCTTGAGAGGTCACAGTTGCTTAACGTTCCCTCTCCTTGCGGAGAGGGCTAGTGTCGTGTTTCGGAAGAATCCTGAGTTATTCATGAAGAGAGCACACACCCCTCCGCCAAAGAGATCAGCGGACAAGTCGCTCCCCTCTCGCGCCCCACTGGCCTGTCACGAGAGGGGACGTTTGATTTACTATGTGGTGAGAGACAGAATCCTGAGCTTTAACAGTCCCCTCTGTGCGTAAGCTTGCGCGTTAGGGAGAGGGGATGTAGGGGTGTGTAAATACGAGCATCTCACGAGCAGTCGGAAAACTCGATGACCCGATCCACGGAGGCCGTCCAAAAACAAGCAAATGTCATTCTGAACGGAGCGAAGCGCAGTGAAGAATCTGCCACTATGAATCAGATTCTTCGTCCCGCCTGGAAAACGGCAGGACTCAGAATGACTTTTTGGTCAGCCTAGGCTATCCCTGAAGAAGGCGAGAGAGATCCTTCGCTAGACTTCCCTTCCGGAACAGGCAAAGCCCCCCTGACGATGACACAGACTACGTTGGAACGACCCGTCCTCAGCCGTGAATTCCGGACACGCCGTGCCATCAACTGGATGTCGCTCGGGGTACTGTACGCGTTCTTTTATATGACGCGGTACAACTACACGGCCGTCGCTCCCCGCCTGGCAGATATACTCGGCTGGAAGAACACGGAGCTGGGCATCTTCGAGACCCTGATGCCGCTGGTGTACGGACTTTCCGTCGTGCTGAACGGTCCGTTTGCCGACCGGGTCGGCGGCAAGAAAGCGTTCCTGTTCGGCGCGGCCGGCGTCGCTGTCATGAATTTCCTTTTCGGGATGGCGAGCTTCGCCGTAGTGAGCCCAGCCGTGTGGGAAGGAACCGGCCTTGCCCGCCACGTCGTGACGCCGACAACGCTCGGATTCGGGCTCTCGGGGGGAATGATTTTGACGATGATGGCTATCGTCTGGGGCCTGAACGGCTATTTCCAATCGTACGGTGCACTCTCCATCGTGAAGGTAAATGCCCAGTGGTTTCACGTTCGCGAGCGCGGAACCTTCTCCGGCATTTTCGGCGTCCTGATCCGGATGGGTCTGCTTCTGGCCTTCCAGGGTGTGCCGCTCATTTTGCTCGCCTTCCCGTGGCAGTATGCGTTCTGGATTCCAGGCGCCTTTGTCATCGTTCTCCTCCTCATCAACTACTTCTTCATGTACAATTCGCCGAAGGATGCCGGGCTAGGAGATTTTGAGACCGGCGACGAGGTGGAGGAGGACGAGAGCAAACCTTCGTCGGTGAAGTTCATCATCCAGAAGGTCTTCGCATCGCGCGTAATGTGGATGATCGCCGTCGGCTCGATGATGATCGGGTTCGTTCGACGGAGCGTGGTCGACGCGTGGTGGCCGAAGTACTTTGTCGACTTCTACGGCGCCGACAACACGTCCTTCGCGACCTATCTCCCGTATCTCATCGCCACGTGGGGGATCGCACTGGCCGGCATCGCGGGAGGCTTCGCCTTCGGCATCACCTCGGATCGGACGTACGGAGGGCGGCGGGCTCCGGTCATCACGTTCGGTTTCATCGGGATGGCGGTCGTCCTCGCTTTTTTCACCGCCTCAGACCTCCTCAATTTCGGGCCGGTCGTCGCGGCATGCTGTCTCGTGGTCCTTTCCTTCTGCGTGAACGGCGCTCACGGAATGATCGGGGGCGCGGCGTCGATGGATTTCGGGGGAAAAAGGGCTGCAGCGACCGCCGCAGGATTGTTCGACGGCATGCAGTACCTGGCGGGGGCGTTCGTGGGGGTCGGCGTGGGTTATATCACGACGAATTGGGGGTGGGGAGCCTGGCACTGGGCGCCCATTCCTTTTGCGCTGTTCGGCGCCTACATCATGTCACGTCTCTGGAACGTGATGCCAAAAGGAAAAGCGAGGCATTAAATTGAGAGGGATGAGTCGGCGGTGAGATCTCAGAAGTCCGCCGGCAGCGCTCAGCCATCAGCCCTCCATCTCCCATCTTTCTACCTCTTACCCCAAAGTTTCTTCGTCACTCCCTCGAGCTCGTTTCCGATGAGCATGGGATCGAGCGTCTTCTCCGGCTCGTTTTCGAAGACCGCATACGGGATGTTGAAGCCCTTCACCTCGATAACGTCCGGATTCTTCGCCGCGAGCTTCTCCCAGTCGTTCGTCTTGTAGTAGAACTCCATCTTCTCGTCCGGGAGAGAATGGTACAGGATTGAGTCCTCCTGACCTTTCCGCGCCCGGCGCCGGTTCTTCCGTGCGGATTCCTCGTAAGAGACCTTAATGTACATCAAGCAGGCTCGGCGAAGAATCTCCTCGTGAAGATAGCTGAGAGCCTCAGCGATGCCGTCCTCTCCTCCCCGCGCGAATTCGATGAGCGTCGTCTTTTTCCCGTGGTAGTTCGGATCCCGAGCCAGCTTCTTCCGATACTCCAGGTTGATCCGTTCAATGTAGAGGTTCCAGATGAAGTGCTCTTTGAAGTAGTACTTCTCGTCGGTCCAGATGCGCGGCCGACCGTGTTTCGTCAGGATGTCATCGATCTCGAACGTTTCCCAGACGTAGACGAAATCATCCAGCTCCTCGAACTCGCCGATATGAAATCTCGTCGAACGTTCCTTCAGATCCGTCTTCTTCAGATAGTCGATGACTTCGGACTTGCCTGCTGCCGGCCGGCCGGTAATGATCAGGATGGGGAAGTTGTCGCTCATAGGATCTCCAGAAAAAGATGCGATGTCATTCCGAACTTGGTTCGGAATCTATTCAGGTAAGTTCTACTTGATTTGCCTGATTCGCCCTTCAACCGGCGAGGTCACGACTTTCATCGCTCGGATCTTCTTCAGGACGGCGTTGAAGACCGTCTCGTTCAGATACGTCAGCTTCGACGGCTCGATCCCGAGGTACCGCTTCGCCTCGCCCATCATATAGTCGCTCGCCGCCCCGACGTACATCTTCTTATCCTCCACGGGCTTGCCGCCCACGAGGAGCTTCAGAACCTCGACCTTCCCGAAGGCATCCCTCCTCCACTCACACTGAATACCGGACACCTGAATGCCGGGTCTCTTCTCGATATCGTGCCTGACGAGAGTCCGCACTTGGCTGCCGCTCACCTTGAACGTGGTCAGGATGTTCCTGAACGGCAGCACTTCAAAGAGATCCTGCTTCGTCATCGGCCCCGGTGAGAGGTCCCTTCTGATGCCGCCGTTATTCATGAACGCAATGTCCGCATGCGCGGCCTCGCGCTGCGCATCGGCGATGAAATTCCCGGCGCCGGTCTCCCACCCGTTGATCTTCCAGGCGTCCTTGAGCGCGCCGATGACCTGGCTGTACTCTTTGTCGATCTCGGTCTTGAACGAATCGACCAGCGCAGTCACGACGGTCTTCCGCCGGTTCGGGTTATACCATAGCTGGTGCAGGCTTCCGCCCCACTTCGTCACGTGCTCGTGATCCACCGTCAAATCCAGAACGCCCAGGTTCTCGCAGTTGGAGCCGGTCTGTGCGATGATGACGCCGTTGATGTACTTCGGCTTTTGCAGGCGGGTGTGGGAGTGTCCGCCGATGATCACGTCGAGGCCCTTGACGTTCACCGCAAGGATGGAATCATCCTCGACCCCTTGATGGGTGATGGCGATGACCAAGTCGGTCTGCGGGCGCAGGAGGCTGATGTACTTTTCCGCCGTCGCGATCGGAGGCAGGAGCTTGATCCCCCTGGTGCTGTTCTGACTGACGAGGTTGTAGAAATCGCTCGACATCAGTCCGAAGATCCCAATCTTCAGTCCATTCTTTTGAATGATGACATACGGCGTGTGCGTGACGGGCTGCCCCGTTTTTTTGTCGATGAGGTTTGCCGACACGACGGGAAACTTCGCGATGGCGACAAGTTTGAGAAAATTCGCGTAGGAAATATCGAAATCATGGTTTCCCGGGGTCATCCCTTCGTAGCCCATCAAATTCATCATCTCCATAAGAGCCCCTCCCTCCGCGCCCATGAAGACGCGATCGGTGATCGGGTTGCCCGTCATCAGGTCGCCGGCGTCGAGGACGAGCGTCGAGTTCCTGATCTTCCGTATGCTGTCGATCGCGAAGGCGAGCTCGTTGAATCCCCCGACAAGCGGCTTGGGAGTTCTCTTCACCCAGAAAGCTTCGTGAGGGAGAAAGCTCGCGTGCATGTCGTTCGTGTGGAGGATGGTGATTTGTTTGGGCTGCGCGGCGAGGAACGATACACAGAGGAGGATCCCCGCGCACAGGGAGAGGACACTTCTCAGCGATCTGGATTGATGACTGGTCATGGAAAAGGATCACTCCATTTTGTGAACTGATTTTCCCTGGCGATGCAAGATAGCGAGAAAATTATCATTTTGGAACATTACTTTAGAGAGGGGGAATGAGCAGACTCGGGCCGATCTGTCTCTCATTTCAAGCCCCTTTCCTTTTTCGCCGCTGTTTCCTACATTAATGGCAATTACCGCCAACACTCATTTGCCCACTACGCGCGAGGACTTCATGAAGCGATTCTTGCTCGCTCCGCTCTTGATTGCCTTCTGCATGCGTGCGAACGTCAACGCACAGGAGCGCGCGATCGCCCTTCCGCACATATTGAGCGCTGCTCAGGAGTACCTCGCGAAAAGCAATGTTGCAGCGAGCCGGTACTTTCTCACGTCAGTGGAAAAGAAAACCCGAGTCACCGCGTCCGCGCGCCCCGCGAAGGGCCGTGCCGAGGAGTACTATGAACTATGGTGGGCAAGCGCGGACAAGCAGCGCAGCCGATACCTCGGGCTCAAGGTTCCGTCCAATGGAAAGATCCAGCGACTGCTCTCGTCAGCATTACTGCCGAGGAGCAGAGGAAACGTCGGCAGGCCGAAGATTTCCCTGCGGAAGGCGCTGAGACTCTCCGAGGCCTATGCCTTCGACCACTCGCTGGTGACCTCGGCGCATTACCTTCATTCTGCCGGCCTTGTCACGGCGGGCAGATCGCTCCGAGACATCTACTGGTGCGTTCGGCTAAGGGATGGGAAGGGGACGGAGGAGAATGATATCTTGCTGGCCGTGCGCATGGATGGGACGGTCGAGCAGCTCCATCTGACGTAGAGATCCCACGGGCCGGTTTGCCCTCTTCGGAATACTCCGCATGCGAGACCAGTGGAAACAACAAGGGGGACCCCAGTGGATCCCCCTCGCTTCGACAGGAAGGTTCTTCTACTTGAGGAGCGTCATCTTCTTGGTCGTCATGAATTGACCTGCCACCATGCGGCAGAAGTACACGCCGCTGGCGACCTTTCCACCCGCGTTGTCTGTCCCATCCCACTCAACAGCATAGCGGCCCGCGGAGTGTCGCTCGCTCGCAACAAGATTGCGAATCAATCGACCGTGCACGTCATACACCGCGACGTCCACCGTGCTCTCCTTGGGAATTGCGAACTCGATTTTGGTCTGGGGGTTGAACGGGTTGGGGTAGTTGTTGGTCAGCTCGTACTCCTTTGCTCCCCCATCGAGCGTTTCAACCTTGCCCGCGACCCGGTGATCGCCGTGGCACTGCGTGCACTCCATCTTCGCACTGATCGTCGTTCCATGGCAGGTCTTGCACTCCGCTATGATCGCCGGGGAGACGAAGAGTGCCGTGAATTGCGATGCCAGATTATCGTTCAGGATCTTGGCCGTGTAGGCAGCGACGTCGCCCGCCAGGCGCGCACAGCGCTCTTTGCGCTCCGTGGAGCTTTGGCCGACCTGGGCAACCGCGCACCATTCCGCTACCGAGGCGTGGCACAGGATCGAGCCGGACATGTTCTGGGTAAGATCTTGAGTGTACCTGTTGTCAGTGTATTTCGATTCACGGCCGTACTCGTTGCTGATGTCCGTGGGAAATAGCGTTTGTGTGTACCAGCCATAGACTTCGCTCTCAAGTGCAGACGCAGCGGAACCGGACGTCACCAGCGATATGAATGCCGCCGAGCCGTTGATCGCACCGCACGTGCCTCCCCAGCCCGCACCTCCGCCGCTGCCGTACGACATGATCTCCATGGGGAAGGAGGTCCACGGCTCCGCCCCCACGAGATCCTTCATCGCCGTGACGAGCGCAGCGAATGCAGCGTAACTGCATCCACCGACGTAGTACAGGTCATGGCCGAGAATGCGGACTTTCTCGGGATCGAGAGCCTGGTAGGGGTACGGCCACGAGGCGTTCGTCCTGGCGAGAACTCTGTTCGTCAGCCCTTCCACTGCCACCGCGCCGATCACCGCTCCGGCGGCGTACTTGGTGCCTGTCGTCAAGAACTCTTTTCTGGTAAGTCTCATGAATGTCTCCCTTATGATGGTTCGTAGTTAGTCGAATGGTTCGTTGTGGTTCGGGTGAAATTGTAGATCCTCCGGAATTTTGCTTGATGTGATAAGCTGAACGCACTCCAAAAATTGGAGACGCCGCTCACTCGGCAGCGCATCGAGCATCGTCGCGGCAATCTCCGCTGCTCGCTGCATCGAGCGCTCCGCCAAAGAGATCCCCGCAGCCGCAAGTGTGATGTGCTCAACTCGTCGGTCAGATCGATCAACTGTCCGTTCAACGAGGCCTCGTCCCTCAAGCCTCCGCAACAGCTTCGAGAGCGAGCTACTTCGAACTTCTAAAAGGTCTGCAAGGCTGCTTGCGGAAGTGGGGCGATCGAGATAGAGTACCAATACGCACTCGAGCTCATAAACCGGGAGGCTGGCCTGCTTGGCCAGGGCATTTTGGATACGGTGGTTCCAGAGCCCCAGGCGAATGATCTCCAGAGCGCTGTCTGCTAAGGTAGGCATCGGTTGAAGGAGTCGATTTATAGTTTTACAACTGCAACTATTGTTCCAAGCTAATAGTTGATGTTTTTTCTCCCTATTTGGAGCTTCCTGGCCATTTTCTGGAAAACGTGTGTTGAGTACTTCAATCAGTGCTGAAGGAATACACACCAGGATTGAGAACAGCAATGAGCTCGAGTTCGCCCGGACTCCTTGAATCCCGCTCACGTCGGCGGCGATGCAGCAACTCGACGGGACAGCAGCCAATGACGCTACCTCGAAGTTCGCCCCTCCTTATCTCTCATAGGTGTGGCTGTTGGACGCGCGCGGACGCAAGGAGTCGGAGAGGGTCCCTCTCGCTGGACGAACAGGAGCATTGAAGCGGAAATGGTCAGATCGCTGGCAGGGGTGTGTTGCCTTCCTTCTTCGCTATCGAACCGTTCCTGATTCTCAGACCGACAAACCGGTTTGATTCGGACGACTCCTCCCGCTTCGACTTTCACCTTCTCGACCACACTGAGAATCTCGGCCGGCGCTCTGTCGGTCATCCCTAACTTTCAACTCCCTTTTTCTGGCCGAGCAAGAGCGTCTTTGGTGCGCGATTCTTGATTCCCCTTTTCTTTCTCGCGCGCGTTGCCTACATTAGCTGGACCTTCCGAGTCGGATTCACAGAGACCTCGGCACTCGTCGAGTTCTCCACCAATTCGGAGGAGATTCCTCGTCGCATCCAACACCTGATGGCTCACAAAGCCGCCGGTCGTCCCGGCGAGCGCGTCATTGGCGCCAACGGTTGAACAGCGACACCAAGACAACCCGTAGGACCAAGAGGGAACCACATGTTCATCGGCCACTACGCAGTTGCTCTCGCGGCGAAAAAGGTCGCCCCACGGACATCCTTGGGGACGCTCTTCATCTCCGTCCAGCTTGTCGATCTGCTATGGCCTCTGATGCTGCTCGCAGGGCTGGAGCACGCGAGGATCGATCCGGAAAACACGGCAGTGACCCCGCTGGATTTCTATGATTATCCGATCACTCACAGTCTCCTCGGTGTCCTTCTATGGTCGGCGGCCTTTGGCGGAATCTACTTCGCCGTACGCCGTTACAAGAGAGGAGCGCTGATCGTAGGGTTGGGCGTACTGAGCCATTGGATTCTCGACTTCATCACCCATCGCCCGGATTTGGGGCTCGGATTCGGCGGAATTTATCTCGGCCTCGGCCTTTGGAATTCGCTCGCCGGCACGCTCGTCGTGGAGGTGGGCCTTTTCATCGGCGGCTTGATCCTCTATCTTCGTTCGACGCGATCCAACGACAGGATCGGCGGCTATGGCCTTTGGGCCCTCGTCGTGCTTCTGGCCGCCATTTACTTTGCCAACGTCTTTGGCCCGCCACCCCCCGACATATCAGCAATTGCGATCGCGGGCAACGCGGCTTGGCTGTTCGTGCTCTGGGCTTACTGGGTCGATCGGCATCGGACGCCCGTCAATGCGGCGGCGCCGGAAACGGCTACAGAGAGCGAATGAAGATAAGGGGGGAGACCGGAGATTGGTTTTCAGACGGCTGGCGATTTTCAAATCTAGTTGTTATCATTGCCTACACGCTTTTTTTCACTCCAGGGAAATCGACTATCTGACGGAGGACAGAGGATGGAATACACCTACGAGCAACTCAGCAAGATGACCGCGGTGCAACTCCGGCACATTGCAGACGGCATCGAGAACGAGGCATTGAAGGGCCACAGCACGATGCACAAGGAACAGCTCCTTCCGTTGCTGTGCAAGGTCCTCGGCGTCGAGTCACACGCGCATCACGAGGTTGTTGGCGCCAACAAAAGTGAGCTGAAAACGCAGATCCGCGCGCTGAAGCTTGAGCGCGCTGCTGCGATCCAGAAGAAGGACTATCTCCAGCTTGCGTCGATCCGCGACAAGATCCACAAGCTGAAGAGAAGAATCCGGAAATCGATCGCTTAGTGCCATTCCAACTAATTTTGCCAAACAGCGTGCAGGTAAAATTAATGTTGGAATGAGCATCCCGCCCGCCTTTGGCGGGACCAGAACAGCAAATGATAATTGAATAGGCACTAGCTGCAGCGTGCCCGGCCTGGGGGAAGGGCGCACCCCGCGCTCGGTCTGTCCGCTTTCAGAAAGATCATCGCGATCGGCCTTGCCCCAGCACTCCACATCGCTCAAGTTGGTCCCCTGACTGCCCCGCACACCAACGTTGAGCCAATCATCATTAACCGTCGTTCGGTTGGAGACCTGTTCATGTCAAGACTTAACTTTTCCCGCTTCACGATCTTCCTGCTCCTCGCGCTCCAGAGCCTCAGTTCCGTCTGCGCCCAGCAGCAGCCGCTTAGGGGCTTCGACGCGTACGTCGCCAGAGCCCTTCGGGATTGGGACTGCCCAGGATTGGCAATCGCGATCGTCAAAAGTGATAAGGTTGTGTTCACCAAAGGATACGGCGTCCGGAAGGCCGGAAGCACGACGCCGGTCGATGCGAAAACGATCTTCGGCATCGCCTCCTGCTCGAAAGCATTTACCGCGGCGTCGTTGGCCATGCTCGTCGACGAAGGGAAAGTCAAATGGGATGACCCGGTCACGACGTACTTGCCGTGGTTTGAGCTCTACGATCCGTATGTCACGCGGCAGATCACCGTGCGCGACCTTCTCTGCCACCGCAGCGGCCTGCCAGCCTTCGGCGGAGATCTGATCTGGTGGGGCTCAACGCGAAGCAGAGAGGAGACATTGCAGCGCATTCGGTTCGTAAAGCCTGCGTCAAGCTTCCGAAGCCACTATGCCTACCAGAACATCATGTTCATCGCCGCCGGACAGATTATCCCGTCGGTGACGGGCAAGAGCTGGGATGAATTTGTCAAGGAGCTCATCTTCAGGCCGCTCGGCATGGTCTCGAGCAGCACCAGCACGCGCGCCCTCGAAGGAGTCGAGGACATTGCCACCCCGCACATCAGAGTCGACGGGAAGACCCAACCGATCGCGTGGAGAAGTCTCGACAATGGTGGACCCGCCGCCGGGATCAATTCGGATGTCCTCGACATGGCTCAGTGGATCAGGCTGCAGCTTGGCCGCGGCACGTTCGAAGGGAAACAGCTCTACGGCACGACGGTGGCCGAAGAGATGTGGTCACCGCAGACGATCGTTCCCGTCACTCCACCAACTCCACCCCTCCCCGCGTTCCTTAATTCTCATCTGTCGGCGTACGGCCTCGGCTGGGGCCTGACGGAATATCGCGGCCGTTTGCTCGTTCGGCATTACGGGGAAACAGACGGCATGTCGTCCGTCGTCGCTCTGCTTCCCGAGGAGAAGCTCGGTGTTGTGATCCTCACGAACCTTCATACCACCTCCCTCCATACAGCCCTCCTCTATCGGATTCTCGACTCCTATCTGGCCGTTCGACCCGAGGACTGGAGTTCAATCTATCTGCAGGTCAGGAACAAGGAAGAGGAGGACGCCAGGGCAAAGGAGAAGAAGCACGAGGATGCCCGGGTCAAGACGTCACAGCCGTCGCTGCCGCTCAATCGGTACGCTGGGACCTATGAGAACGAAGTCTACGGAACCGCCACCGTCACCGATGAAGACGGCAAGCTCGTCGTGCGGTTGGACGCCTCCCCGACATACGTCGGCGACCTGGAGCACTGGCATTTCGACACCTTCCTCTCCCGATGGCGCGACCCCGTCGCCGGAAGAACGTTTGTCTCGTTCACACTCAACGATCGCGGCGAAGTAGCAGAGATGAAGCTGAAGGTCGCAAATTTCATCGATTTCGAAGAGTACGTCTTCAAACGCTCGGAGAAGAAGTAGCGCGGCTGCACCCCACACCAACAACGCATGGTTCAGGTGATATCCGCCGCATCGCCGGCAGAAATTGGGCTCGCCCGAGAGTTGTTCAAAGAGTATCAGGCCTCGCTCGGGATCGACCTCTGCTTTCAAGGGTTCGACAAAGAGCTTGCCGAGCTGCCAGGAGAATATGCACCGCCGACCGGGCGCTTGTTCCTTGCCTATGACGGCGCCGAGCTCGTCGGTTGCGTGGCCCTCCGGAGGATCGACCCGCGAACGTGCGAAATGAAACGGCTGTACGTCCGACCGCAGGGGCGAGGGAAAGGGTTCGGCCGAAAGTTGACCGAGATCGTCATCGAGGCAGCGAGAGAGCTCGGCTACGCGAGAATGCGGTTGGACACGCTGCCCTCGATGAGGGAGGCAACTGCCCTCTATCGAACGCTGGGCTTTCAGCCGATCGGGCCGTACCGGCCTAACCCCGTTGAAGGGTCGCTGTTCCTGGAACTCGTCTTATGAGAGTCGCCGAGACGAGGATCCAGCAACTCTCTCCTCCAGACTCGAAAAGGAATTGCGGGAGAATTGGATCATCGGCGGTGATTCACTCCTGCCCGTCAAACCAAGAATTACCGCAAGCTCAATGCTTTCAAATTTCAAACATTCTCGTTACTTTCGTCGCAGGACTCATCCCGTCAGAGGAAGCGCCTGGATGGTGCTTCCCACCATCGAGGGCTGGAACTCTTTGGAAAAGACTCAGGTTTCGAGTACTTGAGTCTTCGACCATCGTGTAATGAAGAAAGGATTAGTCTATGGCTTCTTTCTCCCTGACCGTCAACGGAAGAAAACGGACCGTCGATGTGAGTCCTGAGATGCCGCTCCTTTGGGTGCTGCGGGATACGCTTGGTCTCACAGGAACGAAATTCGGGTGCGGGATCGCCCAGTGCGGCGCCTGCACGGTGCAGATCGACGGCGAGGCGACGCGATCCTGCATTACACCGATCAGCTACTGCGACGGAAAATCCATAACCACGATCGAAGGTTTATCGACCGACCTCAGCCATCCTCTTCAGAAGGCGTGGATTGAGGAAGATGTGCCCCAGTGCGGCTATTGCCAGTCGGGGCAGATTATGGCCGCCGCTGCCTTGCTCGCCAAACGGCCGGATCCAACCGACAAGGAAATCGACGAGGCATTGCAGGGAATCCTCTGTCGTTGCGGCACGTACCCGCGAATCCGCAGCGCCATCCATAAGGCGGCAAAGAAAGGAGGCCGGCGATGAGCAATCCAACGACATTGACGCGCCGCGACTTCATAAAGATCAGCGCCGTCGCCGGCACCGGACTCGTCCTTGCATTCTATCTGCCGTCGAAGGATGAGGTGCCGGAAGAGGCAGCGTTTATCCCCAATGCATGGCTGAAGATCGATACAGACGGAACTGTAACGGTGACCGTCGCACGCTCGGAGATGGGCCAGGGCGTGTGGACCTCCATGCCGATGATCGTGGCCGAAGAGCTCGATGCCGACTGGTCCAAGATCCGGATCGTGCAGGCAGACGCTCACCCGTCAAAATACGGGAGCATGTCGACCGGTGGAAGCTACAGCGTTCGCGGCTCCTGGCAAACGCTTCGAACGGCAGGCGCGACTGCACGCGAAATGCTGCTCACTGCTGCTGCGCAGACGTGGGGAGTGAACAAATCGACGTGCCGAGCCAAGCAGGGCGCGGTCATACAATCCTCCGGAAAGAAGATGTCGTACGGCGAGCTGGCCGCAGCGGCCGCCAAGGTTCCGGTCCCGACCGAGGTACCGCTGAAGGACCCGAAAGATTTCAAGATCCTGGGCAAGCCCATGCGGAAGCTCGATACCCCGTTGAAGGTCGACGGGAGTGCGAAATTCGGCATCGACATCCGGGTGCCGGGGATGCTCTTCGCTTCGATCGAGAAGTGTCCGGTCTTCGGAGGGAAGGTCGTAACCTTCGATGCAACGAAAGCGAAATCCATGCCGGGCGTGCGCGATGTCATCCAGCTTGACGTCGGCATCGCCGTGGTGGCAGACTCCACGTGGGCGGCGTTCGAGGGGCGGAAGGCGCTCAGCATCACGTGGGATGAGGGCCGATATGCGAATCAATCCAGCGCGGCGATTTGGAAGTCGTTCGAGGAAGCGTCGAAGTCACGTGGCTCCACCGAAAACTATGAGGGGGATGCGGAAGCTTCGTTTGAAGCTGCCCCGACGAAGGTCGAGGCGGTCTACTACGCCCCGCTGATCGCTCACGCGCCGATGGAACCGATGAACTGCGTCGCCGACGTCCGCGCGGATCGATGCGAGATCTGGGCCCCGACGCAATCGCCTCAAGGAGCGCAAAATGATGCCGTACGGATCCTCGGTCTTCCGATCGACAAGGTAACGGTGCACGTCACACTCATCGGCGGGGCGTTCGGGCGGCGGCTGCAGTCAGACTTCGTGTCCGAGGCCGTGAAAGTCTCGAAAGCCGTCGGCGCCCCCGTGCAGGTGGTGTGGACCCGTGAGGACGATATGCGGCACGATTGGTACCGCCCTTGCACCTACAGCGTCTTCAAGGCCGGACTCGACAAGGACGGCTGGCCGATCGCGTGGCTGCACCGGATCGTGGGCCCGAGCTCCCGCGGGTTGGTGGTCGGCGGCTCCACCCCGCCGTACGCGATCCCGAACTTCCAGATCGACTCGCACCTCCTGGAGACCGGCGTACCGATCGGCGCCTGGCGCTCCGTCGGCCCATCGCAGAATGGATATGTCATCGAGAGCTTCATCGACGAGCTTGCGCATGCCGCGAAAAAGGACCCATTCGAGTACCGGCGCCGACTTCTGTCGAAGTCCCCGCGGCTGCGTCGTGCGCTCGAGGTCGCTGCAGAAAAAGCAGCGTGGGGCAAGAGGTTGCCTGCCGGACACGGACTCGGCATCGCCGCGGTCGAAAGCTTCGGCAGCTCGGTCGCAGAGGCCGTTGAGGCATCAGTTGACAAGGACGGAGCCGTGCAGATCCACCGCATCGTCGCAGCGGTCGATTGCGGACCGATCGTGAATCCGAACACGCTCGCGGCGCAGGTCGAGGGTGGCATCGCCTATTCGCTCAGCTCCGTGCTGAAGGATGAAATTACGATTGACAAGGGCCGCGTCGTCCAGGGCAATTTCGATGACTACCGGATCCTGACGATCGACGAGATGCCGAAGGTCGAGGTGCACATCATTCCCAGCACGGAAGCCGTCGGCGGCATCGGAGAGCCCGGACTGCCGCCCGTTGCGCCCGCCCTGTGCAACGCGATCTTTGCTGCGACGGGGAAGCGCATCAGGCGGCTGCCGATCAAGCCCGAAGATCTCAAGAGGCCATAGCCAGAGAGAGCCGCTGAACGATGACAACCGCGGAAGAACCGATCAAAGCGCCGATGCCGGAGAACATCAGCGTGGAGCATCGCGCCGACGGCCTGACGCTGTCCTACCGCTGGTTTTCAGGGAAATTCGTCTTCCTCGCATTCTTCTGTTTCGTGTGGGACGGATTTCTCGTTTTCTGGTACAGCATCGCCTTCACGCAAAACGTCGACTTGATGATGATCATCTTCCCAGTGTTGCACGTTGCCATCGGCGTTGGGCTCACCTACTA
>CAYZRX010000049.1:16424-28263 GCA_964480945.1 uncultured Ignavibacteriaceae bacterium | reverse complement strand
AACTCCGCGCGCCGCGCCAAAGATCAGGAAAGAGAGCCCCCGGGGAAGTGAGCCCGCACGAAGGGATAGTGGGAGAAAACGTGGGTGACGGACGGGGGCTCTCTGAGCAGAAACGGCGTCCGCCTCAACGGGCGCCGTTTTTTTTGTTAGATTCCCGGAATCTGCCGGGTCCCGGAATCCTTCCGAAGGTCTCGAAGAGAACGCGGAGATTCTTCGGAAGGACGCCCCGGGAATCTCAATCACAAGCTCTCCAGCACCTTCCGTATATCATCAGGCAGATCTGAGTCAAACTTCACGAGCTCTCGTGTGGCGGGGTGGATGAAACCGATCGTCTTGGCGTGAAGGGCCTGGCGTAAGATCAGCTTGAGCAGATTCTGGGCCCGCTGGGCCCTTTTTCCCTCCAACCCTCCCCACGCGGAATTTCGCCCGCCGTAGGTCGGGTCACCGAACACGGGATGACCGACATGCGCCAGGTGAACTCGGATCTGATGTGTCCGCCCTGTCTTGAGCTTGAGCCGGATCAATGAGAGGAAGTCGAATTCCTTCAAGACCTCATACTCCGTAACCGCGGGTTTGCCTTCCTCTACGACCGCTACCTTCTTGCGATCCCTCTTGCTGCGACCAAGGCTTGCCTCGATCACCCCTGCTGATTTCTTGAAGGTGCCCCAGACCAGCGCCCAGTACTCGCGATCGATCGTCCGTTTCGAGAACTGCGCGGCCAGCAAATGATGCGCCGTGTCGTTCTTTGCCACGACGAGCAGGCCGGTCGTATCCTTGTCCAATCGATGGACGATTCCGGGCCGCATCTCCGTATTAAGGGAGGAAAGATTTCTGCTGTGATGAAGGAGCGCGTTGACGAGCGTCCCGGAATAGTGTGCGTACGCAGGATGGGTCACCATGCCCGCGGGCTTGTTGACGATCAACAGCTGATCGTCCTCATAGACGATGTCGAGCGGAATGCTTTCCGGTTTCGCCTCCGTCCGCGGCGGTCGGGGCAGCGTTACCTCAATCACTTCCCCCGGAGCGACCAGATGGCTCGGCTTGATCTGCCTGCCGTTGACGAGGACGAGCCCTTCTTCGATGGCTTGATGAACCTTGCTGCGCGTGGCGTTCTGAACTTGATGGGTGAGGTAGGTATCGATACGCTCCCGTGCCTGCTTCATCGGAACGACGATGCGAATCCGTTCCCTCTCGTCGTTGGGCGGACGAGAAGCTGCATCGATTTCGGTATCGACCACCATATTAGGAGGAGGTGTCGGACGGACCCTTGGGATCGCTCGTCAACTCGGGGGAGGGGTGCGCCCCGATGGCGCGTATCGGTGCAGGCACGCCGTCGGCATCGCTCACGGGAACAGCAGAGGCGGAGGCGGAAACACCCATCTCCTCGGAAGCTGTGAACTGCTTATGGAAGATGAGCAGTGTGAGCACGCCGATGGAGACGGCCGCGTCGGCGAGGTTGAAGACCGGCCACCGCGAGAGATGGATTCCCAAAACGTCGACATCGAAAAAATCAACGTCGATGAAATCCACAACCCTTCCGTAAAAGAGTGAACCGTCACCATAGATCACGCCGTAAAAGATCCTGTCGATCAGGTTTCCGATCGCGCCACCCAGGATCAGCGCCAGCGAGAGGCGGATGATAAACGCCTCGTGGCGAATCTTATAGAGGTATGCGAAGATCGCGATGCTCGCCAGGATCGAAAAGACCGTCAGGAACAACCGACCGCCGATGTTGATCCCGAATGCCATCCCCGGATTCTCGATGAAGGTCAGCCGAACGAAATCGCCGATGATCGGGAAGCTCGCTCCGATCGGCACCCCCGCGTGGTAAAAATCGATGATCGGGATGGTGAACCCCTTGATCAGGAGCTTCGTGACCTGATCGAGCACAATGACGATGCCGGTAAAGTAAAGAACTCGCATAGCTCATGTTGGAGGGCGACGTTTCGCGATCAGGCTCCAGGCGCCTGGCCGCTCTCGCCCACCTACTTCCCCCGTTTCAACTTACACTTGATGCAGAGTTGGGCATGAGGCACCGCCTCCAGCCGTTCCTTATCGATGAGGTTCCCGCAGTCACTGCAGAAGCCGTACTCACCCTTCTCAATTCTTTTCAGCGCGTCATCGAGGTAATTGAGGAACTTCCCTTCCCTGGAGGCAAAGAGAAACGTCTTCTCCCGCTCCATCGTGTCTGTTCCCTGCTCCATGTGCAGCGAGTAGGTGGAGTTCTCCGTCACGTACTCCCCCGTCTGCACATCCATCATGGTCGATTTGAGAGCCTCGAGCTCTTCGAGAATCTCCTTTCGCTTTTCAAGGATGATTTCTTTGAAATGAGCCAGGTCCGCCTTGCCATAGCCCTTCTGAGTTCCGGGCGCTCTGACCGGCGCGGGCACCTCTTTCGGCTTCACTTGCCTGCCGGTGGCAACCCGTTTAGCTTTCAGCCGGGCGGGCGCCTTCGTCGCCGTTATCTTTTTCGTCGTTCTCGTTTTCTTCGCCATGACACGTCTCCTGGAATGTGGCATCTGCCGGTCCCCTCGAAATGTCTCAACAGCCTCACCGGCGTGAACGCTCCGAGGTCGTGCAAACTTGTAGAGTTAATAGTTCAGAGTCAATAAGCTTTTTGAATTCCGATGGAAGCCTTTTGGCCGTTCACGTCCTCGTCGACGAGCGAGACACCCTCCGGTGGTGCGTTCGATACATCCGTGGCAAGCGTCTCCTGCCGCACGTAGGCCGCCATTCGCCCGAGAGCCGCCTGGAGCTTGGCTGTCGTTTTGCAGAAAATTTTTATGCGGTCCGTGACCTCGAGCCCGGCCTCCTTTCGCCGATTCTGAATACGACTCACGAACTCCCGAGCGAGGCCCTCGTCGATCAACTCGTCGTCGAGCTCCGTGTCGAGCGCCACCGTGATCGATCCGTCGGACTCGACCATCCAGCCCTTGATGTCCTCGTGCAGGATCTCGATGTCCTCCATGCCGATGGTGTACTGCAATCCATCGATGTGCATCGTCAAAGCACCCGCGCGCTCGAGCTCGTTGATTTCCTTCGAGCTGAACTCTCTGATCTTCGCGGCCACCGGCTGGACCGCCTTTCCGAATTTTCGGCCCAGCGAGCGGAAATTCGGCTTGGCCTTCTTGCGCGCGATGCCGGATTCGTCCGTCACATATTCGATCTGTTTGACGTTGATCTCTTCGAGGATCACGTCCTCCATTCGTTTGACGGCCCCGCGATCCCGCTCGCTCGCGATGGGGAGAATGATCTTCCGGAGCGGTTGCCGGACCTTGAGATTCGATTTCATTCGCATGGCCCGCACGAGTCCTACGATCTTGATCGCACGCTCCATCCGCCCTTCAAGCTCCGGATCGATGGCGCTTTCGTCCGCCTCCGGAAGCAGCGAAAGATGCACGGACACCCCCGGTTCCGATCCGGCCACAGCGTTCAGGTCCCGATACACCTCCTCGGCCAGGAACGGGACGAGCGGCGCGGCGAGCTTCGCCACGGCCACGAGGCATTCATACAGCGTCTGATACGCAGCGGTCTTGTCCTTTCCTTTTTCGCTCTTCCAGAAACGGCGGCGATTACGCCGAACATACCAATTGGAAAGTCGATCGATTGTGAAATCGCTCACAGCCCTCGCCGCACGTGTCACATCGTACTCATCCATCCATTGCTTGTAGTTCTTTAGCAGCGAGTTCAGTTCGGAGAGGATCCAGCGATCGATCTCCGCACGCTCGGCAACCGGAATTCTCGGCTCCTTGCCCTCGAAGCCGTCGACGTTTGCGTAGAGGGCAAAGAAGGCGTAGGTGTTCAGCAGCGTGCTAAAGAACTTCCGCTGCACCTCGGCAACCCCTTCTTCATCGAACAGCGTCGGCCGCCAGACGGGACTGTTCGAGACCAGATACCAACGGGTCGCGTCCGCGCCGTACTTTCTCATGAGCTCAACCGGGTCGACGGTGTTCTTTTTCGACTTTGACATCTTCTGGCCCTGCTTGTCCAGAATCAGCTCGTTCACGAGGACGCTCTTGTACGCGGGCTTGTCGAAGAGGAAGGTGCCGATCGAATGCAACGTGTAGAACCAGCCGCGGGTCTGGTCGATCCCCTCGGAAATAAAGTCAGAAGGATAGCTGCTCTCAAAGACCTCTTCGTTCTCGAACGGGTAATGCCACTGGGCGAAGGGCATCGCGCCCGAATCGAACCAGACATCGATCAGTTCCGGCGTGCGCCGCATCGTGCTGCCGCACTTCGGGCATTCGAACGTCACGCCATCGACGAACGGCTTATGCAGATCGAGCGGCTCAGGGACATTTTTCCCCTGCTTGAGGTCCGCTACGCTTCCAACACACTTCCGCTCTCCGCATCCGTCGCAGATCCAGATCGGAAGCGGGGTCCCCCAGAAACGGTCGCGGGAGAGCGCCCAGTCCTTGTTCTCCTCCAGCCAGTTGCCGAACCGCCCCGATCCGACCTCCGCCGGAATCCACTGAATGGTATTGTTGAGCTCGATCATTCGCCGGGCATAGGCGGTCGTGCGGATGTACCAGGACTCCCTCGCGTAGTACAGCAGCGGCGACGAGCAGCGCCAGCAGTGCGGATAGCTGTGAACCACCGTTTCCTTCTTGTAGAGGATGCCGCGGTTTCTCAGGTTGGCAATGATATCGAGATCGGCGTCCTTCACGAACTTGTTGGCGAAGTCCGTCACCTCCGGACCGAACTCGCCCGACTTGTTCACAGGATGGATCGTCGGCAGCCCGTACTTCTTCCCCACTTCGTTATCGTCCTCACCGTAAGCAGGAGCAATGTGGACGATGCCCGAGCCATCCTCCGTCGTTACAAAATTTCCTTCGACGACATACCACCCTTTTTCTTTCACCGGATGGTAGGAGAAGAGGCGCTCGTACTCTCTTCCGGCGAGCGATGAACCCTTGAACGTCTCGACGATCCTGTACTCGTCCCCCAACACTCCGAGCCGGGCTTGCGCGAGGATCAGCTTCTCGCCCTTGTGCTCGACCTTCACGTAGTCGATGTCGGGATGCACCGCGAGCGCGACGTTCGAGATGAGCGTCCACGGCGTCGTCGTCCAGACGAGAAAGTGGGTGTTCGCCTCCCCCTTCACCTTCATCTTCACATAGACAGAGGGGTCCTTCACATCTTTGTAACCGAGCGAGACTTCGTGCGATGACAGCGGCGTCTCGCAGCGCGGGCAGTAGGGCTGAATCTTGAACCCCTTGTAGATCGCCCCCTTGTCGAAATACTGCTTCAGCGCCCACCAGACGGACTCGATGTAGTTGTTCTCGAACGTGATGTACGGATGGTCGAGGTCGACCCAGTAGCCCATCATCCGCGTCATCTCTTCCCAGTCTCTTTTGTACTTCCAGACGGATTTCTTGCACTCGTCGTTGAACTTCGCAACGCCGTACTCCACGATCTGATCCTTGTGCTTGAAGCCGAGCATCTTTTCCACTTCGATCTCAACCGGCAGGCCGTGGGTATCCCATCCCGCCTTGCGATGCACCTGGTAGCCGCGCATCGTCTTGTACCGGCAGACGAGGTCCTTCAGCGTCCGGCTCATCACGTGGTGGATGCCCGGGCGACCATTGGCCGTCGGCGGACCCTCATAGAACGTGAACACCGGAGCGCCGCTCCGCGTCTTGATGCTCTGCTCGAAGATCCCCTGATCCTCCCAGAACTTCAGGATCTCCGATTCGAGCTCGTGGTAATTGATTCTATCTGTCAGCTGCTTGAACGGCATTGCGACTCAACAATCCTTTTTAAGTTCGGCGACTTGAAGCGATAGACTTGAAACTTCAAACAGTCTTGCTGTCTACAATCTTCTTACCAGTTCCTTCATAATCGCGGTCATTTTGGGTTCAGCCTTGTTGGCCACCCCGATCACCTCTTCGAGCGTTATCGGCTTGAGCGCGTCGGGGAAACACTCGTCCGTGATGATCGAAACCCCGAATACCCTCAGGCTCATGTGGATGGCAACGATATCCTCCGGCACGGTCGACATCCCGACCGCGTCGGCGCCGATCGTTCGGAGAAATCGGTACTCCGCCCTGGTCTCGAGATTGGGACCCTGCATCGCGACGTACACGCCTTCCTGAACCCTGATCTTCAGATCGAGCGCCGCCTGCTCGGCCAACGCGATCAATTCCTTGCTGTACGGCTCCGACATGTCCGGAAAGCGGGGGCCGAGCGTATCGTCGTTGGGACCGATGAGCGGATTGTCGCCCAGCAGGTTGATGTGATCCACCATCAGCATGATGTCGCCCCGCTGAAAGAGCGGATTGAGCGCCCCGGCAGCGTTCGAGATCAATACGGTCTCCACTCCGAGGAACTTCATCACCCTCACGGGGAAGGTGATTTGTTTCATCGTGTAGCCCTCGTAGAAGTGGAAACGGCCCTGCATCGCCACGACACTCTTTCCCGCCAGTTTTCCGAAGATCAGCTCGCCGCGATGGGACTCCACTGTCGAGATGGGGAAATGAGGAATATCCTGGTAGTCGATCACGACCTCTTTTTCGATCTCCTGAGCCAAGCCGCCGAGGCCCGTTCCGAGAATGATCCCCACCTTCGGAGACGAAGTTGTCTTCGTCCGGATGAGCTTCACGGCTTCATCGATCTGTTTGCGGAGGTTGGTCATGGATCCTGTTCCCCCGACCTGAAGGTCGGGGCCACCAATCGTTCTGGCTACAGCTTTTTCAATATCTCGTCAATCTCGATATGATCTTTTCCCGTCCCTTTGGACGTGTCCTGCCTCGAACCCTCGTCGTCATCGACCTCGAGAGCCTTGATCAGGTCGACCTCTGACGTCAACAACACCTTGAGCCGGCTGAGGATACTTTCCTTCCGGGCTTTCAGGTTCGCGATCTCCTCCTTCACCCGGGCAAAATCCATGCGCGCCTTATCCACGATCTGCGACGCCTTCAGCTCAGCCTCTTGAACGATGATCGTCGCCTCCCGGCGGGAGTTCTCGATCTCCTTGCCGCTCGTCTCCTGCGCCTGGCGCAGCGTCTGCTGCAGCGTCTTCTCCATGTTCTTGTAGTCTTTGAGCTGGGTCTCGAGCTCGATGATCTTGTCTTGCAGTTCTTTGTTCTTTGTGAGAACCTCTTCGAGCTCGTGGGAAAGCATGTCGAGAAACGTATCGACTTCAACCGGATCGTACCCCCGCATGACTTTCCTGAACTGCTGTCTCTTGATCTCAAGCGGTGTAATTTTCATTCTCTCCGCCTTTCATAAATGAGAGATCGTTGGAAGACCCTTAACCGGATTTTGCTCGCTCTCCGAAGATCGCGGTCCCGATGCGGACGATCGTGGCACCCTCCTCGATGCCGACCTCAAAATCATGGCTCATGCCCATCGAGAGGTGCCGCATCGAGACATTTTCAATCCCTTCCTGTTCGATACGCCTCTTGAGCTCCAGAACCTGTCGGAACGAAGGGCGCGAATCATTGGGGTCGTCTGAGAACGGGCCCATCGTCATAAGCCCTTGAACTCTCAGGCGCCCGTACCTTGAAATCTGTTTCACGAACTCGACGGTCCGTCCCGGCGCTACACCGGTCTTCGTCGCCTCATCCGTCGTGTGGATCTCCACCAGCACGTCGACGGTCCGACCGGCCTCCCCGCCCCTCCTGTCAAGCTCGCCTGCCAACCGCTCGCTATCAACGGAGTGAACGAGGTGAACGTAGTCGGCGATGTATTTCGCCTTGTTGCTCTGAAGATGGCCGATGAAGTGCCAGCGGATCCGGCTCTCGCCAAGCTGTTCCCGCTTCCGGTTCAGCTCCTGAACGTAATTCTCGCCGAAGTCGAACAGACCGGCCGTCACCGCCTCCCGGATCAATTCCGGCCCGAAGGTCTTCGTAACGGCGACAAGAAGAACACCCTTTGGATCGCGTCCGCAGCGCGAACAGGCTGCGCGGATGCGTTCCCTGACGGATTCTACGTTCTCCGCAATCATTTCACCACTTCCAAAGTAATAAATATACCCCAAGATTGCTCGAAAATCAATCGCAAAAACCGGGTTCCCGCTCAGCTCCTTACGTCCTGCATCACGCGTGCGACCGCGCTTACTTGACAGCAACTCCAATTTTCGTTTAATTGACGGCAAGCGTCCTGGCATCGGACGATCCCGCGAATGGGGCAGAGGAGACTATGGCCAGGTTCGACCATTTCGACGACGACGAGCACAGCCCGCGGCCAAACGACCGCTCAGACGATGATCTCCGTCGTTTTCGCGAGCAGTTGAGGAACGGTGAGAAGGACATCAACAACACCGAAGCGCTCGAGGAGATCATCCAGTTCTACTTCGAACACGAACAGTTCGAGGAAGCTCTCCACTTTGTCGATCGACTTCTCTCGTTCGAGCCTTTCAACAGCGACGCGTGGCAGCGAAAAGGGATGATTCTGAACAACCTGTATCGCTATGACGAAGCTCTCTCCTGCTACGAAAAGGCTTTGAGCCTCAACCCCACCGATCCGGAAGTGTTCGTCAACCGTGGCATTACGCTCGACAATCTCAATCGCGTGAGGGAAGCGCTTGCGTCGTTCGGCGCAGCTCTCGAGCTCGAACCGCTCTATGAGGACGCCCTCTTCCACAAAGGTGTGACGCTGGAAAAGGAGGAACGGTTCGACGAGGCGGTAACAACGTTCCGACTAATTCTTGAGATGGATCCCGAGCACCAGGACGCGTGGTATGAGCTTGGCTATTGTTACGATTTCCTGGACAACCTGGAGGAGTCCGTCAAGTGCTACGACGAGCACCTCGGTCGGGATCCGTACAACTATAATGCGTGGTACAACCGCGGAATCGTCCTCAATCGGAAGGGGGAGTATTCGAAATCGATTGAGAGCTACGAGATGGCCCTGGCGATCAAGGAGGATTTCCCTTCGGCCTGGTACAACAAGGGGAACGCCTATGCAAACCTCAGCCGCTTGTACGATGCCATCGAATGCTTCAAGACCGTCCTAAAGTACGAGCCGGGGGATGTCCCTGCCTGGCATAACCTCGGAAACGCATACGAAGAATTGGGTTTGTACAAGGAGGCGATCGCGACCTTCAGCAACGCCGTCAAATACGATGAGAACCACTATGATTCGTATTTCGGGCGCGGCTGTTGCTTCGACGCTCTGGAACAGCCGAAAAAGGCTCTCCTGGACTACAAGAAGGCCCTCTCGATCCATTCCGATTATCCGGAATTATGGCACGCTCGGGCCGACGCGGAATACAACCTGGGCCGGATCGAAGAGTGTCTTGAGAGCTACAGAATGGTCTTCAAACTTGACCCGTCGAACGCCGAAGCCTGGTTCGACTATGGCGACACGCTGTATGAGACGGGGGAGATCAAGGAGGCGATCGACGCCCTCCAGGAGTGCATCAGGCTCGCCCCGCACTTCGCACCCGCTCACTACACGTTGGCAAAGATCCAAATCTTGCTTCGCCAGCATCAGGAAGCAGTTCAGTCCTTGACTGCCGCTTTTAAACTACAGCCTGATCTGATCAAGCAGTTCAAGAAAGACTATCCCGATCTGAAGTCCCACCGTGAATTTGCCCCCCTGTTGAAAAAATAGTTTGTCCTGCTCGGAAAGATCAGTATCTTTGTCGGTGCTTCAGCATTCTAGCCATCGTTCCTTCTCGATTTGTGAGGTGACAGGTGAAGCTATTCGGCGTGATCGGGCACCCCGTTGCCCATTCACTCTCACCGCTGATGCACAACACTGCATTTGCGGCGCTGGGGCTGGACTGCACGTATGACGCGTACGACGTCAGTTTCGAGTCCCTGCGCACTGCGATTCAAGATTTCCGAGATCGAGGTTTCGTGGGCCTCAATGTGACGCTCCCCCACAAAGAGCGGATCATAAGCTTTCTGGACCATGTGACCCCTGAGGCGAAGGCGATCGGGGCAGTGAATACCGTGACCCATCGCGACGGACGACTGGTCGGCTGCAACACCGACGCCGAAGGTTTCTCAAGATCCCTTGAACCTTTGCGCAGTCAGATCGCCGGCACGACCGTTCTGCTGTTCGGTGCCGGCGGGGGCGCGCGGGCCGCGGCGTACGCCCTCCTCGTCAGTTTCTCGCCTGAGCGACTGATTATCGCCAACCGCTCGCAGCAGCGCGCCGAGGATTTTGCGGCTCGATGCGAAGCCTTCGGGACCATCACGAAGATAGAGGCAGACGGCCTTGTCGATTGGGAGATCAGAAGGGCTGTTGAAGCGTCGAGCCTGATCGTCAATGCAACCTCGCTCGGAATGGCTCCGGATGTCAACCGGTCACCGCTGATGCCGGAAGTGACCTTTCGATGCGACCAGGTAGTGATCGATCTTATTTACACACCGATGGAGACGGCACTGTTGCGAAAAGCCGCCAGCGACGGTGCGAGAACCATCAGCGGGCTGGAGATGTTCTTGTATCAAGGTGCCCGATCATTCGAGCTCTGGACCGGCCAGCCGATGCCCATCGAGAAAGTCCGGCCGGTCATCGAAAAAGAACTCAGAAATCCGACAACTTGAATCACGCGCCATGGTGAGCCGCGAATTGCAGGAGAAATACAGTCGATTACGGTCGATCCTCTCCGAGATGAGCAGCGTGGCCATCGGCTTCTCGGGCGGAATCGACAGCACGCTTTTGATCCGAGTGGCGACGGGTGTCCTGGGAGACAAGGCTCTCGCCGTCATCGGACGCTCGGAGACGTATCCCACACGCGAATTCGAGGAGGCGATCCAGCTTGCGGAATCCTTCGGCGCGCGATACCGGATCGTCAACACGGAAGAGACCGACGACCTCAAGTTCAAAGAGAATCCGCCGGACCGATGCTACTTCTGCAAGACTGAGTTGTTCGGCAAGCTTGGGATGATTGCGGAGGAAGAAGGAATTCAATGGATCGCCGACGGCACGATCACCGACGACCTTGGAGACTTCCGGCCGGGGATGAGAGCCAAGTCGGAGAAGATGGTGCGATCTCCCCTCCTGGAGGCAGGTTTCTCGAAGAACGATGTCCGGACGCTCGCAAGAGAGCTCGGGATCCCGACGTGGGACAAGCCCTCCTTTGCCTGCCTGTCGTCCCGCTTCCCGTACGGCTACGGAATTACGAAGGAGAACCTTATGAAAGTGGACGCTGCCGAGACCTTCATGCGCGATCGCGGATTTCGTTTCTTCCGTGTCCGCCACCACGACGACAAGACCGCCAGGCTTGAGCTTGGGCCGCAGGAGTTGCGCAGGCTGTTCGAGAACGGATTCCGCGAGGAGCTTGTCGCGCACTTCAAGAAACTCGGATTCGTTTACGTGACGCTCGACCTTCAGGGCTACCGGTCGGGGAGCATGAATGAAGTCTTGAGTGAAGAGCTCAAGGAGGAGTACTTGAAGGGAAAGTAGTTCAGATCCGACCCACTGCAACACACGCCCCGCGAATTCCGCACTTCTCCGCTGCAGTTTTCTCCCACCCTTGACATTGATGACGAGTCCTTCTTATATTAACGATTGAACAACTGCTCAATCGTTTGTGGAATAACCATGGCCCAGCATAACCACGAAGAAGCGATCCGGTCGGCAAAGAAGAGCTTGAAACCCGACGAGACCATACTCGGACTCACCGAAACGTTTAAGATCCTGAGCGATCCCACCCGGCTGAAGATCGTCCTGGCTCTCAGCGAAGAGGAGCTTTGCGTGTACGACATCGCGGAGCTGCTCGGGGTGACGGAATCTGCTATCTCGCACCAGCTCCGCCTGCTCAAGACCTTGAGGATGGTGAAGCAGCGGAAAGAAGGGAAACTGGTCTTCTACTCGCTGGATGACGAGCACATTGAAGACCTCATCCGTGTGGCGACGCAACACCTCTCGGAGTAGGGTAACC
>CAYZRX010000049.1:0-16324 GCA_964480945.1 uncultured Ignavibacteriaceae bacterium | reverse complement strand
CTCGATATGAACTTTCTTATGACGGTCGCCTCGATCGGCGCGGTTGCCCTCGGACAATACGCGGAGGGGGCCGCCGTAGTTTTCCTCTTTGCCGTCTCGCTGGTGCTGGAATCGGTGAGCATGGACCGGACTCGGAAGGCCATCCGTTCTCTGCTGAGCCTCTCGCCCCTGAGCGCGACGATCCTCCGGGGTGAGGCGGAGATGACCGTTCCCGTGGAAGAGATCGCTGTTGGAGATATCGTGATCGTTCGGCCGGGGGAGCGAATCGGCGTCGATGGGAAGGTCATGAAGGGACGCTCGACGGTCGACGAGGCTCCGATCACCGGCGAGTCGTTGCCGGTCTCGAAGGTCGAAGGCGATGCGGTCTACGCGGGTTCCTTCAATCAGCGCGGCTCGCTGCACGTTCAGACGGCAAAGCGCGCGACGGACTCAACCATCGCACGCATGATCCATCTCGTCGAGGAAGCACAAAGCAAGAAGGCACCGAGTCAATCCTTCGTCGATCAGTTCGCTCGGTACTACACTCCGGCGGTTTTTGGACTCGCCATCGTTCTGGCGCTCGTCCCGCCGATCCTCTTTCACGGCCTTTTCGCCATATGGTTGTATCGAGCTCTCGTCCTTCTCGTCATCGCGTGCCCGTGCGCCCTCGTCATTTCAACACCGGTGACGCTGGTGAGCGCCCTGACAACCGCAGCCCACAACGGCGTGTTGGTCAAAGGCGGGAAGTATCTCGAGCTTCTCTCGCACGTTCGCGCCGTCGCCTTTGACAAGACCGGCACGCTGACGGAGGGGCAGCCCGTCGTGACGGACGTCGTCAGCCTGAATGCCCTTTCCCCAACGGAACTGATCCGTATTGCGGCCGCTGCAGAAATCCATTCAGAACACCGTCTTGCTGATGCGCTTCTTCGAAAGGCCGAGGAGGAAGGGATCTCATTCTCCGATGTGACCACGGAGGACTTTGCCTCGATCACCGGCAAAGGAATTCGTACGAAGGTGAACGGCAAGACCTACGTCATCGGAAACCATCAACTGATGGAGGAACTTGGCGTCTGCGGGCCCGCGGTGGAAAAAGTGTTGTTCGACCTCGAGCAGCAAGGGAAGACCGCTGTCATCGTCTCTGACGACCAGCAAGTCCTGGGCCTCATTGCGATCGCGGACCGTATCCGTCGGGAAAGCCGCTCCACCGTCAGGGCACTTCACAAGCTCGGCGTCAGGCGCGTGGTGCTTCTCACGGGAGACAATGCCGGGACCGCGTCCTCGGTCGCCGGGCTGCTGGGGGTCGATGAACTGAAAAGCGAATTACTCCCGGAAGACAAGCTGGCAGGCGTGCAGAAGCTCAGGTCACAATGGGGCCCGGTGGCGATGGTCGGCGACGGCATCAACGACGCGCCCGCGCTTGCCGCAGCAGATGTCGGGATCGCCATGGGGGCGGCCGGCTCCGACACCGCTCTGGAGACTGCCGACGTCGTTCTCATGGCTGACAACATCGCAAAGGTGCCGTTCAGCATCTCCCTGGGGCGAAAAGCGCTGCGTGTCATCAAGCAGAACATTTCGCTCGCTCTCGCAATCAAAGCCGCCTTCATCCTCCTGGCGGTGTTTGGGCTGACAAGCTTATGGCTTGCGATTCTCGCCGATGACGGAGCGACACTCGTCGTGATCCTCAACAGCCTGCGCCTTCTGAAAGTTGATCACGCGACCTGATCGCGGCCCGGCAGAATTTCGTTGACTTTCAGGCCTCGTTTGGGTAAATTAATGGCCCGTCAGAAGTTCTGAACATCGAAAACCGAGGCAATCATGTACGCTGTAGTGGAAATAGCCGGACAACAATTCAAAGTTGCCAAAGCCGACAAGATCTACGTCCCGAAGCTTGAAACCGAGGTCGGTGCAAAGGTCAAGTTCGAGAAAGTGCTGCTCATGGGGGACGAGGAGCAAACGAGACTCGGAACCCCGTACGTGACCGGGGCGTCTATCGAGGGAAAAGTTCTCGGACATGTAAGGGACGAGAAGGTGACGGTCTTCAAGAAGAAGAAGCGCAAGGGCTACAAGGTGCGTCGCGGTCATCGGCAGCAGTACACGCAGATCGAGATCACGAAGGTTTCCTAGACATTATCCCGTGAGAAACACGAGAAGGTAGCGAAGAGAGTATGGCTCATAAGAAAGGTGGCGGAAGCTCACGCAACGGTCGTGACAGCAATGCCCAGCGTCTGGGGGTGAAACGCTTCGGGGGGCAGTTCGTCTCCGCAGGTAGCATCATCATTCGGCAACGCGGGACGAAGGTCCATCCGGGCATCAACGTCGGGATCGGAAGCGATGACACGCTTTTTGCCCTGGTCGACGGTATGGTGAAATTCGAGCGCCTCGGAAAGACCAAGCAACAGGTGAGCGTGTATCCGCCCGCCGCGTAGAATTTCGTTTCCCAACGAAGCCTCCCCACTCAGGGAGGCTTTGTCGTTCTTGGACCTCTCATAATCATTTCTTAGAATCCGCTTTTGTATGAGTAGGATCTCTCCTATCACGCTAACATATGGAGGACAACCATGAAAATCACAGTTGTTGGAGCTGGCAACGTCGGCGCTACCGCCGCGCAACGAATTGCTGACAAAGAGCTTGCCAACGAGCTCGTACTAGTTGATGTCATTGAGGGCATGCCGCAAGGGAAAGGGCTCGATATGTACGAAGCCACCCCTGTGGAAGGAGCCGATACCAGAGTCATCGGCACGAATTCCTATGATGCGACGGCGAACTCAGACATCGTCTTGATCACAGCCGGGCTCGCCCGCAAACCGGGGATGAGCCGCGACGATCTTCAAGCGACGAACGCAGGCATCGTCAAGGCGGTGACCGAGCAGGTGGCGGCGAAGTCCCCGAAAGCCATCCTGATCATCGTCTCAAACCCTCTCGACGTTATGACCTACGTTGCCTTGAAGGTCAGCGGATTCGACCGCCATCGTGTCATTGGAATGGCGGGGGTGCTGGATTCGGCCCGGTTTCGGTCCTTCATCTCGATGGAACTGAATGTTTCCGTCGAGGACGTCAGCGCCTTCGTGCTTGGCGGACACGGTGATTCCATGGTTCCTCTTCCCCGTTACTCGACGGTTGCAGGAATCCCACTCCCCGACCTCATGGACCAGGCGACCATTGATCGGCTCGTCAAGCGCACGCGCGACGGAGGCATCGAGATCGTCAACTTCCTGAAGACCGGCAGCGCGTACTATGCCCCATCCTCAGGCGCCGTTCAGATGATCGAGGCGATTGTGAAGGACAAGAAGCGGATCCTGCCGTGCGCCGTCCTGCTCCAGGGCGAGTACGGAATAAAGGATATCGTCGTCGGCGTGCCGATAAAAATCGGAAAGAAAGGCGTGGAGGAAATTATCCAGATCAAATTGACGCCTGAGGAGCAGGCAGCACTCGGCAAGTCAGCTGACGGCGTGAAGGCCAATATGGCCAAGCTGAGCATTTGACGCCTCCGGCGGGTTGATTCGACCACTTTTTCGATGCGACAACGATCCCGGCACCCAGTGTCGGGATTTTTTTTGCTGCCGCCTGCAAGCTCGCAGAGGTAGGTGGGGCTGACTTTCTCACTTCTGGGAACACTCTTGCTTTGTCGGCCCTACGTGGCACTCTCGAAATTCGACCTTGATTTCTAAAATTGGTTTGCTTAAGATTGCAGTCACACAATTCCAGCACCAGCCCGACGATTGTTGACCAAATCAATTCGAAGCTAACTAACCGCTATCACCAACAACCCATATCAGGAGGTTCTATGTTGCTCAAGAGAGCACTTGTTGTGTTCGTCGTTCTGTTGGCGTGCTCGGTCGTTGCTCTTGCCGGTGGGTATCAGATCGGTGAGCATGGCGCGCGCGGTATGGCGATGGGGGGAGCTTTCGTTGCTCAGGCGGCCGATGGATCCGCCATCTATTACAATCCTGCAGGTTTGAGCTTCCAGAGAGGTATGAACGTACTCCTTGGGACAACGCTCATCACGCCTGCCACCACATTCACGGGTCCAACGCCGTCGACCGCGTCAACGGATATGGTAAGCCAGACCTTCACCCCGATCAACGCATACGTTACGTACACGATGGACAACGGCCTGGCCTTTGGAGTAGGTGTGTTTAACCCATATGGACTCGGGACGGAGTGGCCATCAGGTTGGGCTGGCCGGTACCTGGCTGTCAAATCGGACATACAGACGTTCTACATCAATCCGACGGTCTCTTATAAAGTCAGTGACCAGCTCTCCATCGGAGTGGGCATCAGCTATGTGACAGGGACCGTTACGCTGGACCGGAAACTTCCGCTGACTCCGTTGCCAGGTGATGGCGGATTCAAACTCGATGGCGATGGGACCGGCATCAACTTCAACGCGGGGCTTCTCTGGAAACCGACGGAAGCTCTGTCGATCGGGCTGTCATACCGATCAGAGACGAAAATCGACTTCGAGGGGGACGCGACATTTACCGACATCCCCGCACCGCTGGCAGGTTTCTTCCCTTCGGGCACCACTGGCAAGGCAACGCTTCCGATGCCCAGCAACCTGATGGCCGGAATCGCGTACGATATCACCAAGGACTTCACGGTCGAGGCTGATTTCCAGTCTGTCGGATGGTCAAGCTACAAGGAGTTGAAGGTGACGTTCGACAAGCCTGTTGCAGGGGCGACGAGCATGGCTGAGACTGTCGACTGGGAGAACAGCATCCTCCTGCGTTTCGGCGGAGAGTATCGGATGGAGAAATTGGCACTGAGGGCAGGCTTCATCTACGATGGCACCCCGCAGCCTGACAAGTCTGTCGATCCGACGCTCCCGGACGCAAACCGCATCGAGATAACCGTCGGTGCCGGGTACCAGATCACGGATATGATCAACGTCGAAGCTGCCTACCAGTACATCAAGGCGAGCGACAGGACCGTCACGGCTCCAACGAATTCTTTCCCGGGGACTTACAAAACGACGGCAAACCTGTTCGGTTTCAATGTGGGTTTCGCGTTCTGAGGGTTCTGTTGGTTTCGTTCGAGAATCCCATCTGTCGATTGCGACAGATGGGATTTCTTTTTTTTCCAGGGAAACCTCCGGAGGGTCTTAGGTAATTCGGTCCAGCCTTCGCGGGAAACCATCGGAAGGTCCCAGGTGATTCGGCGAAACCTTCCGAAGGGCATGGAGGATCTACCTCAGGAGGTGTAAATCGACGACGAGTTCCACCTCGGTCCCTTCAGGAGTGATCCGGAACGTGACCTTGTCCATCAGCGACCGCATCAGGAAGATCCCTCGCCCGCTCGTCTTGAGCAGGTTCTTCTCCGCCAACGGATCCGGGATTTGGTCCGGCCTAAATCCTTTCCCCTCATCCTTCACGCGCAAGACCAGGCTGTATTTCTCCAGACTGCACACCACGTGCACGTATTTGTGAGGATCCGATTTGTTGCCGTGGAGGATTGCGTTGTTCACGGCCTCCGTGGTGGCCACCAGGAGGCGGTAGAAGGTTCCGTCGTCGAGCCTCGCGACCTTATTCACCTTGTTGAGAAACGACTCGATGCGCCTGATCTCTCTCGAGTCACTCCGGCAATCGAGGTGAAAGGCATAGGGAGGGAGCGCCGGCTGAGGATGCGACGATCGTGGTTGACGCTGGCTCTTGGCTCTCTTCTTCATCACAATGCGAGACTAACCTTGAGGGATAGATTCGATACCGTGCGAACCGATTGGCCGTCCTGAGCCTGTGTCTCCCTCCATCCTTCCAGCGCAACCCGCTGCATCCCCGTCCCCCACCATTCGCACGCGACGGTCGGTCCGGAGGTCTCCAACCGGCTCTCCAGGATTCGGCTCGATCCATCGTACCGATAGCGATCCTGACCGAAGAATCGATATCCGACTCCGATCTGAAAGTTCTCCGTGGCCGCCAGCGTCAGACTGGGCCAGTATGATTGTTCAACAAAGTAATTCTGTGGATGTTCCTTGAACTCTTTCCACAGCAGCGTGCCGCGCTCATAGATCCTTACCCCACCTACGAAACTAAGCTCGAAAAGTTGAGAAAGCTGAATCGACGATGAGTCTATCCAGGAAGCTTGCCGAAAGGAGAAGCTCCTTGCAGACGATCCCTGGTCCTCAAAGTCGTAAACCGTGTAGTTCGCCAACACCTCCGCCTGATTGAGCGTGCGAAACCAGCGTGCCGGTGCAAACCGGACGCCGGGGGAGAGCCGAATGATGCGATTCCAGTTGTTGTTTGCGCTCTGCAAAGCTTTCAGATAGACAAGGTGGCTCAGCGTCACGTCTGCTGTTATTGTCAACGTCAGGAAGTCATTGAATCGATGGGCGCCCTGCATTCCGAGCGTGATGAGCAACTCGTCCCGGTCATCGGTGTTCAGGGTGTCGGGCGTATCGTAACGTAAGATACTTGCTGATCCGGCAAAGTTCAATTGATCTCTCTGCGTGGGCTGGACGCGCACTTGCGATGTGATCGTCGTTCGTCTGGCGATGTTTTCGAGCTTACGTTCGGACCGCTCTTGCTTTTCGATCACGGACAAGGGCGCGGCCGCCTCCTCCCGGACGCTGTGCCGCTCCTCCCGTTCCTGGTACGAGAGATTCAAGTCCAGATCCAACCAGCGTGTGACACGATAGGAGGTCAAAAAGTTGCCGTAGAGTTGAAGCTCCTGAATCCTGGTATCCAGGACCAGCCCGGAGAGATCGGTGAAGACTTTGTATTTGAATCCCCTGTCGATCAACCGATTGAGAATGCCCGCTTGAAGGGCCATGCGGACCTCCTCGGTGGGCCGGTAGCCGAGCGAGTCGGAGACCTCCAGGTCCTCCATCTCCCTTTGAAAGATATTGCTCTTCGTGCCGAAGACGCGCTGCACGTCCTCATCGGCGGCCACATAGAACTCTCTTCGCTGCCGCTCATAGGAAACGAGGATCGTATTGCGCGCCTGGTCGCCGAACTGTCGGCGAATGACGACATCCAGGGAACCCGCGTTGGGCTTCCGTCGCGAGAGAAACGCCTGCTCCCAATGGGACCGGAAGGAGCCACGGAACTCCTCGAACCTCAGGTCCCTCCCCTCCGCATCTGCCATGTAGGAAAAGCCTTCGTCCTGCTCTGCCTGCTGCGAGTTGAACTCGTATCCGCCCATCGCGCCGACGCGAAGCAGCGGCGATGCAGCAACTTCGAATCCCAGGAGCGCCTCGTGCTGCGCGAGCTTCGTCAGGTCGATCGCCCTGTTGTCGGAGAGGACCGAGGATATCTGCTGCACCTTCAGCTTCCAACGCTCCCCCACCATCGTGCCGATATCCAGCGTGTCGACGTATTCATCCTGAATCGACTGTTGCTCCGTTCGGATCAACCGCGAGCGAACCCCTTGGCGGAGATCGACGTCGAACGAACCGAAATCCCGGGCATAGAAGAGGCCTCCGGTCCAGATGAACGTATTCAGGACCCGATCAAAGCTCAACGAAGACGCCCTGAGGCTATCTGCACCGCGGACGAGCGAAGGTCGGCCCAGCTCCTGAGCTTGAGATGTCGAGAGGAGAATGGCCGGCACGACGAAGACACAAAGGATCACGCAGGAGCGCCGCACGATCCGGACGGGCTGACGACGCCGATCTCTCCATCCGCCGATGGTGCCGATCACATCCATAATCGTTCGTGGAACAGCGTAAGAAATCTCTCCCGATCAATCTTTATCGCGATATCGACCGCCGGCTTCTTCTCAGCTCGAAGTTGGGATGCCTTTGGCTTAGAAGGGAAGCGCGCCCGGAAATCTGCGACGGTCATACCCCGGGTATAGCTGCCTTCCGTTTCGACATCGACGTGGACTCTCCGTGTCTCAATCAACCGTCGGTCGATCGCCGCTGCGACGGCGATCGGGTCGTGAAGGTAGGCGCCGTCGAATCCCTCGGCCTTCTTGTGATATCGCATATAGGGCCTGGTGAAGCGCAGGATCGCCGATGCCAAAACGCTTGCTCGCCGCCTTGCCCGATACTCCAGCTCTTTCCGCATCAGGACGAACTGCTGTGTGATATCGAGCGGGAGAACCGTGATGGGAAGTCCGGATTGCAGAATAATGTGGGCCGCTTCCGGGTCGACGAAGTAGTTGAACTCCGCCACAGGACCGGTGTTCCCGGGGACGTGGAACGCGCCCCCCATCGAAACGATCCGGCCGACTTTCCGAAGGACAGTCCGATCCTTCTGCCAGGCACGGGCAAGGTTTGTCAACGGCCCAATGGCGACGATCGTGAGCCTGCCCGAATATTGCCGGCAGGATTCAATGATGACGTCGACTGCACCTCGAGGACTCTTCTTCACAGTCGGCGGCAGGCGCATCGGAAAATTCCCCAGGCCGTCACAGCCGTGGACCTCCGGTGCGGAAAACAGCGTGCGTCGGAGGGGCTTCGTTGCGCCTTGAGCGACGATCGGCGCCTCACCGAGCTGAAGAAGTCTGAGGATTCTGAACACGTTCCTGGTACACTTCTCCACCTCGACGTTTCCGGCCACCGTCGTGATGGCTTTCACCGAAACCTCGGGGGAACGTAATGCCAGGATCAGGGCGAGCGCATCATCCACGCCCGTGTCCGTATCGATGAGAATAGGCCTCGACACAGCAACCCTCGTTGTGTGAGTGAGCGAACTCCTCTACTGGTGAACGATCTCTTTCCACGAAGAGCGCGGGCAGAACCCGAACGCCCGGCGAGCCTTCTCAGAGCTGATGAACGAAGCCGTCCCGGAAAACTCCGGTGCGATCCGTTTCGTCCCCGGGAAATATTCTTCCAGAAGGTCTCTGCTCTCTACAACCGTCCACGTGTCCTGAGCGGAGATAAAATAGCAATCGTGCACGGGGAGGCTCTGCGATTCGACGCATCGCCGAATGGCCTCGGCGACATCCGACACATGGATGTACGCCCACAGGTTCTTTCGCCATTTCGGATATTCCGCAATGAGGTGCTTGTAGATCTCGATCTCCGTCGGTTCCGGTACCCAGATCCACGGCGGGCGCAGGCAGATCGTCTGCATGCCGGACCGCTGCGAAAACCCTTTGCAGAGCAGTTCCCCCACGAGCTTGCTCAGACCGTAAGGATCCTCGGGTTTCAGCGGATGCTCTTCGTCGATCGGGACATATTCGGGACAAACCTCGGATGAGGAAAAGGCGAGACCGAGCGTCGATTCGCTGGAGAGAAAGACGAACCGCCCGACCCCTTGTGCGACACACGCCTCGAGGAGATTGAAGGTGCCGACGGCATTGGTGCGGAACACCTTTTCCGGCGGAGCGGTGAGCGGATGAGGAATGCCCGCCAGATGGACGACGACGTCGAACCCTTTCACTGCAGCTTTCGTCGAGCGATCATCCAGAAGGTCCACCGAGTGGAACTTCAGATCATCCCTGTGAGGACCCTTCATATCGAGGATTTCGACCGTGTGAGTCTTTGCGAGCTCGTCGACAACGTACCTTCCCACCATTCCGCTGCCGCCCGTGACGAGGATCTTCATTGGGGAAACTCCGCTTTTTCACCGCGGACAGGGATATGCACACTTGAGAACCCGGCCTCCGTCAGCTTCACCGACAGCTTTTGCGCTTGCTGAAGCTCGCCGTGAACGAGGAAGATATCCTTCAACCTCTTTCTGTCCATGCCGCCGATATATCCCGCCAGCTCATCCTGCCCGGCGTGCGAAGAAAACGAGTTCAGGACGACGACTTCCGACTTCAGCTCATGCGGTTCACCGAAGATCCTCACGACAGGCTGGCGCTCTACGATCTTGTGACCGAGGGTATGCTCAGCCATATATCCTATGATCAGAATGGTGTGTCGGGGATCTTGAACGTTGTTGGCGAGATGGTGCAGGATCCGGCCGGCCTCGCACATCCCGGATGACGCAATAATGATGCACGGTTCCTTCACGTCGTTCAGCTTCTTCGAGTCCTCGACGCTGCGCACATACTTCAGGCGGCCGAACCCGAAAGGGTCTTCCTTCTGAAGGATATATTGATTGATTTCTCTGTCGAAGCATTCGGGATGCACCCGAAAGACCTCCGTCGTGTTCACGGAGAGAGGGCTATCGACAAAGATCGGAACCGATGGGAGGCGGCCGCTGTCATTCAGGGTGAAGAGCACGTAGAGGAACTCCTGCGTCTTGCCGACGCTGAACGCCGGCACAATCACTTTTCCGCCGCGGTCGATCGTTCGCTTGATGACATTCACCAGCAGCTCCCCCATGCCGGTGATCGGCTCGTGAATCCTTCCGCCATAGGTGCTCTCGGAGATGAAGATGTCGACATCGCCGATGGCCTCGGGGTCTTTGAGGATCGGCATATTCTTTCTTCCAAGATCGCCCGTGAAGCCGAGCCTCGTCGTTTTCCCGTTTTCACGGATCTCGGCCGAAGTGACCGCCGAACCCAGCACGTGACCGGCGTCGACGAACTTGACCGTCATTCCGTCAGCCACCTCGAAGTCCTTCCGATACCCCATGCCGACCATCTGGCTCATTGTTTGGTCGACATCCTCGGGAAGATAGAGAGGCTCCACCGGCGGTTCGTTGTTCCTCCGATGCTTCTTGTTGACGTATTCGATGTCACGCTCCTGGATGTAGGCGCTGTCATAGAGCATGACGTTGCACAGGTCGTGGGTGGCGCTGGTGGCATAGATCGGACCCTTGAAGCCGCTACGCACGAGATTCGGCAGGTTGCCGGCGTGATCGATATGCGCGTGCGAGAGCACCACTGCGTCGATCGTGCTTGCATCGAACGGGAAGTTCTTGTTTCGTTCGAACGCCTCCGCCCGCCGGCCCTGAAAGAGGCCGCAGTCGAGAAGGATCCGGCTTCCGTTGGCCGAAACGAGATGCATCGATCCGGTCACCGTCTGGGCCGCCCCAAGAAATTGAAGAGTCATGTGCTTCAGCAGATGAGGAGGGTAGTGAACGACGCCGCAAAGTATGGAGAAGAGTTTAGAGAATCAATGAAGCGGAGGGAGATTCCCGGAGCAACCTTTCGAAGGCTCCGTTGGTTCTCTCAGAAACCTTCCGAAGGCTTCGTTGGTTCCATCAATAACCTTCGGAAGGTTTTCACGGCTCACTTCAACAGAATCATCTTCTTCCCGCTGACGTAGTCGCCGGAGATCAAGCGATAGTAGTACGTTCCGGACGACACCTTCCCACCGCGGTCGTCCGTCCCATCCCACGAGACCCCATATCGGCCGCCGGCATAGTATCCGGACACAAGCGTCTTGATCTTCTCGCCAACGAGATCGAACACCTGAATGAGCACCTTGACTCCACCTCCCTGCCGATCCGGCAGCTGGAATTCAATCCTCGTCGACGAATTGAACGGGTTCGGATAATTCTGATAGAGAATGAAGTTGGACGGGATCTCCGTCGTTCCGACCAATCTCTTCTCCGGTGTCGTTCTCAATGCCTGATCCTTCAACGTGACCGTATCAGCAGCGCTAACCACCAACTGGCTGCTCTCGATGTCATCGAGCGCGGAGAGCACGATCGGCAATCTGAAGATTGGGCCATCACCGACGGCGATCGGGTTGTTCTTCAGATTGTAGGCCACGATGCGGGCCTCGCGACCAACAACGTTGAGGTAGAACGAATCGACGAGCGCTCGCGGGAAGACAACATCCAGCGATTGCACGTCGACGGAATTCTTGAACCGGACAACCAGCTCGATTCCTTTCAGCGGGACGCTGTTCGCGATGTTGAACCTGAGTCCATCCTGGGTGAGGACAAACTCGGAGCGGACCATCGTCGTGTCCGAACCAACGGAGAGCGATGAGCCGCTCATTCTCGCGGAGGCGGGCGAGGCGCTGATGTCGGATGTCGCCGGAACGCCGGCTATCGCCAGGAGATTGTTCTGCAGGGCCACCACGTCCACAACGTTGATCCTGCCGTCCCGATTGATGTCAGCCTTTGCGGAATCGTTGCCGACCAGGGTGACACGACCCAGGATGTGGTCGATGATAGTCGTGAGATCAGCAACGTCGACCTCCCGATCGGTGTTGACATCACCCACCAACACCCTTGCCGTCGCGGCGAACCTCGCCGGGCTTCCGATCAGTCCGCTCGACACCGCTGTGACGGTGTAACGGCCGATCTTGTCACCCAGCGTCAACACCGCTGAAGCTTGGCCGCCTTGATCCGTGATCGTGTTCAGGACCCTGAGGCTCTGGCCGTTTGCACCAGCCGGGATACTATCGATGGCGAACTGGACCCCGATACCGGGGACCGGGTTGCCGGCAATGTCGACGATGGTAACAGTGAACGGCGCTGCAAGGTCCGTCGAGACATAGCCGGTTTGTTCGTTCCCGGAGGTCAGGATCATCGCCGCGGCTGCGCCCACTGAAGCCCTCGCGATGAATTTCAACGGACTTCCAGAGAGGCCCTCCACACTCGCCGACACAACGTAGGTCCCGATCTTCGAGCCGAGTGTCAGGACCGCGGCGGCTTGACCTTGAGCATCCGTCACCGGATTGAGCGCCGTCAGACGCTGACCCATCGCACCATCCGGGATCGAATCGAGCGAGAAGTGAACGGCAACGCCGGGCACGGGATTCTCGCCCAGGTCGACCACCCGCACGACGAACGCGCTGTCGAGGGTGCCGGTGATCTGCTTCGATTGTCCATCTCCCGCAAGATAAACCAGAGCACGCGCAACACCCACGGTTGCCTGGACTCTGAACTCAACCGGACTCCCGGCCAATCCTGCGGACGTCGCGGTGACCCGGTAGACGCCGACCTTGCTGCCCACCTTGGCGACGGCCGTTGCGCGACCGGAGGCGTCGGTTGTTACCGTCGACGGCGTCACCAGCTGTCCGGTCGCTCCCGACGGGATGCTGTCGATCGCGAAGGTTACTAACTGACCGGAAACCGGATTGCCGCTGGCGTTCAGTACCGTCACCGCGAGCGGGCTCGACAGATCCGTCAGTATTGCGGCCGACTGAGCGTCCCCCGCAGTGTAGACCATCCTCACAGCTCCGGCTGAGGTGACCGCGGTCGCCCTAAACACGAGCGGGCTCCCGACGAGACCGCTGGATGTCGCTGTCGCTCTGTAAACACCCGTCTGATCGCCGAGCGTCAGGAAGGCTGAAGCCAGCCCGGCGGAATCTGTGGCGACGACCATTGAGGAAGCGCCGTTGAACGATTGACCGACCGCGCCGCTTGGGATGCTATCGATCGCAAACGTGACCGCAGCACCTCGAACCGGATTCCCGGCCGCATCGAGCACCGTGACAGTGAACGGCTGCAGCAGCCGAGTCCTCACGACCCCGATCTGATCGTTGCCGGCGACGAGCGCCAGTGACGCCGCGCTGCCGACGTCGGCGGTCGCCGTGAAGAGCACGGGGCTTCCCGACAGACCTTCAGACGAAACCGCAATCCGATAAATGCCCGGCCGATTGCCAAGGGTCAGCAGAGCGGAAGCACGGCCGAGCGAATCCGTGACGCTTTGTATTGGTGTCAATCGCTGCCCGATCGCACCTGCCGGCGTGTCAACGATCGCGAAGGTCACCGGTACGCCCGCGACGACGCTGCCGAGCGAGTTGCGAACGGTGACGACGAACGGATTGGCCAGGGTCGTATTCACCGGGGCGCGTTGACCCTCTCCGGCCGTCAAGGCGATGGTTGCCCCGCCGACAGACGGTGTCGCGTTCGCCGTAAACGTGAGCGGACTGCCGAGCAGCGTTCCGGAGGAAGCTGCCACCTGATAGACACCAACACTGTCGCCCAGCGTTAGTCGCACGGCGGCCTGTCCATCCGCTCCCGTGGTCACCACCGAATCGCTGAGTGCCTGACCGGTTGCTCCAAGCGGAGCGCTTGTGATCGCAAACCTTACATTGACGCCCTGCTTGACGTTCCCGAACGTATCCGTCACTGAGACCACCAGCGGCTGAGGCAGGGTAGTCCTGACAGGCGCACTTTGGGCGTTGCCGGCAGTCGATAGCAGGTAGACGGGCCGCCCAGCGATCGCTGTAGCGGCAAAGGTGATCGGGCTGCCGGTGAGCGAACCGGACGAGGCCGAGACCGTGTAGGTTCCGACCTTCGTGCCCAGTGTCAGCCTCGTCGACGCCTGACCAAGAGCATTGGTCAGAACGAGCGTATCGGTCAGGGTCGTCCCGACTGCACCGCTTGGTGTACTCGCTACGGTGAACCGCACCTGCACGCCTGAGAACGGCGTTCCAAACTGGCTCAGGACGGCAACGGTAAACGGACTGCCGAGCTGGGCCGTCACGGTATCCGCCTGTCCCTGACCCGCGGTTAATGCGATCGATGTTGGCACAGGGCTCGGAGGTGGTGGTGGTGGCGGAGGAGCTACACCGGTGGCTGTCGCCGTGAACGTGATCGGGCTGCCGCTCAGCCCGGGCGATGCCGCCGTAACGGTATAGGTACCGGCGACGGTCCCGAGCGTCAAGACCGTCGATGCCTGACCGCTCGGACCGGTGGTCGCGCTCGTCACGCTGAGGCTGTGTCCTGTCGTCCCTGAAGGTGTCGTGGCAATTGCGAACACGACGTTCGTCCCGCTGATGGGATTCCCGTACGCGTCTCTGACGGTGATCAAGAATGGAAGAGGCAGGATGGTGCCGGGGGCCGCGCTCTGACCACTGCCGGAGGTCAGTGCGATATTCTGAGCAACCCCTTCATAGTACAGCGGTCCGAGTGGATTTGCTGCGTCCGACGCTGTCCAGCGGCTGAAGTCCCGAATGCCGGCCTTCGTAATCGTTCGCTGCACTACATCCACAGTGCCTCCTTGCCGTCGCCACGTGGCACCGCCGTCGGGTGATCGCCACAACTCAAGAGTGTTTGGATTATGGCCATTCAGCTCGATATCAGCATATTTGAACACGAGTGTTGCGTTCAGACCTGTGGAGAACGTCGGTGCGATATCGAAGTACCGCCCGATGGATTGTTTACCAGTCAATGGAGAAATAATCGCCGTGCCCGTCGTTCGGACCACCGTCGTCACGCCGGGAGCAGTTCCTGTCCATGATATAGTCGCGCCGAGATTTCCGTAATTCGATGAGCCGGACGCTCCGGTGAGGTTGTCCGTCTTGTCGGCAACGCCTTGCAGATATCCCTGCTCATTCAAGATCCCGACCACGTGGGCGACTGCACCAGGATCAGTCACAGCCGTAACACCGGATGCTATAGTCAGCGTATCGTAGATCGCGACACCGGTACCGGTCAACGTCTTGATTCCGGAACCGCTCAGAACGAGATCTTGATATTGCGCACTCGGAATCGTCTGGTTACCGCCGAGGAACTCGTACACGCCGTTGTTGATCAGGGGCAAGCCAGTGGCCTGGTTCTTCACCATGATCTTCCCGGTGTTGTTGATCGTCCCCTTGTTCTTGAGGTCGCCCGCTCGCGCGGAGCTGACAACCGAGACGAACATCAAGAACAGCAGCAGGTAGATCTTCCACGGCGCCCGACTTGTTCTACCCGAAAGACAAAACATCGGGGCAAGCCAGCGGGCGTTCCGCCTTCGGGATCTGTTGTTCGTGTGTCTAACCATTGGAGTACCCATTGGTCTATCGTTTCAAAATCTGATTTATCCCACCCCGGTCACCCCCCGCAGCGTTGGACATCTGCGGTGACCGCATCCGGGCCATGCGAAGGATTTGAATGTCGTCAACGCCTTCGCGAGGCTCGGCGTGAACACATCGCCCCCTTCTTCCGTCATTCATTTCACTCTTGCTCATGACTTTTCGCTCCTGTCCGTCTTCTCACTCATTACCTCTCCTCCCGCGACCTTCCGAAGGTCGCGGATGACACCGAGAGGACCTTCGGAAGGTTTGCCGGCAGGGAAGACTTGAGCGGAATCTTCCCCGCGTTATGTTGATTCATCAACCGCATAGCACATTGCCATGAAAACACAAGATTCCTGCAAGAAACACGATTCCGCCTGTGGCAGCCGTTCCAGGAAGAGAAGGAGCAAACTCTTCCGGGTAACGCGCCTGCCAGCATCGAACTCTGTCGAAGGTAACCTTCACCCGTGAGGGTGGACCTATCCCTTCTGTCCTTCCGAAGGTTTTTTTAGTACTCCCTCTGACCTTCGGAAGGATTGCTGTGTCTCCCCGCGGCAACGGTATCAGCCTATCCCGCCACCGAGGACCAGCACGTATAGTCATCCCTTGAGCTATCATAGAGCTCTCCTTCTTGTTCACACCTCACCTCTTCTCTCGGCAGAGAGCGCCAACCCCAAGCCATCTCCTACACCTTCACCCTCTGCCTTCCCTCCACACCCTACGCTCTACGATGCTCTTAGTATACTCCGATCGTCCCGGTGTTCGTCAGGATACCATCGTTCTGCAAGTCTCCGTTCATATTGATCGTCCCGTTGTTCACCAACTCCG
>CAYZRX010000048.1:20560-28344 GCA_964480945.1 uncultured Ignavibacteriaceae bacterium | reverse complement strand
GATCGGTACAAACTCGATGGTCAATGTCACGTACATTGGCCGTGACAAGGCGTCATCCCTCGAGCTGCCCGCAGCCGCGGACAAGCTGGAAAACCTGTCCGTCTCTACCACGAACGGCGGCAACGGGGCCGGGACAAACGTGTCTGGTATGGGTGCTGCGGCTCGTGGAGTGGTGACGATCACCAGCTCGCCGACGGTCAACGGCATATTGACGGTCAGCCAGTATCAAACGCTGGCGATTGCCAATGGTCAGATAATCACTATGGCTGGCCCCACGATGCAGGTTGACGGTCAAGTCGTCAATCTGAGCGCCTCGACCTTCCCCGCAGCGAATTACCTGATTCTCGCGGCGACGGGTGGCACGACGATCTCGGGTAGCGGCCTTCTGCCGCCGATCTTCGTGAACTCGGAAGACAACGTGATCAACGGCTGCAAGGGTATTGTCGATATGCAAATGGGCGCCGACTACACGGACGGTGCTGGCGCGACCGGCACGGATGACGTGATCGACGGTGACCCGAGTGCGGCGAACGGCGCGATTAATTTTGCGAGCGCCGCGGCCACGCTGACGGTGACCATGGGCACGGGTGCCGGCGATAAGGGCACGCAAGTCGGCGATATCGTAACGGCCGATGCGGATAACGTACTGACGCTCGGTGCCGACCTCATGTCCAACGGTAACCTCAACCATGTCGCCGGTAAGATCGACGTTGGCGCATTCACTCTAACGCTGCGCGGTGCGGGACACAGCCTCACCGGCGGCGCCACGATCGTAGGTAGCGGCCTCCTGAAGTTCTACACGCTGGCGGCCACGACCTTGACGGTCAATACGAACGCTGGGACGATTGCTGCCAACGTAGAAGTCTCGGTCAATGCTGCAGCGAGCTCCCTCACCCTGGCTGCCGGTGGTCAGAACCTGACCGTTTCAGGCAACCTCACGGTGAGCAAGGCCTCAGCAGTGGCAGTTGGAGTAGGCATTGACATCGGTGACGGCCGGACGCTGACCGCCGCAGGCTCAAGCGTTACCATGGGCAGCGGGACAGCATTCCTGGCCACATCCGGTGGAACGACAGGCATCCTGAAGTTGAATGCCGCTACACCGCCTCTGACCTTCACCGCTTCGGGTGCTGTTAACCTGACAAACTTGACGGTCTCCAACGACGTCACGCTTTCCTTGTCGGGTACGACGCCCAGTGTGACGGTGACCGGTGACTTCTTACACGATGGTGGTAATCTGGACTTCGGCGATTACGATCTGACGGTCTCCGGAACGTACAAGAAGACCGGAACGACGAGCGCCTACACGGCTGGCGATGGCTATCTGGTCATTGCGACAACGACCTTTAACCAGGGCGCCACCGCATTCTCGATTCCTAACCTGCGATTCACCGCCAATGCAGCAGCAACCATTGCGGCACAGACAGGCGTTGTCACCGTGACGGGCATGCTCGATGTCCAGGCTTCTCCGGACATCAGCAGTGCCAACACAAACGACACGCCGATTCTTGCTGTCGCCGATGGTGCAATGGTGAACTGGATGTCCGGTGGCTTCGACGTATCACCGGTCTATGCCGGTTCGATCACGCTCGTGGTGGATGGAGCCGCGGACGGAGCGATCATAGACAGCAAGGTCTGGCCTGCAACGCCGACCAGCCTTGTGAGCACGCTCCGTGTAGCCAATGCCCTGTCCGCCGATAAGGTTGAGCTCCCAGGAAACAGGACGGTGAGCACCGCTCTGCAGCTCCGTACGGGCGTGCTTGACCTCGGAACGGCTGCCGATCGCACTCTGACGCTGGTGGACGCTGCGACGATCACACGTCGGAGCACGGCTTCCGTTGCGCTCAATGGCGGCACGTTGACCTTTGGCGGCGACAATATGGTTGTCGTCTACGAGGCCAACGGCGTGATGAATTCGGGCAAAGAGCTGCCGACGACCGTGAAGGACCTTACGTTCACTCGCAGCAGCAACGTTGCGAACGCAGTGACGACGCTGACGTCTTCGGTCACGATCAGCGGTGCGCTGACGATCCGGAACGACCTGAATATCGATGCCGGCGTTCTGGTCACAGCGCTCGGCCAGGTGCAGGTGCTGCTTGACGCTGCGTACAGCAACGCGACGGCTCCGGCGTTTGGCGGTGCCGGCTCGATCACGTTCGGCGGCGCGACGGATCAAACCGTCACAGTCCCGAGCACGGGTTCTTCGATCGGGTCGATCACAATCGACAAAACCAATTCTTCGAACACAGTCACAATCAACGGTGGAAACCTGAGGTGCACCGGTATTGTGACCTTCGTGAACGGCTTGGTGTATACTAGTGCTGACAATGCGCTGGTGCTTGGTGGCAACGCCGCCGGTTCCGTGGTATCGGGATTTGTCCGCAATGTGGCGACAGGCGACAAGAGCCACGTTGTTGGAAACGTCCAGGTGCCTCTGAAGTCAGGGAACTTGATTGCCTTCGGACGTAACGAGTTCCCGATCGGCGATGTGAGCTACTATCGTCCAGCGGCCATTACGATCGTCAACTCAGCTGCAATAAGCCAGCTGATCGGCGTCTCTGCAACGATCAGGTACGACAACATCCGGCCAACGGGTATTGTCGGCTTGCCGATTGCGAACGGCGTCTCTCAGGATGTTGATATTGCACGCTACCCAGACTTCTCCTGGTTCATCAAGACCTCGGGACCGCTGGGCCAGACGCAGTTCAACCTTGAATTGACGGCCGAGGGTTATGCTGACTTCGACGACATTGCGAACGTCAGGATGATCCGCCGATCCGGCACCAGTGCCGATGTCGGGAACACCTGGTCGCTGCAAGGTGCACAGTATGACAACTACGTCATCAACGGTGTGCCGACGGTCGTCAACGTGAACTCCACGGGCGGTCTCATTCCGGGTGGTGCGATCTACACCTACGGATTGAAATCCACGATGGTCGTAGCCAACGGGATTGCGCCGATCAGCTTGAGCGACGGTGCCAAGACCTTCACGCGCGACCTGGTGAATCCTGCTTTGTTCACTGGAGCAAAGGGTGGGATCACCTACACGGTTGCAGTGGACAATCCGGCAGTCGCGACAGCTACTGTGGCGAACGGCGTGCTGACGGTGACGCAGAAGGTCTCCGGTACCACGTTCATCACGGTCATTGGGACTGATGCATTCGACGGTAGCCGTATTGGCTATAAGGTCAACGTCACGTGCGTCTCCGATGTTGCGCTCGCGAACGACCAGATTCCGACGGACTTCGCTTTGATGCAGAACTATCCGAACCCGTTCAACCCGAGCACCACGATTCGGTTCGGATTGCCGAAGGAAGCTCCCGTCACACTCGAGATCTACAACCTGCTTGGTATGAAAGTCAGGACGTTGATGTCGGGTCAGAAGCTCAGTGCGGCATTCTACAACATCACGTGGAATGGCAGAGACGATGCTGGTTACACGGTTCCGTCCGGCATTTACATCTACCGCATCGTGGCTGATCAGTTCGTAACTGCGAAGAAGATGACGCTGCTGAAGTAAGCCAGTCTTCTTTGTAGCTCGGACAAGCTTCTGAAGGACGTCCCGCTGGTTGCACCAGCGGGACGTCCTTTTTATGTACCTGTCACCCCAATAGCCGATTCATTCTGAGCGCAGAGAGTCCCAACGTTAGTTGGGACGAACGAAGTCGAAGAATGCTCAGCGCGGGCATCTCCGAGCACCCTTCTCCCGAAGGCACGCCTTCGGCGGAGACCCCCGATGATCCCGACAAAAAACATCGGTACGCAAAGAACGCAAAACCATCGGGCGGCCAAGGGTGAGTTGGGTTGTGTTGGGTTGCTCAGTTGACTCTGAGACAGAATCACGCTATCATTGCTTGCACAAAATCGTGTCACCCCGAACTTGCCTGCCCCGATGTCGTTCGTTGGGGTTTCGGGGTCTGGTCAGATGCCGAACCGAGTTCGGCATGACTTAGGAGATCCACTATGCCCCCAAGGAAGAAGCCATCAACCAGAAGCGCAAATCAAATCCGGAGACTCGAAGCGCTCATCAACGCTTCGAAAATTCTCAATTCGACCCTCGATCTGGATAAGCTTCTGAAAATCATCCTCGAGCTGGCGACCAAAAACCTCAAGGCCGCTCGCGGCACCATCTACCTCATCGACGAGGAGAAGAACGAGCTTTGGTCCAAAGTCCTGAAAGGGAAGGAGCTTGTGAGGATCCGGCTGCCCATCGGTACGGGGATCGCAGGTCATGTCGCAAAAACGGGGAAAACGGTCAACCTGACAAACGCGTGGAAGGATAAGCGGTTTTTCTCCGGTTTTGACCTCCGAACGGGATTCCTGACCAAGACGATGCTCTGCATGCCGATGCGCGATAGGAAGGGCAAAATGATCGGCGTTTTTCAGATTCTCAATAAGAAGGTGGGCGCGTTTAACAGGCAGGATGAGTACTTCCTTGAAGCGTTCTCGGATCACGCAGCCCTGGCGATCGAGAACGCCCGGCTGCATCTCGCGATCGTCGAGAAGGAACGAATCGAAAAAGAGATCGAGATCGCAGGAGCCATTCAGCGGCGGTTGCTGCCGAAAGAGATCCCGAGCCTCCCAGGCTACGAAATCGATGCGATCGCCCAGCCGACAAAAATGGTGGGAGGCGACTACTTTGACATCATCAGGCTGGACGACGGGAAGTTCGCCCTCGTCGTCGCTGACGTTTCGGGCAAAGGCGTCCCGGCCGCTCTGCTCGTCTCGACGCTCCACGCGACGCTCCATGCCTATATCGGGAACACTCTCGATCTGGCCGAGCTGACCGGCAAGCTCAATCAGGTCGTCTACGCGAACACGGAGCCGGAGCGCTTCATCACCCTGTTCATTGGAATCCTCGACATCCCCCAAGCGACGTTCACGTACGTGAACGCCGGTCACAATTTCCCGTTCGTCTTCAGACCCTCGTCGAGTTCCCTGAGCACGCTGGGAAGCGGCGGGTTGCCCCTGGGGATGTTCGAGGCCAGCCAGTTCCAGCAAGAAACAATCAGTCTGTCGCAGCGGGACACAATCGTGTTGTATACCGATGGTGTCACGGAGGCGATGGACAAGTCCTTCAAGGAGTATGGCGAGGATCGGTTGCGGAAACGGATCATCGAGGGGGGAGAGAAGCCGGCTGCCGCGTTGAAGCACGATATTGTCTCAGACGTCTCCAAGTTTGTCGCTGATGAGCCGCAATCGGATGACCTGACGCTGATGGTGCTGAAGAGGGTGGCGTGAAAGTGCCAGAAATGGGAAAGAGACGTGGCTCGTCATTTGTGAGTGAGAGGAATTGGCCGATTCTGGGAGGAATTCGGGGGGAGAGGGTTGAAATCTCCCTCGTTGTTAAACCTTTCAGCAGTAATCCTTGTCGAAACTGTGTGAAGTTAGCGGACTGAATGACTGATCGAAGCGATCTCGAGCTCGTCCGCCTCTTCCAGAACGGCGACGAATCAGCATTCAATCAGCTGGTGTTGCGCTATCAGGAGAGGATCTATTGGGTTGCTCGTCGGTTCGTCAGTGATCACGAGGCGGCAGACGATATCACCCAGGATGTCTTTGTCAAGGCATATGAATCGCTCCGGAGCTTCCGAGCTGAGTCGTCACTTTACACGTGGCTGTACCGGATCGCGGTCAACATCGCGCTGAACGCGCTCCGTCGCCAGAAGGTGAAGGAGTTTTTCAGGATCGATGAGTTGTTTGAGGCCGAAGACACCGGGACCGAGGCCCCGGATGAAGCCGTTGAGCGGGAGGAGGATCGGGCGCTGATCGAACAAGCGATCGCCCGGCTTCCCAACAAACAGCGTTCGGTGTTCGTCCTTCGGTTCTATGAGGAGATGCCCTACGAGGAAATTGCGAAGATTTTGAAGACGTCCGTCGGGGGTCTCAAGGCAAACTACTTTCACGCAGTACGAAAGATACAGGAGTATGTCAGACGTGCACACGGACCACGTTGAATATTTGCTCCCGGATTATGTGAACGGGAAGCTGGAGGAAGGGTTGAACGAGGCCGTCGAGTCGCACCTGCGATCGTGCGCCTCGTGCCGCCTCGAAGAGGAGAGAGTGCGGGAAGCCGTTCTCTTCCTTCACGCGGAGCGATCGACGGTGCCGGGGCCATCGTACTTCGCGACTATCCTCCCGAGGGTTCGACAGCGTCTGGAGCACACGGGGACGCGTCCAGTTTTCTCTCGACCCCCTGTCTCGACTCCGTCGAGGCTCGTGGGACGGTTGGCTCTGCCACTTGCCGCTGCGGCTGTGGCGATCGCGCTGCTGCTCCAATTCCCGATCGTGCCGGGAGAGAGTGGGTCGCATCTGAATTCGATGAAGCTCGCTGTCGGTGATCTTTCGTCCGACGACCTTGCACAAGCTGTGCTGGACGAATCACGACAGCATCCCTTTGTCAGTGCTCTCGGTGATCGCGAGGTTGCCGCGGCAGTTCCGGATCGGGTCGTGGAACAACATCTCTTCACCCACGATTTCTATTCCCAGGTGGCGGAAGCAACGGGGCCATTGTTTGACCTCACGCCGTCCCAGGCCATCGAAGGCCTGAGCGACTCCGAGATCGATGCTCTCCTCCAACGGCTAGCGGAAAGGGCGATGCTATGATCCGTCGAAGACCGGTTTTTTTCTTTCTCACTCTGATGCTGGCATTCACGTGTGGCGCCATTGCTCAGAGGATTCCGCGGGGCCCCAGGGGACCGGGACCCGAGCGGGTCGAACAGTTCAAGAAAATACGCATGATGGAAGTCTTGAAGCTCGACGAGGAGACATCTGTCCGCTTCTTCTCACGCTATAGCAAGGAGCAGGAGTTGATCCGCGACTTGACGTCAAAGCGGAACGACGTCATCGACCAGCTTGGTAACCTGACAAAGACATCGGCTTCCGACGCGGAGTATGACAAGAACTTCAAAAACCTCCGGGATATCGAGGATCAGATGCGTGAGGCGCGGATCAAGTATTGGGATTCGCTGTCGGACATTCTCACGAAAAAGCAGTTGGGCGAGTATACCGTCTTCGAACGGAACTTTTTCCGGGATCTGCGCGATTTAATGAGGGAGATGCAGGAGAATCGAATGGGGAGAGGAAGGCAATAACCCCCCCCGATGGCGTGCTTGTCTCGAACGCCGGCCTGATCTCTCGGGCCGGCTTTTTTATCATGCTCTCGCCTGCTCGGTAGTGACGTCCTTAAGGACGTCACTGCAGAGCCTGAACCTTTCTCTCTCTCCGCCTGTGCGGCAGCTGAATTCGTTGCTTCTTCAATTCAAGCAAGGTACATTAAACACCCATGAAACGAATCTATTTGGACCATAGTGCGACGACACCGCTCGATCCCCGCGTGCGCGACGCCATGCTCCCGTATTTCATTGATCCGTACGGGAATCCCTCCTCTATTCATGCGTTCGGCAGGGAGGCAAGAGCGGTCCTTGAGGAAAGCCGGGATCGGATCGCCCGCTCCATCGGTGCGAGATCGGACGAGGTGTTCTTCACGAGCGGAGGAACCGAAGCAGATAATCATGCGCTCCAAGGTGTTGCGCGTGCAGCCCGCCGAAACGGAAAGAACCATATCGTGATCTCGGCGGTCGAGCACCACGCGGTTCTTCATTCAGCCGCGGCGCTCCGCGAAAACGGGATCGAAATTTCATTCGTGCCTGTCGATCGATACGGAAAAGTAGATCCGGCAGAAGTGCAGAAGGCCATCAAGCCGGAGACATTCCTCGTCTCGATCATGCACGCGAACAATGAGGTAGGCACCATCAACGACCTGGAGGATATCAGCGTCATCGCCA
>CAYZRX010000048.1:0-20460 GCA_964480945.1 uncultured Ignavibacteriaceae bacterium | reverse complement strand
GGACGGCTTCGACGGCTGCGAGGGATGCTTCAGCGGCGGGTGGAGGGGGAATTCAAGGGGATCATCGTCAACAATCACCCCACCGACGTCCTTCCGAACATACTAAGCGTTTCGTTCGACTCTTCCGTCGCGCCGCTCGATGGTGAGGCACTCATTATGGGAATGGATCTGGAGGGAGTTGCCGTGACGAGCGGGTCTGCGTGCACGTCGGGAAGCCTCGAGCCATCGCACGTTCTTCATGCCATGGGTCGGGACGAGAAGACAGCGAAGGCAACGATCCGATTCTCCCTCGGGCGCGGGTCGACTGACGATGAGATCGACTCTGCAGTCGACGCACTGCACCGCGTGGTTTCAAGGATGGATAGATGATTTCGTGTCACCCCGAAACTTGTTCACCCGCCGAGTCCATTGTTCCGAGGGAGCCCCGCCAGAGAGGATGGCGGGCAAGTCTGCTCCCGAGGTGCGGGAGGCTCAGGAGCTGAGCTCCTTCGCAACTTGTGATGCCTACCACTCAGATGAGCTTCTCGACTGCCACGATCGAGTCGTCATCCAGAACATAGTTTCTGGCAGATGAATACCGCCACTGCTCGGGTCGCTCGACAAATCCTTTTCGGACCGGATTGTCGTGCAGACGTTTTGCCACTCGACGACCGTTGTCGTGACGAAATGGTGCCCGACTCCGGGTATGACTTTCCAGCGACTCATATGAGCGCCTCCAAGATGCGTGCGATCAGTTCAGGAGCAGAGCTCCTTCACAACATTGTCTCCACCGAAGTCTGTGGCGGAAAGTAGGGGTCCAGATCGGAGCTCTGTTCTGGATTCCCGCCCGCCAGACCGCGTGTCGGGCTGGCTTACGCGGAAATGACATTGTATTCGCCTTTCACCCAGCACTCGCCTGCCCCGACATCCTTCCGAACTCCCTCATCGCAATCCCGTATCGCAGGCCCCGATCGCTGACCGTGATCCGGTCCGCGTTCAATCTCTTCAGAACCTCGAGAAGTATGAGGATGCCGGCAAGGAGGACATCGGCTCGTCCGGGCAATACCTGCGGGTAGCCGAGGATCTCTTCGACGCTTCTAATCCTGAGATGATTGAAGATTTCCTGGATGGCCGCGACGGTGAGTTCGTGGCCGCTTACTCGGGTCGAATCGTAGTCCGACAGCTGAAGATCCATCGCGGCGAGTGTGGTGAGCGTTCCGGCAACACCGATCAGCCGGGTGTGCGATGGGAGCGAGGAGAGGGACGCCACCTGATCCCGGATCTCGGTGAGCGCCTGGTTCATGGCGAGCGAAGACGGAGGTGAAGTCTTCAGGATTCTCTCGGTCAGCCGGACGGAGCCGACATCCAGGCTCTGCTTCCTCTCAACGGCCTTTCCGGCGCCGAACACCAACTCCGTGCTCCCCCCGCCGATATCGAGCACCCCGAAATACTGGTGCCCCCCCGGCCGCAGAAACTCCGACACCGCACCGAGATAGGTGAGCTCCGCCTCTTCGTCTCCGTTGAGAACCGTGACCTCAAAGCCGAGCCTTTCTTCGACAGACCTGATAAACTCGCGTCCGTTCTTTGCGTCTCGCAAAGCGCTCGTTCCGCAGGCGACGATCTTCTCCGCGTGCAGCTGATCGGAGAGTTCTCGATAGGAGGAGAGGAAGCCGAGCGTTCGCTCGATCGTCTCCGGTGTGATTGCCCGATTCTCATCGACACCCTTCCCGAGTCGGGCTATGACATGTTCGTCGCGCAGCACGGCAACTCTCCCGTCAGGCGAGAAATCCGCGATCAGCATCAGGATCGTGTTGGTGCCGATGTCAATTGCCGTCAGACGCATGCGCTTTTATCAGGGCCAGAGCAGCCCACTCATTCTCGTCGATAACCTCCAGCGGAACCAGGCTCTGGTGAAACAAGAGATCCAGAAATCCGGAGAGATCTGACGCGAGCAGGCCGGAAAGAATCAGCATGCCTTCCGGCCGAAGCTTCTTGACAAGGCGCGGTAAGGTGCTCGTGATCGTCGGCATGTCGATATTGGACACGATCAGGTCAAACGTGTGGTCCGGCAGGCGCGACAGCTCCCTCGATACGACCCGCACCTTGTTGACCAGCCGGTTCTTCTTCACATTTTCGCGAGCGTTGCTGATGGCCCACGGATCGTTGTCGACGGCGAGAGCGGAACGGGCCCCCAACTTTACCGCGGCGATCGCGAGGACGCCGGTGCCGCATCCGAAATCCAGGATATACCCTCCCGGCGCGATGTATTCCTGAAGCAAGAACAGGCAGAGCCTGGTGGTCTCGTGGTGGCCGGTCCCAAACGACATCTTCGGATCAATGTGCAGGACGATCTTCCCCTTGTCCTTCTTCCGAAGTTTCCTCCACGAAGGCTTGATGATAATGCGATCGGTCGCTTCGACGATGCCGGCCTGCCTTTCCCACGCTGCATTCCAATTTCGTTCGACGAGCTTCTGTGTGTCGTATTGAACCCCGGATTCCGGAAATTCGCTCCGAAAACGCGCGAGGAATCCTTTCAGGTCGCGTTCAAGGTCCGGCGTCCATCCCGACTGCTTGATGAAGCATTGCAGCGACCGCCCTTCCTGAAGAAATCCTTCGAAGCCGAGCGCGGCGATCTGTCCGACCAGGAGATCGTGGTACTCCGCCGCCGTGTCGATTGCGATCTGTGTCCACGCGCGAACGCTCATGACAACCCGCCCGAAGAGGTTGAGTACCGTTTTCGCAAGATGGTCTCCACCAGGTCGCTGTTCATCTCCAGCCAGTAGATTTGATCCTGGTAGTTCTCCTGCATCTTTCTGTCTGCTTTGTTGTACCGGACATTCAGCGAGTAGATGAACCAGACCACGATGGTGAAAACAGTCATGGCGCGGAGGTCGGGGAGGCTCGAGCCTGTCGCGATCGCGAATGCGAACGTCGCCGCGGAGAGTAACGCGAACCAGAAGGAGGTCCGCCGGATCTGGATCATGATATGATAGACGGTGCCGAAGAAGAAAATCTTCTCGTGAAAGACGGGCGGCATGTGGTTGTTGAGGATATAGAAGTAAAGCCGCCGGGCCTCGGCATCTTCAAGGGGAGCGAGCTCAGACATCGAACGGGCTTTGTTCTTGATCCACAGGCTGGGCTGGTTCTCGAGGAATGCTTTCCGCCGTTTCGTGCTCTCCTTTGCATACAGGGTCAACCCCGAGATCATCGCCACCGCCAGGAACACGAACATGAGAGGAAGTCCTTCCAGCGTGAACGGTGGAAAAAGGGTCCGGCTGCCTGCCCAGAGATACGACATGAGCAATGCGGCGAAGTAGAATCCAGGGGCAAAGATCCGTATTGCCTCGTACGAACCGAAGGCAGAGGAAGGCTGGTTCATGGAAGTCTCACTGAAGTGTGGATGCTTTGGAGTAGACGACGGCTATGAGCACCCGCCCCACCGCGCCCAAGCTCTCGCTACTGCATTTGTCGGGCGTATCGGCCATGGTGTGCCAGTACTTGTTTGTTTCGTCAGGATAGGAGAAGTCGATCAGGTCGACGGCGGGAATCCCGACGTTCATCAGCGGCATGTGGTCGTCGGTGACCTCCGTTCCGGGAGAGTCGATGAACTGCGAAATGCCGAGCTCCTGGGCGGTCGCGAAGATCAGGTTCATGACTTGCGGTGCGTATCGATCGGAATTGACCTCCCGCGGTATCCGGAGATCGCTGTCTCCTATCATGTCGATGTTGATGGCGAACCGGGGCCTCCTTCCGGCAGGGAGATTTCGCGCGAAGTACTTCGCGCCGGCCGAGAAGCTCTCGGGAAGGCCTGTCGTGCCGAGATCTTCACCATCGAACAGGACGATGTCGACCCCGATCGGCGGCGGATCTCGCTTGAGGAGCCTCGCAACCTCAAGCAGCACGGCGACCCCGCTCGCGCCGTCGTTGGCGCCAACGATCGGTTTCGTCCGATTCTTTGGATCGGGATCCTGATCCGCCCACAGGCGGGTGTCCCAATGCGCCGTCAGAAGGATGCGCTTGCTCGCGCTGACGTTGAAAGACGAGATGATGTTCGTCAGCTGGACCTGCTTGCCGTTGGGGGGTATCTTGTACCAAAATCGCTGTTGCTGAACTACGTCGGCGTAGGTCTTCAACTCCTGCAGGAGGAACTGCAGGCATTTCTCATGCCCGGCTGATCCGGGCGCTCGCGGGCCGAAATCCGTTTGTCGCAGAAGCATCGCGTACGCGGCTTTCCCATCAAACTTCGGTACCTGAAGCTGCATCCAACGCGCGACCCCGACAGGCAAAGGGCCTCCCACCGACATCTGGACGCTGTACGCCGTCGCTATGAGCAAACAGATGAAGAGGGAAAGTATGCCTCGGCTCTGTTCGTTCAGTATCATCTTCATGAGGAACGCTCTCTGCACTTAGCGCTGCGTTACCCTGCCATTGCGACTGAAGCTCGCAAGGAGCGCCGCGATCCTGTCTTGCGCCCGCTGGTACAGTCTTGTAGGGTAGTTGAAGTTCTGCATGAGCATTGAGAATGCCAGCCGTTCACCGTCCGCAGTTGTGACGTATCCTGACAGCGAGCTGGCGCCGCTGATTGTGCCGGTTTTTGCGCGCACGTTTCCCTCAGCCGGAGTTCCCTTCATCCTGTTCCGCAGTGTGCCGTCGATGCCGGCAATCGGCAAAGAAGCGTAGAACAGCGGAAAGATGTCTTCTTGACGACTCATGGACTCCAGGAGCTGTGTGATCGCTTCAGCCGTGAGGAGGTTGTAGAAGGAGAGGCCGGAGCCATCGACGCTAAGAATTCTTGTCGTATCGATCCCTATTGAGCTCAAGAAATCCCTTACAACATACGTACCTCCCTGCGAAGTGCCGGGGGTTCCACTCTTCGCGACGCCGAGTGACTTGAGAAGGAGCTCCGCCGTGAGGTTGTCGCTGACTTGGTCCATATGGACCAAAGCCGAATCCAGGCCGTGTTCACATCGGGCGACCACGTCGCCGAAAGAGGGTACAACGCCGGCGGTCGGCTGATTTTCAACTTCAACGCTATCCCGCTTCAGGGCCTCGGTAAGCAGTTGCGCAGCATAGAGTTCGGGTCTCCAGACGCTGACGTCAACCTCCACGGGCGCCGAGGTCGCCAGGATCTCCCCCTTGACCACAATCGTGTTTGACCGTTCTTTGAAGAGCCGGCTGACCTCCAGGGGTTGGACGACGGTGTCCATGACAGTCTTGGCCGTATTGAGCAGCAAGACATAGGTTGTTGTGGGATCTATACTGACAATTGCCGAATCGCCAGCCCGCAGGCCTGGAGCAACCTTCACGTGCACGCAATTGTCATTGATCGTCAAAGGACTGATCATCGCGTCGTAATCGTACGGCTCATCATCCCACATCCAGCCGCTCCCCCACGGCAGGTCATCGAAGTACGAGACATCCGCCACAACGCTTCCCTGCACTGCTGTGATCCCGGAAGCCTTGATCTGTTGAACGAGGGTGTCGAGATCGGATGTCTGCAGGATCGGGTCGCCGTATCCCTTGAAATACAGATTCCCCTGCAGCACGCCGTCGCTCATCGACGTATCTCGGAGAACCTCGGTTTCGAACTCGTGGTTTGTGCCCAGCACCCGCAACGCTGCAGAGGCTGTCAGGAGCTTCATGTTCGAGGCCGGACGCATCAGCAATCTGCTGTCTCGTTCATACAAGACTTCGTTCGAGTCAAGGGAGACAACCTTCATGCTCGCTTGGGTGGGCACAAAAATGGAATCGGCAAGGACCGCATCGATTCCATCGTGGAGCTTCCGGACCGGACCGGGTGATTTCACCAGGAGCCCCAGTCCGGCGCAACCGGACAAGATAGATGACAGGGCCAGAAGGGGAACGAAAGATTTCGCGGCGCGCACCGTGAGCATGTTGAAGCTGATTGTAAAACCCTTGAACCGTGACAATTCGGGGAAAGGAGGAAGTCGAACAAGCACTTCCGAAGCAATGTGATCCGAAAAAGCCTCAAATGCAACAATTCGGGATTCAGACGATTTCTTGACAGCGCGTCGAAAAAGCGGTATATTTTAACCGGTGTTTCTTATCTCAACTTGGTGAAGAGTTTCTATGCTGCAGATTTTCAAGAAGTTGTTCGGGTCCAAGCACGAGCGCGATATCCGGCTTCTCTGGCCGGTCGTCGAGCAGATCAATGCGCATTTCGAGCAGCTGAAGGATTTGACCGATGACCAGTTGCGCGGGAAGACTGCCGAATTTCGCGCGAGCATCAAGGAGGCGACCCAGGAGATTGACTCCGAGATCGCTGGCTTGCAGGAATCGCTCAAAGAAGATATCCCGTTTGAGGAACGCGAGGGGATCTATGCCCGGCTGGACGAACTGAACAAAGAACTTGACGCGAGGATTCAAGACAAACTGAACGAGATTCTTCCGGAGGCGTTCGCCGTCGTCAAGGAGACGTGCCGCCGCCTCCTGGATCAGTCGTGGGACGTGGCCGGAACGAAGACCGTCTGGGATATGGTCCCGTTCGACGTCCAGCTGATTGGTGGAGTCGCTCTGCACCAGGGGAAAATCGCAGAAATGGTAACGGGTGAAGGCAAGACCCTGGTTGCCACTCTGCCGATGTATCTGAATGCGCTGCCGGGACGTGGAGTACACCTCGTGACCGTCAACGACTACCTGGCTCTCCGCGACAGCCAGTGGATGGGCAGGATTTTTGAGTTTCACGGTCTGAAGGTCGGTTGCATTCTGCAGCAAATGGAGCCTGCCCAGCGTCGCGTCCAATACGCGGCTGACATCACCTACGGTACGAACAACGAGTTCGGGTTCGACTACCTGCGGGATAATATGGTGGTCAGCTCCGAAGACATGGTCCATCGGGGGCACAACTATGCCATCGTCGACGAGGTCGATTCCGTCTTGATCGATGAGGCGCGGACGCCTCTGATCATCAGCGGCCCGGTGGCGGTCGATGATCATAAATTCAACGAAATGAAGCCGTTCGTTGAGCGTCTCGTCAACGCCCAGAAAAGCCTCGTCGCGAAGATCACGGCAGACGCCGAAACCCTCCTCAATCAAAACAACCCGGATGGGGCCGGCGTGCTTTTGCTGAGGGCTCAGCGTGGCTTGCCGAAGAACAACAAGCTGCTCAAGCTGTTTTCCGATCCTTCCAACAAAACCCTCGTCCAGAAGACCGAACGGATCTACCTTCAGGATCAATCCGCGCGCATGCACGAAATCGACGATGAGCTCTACTTTGCCATCGACGAAAAATCACACACCATCGACCTGACCGAGAAGGGCCGGGAGTCCCTTGCGCAGATCTACCCGGGGCACGACAAGGAATTGTTTATCATCCCGGACATTGCCACCGAGACCAGCCTCGTCGAGGGGGATGAGTCTCTCTCCTTCGAGCAGAAGCAGCTGAAGAAAGACGACATCAACAAGCTGTTTGCCGATCGAAGCGATCGCATTCATACGATTCTTCAGCTCCTGAAGGCGTACGCCCTCTACGAGAAAGACGATGAGTACGTCGTCTCGGAAGACGGGAAGGTTATGATCGTCGACGAGTTCACGGGGCGTTTGCTCCCCGGCCGGCGGTACTCCGAAGGGCTCCATCAGGCGATCGAAGCGAAGGAGGGGGTCAAGGTCGAGCGGGACACGCAGACGCTTGCGACGGTGACGCTTCAGAACTATTTCCGTCTGTACAAGAAGCTTGCCGGGATGACAGGCACGGCGGAGACCGAGGCGGCGGAGTTCTTTGACATCTACAAGCTCGATGTGGTTGTCGTCCCGACGAACCGACCGATGGTCCGCAAGGACGATGATGATCAGGTGTACAAAACCGTACGGGAGAAGTACAACGCCGTCATCTCCGAGATTGAGCAGTGTCGCTCGGTGAATCGGCCTGTGCTGGTCGGCACGACGAGCGTGGAAGTCTCCGAGACGATCAGCCGCATGCTGAAGCGCAAGGGGATCCCGCACAACGTCCTGAATGCGAAACACCATCAGCGTGAGGCCGAGATCGTGGCGTATGCCGGCCTCCCGGGCGCGGTGACGATCGCGACGAATATGGCGGGCCGTGGCACGGATATCAAGCTCGGTCCCGGCGTGAAGGACGTGGGTGGTCTCCATATCGTCGGCACGGAGCGCCACGAGGCCCGGCGCATCGACCGCCAGCTGCGGGGCCGATCGGGCCGCCAGGGCGATCCTGGATCATCCCTGTTCTACCTCTCCCTCGAAGATGATCTGATGCGCCTGTTCGGCAGCGAGCGGATCGCAAGGATCATGGAACGGATGGGGTTGAAAGAAGGGGAAGTGATTCAGCACCCGATGATCACGCGATCGGTCGAGCGCGCGCAGAAAAAGGTTGAAGAGAACAACTACGGGATTCGCAAGCGGCTCCTCGAGTATGACGACGTGATGAACCAGCAGCGGGAGGTGATCTACTCCCGGCGCCGTCACGCGCTGCTCGGCGAGCACCTCCGGGACGACATTCTCGATATGGTGCGTGAGGCCGCGGCGAAGGTCTCGAAGAGCTACTACTCGGAGGGGGATATCGACGGCCTGAAGAACGAGGTTCGAACGAAGTTCCTGGCCGAATTCAAGATCACGCCCGATGAATTCCAGAGGGTCGGCGAAGATGGGGTCGCGGACCAAATCGTGAAGGCGGCAGAGGAGTTTTACCGGCGGAAGGAAGAGAAGATCGGTCGTGAGATGATGGGCATGCTCGAGCGGATGGCTATGCTCCAGGTGATCGACGCGAAGTGGCGGGACCATCTGCGCGAGATGGACGATCTCAAGGAGGGCATCCACCTGCGCGGGTACGGCCAAAAGGACCCGCTCGTGGAGTACAAGACTGAGGCCTTCCGGATGTTTATGGAGTTGATGGACCTGATCGAGGAGGAAGCCATCGATATCGTGTTCAAGTTCTTCCCCGAGACCCCGGAGCAACTTCCGACCCAGCGCGCGCGGCGCCCCGTACGGCCGCAGGAGATGGTGATGACGCACGAGTCGGCGCTTGGCGCGGGGTTCCAGGGAAATCGCGAGCCGATCCCCGCCGGCGCGACAGAGCACGCTCAAGCAGGGAAAGGACCTCAGAAGCAGTTGCCTGTGCGTGTGGGAGCAAAGATCGGAAGGAACGATCCGTGTCCATGCGGCAGCGGCAAGAAATATAAGAACTGCCACGGCGCGTAACGACACCCGCGGATGAAGTGGGCGGTTTCGTTCCCGCTCCAGGACGGTTCCCTGCGGTGCTCACACTGACTGCCGCAACCAACCACCGACGAGAGGATCATGAAGAAGATCGAAGCCATCATTCGACCGTTCAAGCTTGACGATGTCCGGGAGGCGCTCTCGGAGATCGGAGTGCGGGGAATGACCTTGACCGAGGTGAAAGGCTACGGCCGCCAGAAGGGACACACCGAGCTCTACCGGGGGTCCGAGTACAAGATCGATTTCCTTCCGAAGATCAAGGTGGAGATTATCGCGAACGATTCGATGGTGGAGAACATCGTCGCAACGATCATCAAGGCGGCGAAAACTGGCCAGGTAGGCGACGGTAAGATTTTCGTGTCGCCCGTTCAGGACGTCATTCGCGTCCGGACGGAAGAATCCGGCGAGGATGCGATCTGAGGAGCTCGTCGAGAAGCACAGGATCATCATTGGGTCATCGTTTCTGACATTTCTTATCGCAGCGTTCCGTTGGAGTCACCGCGGAACGCTTTTGTTTTTGAAACCATGGTGAACGAAAAAGTCCATAGGGCCGGATACGTCGCGATCGTCGGTGAGCCGAATGTCGGCAAGTCGACGCTCCTCAACGCCCTGCTTGATCAGAAGCTCTCGATCGTTACGAAGAAGCCGCAGACGACTCGGCAGAGGGTGCTGGGGATCCTCAGCACGGAGGAATTCCAGATCATTTTCCTTGACACGCCGGGTTTGCTCAAGCCCCAGTACTTGCTTCACGAGAAGATGATACAGTCCGCTCGGACAGCGCTGGAGGATGCCGATATCATCCTCGTGCTGACGGAGGTGTCCCGCGGCCATGACCTGCCCGCTCCCGTCGGAGAAGCCCTCGCCCCGTTCGCCGGAAAGAAGAAGATTGTCCTGGTGATCAACAAGGTGGATACGATCCATCGAGAGCAGGTTCTCCCGCTCATCGATCGCTTTGCGCACAGCGAGAAGTACAGCGACGTCGTGCCGGTTTCGGCCCTTCGCAGGGAAAACCTCGATGACTTGCTCCAAACGATCGTTCAGGACCTTCCCAACCATCCCCCGTTCTATCCGCCGGACATCGTCAGCGAACAACCGGAGCGGTTTTTCGCGGCAGAGTTGATCCGGGAGAAGATTTTCGAGCAATTCCGCGAAGAGATCCCGTACTCCGCAGCGGTTGACGTCATCGAGTTCAAGGAGCGGGAGGAAGGAAAGACCTACATCAATGCCGAGATTGTCGTGGAACGAGAATCGCAAAAAGGGATTCTGATCGGCAAAGGCGGAGCTGCGCTGAAAAAAGTTGGACAGCTGGCTCGAGTCGATATCGAGCAGTTTATCGGCCGACCGGTGTTTCTCGACCTGCACGTCAAAGTGCGCGAGAAATGGAGGGAGAAGGAGAGCTGGCTGAAGCGACTCGGCTATTCCGTCGAAGGTAAGGAGATGAAATGAGACTTCTAGGGGGAAAAACGAATGCCGGAGATTAAACCATTCCGTGGGGTTCTCTACAACCAGGCGTCTGTTCGCCTGGATGAGGTTGTCGCGCCGCCTTATGACGTGATCTCGCCGGACGAGCAGCAGAAACTGTACGAGCGGAGTCCGCTCAATGCGGTGAGGCTGATCCTGGGTCGTGAACAGGACCGATACGCCTCCGCGGCGCAACATCTCGAAGAATGGGTGGCAACGTCCGTCTTGCAACGGGATGGAGAGCCGGCCATCTATGTGCTCTGGCAAACGTTTCGGGGGGCGAACGGGAGAGAGCTGACGCGCAAAGGATTCATCGCGTTGTGCCGTCTCGAGGATTTTGACAGTCGGGTCGTCCTGCCGCATGAGAAAACGCACACTCAGCCTCGCGAGGATCGATTGAGACTGTTCAAGGCGACGAATGCCAACATGAGTCCGGTGTTCGCCCTCTATTCCGATCCGGAGCGGGCTGTCGAGCGTCTGATGAATCGCCTCTCGAACACACTTCCCTGCGCAGAGCTCGATTTCGATCATGTTGACAATCGGATGTGGAAGCTGCTCGATGAGCAAACGATCGAGCAAATCCGAACCCTGATGCGCACCAAACAGGTGCTGATTGCCGACGGCCACCACCGGTACGAGACAGCGCTGGCCTACAGGGATTGGATGCGGTTGCAGAATCCGCATCAGACGGGCGATGAGCCGTATAACTACATGATGATGTATTTCACCAATGTCGATGAGGATGGCCTGATCATTCTTCCGACACACCGTCTGGTCCATTCACTGTCGAACTTCGAGCCGAAGGCGGTCCTGGCGAAACTGAAGCAGCGCTTCATTCTTCACGAGTACAAGGACAAGGAATCGCTCCTTGCAGCACTAGGCTCAAGTCCGGTCGTCGCATTCGGCCTGACGCTGCAAGGAGAAAACATGTTCTATCTGCTGACATCGAAGCCGACCGGTTCCGCAAAGGAACGTGCGGGCGAGGAGGTCGCGCAGGAGGTCAAAGATCTCGATGTCTCAGTCCTTCATTCCATCGTTGTGGAAGACATCCTCTCGGTCTCAAAGAAGGCCCAGGAAGAAAAACGACACCTCGAGTACACCCATGATTCGACGGAAGCGATAGAGGCCGTCCGATCGGGCAAAGTCCAGCTTGCCCTCCTGATGAATCCGACAAAGATCGACCAGGTGCGCAGCGTCGCGCGGGCCGGGCACACGATGCCGCACAAGTCAACGTTCTTCTACCCGAAGCTGCCCTCGGGTCTTGTGTTCAACTTGATGACAGGGTAAGAAACATCATGTTCAAGAAGATTGCGCATATCGGTATTGCTGTAAAGGATATCGGTGTTTCGACCGAACTCTTTCACAAGCTCCTGGAAAGGGGGCCCGACCATACCGAACACCTGCCGGAGCACGGAGTCCGCACGGCGTTGTTCAACGTCGGCGATTCGCAGCTCGAGCTCACGGAGGCTACCGATCCGAACTCGCCCATTGCGCGGTTCATCCAGAAGCGCGGCGAAGGGGTGCACCATATTTCGTTCATCGTCGATGATCTCAAGTCGGAAGTGGCGCGGTTACGGGAGCACGGGTTTCAGATGATCGATGAAGAACCCCGCCTGGGGGCGGACGGTTACTCCGTGGTCTTCCTGCATCCGAAATCGACGAACGGCGTGCTGATCGAAGTGAGCCAGAAGAAATCATGAGCGGTCGGGAAGACTCAGGAATCGGACACGGAATGGAAATCAAGTTGACAGCCGGTGATCTCTCGCTTGCGGAGAAACTCGATTCTCTGCCTCCCAACCCCGGCGTGTATCAGTTCAAGAACTCCGACGGGAAGGTGATCTATGTGGGGAAAGCGCAGAGTCTGCGCAGCCGCGTGCGGCAGTATTTTCAACAGTCACGCGCGGCCGAGCCGAAACTTGATGCCCTCGTCTCGAAGATCGCGGATGTCGAGCTCATCGTGACCGACTCCGAGGTCGAAGCGCTGATTCTCGAAGCCAACCTCATCAAGAAACTCAAACCCCGCTACAACGTCAGCCTCAAGGATGATAAGAGCTACCCCTACATTGTCATCACGAACGAGCCGTTCCCGAGAGTCTTCGTCACCCGAAAAGCCGTGAGGGATGGATCACGTTACTTCGGCCCTTACACGGACGTCAAGACGATGCGTTTCGCCCTGAAGACCGTGCGGGACATCTTTATGATCCGCAGCTGCAACTACGATCTCACCGACGAATCGATCGCCAAACGGAAGTTCAAAGTCTGCCTCGACTACCATATCAAGAAATGCGAGGGCCCCTGTGAGGGCTTGGTGACGCGCCGACACTACAACGAAATGATTGACAAGGTCGCCCAAATCTTGAAGGGGAAGATCGACTTCGTGGTCGAGTCGCTGGAGCAAGAGATGGGACAACAGTCCTTGCAGCTCCAGTTCGAGGAGGCGGCAAAAACCCGCGATCGACTGCGTGCGCTCTCAGTGTACAGTGAGAGGCAGAAAGTCGTTGACGTCAAGCAGGTCGATCGCGATATCATCGCGCTTGCGGTGAAGGGTGATGACGCCTCTGGAGTCGTCTTCAAGGTGCGTGAGGGAAAGGTCCTTGGAAGTCACCATTATTATCTGAGTAATGTGGAGGGGAGGCAGGAAGGGGAAGTCCTCGAGAGCCTGATCGAGCGCCATTATCTTGAGCACGAGGACATACCGGGCGAGATCACCGTGTCGGTGCCGATCGCGTCCGCCGAATTGGTGGGATCGTGGCTTGCGAAGAAGAGCGGAGCTGCGGTGGAGCTGGATGTCCCCAAGGCAGGAGAGAAAGCGCGCCTGCTTTCCATGGTCAAGAGGAATGCAGAGTTCCTGTTGGAGGAGTTGGAGCTACAGCGGATGAAACGGGGGGACTTCGTGCCGCATTCGGTGCAGGCGCTCCAGCGTGATCTTCGGTTGCCGGCTCTGCCGAGACGGATCGAGTGTTTCGACATTTCGAACATTCAGGGCTCGGACAGCGTGGCGTCGATGGTTGTTTTCGTCGACGCCAAGCCGAGGAAGAGCGAGTACCGGAAGTTCAAGATCCGCACAGTCTCGGGCCCTGATGACTTCGCCAGTATGCGGGAGGTGGTCGAGCGGCGGTATTCCCGGCTCCTGGAGGCGGAGGAACAGCTGCCCGACCTTATTATGGTCGATGGAGGCAAAGGTCAGCTCTCGAGCGCAGTCGGAGTCCTTCAGCGTCTGGGTCTGGCGGCCGTTCCGACGATTGGACTGGCGAAGCGCCTGGAGGAAGTTTTTGTGCCCAACGAGAGCGATGCCGTAACGATTCCACGAACTTCATCCGGCCTCCGGCTGCTTCAGCATATTCGCGACGAGGCGCATCGGTTCGCGGTTACGTATCATCGGACAGTCCGCACGAAGCGCATCCTGGCCACCGAGCTCGACCTTGTCAAGGGTGTCGGCAAGAAGCGCGCGACGGAGCTGTTGGAGGCGTTCGGCTCGGTTCAGGGCGTTAAGTTCGCGACGGAGGAGCAGATCGCGGAGATCGTCGGGCCGAAGCTCGCGGCTGAGATCAAGGAGTTCTTTGCCGAGGAAGGTCAATAAAACCTTGTTTTTATCGATGTTTTTTATGATCATGGACTGTTAGCATGCTCATCGGAAAGTCCGCTCGTTCCCACACACCAGAAGCTTATGGCAAAACCTGACTTCACTCGCATCCTGATCGTTGACGATGAAGATTCCTTCCGCCTCAGCGTCGAAATGGCTCTCAAGATGCAGGATGATCTCGCGGTCCGTTCATGTAACTCGGGTGAATCAGCCATCGAGATGATGAAGAAGGATCCGTTTGATGTGATTCTTCTCGACAACAAGATGGACGACATGACCGGCCTTCAAGTTCTTGAGTGGATGCACAATCAGGAGATTCAGACGCCCGTTATCATGATCACTGCGGCCGGCTCAGAGGCGGTGGCGGTCGAGGCGATGAAACTCGGAGCATATGATTATCTCCGAAAAGATCAGCTCGACATCGAGCGACTCTCGACGGCCGTCAAGAGCGTGTACGAGCGATATTTGTACCGGCGGCAGGTCATGGAGCGCCAGGCGGAGAGGCGCTTGCTGAAAGAGAAGCAAAAGGAGCTTGATTCTCTTCGGCTCTTCCACAACACCGTGAATTCCGTAGGCCAGCTCTTGGAGAAGAGCATCCTCGAACTGCAAAGGAACCTCAGACGATACGAAGCCGATCTCGCGACGACGGCTGGGGGGGCGGATCGGATCAAAGAAGTGCTGGCTGAGATTCGAGAAAACGTCGAGCTTCTCTCGTCCGGCGTGGCATCCATGCGCGGACTTTCGTCCGTTGTGACACACAGACTGGATGAGATTCAGCTTGCTCCACGAGCGGCCGAAGCGGGGGAGAAAGATTCAGGTCTTCCTGTGAACTGATGGTTTCTGCGTTTCCCCTCTTTGATGACGAGATCGTGCCGCGCGGACCCGTGTGCCAGATCGTCGGCGGGGACGTATCCGCAATGTCCTGAGAGCGGCTCGAATCAAGACTGCGACCGTTTGAGGGGTTCCTTGACATTCGAGGTGCATTTCGGTACATTTTTTTGGAATCGGGCGCTTAGCTCAGCTGGTTCAGAGCGTACGCCTCACACGCGTAAGGTCACTGGTTCGATCCCAGTAGCGCCCACGAGATTCGCTCCAGCCCCGCAATTCTCACTCTCCTACACTTCCATTCGGGCACTCTCTGCACCCGCTGTTTGTTCATCGCGTCAATCGTCGCGGTTCGGTCTTAACGATGAGCCTCACACTGCTTGACACCGGTCTCGTGGAGGTCCGCCGAAAGACCCCGCGATGTCTGTGACCCGAAAATTTCAAAACCGTGCAAATCCACAAAAAAGATTTGCGTAGGGGATAAAATTTACTTATAATGAGAATGGTAACCAGGAATCATTCTCATTATGCCCGTTGGCTCAATCAAGTCTTACTCTGCACGTCGTCCATTTCGGTCTTGATCTACCTGCCGATCATCCAGAAAGCTACACCCGGTCTGAAGGATGAAGAAATCGCTTCTTGACTACACTCTGCGGATACGACTGCCGATCGTTGTCTTCGTGGCGTTGACGTCCTTTACGGCTACGTATTTCTTGTCCCGTGCAGAGCGTGATGGAGTGGGATACGTGCCGGTCCAGCCTATTGCGTTCTCCCACAAGCTTCATGCCGGCACAATGCAAATCGACTGTAAGTACTGCCACACGGGTGTCACGGTTTCGCCGCACGCGACGATTCCGGCGCTCTCCATCTGTATGAACTGCCACACCATCGCACGCAAGAACAAGCCCGAAATCATCAAACTCACAAAGTATTATGAAGAGGGTGTCGCCCTGCCGTGGAAACGTGTGCACCGACTCCCGGACTATGTCTATTTCAACCACAGCGTCCACGTCAATAAGGGAATCGATTGCGCCAACTGCCACGGGAATGTCGCGAGCATGGATGTGATCAGCCAGGTTTCGGACTTCACGATGGCCGCCTGCTTGAATTGCCATCGTAATGCGCCGACTATTCTGGCGAACGTTCCAGGCATCAAGAAGGGCCCGGACAATTGCTGGACGTGCCATCGCTAAGGAGACGTCGATGAAGGAGATCCCAGGAGGAAGTGGTCGCGCTCCGTTGAAACGGAGGTCGTTTTTCGGCTATTTGGCCGCCGGCCTCATCGGGGGATACCTCGGAGGAGGGCTTCTGCGGAGCCTGTTTGCTCGAAAGAACGTCCCTTCACGGCGTCGCCGGTCGATGAAGATTTCCACTCATCCGCTGGCGGTTCCCAGAACCAAGGAAAGCTCAAAATCGCATGTCTGACGGATCGAGATACTGGAAAAGCCTCCGGGAGCTGCACGATCAGGACTCCGTGAGCGAGCAGAAAGCACAGGAGTTCATGGAGGGGGTGACGGACGACTTCAAGATGTCCGATCTCTCTGCGATGTCTCGCAAGCAGTTCCTGGCACTGTTGACGGCGTCGGCCGCTTTTGCCGCGGCGGGATGCAACAGTTATCGTGATGAAGGAGAGATCGTTCCCTACACGAAGAAGCCCGAGGAAGTCACGCCGGGAGTGCCAAACTACTATGCGTCGACATGCACGGGATGTAACCAGGCGTGCGGGATCCTGATCAAAACGCGCGAAGGGCGACCGATCAAGATCGACGGGAACCCGGACCACCCGATCAACCGCGGCAAGATCTGTCCGACGGGGCAGGCGAGCATCCTCAATCTCTATGATCCCTACCGGCTCCGCGGGCCAGCTCACGGCAGCGGCTCCGGCAAAACCGGGGGGCTCACCTGGGACCAGGTTGACGGGGAGTTGCTTCGCCATCTCGATGAGTGTACACGCACGTCGAAAGAGATAGCGATCCTCACGCATTCCATCCACTCGCCTTCGACGGCGAAAGTCCTCGACGATTTCAAAGCGCGATACCCGACGACACGCTTCTATTCCTACGACTTGTTCAACGACGCGAATCGTCGCCGGGCGTGGGAAGCGTGTTACGGGACCGCTGAGCTCCCGACGCTTGAGTGGGGAAAGGCGAAAGTCATTCTCTCGCTTGAATCGGATTTTCTCGGCGCTGAAGGGATGACGATCGAACAGATTCGAGGATTCACGGATGGCCGGGATATCATGAAGTCGAAGGACTTCAACCGGCTGTACGTCGTCGAGGGGACGCTGAGCCTCACTGGAGCCAACGCGGATTACAGGCTCCGTCTCCGCCCCGATGCCCAGCTCGACTTCGTTCTGGCCCTTATCAATGAAATCGTACTCGTACGGAAGAGCGGATCAGTGAGGGGGCCTCTCCAGGGGCCCGTCTCCGCCGTCACGCTGAAATCGTTTGCCGATCGGCAGGGACTCTCCGGTGAAGTTCTTCAGCAGCTCGTCGACGATCTCATTCAGAGGTCAGGCGAAGCGATCGTCCTGGCAGGAGACACGCTGCCGACGGATGTTCACATCGCTGTCAACTACCTCAACGAGATCCTCGGAAACTCGAAGCTCTACCGGCTGTCGGAACAGACCGTTTCGTTCTCCTCCCTGACTTCCTCCCAGGAACTTGAACAGCTTGTCAACAGAATGAAGTCGGGAAGCGTCGGCATGGTCATTCACTTCGATGCGAATCCCGTCTATCATCTTCCGCAAGGGTTTGGCTACGCCGAGGCGCTCAAGTCCGTTCCGGTGAGCGTGAGCCTGGTGGAGGCCGATGACGAAACGTCGCGTCTGTGCACGCACGTGCTCCCGATCCATCATGCTTATGAGTCATGGGGAGATCACCAGATTCGAACGGGAATCTACTCCCTGCAGCAGCCGGTGATTGCTCCCCTGTACGATACTCGCCAGAAGGAAGCGGCGTTGTTGGCATGGATCGGTGGGAAAGGATCGTATAAGGAGACGATTTACCACGAGTACCTCATGCGTCACTGGGAAAAGGAGATCTTCCCGTCGCTCAGAAGAAGGGTCGACTTCAAGACATTCTGGTACGCGTCACTTCACGACGGCGTGGTCGTGACCGAGCAGAAAGCGGCAGGGGCGCTCCGGTTCCGATCGCCTGCCCTCGAAAAGGGCGGCTTGTCTTCGCCGGGATACGTGGTTGCTTTGACTCCGAACTACTCCATCGGAGATGGCTCTTTTGCCAACAATGGCTGGCTTCAGGAGCTGCCGCACCCGATTTCGCGGGTCGTTTGGGACAATTATGCAGCAGTTTCGAAGAAGACTGCACAGGAGCTCGGCGTCGAGGACAACAGCACGGTCGAAGTCTCGCTGCCGCACGGTACTCAGACCTTTCCCGTGCTGGTGCAGCCGGGACAGGCTGATGGGGTGATATCTGTTCAGCTCGGATATGGTCGATCGAACGCCGGATCGGTCGGAACGTGGGTGGGGGCGAACGCGAACGTGCTGCTCTCGAAAGACGCGCTCATGGGACCCCGCATCTACACGGGTGCAAAGGTCACGAACGCGCACCAAGACCACAAGCTCGTGACAACGCAGGAACACCATTCGCTGGACGACACATTCCTGAAGGACATCGACCGCAGGCGCGGGGTTATTCGTGAGGGTACGGTTGCGGAGTATGAGCGAGACCCGAAATTCCTGCAACACGAGAAGGTCGAGCTGTTCGACATCACCAAGCGGGTTGAGTACACGGGTGTGAAGTGGGCGATGTCCATCGACATGAACAAGTGCGTCGGTTGCCAGGCCTGCGTGGCCAGCTGCAATGTTGAGAACAACGTCCCCGTCGTCGGGAAGGATCAGGCCGGGAGAGGAAGGGAGATGCACTGGATCCGGATCGACCGGTACTACTCCGGAACCGCCGAGGAAACGATCCCGAGCCATCAGCCGATGTTATGCCAGCATTGCGACAATGCGCCATGCGAGAACGTCTGTCCGGTCTCCGCGACCAACCACAGTCCGGACGGTCTCAATCAGATGGTTTACAACCGGTGCGTCGGCACGAAGTACTGTTCGAACAACTGTCCCTACAAGGTGCGCCGGTTCAACTTCTTCGACTGGCATGAGTACTTTGACAACGGGTATTACTACGAAGAGCCGATGAACCTGATGTACAATCCTGAAGTGACGCTCCGCTCCCGCGGCGTTATGGAAAAGTGCACGTTCTGCATCCAGCGCATCATGGAGGCGCGCCAGCATGCGGTGGAGCAGGGGAGGCCGTTGAAGGGAAGTGACGTCAAGACTGCTTGTCAGGAGGCGTGCCCGGCGACGGCGATCGTGTTCGGCGACATGAACGATCCCGAGTCCGAGATTTCCCGTTATCGGGCTCACGCTCTCGGCTACCACGTTCTGGAAGAGGTGAACGCTCGGCCCAACGTCACGTATCTGGCGAAATTGCGGAATGTTCAATCGGAGAAGACCTCGTGAGTACTGCGGCGATCGAGTATAGGCAAGAAATCCCGGTCGTTGAAGGGAAGCCAAGCGCGGCGCAGATCGATGCAACGATTGCGGCTCCGCTCGACGAGTTTCCGAAACGCACGTGGTGGATCACCTTTGCCGTGACGTCGACGATGCTCGGGTTCGGGGCGTACTGTGCCTTCATGACGGTCTTCGAAGGTCTGGGCTTGTGGGGGATCAACATACCGGTCGCGTGGGGCTTCGATATCACGAACTTCGTCTTCTGGATCGGTATCGGTCACGCCGGCACGTTGATCTCTGCCATCCTTTTCCTGCTCCGTCAGCATTGGAGAACCGGCGTCGCCCGGTTTGCGGAGGCAATGACGATCTTCGCTGTTATCTGTGCCGGGATGTTTCCGGTCCTTCACCTTGGTCGTCCCTGGCTTCCGCTGTACCTGATGCCCTATCCGAACCAGCACGGTGTCTGGATCAACTTCATGTCCCCGCTCGTGTGGGATGTCTTTGCAGTCTCCACATATTTCACGGTATCGCTGGTGTTCTGGTACACCGGGCTCATCCCGGATCTTGCGACGCTCCGCGACCGCACGACGAACAAGGTGAAGAAGACGATCTACTCCATCTTCAGTCTCGGCTGGCGTCACTCGAACCGGCACTGGCAGCATTACGAGCGCGCCTATCTCATTCTCGCAGGGTTTGCGACGCCTCTGGTGCTCTCGGTTCACACGATCGTCAGCTTCGACTTCGCGGTCTCGGTGCTTCCCGGATGGCATTCGACGATTTTTCCCCCCTACTTCGTGGCCGGTGCAGTCTTCTCGGGCTTCGCGATGGTGCAGAACGTTTTGATCTTCGTGAGGCAATCGTTCAAGCTCAAGCATATCATCACGATGAATCATCTCGAGAAGATGAATCAGATCATGATCGTGACCGGTTCGATGGTGGCGTACTC
>CAYZRX010000047.1:0-28694 GCA_964480945.1 uncultured Ignavibacteriaceae bacterium | reverse complement strand
GCCGGATAGTTCATCGGGCTGTCTTCGTTGCCGAGGAAGAGCAGGAGCCCCGAGCTGATTCTTTTCTTAAGAGCATTTCTCCTCTGAACGTAAATCTTGGTCGGGAACATGGTCATCTCCTTTTCATACGGTCGTCTGATTAAGCATCGGTGGAATCATCGCATCGGTAGTCTGGGATCCAGGTAGATCCAGCGCAACCTCAAGTCGACGAGAAAGAGGTCGTCGGCAATCTTGAAATCCTCCGGGGCGATGTCACCCAGCGTTATTGTCTGCCAGGACGTCGTCGGATAAATGAATTCGTACTTGTCCTTTGCAGTCGTGACCTTGATCGGCATCCGAAAATCCGGCACGTCCGCAATCCACCGGTACCGGGCCGTCACCGTATCGCCTCTCTTCGCCGTCATCACCTGTAGCGCCGGGATCTTCGTGGACCTGAAGTACTGGTCGAAAAAGTAAGTGTAATCCGTGCGGGTTATCTTGTTGATGGTGTTGAAGATATCGTCAGCCGTGACGGTCTGATACTTGAAGGTCTCGAAAAGGCCGTGCAGCGTGGCAAACCACAACGATTCATTGTTGATGACACTCCTGAGTGTATTCAGAACGAGCTGCCCTTTGTCATACATATCCCCTGAGCCTTCGTGCTGAACGTTGTAGATGCCGATGATCGGCCTATCGTTTCTCACATTCTGCTTCTTGCCGTTGATATACTCTAATGACTGTTCACGTCCCCACATGTATTCCACATACAGGGCCTCCGCGTAGGCGCCGAAACTTTCGTGAATCCACATGTCGGCGACGTCCTTGGCCGTCACCGCATTCCCCCACCACTCGTGCGCGCTTTCATGAATGATGATGAAGTCGAACTTCAATCCGACCGCCGAGGACGACCGGCCCCGATACCCTCCCACGTAGAGGTTGCCGTAGGCGACAGCGCTCTGATGCTCCATCCCCGTGTGCGGGCACTCGATCAGCTTGTAGCCATCCCTGATGAATGGATACTTCCCGAAGTACTTCTCGTAGGCTGCGATCATCGTCTTCACCTGCTGGAACTGGACCTTCGCCTTCTCCAGGTTCTCCGGCTCGACATAGTAATCCAGCATGAGCGTATCGCCGCTGATGTAGCGATCGCTGAAGTGAGCGTACTTGCCGATATTGACCGTCACGCAGTAGTTGTTGATCGGATAGCTGACGAACCAGTCGTACCGGACCCAGCTGTCGGGCAGCGTGGTGACAGATCGCAGACGTCCGTTCGAGATATCCTCGAGCCCTTTCGGCACAGTGATACGGATCGACATGCTGTCAGGCTCGTCGGATTGGTGGTCTTTGTTGGGCCACCACAAGCTCGCTCCCGTCCCCTGGCACGTGACGACGACCCAGGGGTTTCCCTCCTTGTCCTTCGTCCAGGTAAAGCCTCCCTCCCATGGCGGCCTCTTTGCCTCGATCGGTTCTCCCGAATAGTAGACGGTGACGTCATGGTAGGTGTTCTCCTTCACCGCGGGGAGGTCGACGAACACGGCGTTGAATTCCCGCGTGAAGTGCAGCGGTCCCTTGCCGTCGAGCGTAATCTTGTCGACAGACATGTTCTTGAAGAGATCGATTTGCATCCTGTCGAATCCCGTCACGGCTCGGAATCGAATCCCGTTCGACCCACGAATCATGTGGGTCTCCGGATCGATGCGGATGTCCAAGTCGTAGTATGTGACATCGTAGCAGGTGCGCAACGGGGTCAGCATCCCCCGCAGCGTGTCCGCACGGGTGAAGACCGGGGGCGCCTGCTGCGTCTGCGACTGGCCAATTGCGGCGTACATGAGCGAGAATAGCAGGACTGATACTGCACAACCACGAATCCTCATGATTCTCCTCTCCTTATTGATTGTTCGATACTACACTTCTCCACGAGCGGGACGAACAAATGTCTGAATCTTCCTCAAGCTTCGGTTTAGAGCAAGAGGATCCTCCTCCATCACCTCACGGAAAAACGGTGGATAGTCTCTTGCCTGTAGTGGTCTCCCGGGTTCAGAACGACGGAAGGGAAGTTGGACTTGTTGGGCGAATCGGGAAAGTGCTGTGTCTCGAGGCAGAACCCATAATGCTTCTTGTACACCTTTCCACCTTTTCCCGTGATCGTGCCATCCAGGAAGTTGCCGGAATAGAATTGAAGTCCCGGCTGTGTCGTCAGGATTTCCATGATTCGGCCGGTCGTCGGCTCGTAGACTCGCGCCGCCAACGCCATCGAACCACCGCCCCCATCAAGCACGTAATTGTGGTCGTAGCCTCCTTCAACCTGAGCGATCCGTGCACCGATCGCCGTCGGAGTTGTGAAATCCATCGGTGTTCCCTTCACGCTTTTCAGTTCACCGGTCGGGATGAGACCTTTGTCGACGGGAGTATATCTTGTCGCGTTGATGGAGAGCTCGTGACTCAACACGTCGCCGGCGCCTTGGCCGGCGAGATTGAAGTAACTGTGATGGGTAAGATTGACGACGGTAGGCTTGTCCGTTGTCGCGTCGTACGTTATGATCAGTTCGTCCTTGTTCGTCAGGAGATACGCGACCGTGCAGGAGAGATTTCCCGGATAGCCCTCCTCCCCATCTTTGCTCAGGTACGAGAGCTTCACGCCCACCGCACTGTCCTGTCGAATCGGCTCAGCATCCCACACCACCTTGTCGAACCCTTTCAAGCCGCCGTGGAGGTGGTTCTTCCCATCGTTCGTCGCCAACCGATAGGTCACACCGCGAAGCGTGAATCTCCCGTTCGCGATTCGGTTCGCGTAGCGGCCAACAATTGCGCCAAAGTAAGGACTTTTGTCCAGATATCCACCGAGGCTGTCGTACCCCAGGACAACGTCGCCGAGCTTGCCGTTCCGATCGGGCACCTCCAGCGAAACGAGGATCCCGCCGTAAGTCATGATCGCGGCTTTCAGCCCATGGACGTTTGTCAGTGTGTAGAGATCAACCAGCTTGCCGTCCGGCGTCTTGCCGAAGGCTTTCTTTTCAATAGTCAGTTCCTTGTTCATAGCTTCTAAGTCCTTAGTCTTGTCCGAGCCCGACTGCTTTTGGCAGCCAACAATAAGGATTACCAAGATCAACGCCAGGGCCGATTGGCTCACACGGCGTATCGCTCTTGTCATATCATTCCTCCTTCGATTGTCGAAAAACGTCCTTGTCTGTTCGTGCGAGAGGGGCAGTAAGAAGACGCCCCAACACGTCTTTGCGCATCGCGCCCGCGCCGGCTCTCATCGCGGAGAAGAAGCACTAATCCTCTTCCTCCATGAATCCTCGCCGGCCTTTCGTCCCATTGATCGCATTGGCATCGAGCACCCAGACCCCGCGCCCGTGAGTGGCGATGACGATCATGTTGTCCCGCGGGTGGATCACAAGGTCGAGCACGTATGTCATCGGCAAGCCGGCGCCGAGGGCCTTCCACGTCTTGGCGCCATCGGTCGTCACATACACGCCGCCGTCAGTCCCCACGTAGAGTATGTTTCTGTTCTTCGGATCCTCGCGGATGACGTTCACCGGGCCGACGGGAATTCCCTTCGAGATGTCGATCCACGTCTTTCCATAGTTCGTCGATTTCCAGACATAGGGCGTGAAGTCGTCGTCCCGCTTTCCGTTCTGCGTCATATAGACCGTCCCCATCTCGAAAGCCGATGCGACGATGCGCGAGACCCATTTCTGGTACGGCAAACCCTGCATGATCCCCTGCCAGTGCTTCCCGCCGTCCCGTGTCATTTGGACCTTGCCGTCATCCGTGCCGGCATAGATGAGCCCGTACTTCAGCGGCGACTCGGAAATTGTCGTAAGTGTATGGTAAGGAATGTCGCCCATCTCCGATGCGGTGTTGTAGGTCAAATCGGGGCTGACCTGCTCCCACGTGTTCCCCTGGTTCAGCGAGCGAAAGAGGAACTGCATCCCGTGGTAGATGATGTCGGGATCGTGAGGTGAAAGGATGAACGGCGCGACCCATTGTCCCCGCAGCTTCGGCTCATCCTCGTACTGCCTGGGAAGGAGTCTCTTCGACGTGCCTTTCACGACATCCGACCGTGCAATCATCCCATAGAAACCGGCGGAATAGACGATCGACGGGTCTGTCGGATCGATCGCGTGGCTGGATCCCTCGCCGCCCGGCGCGGAATCAAATTTCACTGCCGGGACTTTGTCGCGTCCCTTGCTGAGGTCGATGACCCCGCGATAGCTTCCGTAATCCTGGACAGACCCGTACACCTTAAACGGCGTGTCCATGTCGTACGCAATGTCGAAGAATTGTGTTGAATGGATCTGATCGATGAAGCTGCGCCACGATTTTCCCTTGTCGTACGAGACGTACGCCCCGCCGTCATTGACGTTGACGAGATAGTTGGAATTGTCGGGATCGATCCACAACCCGTGATGATCACCATGCATGCCCCGGAGCCGTTGGAAGGTCTTGCCGCCGTCGGTCGACACGTTGAGGCTGAGGCCCATCGAATAGACGGTGTTTTCGTCGTTCGGATCGACGCGCATCTGACCGAACACCCAGCCGTACGTTGCCGAGTGCCGTTCCATGTACGTCTTCATCGTGTCCGTCAGCCCGCTCACTTGCCTCCACGACTCGCCGCGATCATCCGAACGATAGATCGTCGCCCCCTTGATCACCCTGGCCATGGGTCTGCCGTAGGAGTCCATCCGCGTGCTGTCTGCCTCGTGCGCGACCTCATAGTTGTCAACGTACGCGTAGAGGACGTTTGGATTCGAAAGAGCAATATCGATGCCGATCCGGCCGCGATACTGCGGCGCGGGGAGCCCGTTGTTCACTTGCTTCCACGTCTTGCCGCCATCCGTCGTCTTGTAGATTCCGCTCCCGGTGTACTGCGGCTTGTTGCGCGGGTCGTTCCACTTGTTGCGGATGCGCTGCCACGTCGCTGCATACAGCGTCTCGTTATCGTTCGGATCCATGACGAGATCGATGGCGCCGGTCTCATTGTTCACGAACAGCACCTTCTGCCACGTCTTGCCTCCATCGGTGGACTTGAAGACCCCGCGCTCCGCGTTGAATGTCCACTCATGTCCGGATGCCGCAACGTACACGACATCAGGATTCTTCGGGTGGATCACGATGCGTGGGATCGTGTAGGTGTCCGTCAAACCCATGTGCTGCCACGTTTTTCCGGCATCCATCGATTTATAGACACCGCACCCCGCTTGCGAAGAGCGGAAGATGTTCGCCTCCCCGGTACCGATCCAGACGATGTTGGGGTCGGACGGTGCGACGGTTACGTCGCCGATCGTAGTGGACGGAGCCTGATCAAAAACCGGCTCCCACGTCGTACCTTCGTTATCCGTCTTCCAGAGCCCGCCTGAGGCTGAGGCAACATAGATGGTGTAGTTCTTCCCCTTCGGCGCGACAACTGCAACGTCGATGCACCGCCCACCGACGTTCGTCGGTCCGACAAACTGCCATTTCAGGTCCTTGTACGGCGAGTTCTTCTTCATTTCCTGGTACTGCTCGAATCCTTTCAGCCGAAGGCCCGGGTCGGTCGACTCGATGCGAGCAGGCTTTTTGCCTTGAAATCCGAACGCCAGGGCCGATGAAATGATGATAGGGACCGCAACCGCCCATGTGCGCCGTACGGTTGTCGCGAGACTCATGAGGGTCTCCTTTCCATTACCGTCGATTGCTGAGAATGTGAGTTACAAGTTCTTCGATTTCGTTGTGAAGTTTTCAATGAAGCCAGTTCCGACCTCCAGGTGACGTCAACGCGAATAGGATGCCGTCCAGCTCACCTCACCGCTCTTCTCCGGAAGCAATGCAATCTTCAACAACATTCCTTCTCGTTCGATCTTCCCCGCTGCGAGCTGGGGGCACTCGAACTTGTCGAGCCGATAACCTGCCGGCTCCGTCAGATAGAGAATGTAGGGGTCCTTCGCTACGACCGTACTTCTTCCCACAAGGCGATGACCATCCCATTGAAGCTCCTGAAGGTCGACTCCACCGCAGGTGATGTGACGGCTCGTGGCAATCAGCTGCGGATGCGACGTCCTCTCACGGATGCAAAACGCCTGGGACCTGGACTTCTGATCCACGGCACCAGGAATGAACGCCTGTTGGAAAGAACCGAGCAGCTTCTTCGTCCAGAACTCGAAAACGTAATACTCACGGGCAGGGTCAAGCCCTAGGTCTGCAAACCGGATCTCGGGGAAATCGCCGCCGGTGCGACCGAGGATACACCAGGATTCGAAGGGGCGGTTGATCTCGAGCAGATAGAGAAAGCAATGAGGCGTGTATCCTGCATCGAACACTCTCGGGCCTGAGCCGCTGACCGCCGAGTTGACGCGCTCGAGATTCTCTGATCGCGATGGGTCGACGTCGTACAGCTGGCCGGGCAGTGTGAACAACACCGGCGCCGCACGCTTCGCCGGCTCGATCGCTGCCGTGCGGTACACCGCGGGCTTGTCCGTGAGCATCAGGAGCGATCCTGTCAACGACGTGACCATCGTCGACCGATAAGCATCTTCATTCAGCTCGATATGGTCTGGGTCGTTCCGCCAGACGATATTGTTGAAGGAGTTGTATTGAGAAAGACCGGCATACGCAAATCCATCATCCCCGATCCGGCATCCGTCAATGATGCCAGCGAGCTCCGGACGTATCCCCCAGCAGCCAAGCATGAAATGGTCCCTTCCGATCTCCTCACGTACTGCCTTTGCGTAGTTCCGGTAGGCGTCAACGAGATCGACCTTCTTTCCCTCGAAATAGTCGCGGTTGGCGTTGTACCCCTCATATCGTAGATGACGGAGCCCATCCACCTTGAAATACTCCCAACCCTGGTCTCGCGATCCCTTATAGATGGGCCGCACCTGGCCGTTGATCGCCTCTGGATTCGAGGCATCAAGTATGTACTGTATCCAATTCCCACGGGCCAGGGATCCCCGATCGTCACGAACGAACCAATCGCGATGCTTCCCAGCGTATTCCTTATCGAAGATACCAACCGCCGACCAGATCCCGGGTTTCAGACCCTTGCTCTTGATATACCTAGCCAGGTACCCGAGCCCATGCGGGAATTTGTCGTTCGGCGTTAGCCACTGATCAGGCGACCCATTCGACCGTTGGTAGCCATCATCCATCTGAAAGTATTCGTAACCGAAGGGACCGAGCGCTTCCGAGAAGACGTCAGCCGTCTCGATCATGTCCTTCTCTGACACCTTGTCAAAGAACGCAAACCACGAGATCCAGCCGGCGACAGAACACGGCCACACCTTGTATTTCCACGGCTCGAAGAACTCGAGGCCGCGGTGCTTCTGATAGAATCGCGGCCTGAATCGCAGCACAATCTCGTACCCTTCCACCTCCATCGAAAAGATGTTTCCCTCCCCGCTTGACTCTGCCGGGGTGACGACAACCTTCGGGTTCGCGTCGACAGAGAGAACCCAGTCCCGACTTCTATCGTACACCGCGCGGTTCCGCAGGCTGCGGCTGAGACCCGACGTGTGCCGAACAATCAAGGGCCCCCGACTCGGCCGGTCAGCCTCACACGGAAAGGACTCGTCGCTGCCGAAAATCCTTCCGGTTATCCTTATCTTCTTGTGCCAGTCCAGCGTGGTCAGCAAGATCACCTGCTGGATCCGTTCGCCGTTCCGATAGACCTGGACCCGATGTTCGAACGACTCAGTCCCGGGATTCATCTCAGCGGAGAAGAGTACACGACCGTCGTATCGAACGGTAAGGGTGTTCTGGCGGAGGTCAACAACCGCCGGCGCGTTCGGCGGCGCCGTCGTCGGCACGGTTGCCTGTGACAGACAAACGAGCGTCAGACACACGCTCAGTGCAAGGATCAACAAAACCCGCACCTTACCCATTGCGCTCACTTTTGTCTCGCATATACCCACCGCTCCTTCATGCTCAATCCTGAATTCTAGCCTTGATCATTGTGAAGGAATGAGGCGGAAATCTATAGACGAATCTCTGACCGCCACCCGTGGTGAAGTCCTTCTGAACGGTCTTCACATTCTGGTCCGAGCGGCTGTTCTGCACCTTTGGATCGGAGCCGTTTACTTCGTATGCGGCAGCACTGTTGGCGAACCGTCCGCTTTGACTGAGGATTTCAGTCTCGAGCGCCTGGTCGCGATGGCGATTCACCACATTGATGACCAGGCCGCGGGTGGCGCGGTCATAAGCAACGGAGACGTCAAGGTAGGGCACGCTGTCATGGCCGACAGTCTGGTAGGTCGCGCAGGAGACAAAGGCATCCAATGATGTGCCGGAACAGTGAGTGGCGAAGAGCTGGAGAGGATAGTAGATGGTTTGTAGCCACATTCCGTCCTTGTCTGCTCGCATCGGCGCAATGACATTCACCAGCTGCGCCATGTTCGCAATCTTGACGATCTGTGCGTTCCGAACAAAACAATTCAAAAACTGAGCGTCCACGAGCGCGTCCTCAAGATTGTAGGTCTCCTCGAGACCCTCCTTCGTCCAGGCTCGGTACCAAACGTTCCACTCGTCAAACGCGATGGAGATGGGAGTCTTGCGTCGAGTCATCGTCATCGTCTCGTTGATGAGCCCCTCGACAATCTTGATCCGTTTTTCAACGTCGAGCGTCGATGCGAGGAACCGGTAATAGTCATTGTCACGATTTCCCACGTACGTGTGGAGCGCGATAAAGTCGGTGTAATCCTTCAGGTAGCGAAGGACTGTCCGGTTCCACTCCACCCAGTTGCCGCTAAAGTCACTGGAGCCGGAGGCGACCAGTCTGATCTCCGGGTCAATCCACTTCATGAGCTTAGCCGCCTCGAGCGCGAACTTGCCGTAGTCTTCGGCACTGCGATGTCCCATCTGCCACTCACCATCCATCTCATTGCCTAGTGCCCAGTACTTCACATTGTACGGCTCCGGGCTGCCGTTCTTGGCGCGCAGGTCGGAGTAATATGTTCCCGGCTTCCGGTTGCAGTACTCCACCCAATTACGGGCTTCGTCCCACGCCCCCGTTCCAAGATTGACACAAATGTACGGGTCCGTTCCAAGCTTTCGGCAGAACTTGATGTACTCGTCCGTCCCGAACTGATTGCTCTCGATCGCGCCCCAAGCGAGGTCGATCCGCTTCGGCCGCTCCTCTTTCGGGCCGATCCCGTCTGTCCAATGATATCCCGAAGCGAAGTTCCCACCCGGCCACCTAAGAATGGAAACGTTGAGACCTCTGCAGGCGTCCAGCACGTCTCTCCGAAATCCATCGTTGTCAGCCCGAGGAGAACCCGGATCGTAAATCCCGCCGTAGATGCAGCGCCCGAGATGCTCGATGAAGTTGCCGTAGATGTGCCGGTCAATCTCGCCGATGGTCCTGTCGAGATCGATCTTGATGAGCGCCTTCGACGAATTCGTGCTCTTGTTACCTTGTGCGAGGCCAAGAACCGTGACGCCGAAGAGCAGACAGACGAGGAGAGTTGAAGATTTGTGTTTCATTGTTCACCTCCCAAGAGTGATGTAAGACCTTGGACGCGATCGCTACGAGGAGGGTCGAAATATCGATTCGCGAGAGCACCTCCCTTCATCGTCAAGAGCCTCACGAGTGTACGAGGGTCAGCTCTTTCTGTGGGGTGGAAAGGTATTCGGCACCCGACCTTTTCACCAGAACCATCTCTTCGATGGTCGCGATGCCGCGACCCGGGATGGTGAGACGGGGTTCGATGGTGAACACCATGTTTTCTTCGATCGGGACGAAAGGCTTCTTCGCATACTTCTCCCAGGCGGGCCCGAGGAGCGCCGTTCCGTCATGCGGAAATCGGCCGACCTGATGTCCCAATCCGTGCGGGAATTCCTCGTAGCCATCCTCGGTGATGATCTTTCGAGCGATCGCGTCTATCTCACGACCTTGAACACCGGGCTTGAGTCCTTTCCGAGACTCCTCGATCGACTTCACGATGGTGTCGAAGCCCTTCTGGACTTCCGCGGGCGCGTGGGTTTCTCCTTTTTCCAGGATGTAGAACGTCCGTTGCAGGTCGGAGCAGTAGCCTTCAAACTTCACACCGAAGTCCATATTGAGCACGTGCCCCTCCTTCACAACGCGCTCCGTAGGATTGTAGTGTGCCCCTGCAGTTTCAGGTCCCGTGAAGACGGAAGGACACGTTTTCGGATCCCAGGCAAGTTCGAGGCCGCGGTCAGCCACCCGCTTCTTCATGAAAGCGGCAATCTCTGCCTCGGTCTTCCCGGGCTTAATGAACCGGGCGACCTCGGAAAAGATCTCCAGTGTATGACGGATCGCTTGCCGCATGTACTCGATCTCGGTAGGCATTTTCCGCTGACGAAGCGCTGAGACGATGGGTTCGGCGCAAATGAGGCGATCATGCATACCGAGCTCGGTGAGCATCTCGAGAAGCGTAAGGTACATTCCGTGCGTCAAGCCGTCGCAAATCTCGCTATCCTGCGAGTAGTTGATGGCTATTCGCGACGGATCAAGCTTCTTCATGTACTCGACGAAAGGCTTTTTCACTCCTTCCACGAACCCGACGACCTGGTCGTACACCCCCAGGTCTTCAACCCCCTTCTTGTCGTACTGGCCGACGATGGCGTGCGTCTTGCCCGAGGCTGAGATGATAAACGCGGAATGCCACGTCAGGCTGGCATTGACCAGAAACGGGAGAATGGGATCACCATTGAGCTGCGTCTCCCGCACGAACGTCAGCCAGCAATCGACGTTCAGCTCTTTCAGAATGCGAATGGATTGCGCAACCTTCTCTTTCACAAGCATGATTTCATCCTTCTCTTAGACCATGAAGCCGTTCTCCAACGGATCGGCCGGATCGACCAGGAACTCGCTCCGTCCGGTAATGAACGCCCTCCCTTCAACCTCCGGGATGATCGCCTCGTAGGGGCCAAACCGTGTGCTCTGGATGACCCGGCCTTTGAACTTGCTGCCGATTATACTCTCGATCACTATTTCCTGACCGATCCCCACCTCCTTGCGAGCGAAGTGAATTGCCAGGCGGCCGCTGACACCCGTCCCCGTCGGCGAACGATCGACTTCACCCTCAGCGAAAATGCAGACGTTGCGGCTGTCGGCTTCACCGACCGGGGGTGCAACAAAGATCGTTCCGTACAGAAAGCCGAGATCCTTCTCAAAGGGATGCTCGATCGGCCGTGCCTTCATCACAGCTCGCTTGATCATCATCCCTTGTTCGATGAGCCGCGGAGTCTCCGCTGCAAGACATGTGAGTCCGAGCTGATCCGCCTGAACGTACGCGTAGAACGCGCCGCCAAACGCCAGATCGTAACGGATCTTGCCAAGACCCGGGACTTCCACGATCTGATCCAGCGCCAGAACGAAGGAGGGCACGTTGTGAAAACGCGCATTCCGAACCTCGCCGCCTCTCACGCTCGCATACGCTGTCACGAGCCCGGCCGGCGTGTCGATGCGAATGACGGTCTCCGGCTCGACGGCCTTGACCATCCCCGTCTGTACCGCGACCGTGGCAACGCCGATGATGCCGTGGCCGCACATCGTGCTGAACCCTTCGTTGTGCAGAAAGAGAACACCGAAGTCGGCTTCCGGTGAGACCGGCGGGACCACAATGCAGCCGTACATTTCGCGGTGCCCGCGCGGCTCCCACATCAACAGCGTCCGGAGATGATCGAAATGCTCCTTGGCGTAGCGCCGGCGGGCCAGGATCGTATCGCCCGGAAGCTCCGGGAACCCATCGACAATGATCCGGAGGGGCTCACCCTCTGTGTGAGCGTCAAGCGTGGTGATACGAAGCCATCCGTCAGCTGCGTGCCAGGAGCGGAGAGCTTGGCGAACGTCGTGAAAAGATTTCGGCATTGGTAGGTTGAGGCATCCTGATGACGAGCTCTACTCGATTCTCCGTAGAGGCTTTCGGCTGCAGGTGGTTCGGGCTCGGTCGAACGCCCGAACGGTGTCGCCGGGATAATCTAATTGGAAGTTCGAACGTCCACAAGAGATTTTTTTGCCGAACGAGAGCCGCCGCTTGTAGGAGAAAGTCGCTCCGGCAGGTCAGTTCGAAAGGAAGGTAATTGTCCGCCTCCGTCCTACAACCTCATTGAACGAAACGGGTAGGCTCGATCGTCAAGCTACTCTTTTCAACAGAACCGCAGCCTCTTGATCCACAAACCAGAATAGCTCGCCGTCGCTGGGATGTATCAGTTGAGCTGGAAGTCGGCGAGGATCGGACGGACCCTCCAGCACTGCGTGGAGGACACGCGCCTTGGAGGTTCCCGTGACCAGGAAAACCACAGCCGCCGCTTGGTTGATGATGGGAACTGTGAAGGTCAGCCGATGGAGGTCTTGCTCCTCCACCATGAGGTCTACGACCCAGCGCTCGCGCTCCTCAAGTACGGGCGTCTGAGGAAACAGCGAGGCGGTGTGCCCGTTCTCTCCGAGACCGAGAAGAACAAGATCGAATCGCGGCTTCCGGGCTTTGAAAAACGACCGGAGAACGGACTCATACTGCTCCGCAGAAGCTCGAGGTGACTCCGAGCAACGCATCGGGTAAACTTGGGTTGGTGGGATCGGAACGTAGTTGAGAAGGGCCTCGCGAGCCGTTCGCTCATTGCTTCTGGGATCATTGGGGGCAACGCATCGTTCATCACCCCAGAAAACATGCGTCTGTGTCCAGGGCAATCGATCACGAAAAGCGTCCCCTGCGAGCAGCTCGTAAAGCCTACGGGGTGTTTGGCCTCCGGAAAGCACGAGGCTGAACTGCCCTCGCGCGTCGACTGCATCCCGCGCCCGCTCGGCAAGAAACGCGGCAGCAGAGCGATTCAGTGCATCGACGTCTGGAGACACCCGAATCATTCCGAGGGCTCTTTCTTCTCTTCCTCCTCAGAGATTGCAGGTTGCAGCCAGCTCCGGCCGTCGCGAGCAATGAGCGCTTCTGCGGCCTCAGGGCCCCAGGTGCCGGCCTGGTAATTTGGGAAGTCGATCGGCGGGACGCTCCCCCAGGCGTCCAGGACAGGTGTCAGGACGGACCATGCGGCCTCCACCTGGTCTGCCCGCATAAAAAGGGTCGCATCGCCGCGCATGATGTCCAGAAGCAGCATTTCGTACGCCGCTGGCGTCGGACCATCGAAAGAATCCCGGTAGCTGAACCGCATGTCGACGGGGCGCAATCTCATTGCGAGCCCGGGTTGTTTCGCCTGAAAGCGAATCGATATCCCTTCCTCCGGCTGAATCCGGATCGCCAGACGGTTGGGCTGCCATTCACCCAACGCTTCAGACGGGAACGCCTGATGCGGCACGGGTCTGAACTGGATGGAGACCTCGGACACCTTCGCGACGAGGCGCTTGCCGGTCCGCACGTAGAATGGAACGTCCTGCCAGCGCCAGTTGTCGACGAAGAGCTTCAGCGCGGCGAACGTCTCAGAGGGGGAGTCTGGGGCAACATTCGGCTCTGCACGATATCCGGGGGCGTGTTGCCCCTGGATCCAGCCGGGGCCATATTGCCCACGGACGGCAACGTCGTGAACGTGGCCGGGCTGAATGGTCCGAATGGCATGGAGCACGTCGACTTTCTTGTTGCGAATCTCATCTGCCTGGAATGAGACCGGTGGCTCCATCGCAATCATGCAAAGGATCTGCAGCAGGTGGTTCTGGATCATGTCTCGCAATGCGCCGGCCTGCTCATAGTATGCGCCCCGATGCTCAACGCCGACTCTCTCCATGACGGAGATTTGGACGTGGTCGATATAGCGACGATCCCAAATGGGCTCGAGAAGTGCGTTGGCAAACCGGAATGCGAGGATGTTCTGAACGGTCTCTTTTCCGAGGTAGTGGTCGATTCTGTAGATCTGGGACTCGGCCAAGGTTCCTGTGAGCAATCTGTTCAGGGCGCGAGCCGAGGCCAGGTCGCGGCCGAACGGCTTCTCTACGACGACGTGAACTCGCTCACGTTCCTGACAGAGCTGCGCCTTCCCCAGTTGCTGCATGGTGACTTCCACCATCGTCGGCGGGATGGCGAGGTAGAAAACGATCTGTGGTTTCGTTCCCCATGTTTTCTCCTGCTCGCGAATACGATCGGAGAGTGAGGAGAATCCCCCCGGGAGTGCAAAATCCGTCGTGAGATAGGTCAGGCAGGAGGCAAAGGTCGACCACGCCTTCGCGTCGGTCTTCCCGCGTCGAGAAAACCGATCCACTCCTTCGCGGAGATGCTCACGAAAGCTGTCGTCACGCATCTCCTTGCGGCCGACGCCGATGACGGCAAATCGGTCGGCCAGCCATTTGTCGAGGAACAGATCGTACAGAGCCGGCACCAATTTCCGCCAGGTCAGGTCGCCTCCCGCCCCGACGATGACCATGATGGTCGACTTGGAGGCTGCAGTAACTTCCATCAGGGTTTGCTCCTGTCTGCGCTTGAAGTCGGCAAGGTGAGGGAAATCCTGAGACGGCTTCTCTTCGTGGGAATTCTCATCTCTTCAGGCGGTATACACGGAGGAGGCCGTGTCGCCGCCGCGTCCGGTCCAGTTCGTGTGGAAGAATTCACCTCGCGGCTTGTCGACACGCTCGTACTGGTGCGCCCCGAAATAGTCTCGCTGCGCCTGGAGAAGGTTGGCCGGCAGGCGGGCATTCCTGTAGCCATCGTAGTAAGCAAGTGCCGCGGAGAAAGCCGGAGTCCACACCCCATGTGTCACCGCCGCGGCAATCACCCGGCGCCACGATTCCTGAGATGACTCGATCTTGTTTTTGAAGAACGGATCGAGCAGGAGGTTGGTCAACTGAGAACTCTTGTCGAACGCTTCCTTGATCTTGCCGAGAAAGGCCGAACGAATAATGCACCCAGCACGCCACAACTGAGAGATCCCGCCATAGTCCAGGTCCCAGTGATACTCCCCGGCGGCTGCACGCATCAGCGAGAAGCCCTGGGCATAGGAAACGATCTTGGAGGCGTACAACGCCTTCTCAAGATCGTTCACAAAGGCTCGTCGATCACCCGAGAACCTCGTGCCGGGCCCCCGGAGAGTTTTGGAGGCTTCGACGCGCTCTTCTTTGATCGCGGAGAGGCAACGAGCATAGACCGCCTCACTGATCAGTGTCAGCGGAATGCCGAGATCCAGTGAAGAAACGCTCGCCCACTTGCCCGTGCCTTTCTGACCCGCTGTATCGAGAATCTTGTCGACCAGGGGCTTTCCATCGACATCCTTGTAAACAAGAATATCACGTGTGATTTCGATAAGATAACTGTTGAGGTCCCCCTCGTTCCAACTTTTGAAGACCTCGTGCATTTCGTCGGCCCCCATCCCGAGAAGCTCGTGCATGATCTGATACGCCTCGCAGATAAGCTGCATATCGCCGTATTCAATCCCGTTGTGAACCATTTTCACATAGTGTCCCGCCCCACCTGCTCCCACCCACTCGCAACACGGGGTCCCGTCCGGCAGTTTCGCCGCGATGGCTTGAAGGATCGGCTTGACGGCAGGCCATGCTTTCGGACTACCGCCGGGCATAATCGAGGGGCCAAGCAGAGCTCCTTCTTCCCCACCGCTCACGCCCGTCCCAATATAGAGGATCCCCTCGGGCTCGAGCGACTTCATCCGCCGTTCTGTATCGGTGAAATGCGTGTTGCCCCCGTCGATGAGGATGTCGCCCGAGGCGAGGTGCGGCTTGAGATCAGCGATGAGAGAATCGACAATCTTCCCGGCGGGGACCATCATCAAAATTCGTTTCGGACTCTTCAGCGAACCCACAAACTCGCCAAGCGACGGCGATGTCGAGATCTGCTTACCGGCGGTGTCGTGGATGAAGCTGCTGCGCTTCTTCTCGTCGATGTCGAACCCCGCCACGGAGAATCCGTTCCGTTCGATGTTCAGGGCGAGATTCCTGCCCATGAGTCCTAGTCCGACAATTCCAATATCAGCGTGTTGGCCCATAGTACCGCTCCTTTTACTTGTGCGTACAACTCAAGGTGATACGCTCGAATTCGGCAAGCTTGAGGATTCGGACAACCGCGCTCAACCATGCGAGGAATGCCTTCCCTCAGGAAAGCGAAGTTCACGACAGTCGACACCCGTGAGATGCGTGGTGCAGAGAGTCAGCGCTGGATACGTGCTGAGCCGCCCTTCGCGAAGGCGCGCACCTGCTCCACGGTCGCCATCGTGGTATCGCCGGGGAACGTTGTCAGCAGCGCCCCGTGTGCCCAACCGAGCCTCAGAGCCTCCTCCGGAGCCTCTCCGGTCAATAACCCGTAGAAGAAACCGCTCGCAAATCCATCGCCGCCCCCCACGCGGTCAAGCACGTCCAGCTCGCAGGTCGGCGCGGTGTAGGTTTTGCCGCCAACCCATGCCACGGCGCTCCAGCTGTGCCGATTCGTCGAATGCACATCGCGCAGCGTTGTCGCTACGACTTTCACGTGCGCGTGCTTGGCCACCACCTTGTCAATCATCCCGAAGAACGCGCTCGGGTCAAGCTTCGACTTGGCCGCCACCTCCGGGCCGGGGATGCCCAGACCTTTCTGCAGGTCCTCTTCGTTGCCCACCAGGATATCCACATTCTCCACGATGCGACCGATAACCTCCACCGCTTTTTGCTGGCCCCCCCAGATGTTCCAGAGCTTCTCGCGGAAATTCAGATCGAAACTCGTGACCGCACCCGCCTTCTTCGCCGCCTTCATGCCTTCGGCGATGAGCGCGCCCGTGGTTTCCGAGAGCGCTGCGAAGATACCACCGCTGTGGAACCACCGCACGCCTCCTGCGAAGATGGCGTTCCAGTCGAAATCTCCCGGCTTGAGCTGCGCTCCGGCTTCATTCGACCTGTTGTAGAAAACAGAAGCCGGCCGGATGCCGTACCCCCGATCGCTGTACACCGTGGCCATGTTGGGGCCGTTCACGCCGTTATGCTTGAAGCGCTTGTAGAATGCCTTCACGCCCATCGCTTTGACGCGCTCGGCAATCAGATCACCGATCGGGTAATCGACGATTGCTGTCGCGATGCCGGTGTTCATGCGGAAGCAATCCGCCAGGTTCGCCGCGACATTGAATTCGCCGCCGCTCACGTGGATCTTGCACTCCGTCGCCTTCCGGAAGGGAACGATGCCCGGATCGAGACGATGGACCAGAGCACCGAGCGAAACCAGATCGAGCGCCCCGTCGGGACGGATCTTCAGGTCATTGCTCATGAATTGTGCGTCCTTTCTTCTGAATAGATGATAGAGTACCCACGTCAGTCCTTCAGCCGGTACAGATCCTGTCCCGCGTTCTCAACAACGAGCAGGTCGCCGTTCTGGCGTGCGCGCCACTCGTTCAAATCGATCGACCGGGGGTCGCGGTAACCAAGGTTTACGCTCGTACACACCGATTCGGGTATTGATGTCGCAAGAGTCACGCTGACCCTCGGTTTCTCGACCCCGTTGCCGTACGTACCGACACCGCGAACGTTGGATGAATGGGCCATGATCAGTTTGGGGTAATCGGAGAACCGATCCCACTGCCGCACGAAATACTCGATGCAGTGATAGCCGATTTGCCTGATCAGCTCGCCGTGCACGAACGAGATCTCCCGGATCTGCGGCCCGTAGATGATCAGTTCACCCCCGTCGGCGACGATCGGTTCGAGCTTGTACATCGCCTTGCCGCCCACCCAGATTTCTTCGTAAATCTCCGGCGTGATTCCGAGAATGGTCTTGTACGGCTTGGCGACGTACCGGATGTGAAGTTTCGACGAGTAGTCTGCCGCGCGCGACCAGGCCTCCCTGGGCTCTCCGGCAAACAAGCACATCACCCTTTCGTGGTCGTCGACCGTAAAGGCGAAACAGGTGCGCGGCGTCTTGATGAGCTCCACCGCACGATCGATGATCCGCCGCGTGGGCGTGTCCTTGACGCCATTGATAGCCGGATTGGTGATCAGCGCAGCAACCCAGTGAAACGTTTGTATGACTTCGAGCCCGGCAATCCCGGGGAAGAAGTACTTGTTCCCGCCTGCAAACCCCATCGCCTCATGCGGCACGACCGGTGAGACGATCAGGACGTGATCATACTCGGTCACCTTTCGGTTGATGGTAATGTTGATCGGCTTGGAGAACAGGCCGTTCGTCAACTTCGACAGCTCCTCCCCGGAAAGTGTCCCCAGGGTTTCCAGCGCGGCAGGGTTCTCATGCTCGTGGTTGAAGAAGCGCACCTTCGAGTACCTCGTCCTGTGCTGTTCCCTTGTTATGCCGACGCGCGCGTAGATCCGCTCCTCATCCATTGAGGCGTGCGTGCCCGTCGCGATCAGATAGTCGATGCTTGCGACCTGTTCTCCTACCAGCTCGAAGATGATCCGAAAGAACAGATCAATCGGCGCGTGGCGAGTGTGGTCGGGGATCAGCACGAGGAGCCGCTTGCCCTTCAGAGGAATCTGGCCGAGCGAATTCGCGCAGATCTTCCGAATCTCCAGCTCGGTCATAGGACGGTCGAACGAACCCCCTCCAACAACGGTTTCCATCAACTTCCCTCCTTCCGCAGAATCGTTTTGAATCCTAAACCCTCAAGAACCGGCACGGCGGAGGCTTGATGCGGACCGAGCGCGACCGTACGATTGAAGAACTCCCGCCGTATCCGGTACTCTGCCCTCAGCCTCATAAAATGCCCGGGACGGTCGCTCTGTTTCATTTCATTCAACTTCCTCAGCAGGTGATCATCGAATTCGATGTCATACGCCTCTCGTACCACATCATGAACAACATCCCATTCGTCCTCAGGTTCCGGAGGAACGGGGATCTGCGCCTCCTCCAGGGTCAGCGGGGCGCCGAATCGCCACGCAGGCGTCATGCGGAGGAATCGGGCCGCATCCTCGTAGATCATCCTGCATCCATTCAGCTTTCCATCCAGAGAGTGTCCTGCAATGTGTGGCGTTCCGAGCATGATGCGGGAGAGCAGCTCCAGAGAAATCTCCGGCTCCCCTTCCCACACGTCGAGGATTGCAGCAGAGAGATGCTTCGAAGCCAGCGCATCGCTAAGCGCTTTGGTTTCCACGACCGCACCGCGCGACGTGTTAAGCAGCACAGAGCCGCGCTTCATCCTCCGTATGCGCGACGCATCGAAGAGATGATAGGTCGGATCGACGCCTGTCGTCGTAAGAGGAACGTGGAGGGTAACGAAGTCGGCCTCCATCAGCTCGTCCAGCGGCCGATATTTCTCATCGCGCGTTTGTCGTGCGAGCGGCAGATCGTTCAGAATCACATTCATGCCAAGCGCTCGCGCCACTTTCTCCACCTTGCTGCCGACGTGCCCGACACCGACGATCCCAAAGCCCTTCCCACGAAGGGAACTCCCCACTCGTCGCGACCACGTGAGGAGGGCCGCAGCCATGTAATCCGCAACCGAGTTGGCATTGCACCCCGGAGCGTTCGCGAACGCGATCCCTCTGGAAGCCAGGTAATCTGTATCGACGTGATCGAATCCGATGGTGACGGTGCCAATGAACTTCACCCGGCTACCCTCGAGCAGCGTGCGGTCAACCTTCGTCTCGGACCGAACGACGAGCAGGTCTGCATCGCGCACCGCTTCGTTCGTCACCTGAAGCGTGTCCAGTGCGACGACGGTGCCAAGCTGCGAGAACGCTTCCACCGCAGCGGGGGTATGCTTGTTCACGACGATCTTCGGCACGCGCTTCTCCTCGGCTCTCTCCTCCCTGCACCTAGAGCTCGACCGGCTTCATCTTTCGTGCAAGCCCGTGGAAGATGGCGAGGGCAATCAAATAGGCCGATCCCGAGATGACGAAGGGCAGAAAGTAGCTCCCCGTCCACTCAAGCACGTAGCCGATAAACGGAGCAAACAACATCGCCCCGACCGATCCGGCCGTGCCACCCAACCCGACGATGGAGCCCACTGCCCTCTTCGGAAACATATCGGAGGCTGTCGTGAAGAGATTCGCCGACCACCCTTGGTGGGCCGCTGCCGCCAGCCCTATGATGAGAACAGCCAGCCAGAGATCCGAGATTTGAGACGCTGTCACAATCGGAACGACGCAGATGGCACAGATCAGCATCACCAGCTTCCGTGCTCGATTGATCGTCCAGCCTCGCTTGATGAACCTCCCCGACAGCCATCCGCCGCCGATGCTGCCGACACACGTCATCGTATAAATGACGATCAGCGGCAAGCCGAGCTCCGTGAGGGTCAGCCCGTACGACTTATTAAGGAATTTCGGAAGCCAGTAGAGATAAAACCACCAGATCGGATCGGTCAGGAACTTTCCGATGACAAACGCCCAGGCTTGAGGATATTTCAGCAACCGCAACCATGGAACCTTCTCCATCGGGGGCTCAGCAGGATCGCTGTGAATATGTGCTAGCTCTTCAGGCGTTACGCCCTTCCTCTTCTCCGGCGTATCGTAGAAGAAGTACCAAAGGATCAGCCAGACGAAGCCAAGAGCGCCCGTCGCAATGAACGAAGCCTGCCAGCCGTACGTAACGGTCAGCCACGGCACGACCGCCGGCGCGACAACAGCACCGATGTTCGCCCCCGAATTGAAGATGCCGGTCGCAAAAGCTCGCTCTTTCTTTGGAAACCACTCGGCCGTGGCCTTGATCGCCGCCGGGAAATTACCGGACTCGCTCAGGCCGAGGGCGAAGCGTGCAAGGCCGAAACCGAAGACGGACGTTGCAAGCGCATGCGCCATCGCCGCGATGCTCCAGCCGGTGATTGAAAGGGCGTAACCGATCTTCGTTCCGTACCGATCGATAAACCATCCAAACAGAGAGAGACCGATCGCGTACGCAGCCTGGAAGGCCGTGACAATGTAGCCGTACTCGATTTCGTTCCACCCGATCTCCTTTTGAAGCAGCGGCGCAAGGATCGCCAGAACTTGCCGATCGATATAGTTGATCGTGGTTGCAAAGAACAGCAATGCACAAATTGTCCAGCGGAATGACCCGATCCGTGTTTTTTGTTCCATGCGCTCCTCCATGGGCCGCCCTCCCTTTCAGTTTCTCGTGGTTGTCGACTCGAGTCTATTGAACACGCAAGCTTTTGACTGATCTTGTAACGTCAATCTGGAAACGCGAAGCAAGCGGCAGAGGCGCCGGTTCCGGATCCTTATACCCCGCTGAATGCCGAAAATCCGCCGTCGATCGGCAGAACAACGCCCGTCACGAACGAGGAGAGCGGCGAAAGAAGATACAATACCGCACCGATCAGATCGCCGGGATCGCCGAAACGGTTCATCGGCGTATGCGCGAGAATACTCTTTCCGCGCGCCGTGAGCTCCCCGGTTTCTTTGTTGGTCAGGAGGAACCTGTTTTGCTCCGTGAGGAAGAACCCTGGCGCAATAGCGTTCACACGAATGTTGGTCGAGTACTCCTGCGCCATGTGCACCGCCAACCAAAGCGTGAAATTGCTGACAGCAGCCTTGGCAGCCGAATACGCCGGAATGCGGGTGAGCGGCCGGAAGGCGTTCATCGAGGAGATGTTGAGGATGACCCCCTCCTTCTGTGCCACCATCTGCTTCCCGAAGACCTGGCTCGGAATGATCGTCCCCAGAAGATTGAGGTCCGAAACAAACCGTAGCGCATCGGCCGGAATATCGAAGAATGCCAGGTCTCCACTTGTGGTCGCGCGAGGATTGTTGCCCCCTGCTCCGTTGATGAGAAAATCGACCCGCGTGCAGCTCTTCATGATCTGCTGGAGGGCCCGGCTCATGCTCGCACCATCGAGCACATCTCCTTCCACAGCGAGATGTTTTCCCTTCGTGGTCTTCAGAGCATCCACGGCCGATTGGGCCCCCTTGAGGTCCCGATCGAGGATCACCAGAGTCGCGTTGCATTCTGCCAATCCGCCGGCGATCGCCCGGCCCAAGACACCCGCGCCGCCGGTCAGGACTACCGTCTTGCCGGTGAAATCATAGCCTGCCGTTACCCGACCTCCGTCCATCTTCGACTTCCTTTCTTCTGTTTGCTCAGGCAAATGAGAAATATCGTTTTGCGTTATTGTAGCAGATATCCGACACGAGCGCGCCGACGAGTTTCAGATCATTCGGAATCAATCCTTCCTCGATTTCCCTCCCCAGGATCCGGCACAGCAGCCGCCGGAAGTACTCGTGGCGTGGATAGGAGAGGAAACTGCGCGAATCGGTGAGCATGCCCACAAACTGACTCAAGACGCCGGTGTACGACAGCGCGTCGATCTGTTTGGTCATGCCATCGAGCTGATCGAGAAACCACCACGCCGCGCCGTATTGAATCTTCCCGGGAATCTTCCCGTCCTGGAAATTGCCGGCCATCGTCGCCATCAGCTCGTTGTCACTCGGATTGAGGTTATAGAAAATCGTACGCGGGAGCTGGTCGGTGGAATCGAGTCGATCCAGAAAGCGGGCCAAGGGACGCGCGTGCTCGAAATCGCCGATCGAGTCGTAGCCGGTGTTCGGACCAAGCTGCCGCATCATCCTGGAGTTCGCGTTGCGAAGGGCTCCGAGATGGAACTGCTGGACCCATCCCTTTTCATGGTCCATGACTCCGAATTCGTGCATCATTGCCGACTTGAACTTCCCAAGCTCCGCAGGAGTCAAATCCTCCCCTTTCCGTCCTTTTTTGAAGATCTTGTCGAGCTCGGCTTGCGTGTAATCGTCGGCGTACGCAGTCTCGATGCCGTGATCCGAGAGGCGACAGCCATGAGCGTGGAAGTAGTCGTGGCGAACGCGGATCGCGCGGATCAGACCTTCAAAGTCCTTGATCTCGCAATTCGCAGCCTCTTCAAGCTTTCCCAGGTACTGGACGTACAACTCGCCGCCTTCCTCCGGCGCCATCGCCCTGTCGGGCCGAAACGCCGGCACCAGCTTCGTCTTACCGTTACCCCGCTTCGAATATGCCTCGTGGTGCTCGAGCGAATCGATAGGATCCTCCGTCGTGCAAACCACTTCGACATTCATCTTCCGGAGAATGCTCTGCGCGGAGAAGCCGGGCTGAGCGAGTTTGGCGTTGCACCGATTCCAAATTGCCCGAGCCGTTTTCCCATCGAGAAGAACGTTGGTGATCCCGAAGGGGTCTTTCAGCTCGAGGTGCGTCCAATGATACAGCGGATTTCGGAGCACCTTCGGAACCGTCTTTGCCCACGCCTCAAACTTCTCCCAATCCGATGCGGATCCGCTTATGTAGTGTTCATCGACACCGCACGTGCGCATGGCTCGCCATTTGTAATGATCGCCCGATAACCAGACCTGCGTCATGTTATCGAACCTTCGGTCTTCGGCGATCTCCTGCGGCGAAAGATGGCAGTGGTAGTCAATGATCGGCAGGCGCTCTGCATACGTGTGATAGAGCCGTGAAGCCGTCCTTGTGTCGAGTAAGAACTCCTCGTGGATAAATTGTTTCTTCATGAGATATTCCTTTGGCCGCTTGTCTGAACGCGAATAACAGCTGTCACAAAAAGGAAGCTAACTACTGCAAAAACTCCGGCAAAAATCCATCCATGTCTTCGAACACCTGATTCTCGCCCCCCATCGCCCAAATGAAACTGTAGCTCCGTGTCCCGACACCGGTGTGAATCGACCAGCTCGGTGAGAGGACGGCCTGCTCGTTCCGAACGATGATGTGGCGGGTCTGGTCCGGCCGGCCGAGAAAGTGAACGACAAGGGAGTCGGGGTCAAGATCGAAATACATGTAGACCTCCGAACGCCGCTGATGCGTATGGGGAGGCATCGTATTCCAGACGCTCCCTTCTTCCAGCACCGTCACGCCCATGACCAATTGACAACTCTGCACGCCCCGAGCATGAAAGTATTTGTGGATCGTTCGCTCGTTTGCGTTGGCCTGGCTGCCGAGATGGGTCGCTTCGGTTTCGGCAAACTTCACGTGCGTCGTCGGATACTCCTTGTGCGCCGGATAGCTCACGAAGTAGAACTTCGCCGGGTCCATCGCCTTCACGCTGTGCAAGACAATCTCCTTCACACCTCTGCCGACATAGAGCGCATCCCTGTTGGCCAACGCGTGCTCCGTCCCATCGACCAGGACGTTTCCGTCACTCCCGATGTTGACGATTCCGACCTCCCGGCGCTCTGCGAAGTGCTCCGCTGCCATCTCCTTCTTTGTCGCCAGAAGCGGCAGGCTCTTTGACACCGGGACCGCCGAGCCGATGATCGACCGATCGATATCCGAGTACGTCATCGGAACCTCATCCGGTCTGAAGAGATTGTCGATAAGATACGATCCCTTGAGATCGGATGTCGAGAGTCCGCGGAATCCATTCGGATCCGTCGAAAAACGCACGTCCACTTCTGACTCCTTTTACCGGACTGTCATGCACTCCCTTCTACCACACTGTACCTCCCCTTCGAGGCGTTTCGTTCCCGCGGTCAATTCACACTTCTCTCATCCTCAGGCCGCCCCAAGGAACAAGGGCCGAATATGTCGGATGAAAAGATTATCCGTCACATTGCGCTCGATCGCGCTCCTCGATCGCAACAGCGCCTCTCTGAACTCCTCACCCATTTCTGCGGCGATTCGAAAGCCGATGTGAACAACCTGGCGTAGGTTTCGATTGAATCTCGGATTCGAAGGTTCGTGACTCAATGCCGAGATGAACTCCTGTGACGACCAGCCCGCGACGGCCGCAGGCTCCGGAAGCTCCCTCTGCTCAATCTCGACGACGGTCTCATACGGCTTGCGAAGCTCTTCCAAGCGATCAAAGGCCCGAGCATAAATCTTCTTGGCAAGAGCGAGCCCCTTTGCATCCGTCGCGAGTCCGATCACCTCTTCCAGCCACGTCGTCCCGGCCGTCTTGAGATGGATGCCCGATCTGCTCTTCGCGATGAGGGAATGAATGCCGGGATAGAGCGAGAACTTGTCGCTTCCTGAATGAACGCTGAGCTTCAGGTCGGCCGGCAACGGGAAGGAATCTATCGCGAGTGCGACGACAGCGAGATCGCTTTTGAATTCGGTAAGAAACGAGGAAACATCTCCAACGTAGTCGATCCCTTTCAGAAACTTTCCGCTGAATTTTGGAGCGATGGTCTGCACGGCGACTCCTTGTTCCGCCAGTCCGGCAAGGAGAAGATACAGCTCGGCCGGCGTCTGCGGCTCCAAGGCCTCATCGACGGAGACTTCCGCTACGAATGCCCGTCCTCCGATCTGACTCTTGATGTAGGCGTAGATCCTGCCTGCCTCCTGCAGGGCGAAGAGGTACCGGCAGGCAAAGCTGTGGATCTCCTGAGGTGTCACCGTGATCTCACCGGGCAGATCCGGATGACGAAGCTTTCCCACTTTGGGCGCCATGGAGCCGACGAAGCGCTTGATCTCATCATCCGAAACCGGTTTTCCGATGAAATCCGCAACGTCCAAGGTGAAGAAATCGCAGGCTCCAAGGAAACGGTCCACCGTTTTGAGTCCGACGTGATCCGCGTCGACGTAGTACGGCCGGTCCCAGCCCTCATCCTTCACCGCACTTTCGGCGGCAACTCGCGTCGAGGAGGGCTCCGTTCCAATCAGCGTATGCTCCCGGTTCGACTTGTTCCAGACCGGGATAACCTCGACTCCCCGCCCCAACGCTAATTTCAATGCGCGGAGCTGTGCCCTTCCCTCCATGCCAAACCGATCGCCGATTCCCAACGAGTATCGACCCAGCTTGAGCCGCTCTGCTGCCATAGTTCCATACCTCTTTTCGTTCTGAGTATGCGGAAACCGCCCCTCGTAGCCACGAGGGGAAGACGCTAGTCCACGGTTGTAAAATGCCACACGGGACCGCGCAGCGTGTCAACCCCGACAATTTCATCCGTCCGCCAGAAATATCTCGTCTTCGATCTGAGCTTTCCCGGCCGGTACTCGCGTCCGACTTGACTGCAAATATACGGCGGATTGACCTGCGAACCAAAATAAATGAGAGACGAATCGGCGTTTCGAGAAGGGAGCCATCGCAGCGCGACCTCCTCGGTCCGGACTTCGTACGATCCATCCCTGGGATCCGGCATCGACACGCGCGGCAGGACGCTCGGCAACTCCTCCTCCGGATTCCACCGGCCTCTGAATGTCCACTCGGCGGTGACTTGATCTTCCGCGGGGGATCCTTCGGCCGAAGCGAGGTTGTCGGCAAACCACCGGAAGTCGCCGCCGATCCGATGACAGTTGTAGAAATAATGTCGTTCTCCCCAAACCCATGGAACGATGTTCGGGGATCGCGGCGAATAGATGGGCCGATCAGCCATCTCTTTCGAGAAGACACAGTCCAGCAGGTAAATCTGCGCGTCGCGGTGATGACGCCCAAGAGGAAAACCAGGCACGCCGCCAAAAAAGGAGTACCGAACAACCAATTTTTGATCCTTCTGAACACTGCCGTCGTGCCAGATGCTGGCGCTCAGGTTATGCCCGAAGAACCGGCTGTCCGTGATGTAGCACCAACCGCGAGGACAGACGTAATCCACCCAACCCTCGAAGGAGCAGTGGGCGTGATAGTACATACCATCGCGGCGATTCCAAAGGCTCACGGTGTCGCCCCCGTCGGCGACAATATTGCAGTTCAGAAAGATGATCCGGGTCCCCTCACCCCACACCGCGAATTGATGTCCGTGAACGTCGTGCAGAGAGCCATAATTGTTATGGACCGTGAGATTGGCCAGCGTCAGGTTGGTGACGGTGGAGTCGATGTTGATCACCGCGGCCCCCCAGTCGCTACCGTGGTGATCCTTGTTCCAATTTTCCCGCAGCTCGGCGAAGACAATCTTCGTGCTGTCCCGATCCTCACCGACGAGGGTGACGTAGCTCTTCTCGACATAGACCTTTTCGTGATACGTGCCCTTCTTGATCAGAATAATCACGTTTCTGGCATTGTCTTTGGGAATAGAGTTGAGGGCATCCTGAATACGCCGAAAATTCCCGCTCCCGTCGGCCGCCACGATGATCTGGGCACGCTCGCCACATACGGCCTGACCCAACGCCCCGACGAGCAAAAGCACGAGGCCCGCACTCCGCTTCATCTTCCTTGATCGACGATCCCGGTGCGTTCTCTGCGCGTTCATTTGAATATGACACCCGACCGCTTCGCGCCCGAGACAAGCTCGATCGCCCGCCTCGCCTGCGCAGCGTCTTGTTTCAGAGCGGTGATAGCCTCCGTCTTGGCGCCGCTCGCGCGGACGAAAACACGAGCCAGCGACGCAAGCGTGACGTGCTCAACGTGCACGTCCCTGCAGTCCTTCACTGAAACCACCGGACCGGACCTGAAGTTCAACCACAAATCGGACAGACCAATCCCTTCCGCGTTCTCCATCGAAATTGCACGGTTGGATGTGATGGAAAGAGACTTCAAGGAGATCCTCTCGATGGGCGCATCGGCAAGCCCGCGAACGCGCACCGCATCGGTCGCTCCGTCACAAACGATGTTCTTGATTTCGAAATCGCGGAAGTGCGGAATACGGACCCTCGTTGAATCGAAGTCATTGTTCCCGGTGTAGAACAAGTCGAAGAGGATCGCCTCGTTGGCGATATCCTTCATCCGAATGCCGTCGATGAAGATCTTCTCCACCACGCCGCCGCGGTCGCGTGCCGATTTGAACCGGAGCCCGATGTCGGTCCCCATGAACGTGCAGTTCTTGACCGAGATGTTCCGCATCCCCCCATCCGTACCGCTGCCGATGACGAACCCGCCGTGGCCATGATACACGATGCAATCTGCGACAACGACGTTCTCCAGAGCCGATTCCGGCGATGAGCCATCGCCTCGCCTTCCGGACTTCATACAGATCGCGTCGTCGCCAGCATCAAGAACATTCCGGTAGAAGACGACATTGCGGCACGCGTCGATGTCCGCGGCGTCCGTGTTCTGCCCCCACCAGTTGTTGATGACGGATGTATTGCGAATGACGACTTCCTTGCACTCCATCGGATGGAGGACCCACGCGGGCGAATTGGTGAACGTCGGGCCGTCGATCAAGACACTGGTGCAGCTTATGAGCTCGACCATCGTCGGTCGCAGAAATTCCCGGGCGCCGGCAAATTCCTCGGGGGTCGGTCTCTTCCTATGTTGGAGAAGGTTTTTGACATACTCGTCGCCATTGAGCGCCTCCCTCGACGGCCACCAGATCTTCCCATCGGAGCTCACCACGCCGCCGGAGGCCACCAGCTCTTTCCACTGGCGCTCGGTGAGTTTTTCCTTCTTCGTCGGACGCCAGTGCTGACCGTTGCCGTTGAACACTCCTTTCCCCGTGATCGCGACATTGGTCAATCGTATTCCGTAGATCAGAGGAGTGCAGCGATAACTCGTGCTTCTCGGCCTGGCGAACATCGGATAGTCTTCGAACTTCCCGCTGAAGAGCACGAGAGCCCCGGCCTCAACATGCAACTCGATATTGTTGCCCAACTCGATCGGCCCCGCGAGCCACACACCCGGCGGGATAACAACCGTACCGCCCCCCTGCTTCGCACACGCTCGAATCGCATCGTTGATCGCCTTCGTGTTCATCGTGTGCCCGTCGGCAACTGCACCGAAATCTGTGATACTCACGCGGGAAGCTGGAATCCGCGGCAATCGAATCTCCGGCATTGAAAAAGGGAGGTTGGCGGTGTACGCCCTGAGTTCCTGGTCAGAAGAAAAGGCCTGTCGGCCGTTTGAGGCAGGACCACCGGAGATCAAGGTGGCCACGAACAGAGAGAGAAACGAGATCCACATGGCAAGGCTCATCCTAGTGCCCCTTCTAAGAAGAAATCTTGTGTTTCTTGTCTGAGCTCTTTCCAAGAAGGCAGTAGTGCTCGTTTCCGTTTGAAGTCGCGTAGTCGACAAACACAAGATCACTTTATGGAAACGGCACTAATTCGCCG
>CAYZRX010000046.1:2552-29137 GCA_964480945.1 uncultured Ignavibacteriaceae bacterium | reverse complement strand
TGACGTCTCCGAGATTAATTTGATTCGCCTGGCCTGACGTGTTGTTCGGTTCGGTTTCTCGGAGGCCTGCAGCCTCATCGAGCCTTGTGTAAATCTGCGCAGCCGTCGTTCCGACAGCAAACATGGCAAGGATGATTCTCGGATTTCTGGGATTGAGAACGATCGTACCGACTTCTCCCATCCACAACGCGCCGATCCCGTTTGCATCCATTGCCGACCACAGGGCGCCGCCGTTGGTGGATTTGAAGAGACCTCCCTCCTGCGTGCCGGCATATACGATAAAGGGAGAGTCGGGATTGATGGCAAGGCTCGTGATAACGGCGTCCGTGATCCCCGTGCCAGAGACAGCCCAGCTCTGCCCCGCGTCACTAGACTTGTAAAGACCATCACCCTGAGTTCCGAGATAAACAATCTTCGGATCTATCGGGTCGACCGCGATCTTCCGCACAATGACGCCGCCGGGCAAGCCTGTCACAATCGGTTCCCACAATGCACCGCCGTTGAGGGACCGATAGATGCCTGATTCCGTCCCAACGTACACAGTACTCCCATTCGTCGGACCAACAGCGATCTCGTTGATCTCAAGATTGCCCAATCCATTGTTGATTTCCGTCCACGTCGAACCAGCGTCGGTGGTTTTGATCATTCCGACACCCGCGCCCCACCAGTAGTTTGTCACCGTGCCCGCATAAACCAGGTTCGGATGCTGCCGATCACAAGCGAGGGCCTTGACGCTGTAGGATGAATAGACATTGGTCCACGAATTTCCCCTGTTGCTGCTGCGAAACACTCCCTGACCGCCGGTCCCGACCGCGTAGACACCCGCGTACAGCGTATCCGTGTTGAGAGGATTAACGATAATGGCGCCCGCTTCGTCAGAATTTAGGAAGCTAATCGCCGTCCAGGAAACCCCTCCGTTTGTGCTCTTGTACACTCCATCCGAATAGCTTGCATAGAGTCTGTTCGTGTCAACGGGATCGATCGTGAAGGTGTCAAACCATGTGGGATTCGCCAGAGGCGTCCACCGGCCCTGCACCTGTGCATTGAGGCTGCAGGCAAAAAAAAGGAAAGCCAGAGCTAATCGTTTCATCGAGCACTCACGTTCTTAACTTCGGGATAGCGATCCGATTGCGAGAGGGACCCCCGTCCTGGGAGATTTGACGGAAAGCGACGGTTCGGGACAATCTCATCGACAGCTTCTATGCCCCTTTGTTTGAAATACAAGTGAGCCACGAAGCTGCGCGTGATCTCAAGCAACGAGTTGAACTACGATATCGGTACGGTTTGGCTAGGTTCTCCCCTCGCCAAATTACTCCAATCCCCACAAAATGTCAAGAAACGCATCACACTGCGGCCTGCAATCCATTGCCAGAAACTCACTTGACATGTCGCTCAACAATCCCTATTTTCCACCTGCTTTCTCACGAAACTGCCGTTTCTTGAACCCTAGCGAAGAAGCGATCCCGGGATGGCTATCGATCTCCTGAATCAGATCCTGCCTCAAATCAAGAACCACATCTTTCCAGCCTCTATCCCCTTACCGGACTGGAAGTTAAAGGATGGGCTCTTTCCCAACGCTGCCTCTCCCAGGCTCAATGACGCTGCCTGGTGGAATTACACGATTCCGGCGCCGTGGGGAGGGTTCGACAAGACCGGCTGGTTTCGCAGGCGCGTCACCATCCCGCACGAGTTCGCGGGAAAGCAGGTGGCACTGCTCCTGGACCTGCCTGAGTCCCTTCTTTACGTGAACGGAAAACCATATCAAGGGATCGATCAGCATCACCAAGAGGTCCTGCTCACGACCCGAGCCAGAGCGAACCAGACCTACCTGCTGGCCCTGGAAGCGTACAGCGGCCGCAAAAAAGATCTCAGCACTTTCAATTCAGCTCACCTCGCCGTGCTCAATCCGACCGCTCGGGCCCTCTATCACGGCCTGGTCGCTCTGCGCGAGCTGGAGAAGATCGTCGGCCAGACAAGCCCGGAATCCAAAGAGATCCACGAGCTCATCCGTCAAACGCTCATCTTCCTGAAGTATTTCAAGCCGGAGGGTGAGGAGTATCCCAACGCCATCGGGCGAGCGTACAACTTCCTTCTCAGAACCGTCGAGAGCGAATACAAGACCGACATTCAGGGACTTGTGCATCTCATCGCGCAATCGCATATCGACGCGGTATGGCTGTGGAGGTTGAGCGAGACCAAGCGTAAGTGCGCGAGGACCTTCTCGACCGTCCTCCGGCTGATGGAGGAATTTGCCGAGCTCTCCTTTACGCAATCCCAGGCCCTGCTTTATGAATTTGTCAAGGAGAACTACCCGGAGATCTACAAAGAGATCAGGCAGCGCGTAGGCGAAGGGCGATGGCATCCGATCGGTTCGATGTGGGTCGAGCCGGACTGCAATATCCCGAACGGCGAATCTCTTGTGAGGCAGATCTTCTATGGCAAGCGGTTTTTCAGGAACGAGTTCGGCATGGAGTCCGACACGTTGTGGCTCCCCGACACCTTCGGGTACAGTTGGAGCCTCCCGCAGATCATGAAGCGATCGGGGATCAAATACTTCTTCACGACGAAGCTTACCTGGAACGACACCACGAAGTTCCAGCACAATACCTTCTGGTGGCAGGGGATCGACGGCTCGAAGGTATTGGCACACCAGCCGCCCGTGGGCCTCGAAGGTTCCGTGACTCCAAAAGACATCAAGAAGAGTTGGGACGCATTATTCGAAAAAGAGAAGGTACCGCACACGATCCAAACCTTCGGATACGGTGATGGCGGAGGAGGACCGACGAGGGAACATCTGGAGACTGCAGGGGTTCTCAGGACGATCGTAGGGCTGCCCCCATCGACGCTCTCCACTGTCCAGAATTTCTTCAAAACCGTCGAAGAGCAGCCCGACCAGCTCGAGACCTGGAATGACGAGCTGTACCTTGAGAAACATCGTGGAACGTACACCACGCACGGATGGGTGAAGCGCGAGAACCGGCAGGCGGAGACAGCGCTGTACATCACCGAGCTCCTCTCAGTCCTCGGGATGATTTACGGCAAGGCGCCCCTTTCACGCCGCTACAACCAGAGCGAGATTGAAAACGCCTGGAAGAAGCTTCTTGCGAACCAGTTTCATGACATCCTGCCGGGCACGGCGATCCCCGACGCGTATGAAGACACGCGAAAAGACTTCGATGCGATTCGAGCAACGTGCAGCCGCCTGCAACATCAGGCGCTTGCAGGGCTCGTGAAGACGGAGAGGAAACGGACGCGAAATTTCGAGTTCTCGGTCTTCAATCCGCTGAATTGGAGAAGGAACGATTATGTCGTCCTGGTGGTAAAATCGCGCGAGAAGAGTCTCGCGGTGACCGACAGCCGGGGAAAACCCGTCGAGCATCAAGTGATTCACCGTAGAAACGGAATCACCCGCCTTCTCTGCTACGTGGAGGACGTCCCGCCGTTTTCCTTCCTCGGCTTGGAGGTAGGCCCCGGCTCTTCGGCTCCGACTGCGGCAGCCGAATGGAAAATCACCAACCGCATCGTGGACACACCCCTGTTCAGGGCAAGGCTGGATTCCAAAGGCCAACTTTCCTCGATTCATGACAAGGCGCTGCGGCGCGAGCTCGTCGGAAAGAACGGACGAGCGAACCAGCTCCAAGCCTTCAAGGATACACCGAAGCAGTGGGATGCATGGGACATCGATCCGGAATACGCCGGCAGGCAAATCGATCTGTTGAAGGTCAGAGGGCTCAAGGTGGTTGAAGCCGGGCCGCTGCGCGGTACGTTACGGGTGGAGCATCGATCAGACAATGGCTCGATCGTGACGCAGGAGATTTCATTCTATCACAAGTCCCGACGGATCGACTTTCACACCCGGATCCGCTGGAAGGAGACGCAAACGCTCCTCAAAGCCGCCTTCCCTCTCGCTCTACGAGCGAACGCGGCGACGTACGAGATCCAGTTTGGGGCAATCCGGCGCTCGACGAAACCAACGGACGCCCACCAGAAGGCAAAATACGAGGTCCCCGCCCAACAATGGGCCGACCTTTCCGATCAGAAATTCGGGGTGAGCCTTCTGAATGACTGCAAGTACGGTTACGATGGAAGCGAAAGCACCTTACGGTTGACCCTTCTGCGTTCGCCCCACTACCCTCACGCCATCGATCCGGTGAAACTGAGCGACAGCAAGGTGACGGACCAAGGGGAGCACGTGATCGGCTATGCGCTCTACCCTCATGCCGGCGACTGGAGAACCGGAGAGAGCATCCACAGGGCGCGAGAGTTCAACCTCCCTCTCCTCGTGCAGCCGGGTGCACCGGAGAGCTACCCCCCGCTGATCCAAATCTCGAACGCTGGCATCGTGGTTGACAGCATCAAGAAAGCAGAGGAGACCGATGCTGTGGTGCTGCGTCTTCACGAAGCGCACGGCCAAACGACGAAGGCCTCCATCGAGTTTGGGCCGAAGGTCGAACACGCGGCTGAATGCGATCTTCTGGAGAATGAGCTGAGTACGCTGAAACTCACGCGCTCGAAACTCGCCTTGAAATTCTCCCCCTTCGAGATCAAGACTCTCAAGGTCAAATTCAGGATGAGGAGATAATCCCTCCCGATGGATGCGAGACGGAGCCCTTCGTCGCCGCTCCGTCCCTCACCGTGCTCGTGCGCTTCCCTCCGAGTGTTGATTCAAAACCGTCCAGAAACAAAAACGAGCGAGATTACTCTCGCCCGAATTGTTTTCGTGCAAACCGGCGGCTCGTTCTACTGCAGCAATGTGGCCGGATCCAGATTCGCTGCCTCGATATCCTTGAAGTATTTGACCGTTCCCACCCTCAGCTCGAGCGTTGCCTCGTCATCGCAGACAATGATGCCGTGAGGATGAAGCTGCACGGCGCTCACAGTCCACATATGATTCACGCCCGACTCAACGCAAGCCGCACATGCTCTGGCTTTCTTGTAACCACTGATGATGATGAGCACTTTCTGTGCGTCCAGCACTGTGGCCACGCCCACAGTCAACGCTGTCTTCGGCACCTTGGTGATGTCGTTATCGAAAAACCGGGCGTTGGCGACGATCGTGTCGTAGGTGAGCGTCTTGATCCTTGTTCTCGATGAGAGAGACGAACCGGGCTCATTGAAAGCAATATGACCGTCCGGACCAATTCCGCCGAGAAAGAGCTGAATTCCACCTATTTTCCTAATCCTCTCCTCGTATTGCGTGCACTCTTTCTCGAGATCCTTCGCGTTCCCGTTGAGGATGTTCACGTTCTCCTTCACGATGTCAATGTGTTTGAAGAAGTTGTTCCACATGAACGAATGATAGCTCTCCGGGTGATCCTCAGGAATGCCGATGTACTCGTCCATGTTGAAGGTAACGACATGCTTGAAGGAGACCAGTCCCTTCTTGTGCATTGCGATCAACTCTTTGTACGTCCCGATTGGAGAAGAACCAGTCGGGAGCCCCAGGACGAAGGGCTTCTGGGCCGTAGGGGCAAAGTCCCGTATCGTCCTCACCATGTACGATGCGACCCATTTACTCACAAGGTCATAGCTCGGCTGAATGATCACTCTCATTGAGTACTCCTTTTTGTTGTTAGTTCGTTCTGTGCTTCTTCTTGCTGTCGCGCGCAGTCAGCTACGGCCGGGAGGAGAGAATCGATGTTTTGAACTGCTCCGCACGCCGCCGGATCGCCTCGGTCTCGTCAGACAGCTTTCGAACAACGCTGTTCGTCCCGATCGTTCCCCGCACAGCCTCAAAATCTCGGCGGGCATTCTCCTGGGATTGATCGACCCCAAAACCGATCCTGGCGGAATCCCCAAATTCCTTCTTCGAATCCTCGAGGATGATCTCGTGCAGCAACGTGGACGCTCCTTCCCACTCGTCGACCGCCGCTGCCGCTTGTTCTTTCGTCATTACGTCCGCCCGGATCCTGTACTCCTGCTCGAAGGCGTCATAAACGTAGCGCCATTCATCGTCCTGATAACGATCATACATCTTCTGCAACTCGTCCACGAGCCCCCCGTACCGTTCGATTGATCCACCGGCGACGTCGTCCTCAAGCTTTGCGACGCGATCGCTTGGGGTTATCAGCCCGCCGATGTCCGTCCACGCGCTCGAATCCTTCAGATCGGACTTCGGAGCCATTGAGGCAGCGGCAGCGCTCCAACTGTTTGTCTTCCCGAGGGCGTCAACGACCCTTTCAATCACTTTTCCATTCAAATACCGGGCGATCGCGAGCGAATAGTACTTTGTGCCTCTCCGCAGCGAGCGCCCGTTCAGCTGAAGACCGGCGTACTCTACCCATGCCTCATCGTCCAAAACGCCTTGATTCAACCTCTGCAGCTCATCTCTTCCGCGCCTCATTTTCTCCACGGTATACGGCGAGAATACGTCAAAGACAATCAGATCCCTTCTCAGGGGGGCCTTGCGGGAATCGCGCTTCGGCCATTTTTCACCATCCCTCACGAGACCGACCGAGGTCAGGTTCAGGCCGGGAAGGATGATCGACGCCCCCTCCTTCTCATGAAAATAGGAGAACGGCATGTTCGGGGCGCTCATGTTTGCGTAGTGTTTTCCAATGACTACGCTGAACGCTCCGAGATGGCATTCTTCCATTACGTACGAGAACGACCCGGTCTTGCAGCCGCGCTCAAAAATGCCCTGGTGAACCGGGCCGAGTTTATACTTGTGATTGCTCTGGTTCGTTCCGCTCCCGGCGTTGTAGAAAGAGAATAGCCCGGCAATGAGCAACGTTGACTTATGATGCGTGACGGTGTATGGTCCGGCGAACACCGACACAGCCTCCCCGTGAAACGCCTCACAGTTCGCGAAGAAAAGGGAGTTCTCGGCAGAGAATTGTTTCCCTATCTTCACTCCCTGACCGACAAACACCTTATCAAGGATTGCGCCTCCCTCCACACGTGCTCCCTCGGCCAGAAGGAACGACTTCGCCTGGACGCCTTCGCCCACCTCCGTCGGATGCTCGGCGCAGCTGTTGACCGTTCCGTTCTCCAGGTGCTGGGCCCCATGGATGCTCGCGTACGGCCCGACGGCGACGTTGAGTATCGACCCGGAATGGAGAATGCGCGCCCCCTCTCCGACACGTCCCTTTTCGGCCCTCGCAGATTGAGCCTGCGCTTGAATCAGGGAATCCAGCCGTCGGGAGAGCTCGGGGTTGTGCCGCAACATCCCCTGCAGGTACGCGACCTGCGATGTAAGCTCGTTGACAATCCTGATCCCTCGCCCGCCCCCTTCGTTGATCGCATCCAGCTCGATCCCGTTGCCGAATGTGGCTCCCGGCTCGGCAACCAATGACCCGACGCTCTGGATGAGAGCGCCTTCGCCGATGACGTAGTTTGAGATCACCGAACCGATGGTCGCGATCCGCACCCGATTGCCAATGATCGAATCTGCTATGGAAGCATCGTAGATACCGCAGGGAAACTCAACACCTTCAAGACTGTGGCTCCCCGCAAGACTTCCAATCTCTACCTTCCCTGCAAAGCGGACATTTCGAATCCGATCCAGATCGCACTCCGGTGCGATCACGACCGAGCGCCAATCACTTGCCGTGCAGCCCTGTCGAACGAGCTGAGAGACTTGATCTTCCGTCAGATGTGACGTTGCGAGACTCATTCGTGGATGTCTGAAAGGACGACAAAAAAAAGCCGGAAGTGCCCCCGCTATCCGCACAACGATGGACTCCGCGGGGACGATACCGGAGAAGTGACGACTGACCCAGACCTTTTGCTATTTTACCAAAAGTAGAGCAGATTTACAAGACAATTCCACTCATGCAACGCCGCCGCCAGATCCGGAATAGCCTGGCCGTTGCGCATAGCTTCTGCATCAAATCCGACTGACGAGCTGTCAGGCTCCTCGTTTCGCCTTCAAGAAATTCTGGACCATCCGCTGCGCCCGTTCCGTCAGGACTTCATATCGCTCCTCTTCGATCGCCTTTTTGTCGAGAAGATCGCTTCCGATCCCAACCGCCACCGCGCCTGCAGCGATCCACTCTCCCACGTTATCGATCGTAACCCCACCGGTGGGCATGAGCCGGATGTCGGGGAAAGGCCCGCGAATGTCTTTGAAGTACTTCGGTCCCAGCGACGTGGCGGGAAAAACCTTGATAATATCCGCTCCCGCACGCCAGGCCGTGTGGATCTCCGTCGGCGAGAAACACCCGGGCATCACGACCCTGTCTCGCTCTGCACAGACCTTGACGATCTGAAGATCCAGGACAGGCCCGACCACGAACTGCGCTCCCGCGTCGATGACCGCGATTGCGGTGTCTCTGTCAACGACCGTCCCGGCCCCGATGCGCACGTCGTTCGGGACCGACTTCACCAGATCCCGGATGATGTCCACGGCTCCCGGCACTGTCATCGTGATCTCGATCGACTTGACGCCACCGAGCCGCACGGCCTCGATGACTCTGGCAAGCCGGCGGGTGTCCTTCATGCGGATGACTGCTACGACGCCCGTCGACGTGATATGTGACAGAATTTCGCTTCGGTTCATACTCTTACGTGATGTAAAAACAATAGTATCGTTCGTTCTGTGCCATCCTCTTGATCATCAATGCAAGTTCGCGTGCGTGATAGTCCCCCCACATCGACGACTCCCCGCAGGGAATTTTCTTGCCCGGCGGAACGTAGTCCCAGCCATTCGGCCGATGATAGACGGAGTGCAGGATCAGCCCTTCGTGCTTGGGATTGACGGAAACGTACGGCTCGGCGAAAACACTCGCAGCGACCGTGAGCCCGGCCTGAAGGTATTTCGTGCCCTTGTCCCGATCCTTCCGGCTCTGAAGATAACGGCCCAAGCGAACGAGCCCCTGAGCCGCGATCAGGGCCGCCGAGCTGTCCACCGGCTCCCGCTCATTGAACGGATCGGCCGGACGACCGAGACAGTCTCCGAGCAGCGCCAACCCGGGCGCACCCGTGTCCCAGTACGGGATACCATCGGTCGGCGTATTGATGAGATAGAAATCCGCCGCCGCCATGGCAACATTTTGAAAGGCATCGCAGATCTGCTGCTTGCCTCCAAACTGGGACAGTTCTGCCTCCGGAAGCGAGGCCAGGAACTCCAATTCCTCGCCATAGCCGCAGATGATCCAGGCCAATCCCCGTGTCCAAGTCGAGAACGGAGAATATCCTTGTTGGGTGCTCGGGCACCGATAGGATCCATCGTTCAGGTTGAAGATGGATTCGTGCGCAACCCGTCCCCGAACATCATACGCGTCGCGCCCTTCCCCAAAATAGACATTGTAGCGGGCAGTGGTCTCGGCGTGCTGAAGGAGCCGCTGCAGGAGACTGATCTTCCGATCTCTCTCCCCCATCAGTACATGGCCAAGCTGGTGTGCCACTGCGAGGACGCGCAGCGTCCGGATGGTGTCTGCGAAGAGCGAGTGCGGACCGTTGAATGAATAGATGTAACCCCGATCGTTCCGCAAGTCTGTCCAGCGGGAGGCCTGCACAGCGCCGCTCGCCTGGAGGGCGAGTTCGTAGAACCGCCGTTCCCACTCGTTCTCGGAGATTCTACCCTCCCGCATCAGGCGGTGCAGATTGCCGTAGGTGCTGATCGTGTTGAAACCGTGGTCATGCACACCGACGTGACTGACGTGCGCCGCCATTGACGAAATCGTGCCAGCCCGCCCCATCTCGAGAAACTGCTGATCCCGTGTAGCGTCGAACTGCAAGATAGCCGATCCAAACTGAAAACCCTGCGTCCATTCCGTCCAGCCCCGGGAGGTGTAGATGCCCGCTGCCGTGAAGACCGGAGCCCCCTTCTGTGGATTCCAACGCTTCTGCAGCTCCATGATTTTCTGAGCCGACAGATCAAAGAGACGATCGATCCGGGGGAGAAGGCTCTTGGGTTCTATGTGAGGGTTGATCTGAAGCATGTCGCTTCATAATCTCGGTATATGAAGCCCGCCGTCAACGTGAATCACCTCGCCGGTCGAGAAGGGAAAATGTCCCGCGAGGATCGAGCTTACCGCGCGACCGACATCGTCAGCGGTGCCCCAGCGCGCGATCGGGACAACTCCCTCGGACAGCTGCTGGTCGTACTTCTCTTTCGCCGCGCTCGTCATATCTGTTGACATAATGCCGGGGCGAATCTCATAGACCTGAATCCCATGATCGGCGAGACGCACAGCCCAGAGCTTGCTCACCATGGAGAGGCCCGCCTTTGAGATGCAGTACTCCCCCCGATTGAGCGAGACGCTCTCAGCAGAGACCGATGAGATGAAGATAATCTTGAACCCACCCGCTAGTGCCGGTTGAGACTTTCCGCGCAACCAGTAGTTCACGACGCTCTGCGTTAGGAAAAACGGCCCCTGCAGATTCACCTGCATTACATCAGCAAAGGATTCTTCGGTCGTCTCGGTGATATCTCGCCTCACACGAGGCCCGATGCCGGCGTTGTTTACCAAAGCATCGATGCGGCCGAATTTCTTGAGCGATTCTCTCAGGAGCTTCGTTCGCTCTTTCCCGGAGCCGATATCAGCCTGAAGCGTGACGAACCGTTGTCCGGCGTGCAGCTTGTTTTCCTCGCAGAGCTTTTCCGTCTCCTTTGCGGCCCTCCGGTTGGCCGTGAAGTTTATTACGACGGAGCACCCGATCTTCGCGGCGTGCTGGGCAATCCCCCGGCCAAGCCCTCGACTTGCGCCGGTAACAAGAACTACGGGAGTATCTGACGGCATTCGTCCGATGAGAGGTGTATGAAGGGGTGGATGACTAGGCTTCCAGGTGTGCGAGCTAAATGGCAAGTCGCATCACTACGGAATCTCCTTGTGTAAAGTAAGGACAACAATGCTTTAATCAAAATGCCTTGTCTAAAATAGGCTTCATGCAAGCGTCGCTTAAGCCCGGAACCCCTAATCGAAGGGTTTGAGCTGACGCCGCCCGGTTTCCTTTCGCTCTTTCGCCAGGGGCCAGTCACCCCACCCGACTGATGAGAGAGAAACCGGATGTCCTGTCGAATACTCCGGCCTCTTGTTCGTGTCTCACAGTGCGTGGCGAGGCTCTGAAATCTTCACCAAGACCACTCCGTGCCGCGGCACCGAAGCCTTGAAATCCCCGTCATAGGTCCCTAAGTCCTTCTGCCGCCACAGATCGCGGACGGCGTGCTTCCCGTGAATCCCGAGGTCGGCCCATCTGGCGGTTATCTCCGACTTCCAGGTGCCGCGGTTGAAAAGCCCAACCGCCACGGACCCATCCTCCAGCTCCTTTGCCCAGACCTCGAGATCGCCATCCTTCGACACCCTCCGCGCCTGTTTTCCAAGGGGATCCTGACTCACATCCAGAACTTCATCGTTCGTCAGGAGACCGAGCGTGAAATCGTCCAGCTGCGTCATATCGCATCCGATGAGGAGAGGAGAAGAAAGGAGACACCACAGGCTGATGTGCGTGTACTGTTCGTTCGGAGTGAGCCTCGTGGGATGCAGGGCCGGTCCCCAACCGACCATGCCCACGACCAGCATATCGGGATCATTCCAGTTGCCGGGCTTCGCATACTTTTCGTGACCGGCCTGCGAAAAGCCGATCCCAGACATGCTCTCCCATGTGTCGGTGATATCACCGGTCGTGCGCCAGCTGTTGCCGCCCACTTCACCACCCCACTCCCACACATCCCCCATTCCATACTGACAGAGACTGTAGACGATGTCGCGCTTGACCTTGTCAAGGGCAGCGCGCATGACGAAATAGGGTTTCTTCAATTCCGGCAGACTGCGATCCCTCGCGATCCGGTCGTAGGAACACCAATCGTACTTCAAATAGTCGATGCCCCATCGGGCATACTGCTCGGCGTCCTGTCTCTCGTACTGATAGCTCGCCGTGTATCCTGCGCACGTCAAAGGGCCGGGCGAAGAGTAGATCCCCATCTTGAGCCCCTTCGAGTGGATGTAGCCGCTCAGGGCTCTCATATCCGGGAATTTCTTGTTGGTGTTGATCATCCCCTGCGCGTTCCGCGGCTCGCCCATCAAGATCGGATCGTCCGTATTCGGCCTGATCTCCCAGCAATCATCGATATTGATGTAACTCCAGCCATGGTTGACGAGGCCCGACTTCACCATCGCGTCCGCGGCCGAACGGACCTTCTGGTCATCGACAGCGCTCGCGAAGCAGTTCCAGCTGTTCCAGCCTAGCGGAGGCGTCAGCGCGATCTGCTCACCGACAATGATCTTGAAATCTCGCGTGGCAGACCCGAGCGAGTTTTTGACCTCCAGCGTGACGGGGTACATCCCGCGCTTTGTGACGCTCCCGGTGATCCGCCCTGTTGCTTTGTCCAGCGCCAGTCCCTTCGGCAATCCCTCTGCCGTGAACTCGATCGGTCGCGCACCCGTTGCTGGGATCGTGAACAGGAACGGATTCCCCGGGCGGACGCCGAAGACCTTGGGTCCGTTGATGCGCGGGCGCGGGGACGGCTTCGGCGTGAGGACGACGGCTGCCAAATTCTGATCGTGCGTGCGAAGATAGGCCTGGCGAATCTTGTTAAGATCTCGTTCAGTCTGCACCTCCTTCGCTTCGACCCTCGCAACCTCCAAATCTTTCGGCGTATCGAAGAGCGATGCGTTCACATACCGTCTCGCCAGCTCCTGCAAGTCGCCGGGCGTCCAGTCGTTGACCCAAATGCTGTCCTCCTTCTCCCATTTCATCTCTCGCGCGATCTTACCGCCTGGAAAATCCCGATCCAGGAGCGCCCAGATCGTATCAACGCCGGCATCCACGAGACGGAAATAATAAGCGAACGCTCCCTGGTTATTGTTGATTTTCATGAGGAATCTGTTTTCACCCGCTTTGAGAGAAAGATCAACCTCCTCCTGATCAGGTCGGCAGGCCCGGTTGACGTTGTGGGCAAAGATCTCCCTGCCGTTCAGCCACACTTTGATCCCATCGTCACTGCCGAGCGAAACAGGGATGAGGGTGTCGTTCGGGACGGTGATCGTGCGGTAGAGATACGTCGCGCAGTTCACGGAATCTCCCAAATCGATGACGGTTCTGTCCGACCAGCCGGGCTCGACGTGCCACTGGAGTGTCCCGCCAGCATATGACCTGTCGAGCGCGATTTCACTCTCTGGCGAGAAGGCCTCCGTGAACGCGGTCGATCCTGTTGCTTTGAACGGACCGATGGCATACCATCCCCCCAGCATTCTCGCTGCGAGTTGAGGATCGTTGCCGCGTAGCTTCAGCAGCGCCTCTCTTGACGCGCGCATTGTCTCAAACCAGGTCGATTTCTTGACATAGTAAGAAGGATCAGAGGCGCGGAGCGTCGCCGAGAGCGTGAGAATCACGAGGGCGAGACAAAGAAGCTTCGTTTTCATGCTCAGAGTCTCCTGAAATGTATCAGAGAAGCACGATATTTTGTGCGATCAAAATATGGACGGACGAAACGATCCGACTTCAGCGCGGCACGACATCCACGAGGCCGACGTCGATGTACTGGCCACCCTCCGTTTGCTTGCAGTGAACGGCGATAACGTTCTTGCCCGCCTTGAGCGCTGCCCGCCCCTCTCTCGTCAGGGGATGTTCATCATACTCCGTCGAGTAGCCGCCGAAGGTGCCCGCCAGGACGCCGTTGATATAGATCTCCGCATCTTCGTCATGGTGAAGTCGGAATTGCAGCGAAGCGAATTTCCCGGTCGGCACGGTCACCGTGCGACGCAGCCAGATGTCGTTCGTCTTCCATTCGGTCCGCACGACCGCCCCCGGCGTTCCCTCCGTCCCGAAGCCGCCGGGTCCTGTCTTCCACTGAGAGTCATCAAAGTCTTTCTTGACCCAGTCGGCGCTTGGCTTTTCGAACGTGTACCGCCACTGCTGGCCGTGCTCCTCCGATGTCGGCACGACGGGCTTCAGAATGGGTGGAGGGGGCATCAGAGAGAAATCTCCCCGGTTGGCCGCAGCAACGCGCCTGATATCGGGTTTCACGACGGCGCGGTCATAGGTGAGCAGGCCGTTGCATTCCGTCTCGACATCCGTGATCTGCGTGTAGACGGCCGCGCAGAGCGCTGCAGTATCCTTCATCGTGTAGACTAATTTGAGAAACTTCTCGTAGCGAGAAGTCAACTGCCCTTTGGTGCTCATCCCCTGATATCCCCAGTGTTCCTTTCTCCACGTATGACCATCGCCGGCCAGACCCACTCCGCCGCAGTCCCCCAGGACCGCTGCGCGCTCCGGATCAGCCCCCGGCGACTTCGGCGTCGGATAGTTGTGAACATCTTTCACGTCCCCGACCTCCTTGTCCGTCCAACCGCTCGCGTTGTTCACAAGCCGGCTCGGATCCATCCCCTTCACCCATCCCGCGAGCCTTTCTGTGTCGTACTGCCCCCACCCCTCGTTGAAGACCACCCACATGATGATCGACGGATGATTGCGATGAGTCAAGATCAGCTGCCGCAGCTCCCGCTCAAACTGGTCCTTCGCGTCCTGCGTCTTGTTATTGCCGCTCGGCATATCCTGCCATATCAGCAGCCCGAGTTTGTCCGCCCAATAGTACCATCGCTCCGGCTCAACCTTCACGTGCTTTCGAGCCATATTGAAGCCAAGCTTCTTCATCACGACAAGGTCGGACCTCAGTGCTTCGTCGGACGGGGCCGCGTACAGTCCGTCAGGCCAGAATCCCTGATCAAGCGGCCCAACCTGCATCAAGAACTCGCCGTTCAGCATCAAGCGGTTGACGCCCTGTTGATCCTTCGCGATCTCGATCTTCCGCATGCCGAAATAGCTCTTGACGTGATCCAGCTTCTTGCCATCGCTCAGAAGCTCAATCCTCAGATCGTACAGGAAGGGCTTCGACGGTGACCAGAGCTTCGGGGATCGAATGGGGAGCTGGATCTCTGCACCGGCCTTTCCGGTCGCTTCGGCAACTTGCTTGCCGCCGTCATACGCAACAGCCCGCACCATGAGGGGAGCCTTGCTGTCGGATGCGTCGACGGTCAACCGGAGACACCCTGCATCGACATCCGGTGTAATGACAAGATCCGTGATGTGGTTCTCCGGCACGGGTTCAAGCCACACCGTCTGCCAGATGCCCGAGCTGGGGGTGTACCAAATCCCATGCGGTTTACGAACCTGCTTCCCCCGCGGCTGATCTCCCGCGTCTGACGGATCGAAAACACCGACCACCAGCTCCTGGGGACCGGTCTTCACCAGCGCATCGGTGATGTCGAATGTGAACGGATCGTACCCGCCTCGATGATCGCCAACGAGCGTTCCATTTACGTACGCCGTCGCCTCCCAATCGACCGCTCCGAAATGGAGAAGAACACGCCGCCCGGACCACCCCTTTGGCACAGCGAACGTGGTTCGATACCAGATGCGCTCGAGATTCTTCATCACGCCCGAAAGGGCCGATTCAATGGGAAACGGAACGAGTATCCGATCTTTCAGGTCGCGGCGGAAGGGCGGCTCCTCACCTTCTCTCGCTTCGGCGTACCGCCAGAGGCCGTTCAGGTTTTTCCACTCATTTCGGACCATTTGAGGGCGAGGATACTCGCGATGGACATTCTGAGGAGTAACCCCCTTCGTCCATTTGGTCATCAACGGGCCGGGGGCCGGCTTCCATCGATCACCCTCAGGTGCGCGGTCTTGCGTTGGATCAACTGGGGTGGCAGGAGCTTGCGATACTGTCACAACGATGGAAGTGAGGATCGCTGCGACCACGCGTCGGTGATGGGTCATGGTGCCTCTCTCCGCAATGCGGTTGGGGTGTTGGAACAGATGAAGCCGGACTCTTCGGTGCCGCAGAGGCGTCAGAGTTGAACTCTGAGTCCGACGAAGGCTTCCCGTCTTGAGCCGGGCTGATAGGCGTTGCCGCCCGGGTCCGGTTCGGTGAACGCGATGTATTCTTTGTCGGTGATATTCTTGAATTGCACGCTCAGCTCTCCGTTGATTCCGCCCACGGCCCACGCATAGACTATCCGCCCGTTCAAGAGTGCATATCCGTCCGCCGCCTCGGACTCGATGTTCGCTCCGTCAATATATGTTTTGCTCAGCATCTCGGAGCTCAAACCCACGGTCAACCGGGGTGCGACAATATATTTCAGGTCGAGGGCGAGCTGATGCTGCGGAGAATTCGGCAGCCAGTTTCCATTCCGAATGTACTTGAGAATGGTCGGATCGTCCATCAAGATCTGGATCGGCGTGGAGTTCGTATACGTGAAGTGCGAATAGGTGTAGGCAAGCTGAAGTTCGAGGGCGCGCACCGGAGAGTACTTCGCGTACAGCTCCAGCCCGTACCGACCACTCGACGCGGCGTTCCTGTAGAAGGTCTCCTGATTGCGAAGCGGATCCGTAATCCGGTATCGGTCGAAATCGTTCTCCGCCGTCAAATAGAAAACGGTGGCTTCATACTGAAGTACTCTCTTCAGGATCCCACGCGATCCGACCTCGAAACTATTCGATGTCGCAAACGTGAGATGGGTGTTGAAGCCGCCGAAATGGTCGGGGTTCTGAGCGAGCTCTTCGGTCGCCGGCGGCAGAAAGCCCTGACCCCAGCTGGCATAAAACGTGATGTCGCGAAGCGGCGAAAACGTCGCTCCGATCCGACCCGTGGTCTTTGAAAAATCCGCGTTGCCGGAGAGGTCGTACGGATTCTTGAGAAGGTCGGTCAGCTCGTTCCGAATGTCGTCGTACCTCAGGCACGCCATCAATCCCCAACCGCCGCCGATGTCGATCTTGTCGATGACAAACAAGCCCACTCCGCTTTGCTTTATGCGTTCCTTGGAGCGGACCGTATCGCCTTCCACCGAATAGAGATTATCGGTACGGTGCTCGTCGATCGTTTGCCACTGTATGTCGGTTCCGACGCTCAGCTGATTCCTCAAAGGATCGTCCGGCTGGCCGCTTCGCAGCGTGTACTGGACGGAGGTACCGGGGGTCATGATCGTCCGATGATTGAACGTCCTGTTGTTCGCCTCAGTGAACAGCGTCCGCTTCGCGTACCCATTGAACTGGATCTCCTGCGCTTCGGTAATCTTGATCAGTCCCGTCATTCCGAATGTCGATCGGTTGGTCTGGAGGTATTCATCGAACGGAACTGCATCAGGATTCGCCTGCCGGTCGTCCTGCCGGAACTGATCCAGCGTAATTCCCTCGGGGTTTTCGTGATAGAAGTCCGTCCAGGAAAAGATCGGAGTCAACTGGATGGCATCGCTCGGCGTGTAGTTGGCCTTCCCGTAGACGTTGTCACCCCAGAAATGCGTATGCACTCTGTAGCCGTCGCCCATCGTCCTGGAAAACGAGACTCCGTAGTTCACAGCGTTGACGTTCCCTCCGAACTGGCCGAACCCCTTCCAGAAATTGTTCGAGCCGAATTCAGCCGATGCCCTGCCGAACAGCGGAGTACTGGGGGAGTTTTGAGTGATAATATTGATGATTCCTCCCGACGCGCTCCCACCGTAGATGGAAGCTGCGGGTCCGCGAAGAACCTCGATCCGATCGACGGTGTTGAGATCGACGTCAAAGAAATCGGGAGCGAAACCCGTCGGATCATTGATCGGGATCCCGTCGAGCAGGATCTTGATTCCCCGAATCCCCCGTTCCGTGAGTATCCCCTGCCCACGGATCGAGAGGTGCACCCGGCTTCCGTTCGCCTGATTGTCCACTTTGACACCGGGGACAAGCTCCAGAGGCTCATCGATCGAGATGGACCGGGGAAGATCCTGAAGAATCTCGGGAGGGACGATGCTCGTTGAGAAGGGTATTTCCTTCAGGGGCAGCGTCATCCTTGGCGCAGTGACGACGACCGTAGGATAATTGTACTGGAGTGTGTCTGTTTCATCCTGCTGTGCTGAAGCGAACTCAAAAAGGGATATCGCAAGGATAGCGAGAAGCGTGCGTTTCATGGTCTATCTCCGAGTGGGGTAGATCTTGGATGTGTGCCACCGCTTGAGGCGAGTTCCGGCAGAGTTCGAAGAACCCTTTGCCGGTGCCGGTAGATCCCCATCTCTCGATATCGGTCTGGAGGAATGCCGCGTTGAGTATCTCCATTTCCCGGAAGGAAAACGATGGCAATGGAGCTAGTGCCACTTCTAAGAGTAAGTCTTGCGTTTTCTGTCTCGGCTTTTACCAATAAGGCACTAGTGCTCGTTTCCAGTTGCGGTCCCATTTTTCGAGAACACAAGATCACTTAATGGAAACGGCACTAGAATCCCTGGTGTTCTGTTCGTGCGATGATCTCGTCCTGCAAGACTTTTCCAAGATCGCAGAAGTAATCACTATATCCGGCGACGCGGACGATCAGGTCCCGGTATTCTTCAGGATGCGCCTGGGCATCGCGCAGGGTTTGGGCAGTGATGACATTGAACTGGATGTGATGGCCGCCGAGCGTGAAGTACGAACGGACCAGGTGGACCAGGTTGTTAATGCCTTTGTCGGTTTGAAGTAGCTGCGGGGTAAACTTCTGGTTGAGCAGCGTCCCGCCCGTGCTCACGTGGTCCAGCTTGCCGGCCGATTTCAGAACCGCGGTCGGTCCGTGGCGATCCACACCCTGGACCGGGGAGATTCCCTCCGAGAGCGGCGTCCACGCTTTTCTTCCGTCCGGCGTGGCGCTGGTGACGGAGCCGAAGTAGATGTGGCACGTCGTGGGCAGAAGGTTGACCCGGTGCACACCCCCTTTCGTGTTCGGACGGCCATTAACATCGCGGTAGAACTCCTCGAACACCGTGCGCATCAGGTCATCGACATAGTCGTCGTCGTTGCCGTACTTTGGCGTCTTGTTGATAAGAAGAAGGCGCGTTTTCTCGAAGCCCTCAAAATCCGATTCCAGGACGCGCAGCAGGTCAGACATCTGCATCGTCTTCTCGTCGAACAGGTGGTATTTCAATGCGATCAGGCAGTCGGATATCGTGCCGAGGCCAACCCCCTGAATATAGCTTGTGTTATACCGAGCCCCGCCGTCGTTGTAGTCTTTCCCCTTCGCGATGCAGTCATCGATGAGGATCGAAAGAAAGGGGACGGGCATGTATTCCGCGTACAGGCGCTCAATCACATTGTTCCCGCGGATCTTGACATCGATAAAATACTTGAGCTGCCGCTTGAATGCATTCAGGAAATCATCAAACGAGCTGAAGTCCCGCGGATCGCCGGTCTCGACGCCGATCTTCTTTCCCATCCGAGGGTCAATGCCGTTATGCAGCGTGACCTCAAGGACCTTCGGCAGATTGAAGTAGCCGGTCAGGATGTAGCTCTCCTTGCCGAACGCCCCGGTTTCCACGCAGCCGCTCGTCCCTCCGTTCCGGGCGTCCTCGATCGTTTTGCCCTGGCGAAGGAGTTCTTCGACCACGGCGTCTGCATTGAAGACGGAGGGTTGGCCCCACCCCTTGCGGATGATCTTGCACGCGCGCTCCAGGAACTCATCGGGGTTCTTCACACTCAATTGGATATTCGTGCTCGGCTGCACGAGCTTCATTTCATCGATCACATTGAGGATGAGATACGTCAAATCGTTGACTCCGTCACTCCCGTCGGCGCGAAGACCCCCGCTGTTGATATTGGCGAAGTCCGTATACGTTGAGCTTTCCGCGGCCGTCACGCCGACCTTCGGCGGGGCAGGTTGGTTGTTGAACTTCACCCAGAAGCATTGGAGCAGCTCCTCCGCTTTCTGGCGGTCCAACGTCCCCTCCTCGAGCCCTCGTTTGTAGAAAGGATAAAGGTGCTGGTCGAGACGGCCCGGGTTGAACGCGTCCCAGGGGTTCAGCTCGGTGATCACGCCCAAGTGGACGAACCAGTATGCCTGCAGCGCCTCCCAGAAGTTTCGGGGCGCGTGGGCGGGGACGTTCCGGCAATTCGACTCGATTGCTTCGAGCTCTGAGCGGCGAACCGGATCACTCTCCCGGGCTGCCAGCTCGCGCGCCTTATCCCCGAAACGATTGGCAAGCGTGATAATGGCATCCGCAGAAACAAGCATCGCTCGAAGTTCTTCCTGCTTCTTGTACGCTTCCGGATCAGCGAGATAGTCAAGGGACCTGAGGTGCGCTTCGATCTCACGCTCGAAGTCGAGCATTCCCTTCCGGTAGATCTTGTCGTCCAGGACCGTGTGTCCCGGGGCTCGCTGCTCCATGAACTCCGTGAAAACGCCCGCTTCGTAAGCTCCTTTCCATTCGTCCGTCATCTCCTCGAAGATCTTGTCGCGCATCGACCTGCCTCTCCAAAACGGGATGAGGCTGTCCCGATGAATCGCCTTCGTCTGGTCATTGACCCTGAACGGAATCTTCTCCCGGCCGTTGAGCATCTCCAGGTCTTCCAGGCTGTGGCAGCAAACCTCGGGGTAGGTATAAGTCGATTTCGGCGCGGGTCCCCGCTCCCCCACGATCAACTCCCCTTCATTGATGCAGATCTCCTTGGCTTCCATGATTGCCTTGAAGGCCAGCGCACGTTTCATCGGCGGCGAGAGGAATCCCGCTTGCCGATAGAACTCCGTGACCAACACGGCTCGCTCAGGTGATAGTTGTGGGACAGCCCGGATACTTTGCTCTCGCAGTTTCTTGACTCGATCGTTCATCCTCACACCTCAAACAGTGACTACCGGAATATGATTTCTCAGCTCGCGGGCAATCTCGTCGAGATGCTCGGCTGATGGCACCAATACCTCCTCGAGCTTGTATTCTTCACCAAGTCGATGATACTTTTCGATGCCGGTTTTGTGGTACGCTAACAATTGAACTTCGCTAATATTCCCCAGCGAAGCAACGAAAAGGCCCGTCTGGCGGACATTTTCGGGATCGTCGTTGATGCCAGGGAGGATCGGAATGCGCACGATCACCTTCTTCCCCCATTCGGCGAGGCGCCGGAGGTTCTCCAGGATAAGCCGATTTGAAACCCCGGTGTAGGCTTGATGCTTTTCGTCATCGAGAGTCTTCAGGTCATAGAGAAAAAGATCCACCGACCGGCTCACGCGCTCAAGGATCGAGGGCGAGGTGAACCCCGTAGTATCGACCGTCCGGTGGATGTTCTTTCTGCCGCATTCCTCCAGAAGCTCGACAAGGAACTCGTGCTGCAGAAGCGGCTCCCCGCCGGAAAACGTGACGCCGCCGCCCGATTCGTCGAAAAAGACCACGTCCTTCTCGATCTCCACCATGACCTCATCAGTCGTCATCTCTTTGCCGACGATCTCGCGAGCCTCCGCGTAGCAGAGTTCAACACACGTGCCGCAGGCAAGGCAGAACTCCCTGAGCGTGACGAATTTCCCATCCTCACTGATGATCGCATTGTTCTTGCAGAGCTTCATGCAATCACCGCAACGCAGGCAACGATTTTCGTGCAGGATCAACTCTTTCTTCGGGGAGATCGACTCCGGATTGTGGCACCACTGGCACCGGAGCGGACAGCCCTTCAGGAATATGGTCGTTCGAATGCCCGGCCCGTCATCCACGGAAAACCGCTGAATATTGAAAACCGTCCCCGTCATCGTCTGTCCGTCACGTCGTTCCACCAATCACAGCGAGCTGCAGCTCTGAAACCTCATCTCAAACCCAATTTACGGCAATTTTTCCTGTCACCCAACAGCATCGCTTCCGAGCAACGAGACCGCGCGACCATCGCGCTCTTCCTATTCCACCTTCCACTCAAACAAACCGGCCGAGTAGCCCGGACTGAGCTGCACTTCAAGACGCAATCCGTCGGTCGTGACGGGCGAGAAGGTCGTCTTGTTGTAGCGGTCTTTTTCCACTCCGTACGAATCAGCCTCGTTCACCGCCTTCCATTGATCGCCTTCCCGATACAGCACTCGCCACGCCGCCGGCACGCGACACTCCCCCACCCCGGTATCATCGAACCAATAGACTTCGACACTGGAAACTGTTTCGGGTTTCTTGAAGTCATACTGCACCCACTCCTGTGTCCCTTTGCGCGGCCACCAGTGGAAGAAAGGAATCGAGTGATCGTTCGAGCTTTGAGGCTCGAGCTGATCGTTGATGGCGTCGGCTCTCCGCGTTCCGGAAACGGAGACTTTGCCCGTGTAGGCAATCGTCGGCGCCGGTGACGGGCGCGCGGATGCGTCCACGCGCGCCGGCCACACACTCATTTGAGCCAGGCCACGATGGGCCCACGCATAGTACGGGATCGCGGCAAAGCCCTGCTCCTGACCTACCACGACCTTCCCATCCAGCGTTCGGCGAGTCGGAATTGCAGAAGCCTGGATCACCTGGACCCCTTTCAGCAGGTCCGGGCGGAACTCCGTCCGCAGCGGGACATTGTCATGGAGCACGAGATTGAGCACATTGCCACCCCTGGTGTCAACACCTTCGATACAGAAGACGATGGGGCCGCGTTGCAGGGCGACCTTGCCCCGGTCATCCCGGAGCTTGTCGTTCGCGACGACGCGCCTGACGGGCATCGGAAAATCGATGTCGACCACGTCGCCTTTTCTCCAGACGCGATGAAGCGAGGCGAAGCCCTTGTCCAGAGTGAAGGTCGTTGGCTGGCCGTTCACCTTGATGATCACTTTCTCATCGTTCTTGTCAAGATAGTAGTACAAGTCGCTCGGGACCGGCCGGTTCTGAGCCCAGCCCGGGATTCGGATCTTCATCCCAAACCCCCCGGACGATTCAGGGTCCAGCGTGATCCTTACAGATCCATCCCATGGGTATCGAGTTTCTTGCCTGATGTGGACAGCCCCTGTCTTCAGGGAAAGGCTCGTTTCGCTGCCGACAAAAAGGTTGACGTAGAGATCGGTCCCATCCCGAGCATAGATATACCCTGCAATCGACGGGATGAACCGCGCGACGTTGGGCGGGCAGCAGGCACACTCGAACCAAGGGGAGCGGTCGGCGCCGCGGAACGATTCGAGCGGGTTCGCATAGAAGAACTTGTCCCCGGCCATCGAGACGCCGGAGAGGAATCCGTTGTAGATGACTCGCTCGAGAACATCGAGATATTTGGCGTCCCCATGATAAAGAAACATCCGTTCGTTCCAGAGGGCGTTGGCAATCGCGGCGCACGTTTCACAGTAGGCGCTGAGGTTCGGCAGTACGTACGGATGGCTGAAGCCCTCGTTGCCGCCGGTTGCTCCGATGCCGCCGGTGATGTACATCTTCGTTCCGACGACATCCTCCCAGATCCGATCGAGTGCTTTCACATAGGAGTCATCACCGCTCAGCGCCGCGACGTCGAGCATCCCGGAGTACATATACGCGGCGCGCACGGAGTGTCCCACGGCCTCCTCCTGGTCGCGCACCGGTTTGTAATCTTGCGCATACTCACCCATGAGCTCGTGACCCTTTGCGTTTCCCCTCTCATCGAGATAGAACTTCGCAAGCTTCAGGTATTCCTCCGTGCCGGTCACTCGATAGAGCTTGGACAAGCCGATCTCGATCTCCTGATGACCGGGGACCTCGCCGCGTTTCCCGGGTCCGAACGTGTCGCAGAGAAGATCGGCGTTCTTCAGGGCAACGTCGAGGAGCGACCGCTTTCCCGTCGCGAGATAGTGTGCGACGGCGGCTTCGTAGAGATGCCCGACGTTGTAAAGCTCGTGGCTGCCGTCCTTGATCCCCACCCAGCGCTCCTTCCCTCCCGGCGGCTGATAGTCATCTCGTATGAGCCGGCGCGGTGTGTAGAGGTACCCGTCGCTCTCTTGCGCCGCGGCGATTTTCGCGATCACATCGTCGAGATACCTTTCCAATTCCGCATCAGGATGTATGGCAAGGGAATACGACGCTCCTTCGATCACTTTGAAAACGTCCGAGTCGTTGAATTGAAGGCCGCGGTACTTCCCTTGCTGGAGGCCGCCAGCGATTGCAAAGTTATCGATCCTGCCCGTCTCCTCACACTCCTTGAAATCATGCGGGATGGTCACCGTGCGGTTGGTCTCCAGCCGAGGCGACCAGAAGCCGTCGTGGATCTGGACAGTGTTGAACGGCACTGGCTTGAGAGGGTAGTCCTTTGCTCCACCTGCCGGCTGCGCCAGCGAAACGCCGACGGCCATGAAAATTGATATAAGCAACTGTCCTTGATGTCTCATCTGCGTCAGTCCTCCGGAGTAGTTCACACTTGCGATTGAGAACCCTTCCGTCGACAACTCAAGCTATGATCATGATCTTCACAACCTCATCCCGATACTCGGAGTTGAGGGCAAAAGCATGCGGCGTCTCGCTCAACGGAAATCGGTGGCTGATCAACCTCTTCACGTCGATCTCTCCCCGTTCAACAAGCCGAATCGCACGCGGATACATGTGTTTCATTCGCCGCGAGAAGAGGATCGTCAAACCTTTCCGCCGTGCAGTCGAGTGCTTCAGCGTGAGATCATCCTCACGGGGAATTCCGACCAACACCAGCCGGCCCCCGGGCCGAGCTGATTCCGCGGCAAGCTGCACGGACTCGTCTGCCCACGCCGCCTCGAACGCCACATCGACCCCTCGCCCGTTCGTCGCAGACCTCATGCGCTCGACCGGATCTCCGAGGGAAGGATCGATCGATACGCCGCCCAACGTGTCCGCTAGATGCAAGCGCCAGGGAAGCGGCTCGACAACAAAAACCGGATCCATTCCGGCCAGCTTCGCCGCCTGAACGATCAGGAGCCCGATGGGCCCAGCCCCGATAACCAGTGCCGACTCGCCAACACGAGCTTTGGCGAGATCGACAGCGTGGAGGGCAACCCCAAGAGGCTCCAGCAGAGCGCCTGCCTCGTCGTCGATCTCCCTCGGCAGCGGGAAGCAGCAGGCAGCGGGCATCATGATCTTTTCGCTCAGGCATCCGTTGTCCGGATAGAGACCACAGAAGCGGAGATGGAGACAGAGATTTGGATCTCCCTCCCTGCAGCGCTCGCAGTGACCGCAGGGCTGGGCGGGGTCAACGGCCACGCGCATTCCCGGCTCCAGCGAAAGCAAGTGCTCTTTTGAGCCATCTTCACCGACGGCCTCGATTGCGCCCGCAAACTCGTGCCCAAGAACCAGCGGTCCGCGCAGCTTTGTGTCACCTATTCGTGCCTCCAGGTACGTGTGCAGGTCGCTGCCACAGATGCCTGCGGCATGCACACGCACAAGCACCTCTCCTGGTCCGGGCCTAGCAGGATCAGATAACTTCTCAACTCTGAGGTCTTTGGGACCGTGGAGGCGAACTCCGATCATCGCATCATCAACAAAGCCGTTGGAAAATACCCAGAACTCGAACTAAAAGAGGCTTTCGCCGTCATAGAGAACTCCTGCCGGACGGTTAAAAGAGATGTCCTTGACCCCAAGCAATTGAACCGCATCCCACAGGGCCCTTCCCGAATGGGCGAAGGCCACGGCAGCGTGGTGCGGAAATCTCTTCTGGATCAGTACATGCCGATAGAATCTCGCCATTTCCTGCACAGCAAAAACTGCAATGCATCCGAAAGACTTCGGGTCGATGTTGAGGATTTCCCCGTCAGCGACGTACGCCTTGAGCTCCGAATCCGGCGTCGATTGGAGTCGAAACATCGTCATCTCGCCGGGCCTGATTTGCCCTTCAAGCGTGCCACGCGTGATATGAGGCTCCTTCCCAGGCTCCATCAGCCGATGCATGATAAGCTGGTATTTCATCGAAAACGTCGCCATGCACGCGGACGAGGTGTTGCCACAATGGAATCCCATAAACAGATCATCTTTGGCATATTTGCCCACGGCATCGCGCGACTCCTGGTACATGTCCTCCGGTACCGTATTGTTGATGTCGAGGATCGCTGCAGGCAAATCCGTTGCACACGTGACAACATACTCACTGAGCGCGCCGTAAATGTCGGATTCGCATGAAATCGGGATGCCGTGGGTCGCAAGGCGCGAATTGATGAAGCACGGCACGAAGCCGAAGTACTTTTCGAACGAGGGCCAACACTTGTTGGCGAATACCGCATACTGGGAAGCACCGAGATTCTTCTCCATGAAATCGAGAAGCGAGATCTCGAACTGTGCCAGGGGTTCCATGAGATCGGGATACATGTTCCCCTTGCCGAGCTCCTTGGCCATATCGGATGCGACCGACTTGATACGGGAGTCGCCCTTCTTCGAAAGGTAGAGGTCGTACAGATCGAGCTCGCTGTTCTCCATGATTTCGACGCCGAGATCAAAGAAAGGCTTAATCGGAGCGTGACATGTGAGAAAATCATAAGGGCGGGGGCCGAAAGAGAAAATCTTGAGTTGCTTGACCCCGAGGATGGTCCGCGAAACCGGGATGAAATCTCGGATCATCTCTGCCACCTCCGCGGCCGACCCCACAGGATTCCGAGAGATGTGGACCTTGAGGTTTCTCAGACCGACATTGTAGGAGGCGCTCAGGAGACCGCAGTACGCATCGCCTCTCGCGTCGAAAAGGTCCTTCCCTGTTTCCTCGGCAGCGGCCGCGAGCATGACAGGGCCGCCGAACCTCTGAGCGAGCATCGTCGTCGGGCCTTCGGGACCGAAGTTGCCCAGGTACAAGACAAGAGCGTTGATCTTCTTCTCCCGGATTTCGTTCAGAGCCTTGACGACATCGCCCTCATTTTCGACGATCGTTTCCAACTCCACCACGGGTATTTCTTTCGCCTTACACTCCTCGACCACCTTCAGCCGCCGTTTCCTGGAAAGTTCGATCGGGAAGCAATCTCTGCTCACCGCGACGATTCCCGCAACGACGTTCGGTATGTTCTTCATAGCTCTCGCCCTTTCCTG
>CAYZRX010000046.1:0-2452 GCA_964480945.1 uncultured Ignavibacteriaceae bacterium | reverse complement strand
CGACGATTCCCGCAACGACGTTCGGTATGTTCTTCATAGCTCTCGCCCTTTCCTGATCACTATTTTTCCTGCCCGTAGTATGCATCGGGTCCGTGTTTTCTCGAGTGGTGTTTCTCGATGAGAGTTTCCTTCAACCGCGGTGCCGCCGGATTGATCCCCAGCGTCAGCAAAGCCATCTTTGCGACTTCCTCCAGCATCAAGCTGTGATACACGGCCTTCTCGGGTGTCTCCCCCCAGGTAAACGGCCCATGGCACGCGACAAGGACCATCGGGATCTCTTTATATGATAACCGGTCAAACGCCTTCACGATCTGTCGGCCGGTCTCCTCTTCGTAGTCGCCTTTGATCATTTCATCGGTCATGGCTTCGGTGCACGGAACGTCGGCAGCGAGAAGATCTGCGTGAGTCGTCCCCATGATCGGTATCGATTTCATCGCCTGGGCCCACGCAACGGCATAGGTGGAGTGTGTGTGAACGATCCCACCGACATCCGGGAAGCTTCGGTAGAGAAACGTATGAGTTTTCGTGTCGGAGGAAGGGCGCAGCTTGCCGTCGACGACCTTGTTGTCGAGATCGACGAGGACGATGTCGTCGACCTTCAGATCGTCGTAGAGGACGCCGCTGGGCTTGATGGCGACAACACCTTCCTGCCGATCAATCGCACTCACGTTCCCGAACGTATGAACGACCAATCCGACGCGGGGCAGTTCCTTGTTGCAGCGCCACACGCGCTCTCTTAGCTCTTGAAGGGAACTCATGAGGTTCTCCTCATATTCAAGATCTCGTTTTCCACAAACTCGCCGAACTTCAAATAGCGTTCATAGAGAACTTTGTACTTGGCAGCGTTCGCCCTCTGCGGTTGGTATTCGACCTCGATACCACTCCCCATCGCCTTCTTCGAGTCTTCGACCGTCGGGTACAAGCCTGCAACGGTCGCGGCGAACATAGCGGCACCCAGGGCGCACGTTTGTTCCGACCGCGGGACCTTGATCGGCACGTCGAGGACGTCTGCAACGATCTGCATGATGAACGGAGATTTCTTCGCCACGCCCCCAAGAGCGATGACACCGTCTATACGGACGCCCTCAGAGCGGAACCGCTCGACGATCTTCCTGGCGCCGAAAGCAGTCGCTTCGACGAGCGCCCGAAATATGCGGGGTGCATCGCTCCCAAGGGTCAACCCGCTAATCGCTCCTTTCAGGAGCTGGTTTGCGTCCGGAGTCCTTCTTCCGTTCATCCAGTCCAAAGCAAGGATCCCGGATTCGTCGATCGGTACTTTGGCTGCCTCCTCCGACAGTTCGGCAATGAGATTTTCGGAAACCTGCTCGACAAGCTTCTCTCTCACGTGCGGATCGATAAGCTTGCTGCGAGCGACAACGTGTTCCACCGGCCACATCAAGACATCACGAAACCAAGCGTACACATCACCAAACGCTGACTGACCGGCTTCAAGCCCGATCATCCCCGGGATGATGGAGCCGTCGACCTGACCGCAGATACCTTTCACGAGATGATCCTTCAGATCATTCCGCGGCGCAACGAGCATATCGCATGTGGAGGTCCCCATGATCTTGGTCATGACGTACGGCGTGATCTCACCGCCGACGGCGCCCATGTGGGCATCGAAAGCTCCGACCCCCACTTTGACGGATGTGCCGAGTCCGAGACGTTCCGCCCATTCCGGCGACAACGTGCCGGCGGAAACATCACTCGTGTAGGTCTGTTCGAACAACCGCCCTCTCAGCCCCGCCAGCAAGGGATCGAGCCTTACGAGGAACTCTTCCGAAGGCAGACCAGCGAACGACTCATGCCACATCGCTTTGTGTCCTGCTGCGCATCGGCTCCGCTTGAGCTTGCGCGGATCGGTGTTTCCGGTGAGGAGTGCCGGTATCCAGTCGCAATGCTCGACCCACGAATAGGCGGCTTTTCGGACGGCTGGATCGGCGCGAAGGACGCGCAGGATTTTCGCCCAGAACCATTCGGACGAGTAAACGCCCCCTTCGTACTGCGTGTAATCGGCCCCTCCCCAGGATTTCGCGAGCGCGTTGATCTCTCCGGCTTCTTGCACGGCCGTGTGATCCTTCCAGAGCACGAACATCGCATTCGGGTTCTCGCTGAAATCCGGAAGCAATGCTAGCGGAGTCCCGCGTTCATCCACCGCAACCGGAGTCGATCCGGTCGTATCGACAGAGATCGCGCGAACGTTGGCTCCCGTGCCGGCGGGCGCTTCCTGCAACGCCTTCTTAATCGTGTACTCGAGGCCCTCGACGTAATCGAGCGGGTGCTGGCGGAACTGGTTTCTTGAGGCATCGCAATACTTTCCCTCCTTCCACCGATGGAAGGTGAAGACTGCGCTTGCTACCTCTGCTCCGTCCGCGGCGTCAACAACGACGGATCGCACGGAGTCCGTTCCAAAATCGACGCCGATGACGTAGTTGCCGGTTTTCATGTG
>CAYZRX010000045.1:0-29313 GCA_964480945.1 uncultured Ignavibacteriaceae bacterium | reverse complement strand
GAGTACCTCGGCGCGCACGAGGAACGGCTCGAGACCCAAACCCGACCGTTCCACGACGCGCTGTTCAGCTCCACGCTGCCGGCCTCTGTCATTGATGCGGTCTCAAGCCAGATGTCGACGCTAAAGACCAACGTGGGCATCCTGCTCGAGGACGGATCGTTCTTCGGATTCGAGGGGAATAGCGACAACGGCGGCTGCTGCCCGATGAACTGCACGCACGTTTGGAACTACGAACAGACGCTGGCTTTTCTGTTCCCGCAGCTGGAGCGATCGATGCGCGAGACCTCCTTCCTTCACAACACGCTTCCCAACGGTTACATGACCTTCCGAACGTTGATCCCGCTCGGCGACTACTGGTGGAAGTTCAAGGCATGTGCAGATGGACAGAATGGGGAGATCGTCCGGGCCTATCGTGACTGGAGGGTCTCGGGAGACAACGAGTGGCTCCGGAAACTGTGGCCGAACATAAAGAAGGCGCTGGAATTCGCGTGGAAAGGCAGCGGCGATCCACCGCCGAAGGGCTTCGAGTGGACGAAGGAGCAGGTCTCGATGCCGTGGGATCCCGACAAGAATGGGGTGATGGAAGGAGAGCAGCACAACACGTACGACATCGAATTCTATGGACCCAACACGATGACCGGCAGCCTGTACCTAGCAGCCCTGAAGGCGGCATCGGAAATGGCCGCGGCGATGGGGGAACCCGACAAAGCGCAGGAGTATCTCGGGCTTTTCAAACAGGGGAGCACGCTCTATGATAAGCAGCTCTGGGGTAAGGATTACTACGTACAGGATGTCTATGTTCTCAAGGGCCTGCAGGTTCCGAAGCAGCTGATTTCGCCGGAGGATGAGGACTGCGGCGCTGACTGTGAGTGCAAGCAGACGCCGGGCGACAAGAAACCGGCGCTGGATACGACGATGGTGAACGTGAAGTATCAGTATGGCACCGGGTGCCTCTCTGACCAGCTGCTTGGACAGTACCTCGCACACGCTGTGGGACTGGGTTACGTGCTGAATTCGAGCCACGTACAAACGGCGGCCAAGTCGATCTTCAACTACAATTTCAAGAGGCGGATGGCCGACTTTGCCAACGTTCAGCGTGTCTACGCGCTGAATGATGAGGCCGGATTACTGCTCTGTTCGTGGCCCCACGGCAATCGTCCTGCGCTCCCGTTCGTCTACAGCGACGAGGTATGGACCGGCATCGAATACCAGGTGGCCGCCGAGCTCATCTACGACGGCTGGGTCAATCAGGGTCTGGAGATTGTCAAAGCCGTGCGCGATCGCTACAACGGTTTGCATCGAAACCCATGGGATGAGGTGGAGTGCGGTCATCACTATGCCCGGGCGATGTCGAGCTGGGCGGTGCTGCTCGCGCTGACAGGTTATCGCTGCGACGGGCCGGCCAAGAGGCTGGACTTTACTCCGGCCGTTTCCAAGGACAATTTCAGAACCTTCTGGTCGACAGGGACAGGATGGGGCGCGTGGAGTCAGAAGACGGGACGCGGTGCGCGGAATGTAGCATTGAAGGTCGCGTACGGAAGCCTGAAGCTGCAGACGCTCGCTGTCGGGACCGGCTCCGCCCGGGCGAACAATGTGAAAGTGATGATTGACGGGAAATCGGTGCCTGCTTCCCTCACGTTTGAAGAGGGAAAGACGCTGATTCGCTTGAGGGAGCCGGCTGAACTTCAGCAGGGAGGCACGCTGGCCGCAACGCTTCAGTGAGCAATTGTTCCCTCTCCTTTTAGGAGAGGGCCAGGGAAAGTGACCGTCACCTTCGAGGTTGACGGTCACTTCAATCTGTCAATACACACACCTCCGCGCCTCGTCTGCGAACGCTTCGAGCAACTCGATCTGCGCCTCGAAGAAGTGGTCGGAAGGGGAGAGGATGTAGCCACCCCCTTCTCCTGCATCTTGAAAGCACTTCCGCACCGCTCTGCGCGTTTCCTCCGGCGTGCAGCCTTTGAGATGATGGAACTGATCGAACCCTCCGATCATACACACTCGATCGCCGATCCGCTTCTTTGCTTCGGCGAGAATCGTATCCCCTCCCATTCCCTCGGGGGTGAATGTTTCCATCGCGTCCGGCTTCATCTCCGCAAGTCTCTCCAGGAACGGCATCATCCCGCCGCACGTGTGGTAGACAACACGTTGCCCCACCGAGTGTGCCAATTCGATGAGCGGCGCGTCGTACGGGGCGACGAACTTATCGAAGATTGCGGGCGAAATCACCGTCGATGAAGCATCGCCGCCCCCGTGCTCGACGACGTCATATCTCGCTCCCTTCAGCGACTGGATGAAGACTCTTTTGCGATCAGAGAGAATCTTCAGGAAGGTGTGGACCCACTCGGGATCCTCGAACGTGGCCAGAATTAGGTTTTCGATACCACAAAGCACGGATGCATCCTGCCAGCATCCGGGCTGACCGTAGACGTCGAAAAAGTTGACGAAGCCACGGATCATCCCTCGCTCGCCGTACGCCTGTGCTTCTTGATTGACGGCATCGACGTCACACTTGGGTTTGGTTGCATATTCTGCGATGGTGTCGATGTCCGACTTGTTCTTCACGAGCCGCTCCACGACCCAGGAGGTATGTTCGTCGCTTTGCAGAACCGTCGTGAGCGTCTTCTTCGGCGTGATGAACTCGTAGCGGACGGTCTCGTACTGCGGGTCCGGCAAAAGCTCGTGCTCGATCCTCCAGTTGTCGGACGAGATCCGATGAGGCTCCAGGTATCCAGGGACGTGGTGCGGGTCGTAGTACTCGCCCTTGGATTCGTCGGGCTTGTAGGCAATGAACCAGCGGATGGGATCGAGGCCGAATCGGTCGAAGAATTCGTCGTTCGATATCCCGTTCAACTGGTTCTTCAGGAAGGACGGCATGACGTGATGCGTCGTCACCGGGAGCTGATCCGGCTTCCGCCGCTCAAGTGCCGCGATGAATCGTTTCTTGGATGTCAGCCCTCGTTCCATCAACTCCTTCGTCCCTCACAGACCGTGACCTGTGGGCTAACCGCCCTCCATCTGTTGCAAGTCGCGGCGCCAGAATTGAACTGGATATTGCCGCCTACTCACACCTCGATCAAACCTGCTCTACAGAAGGTGAAAGGCCAATCTTTCCAGTGATTGGCCAATCCTGCTTTTACAGGATTCTGAATAACATATCGGAGAATCCGCTCGAGTTCATCGCCGTCGCGGACAACGTGGTCATAACTTTCGTCTTGCCAAAAAGCGCCCTCGCGGCGAAGTTGTTTGTTACACTTGAGGGCCGTATACCATTTCAGATTCTGGAGAATCTTCACCAGGCTGTAGGTCGACCAGTCTGGTCGACCCGCAAGATCAATCACCAAATGAACATGATTTGGCATTACGGAGTACGCGAGCAGATCGTATTGTCTGTCGTCTCTATATTGAACAGCCTCCGCCACGATGGCCGCTACCCCATGCTCACCCAACCAACGCGGTCCGGTGAATCCCGAATCAAGCAGGTCGTCAAGTCTCCGGAAACTGTCACTCTCCTTCTGACTGAACGGTCGTTTCTGAGGATCCGTTTCTTTTCTGGTCTCCACTGCCCCAGACTTGTTGCGTCGCTCTTCCCGCAATCTTCTCAGGATTTCAGAAGGCAACGACCCCTTAAGGCGAAAGGTTATGAAATAGGTCGCATCCGGTAAGTGGAGATGAGGAAGATGACGTCGGTAGTAGATCCCGCGAGTCGTTGGGTTCTTCACATGATTCCGCCTTATCAGCATCTCGTTGATTGCCCAGTATTGTCGGTCGGGCAGACTGCCCGACCCACGCCTCTCGTCAGACCGTTGCCAAGATCGACGCGAGGGCACTCTGCACAATCTAATCGATAACGGGCATCCGTACGAGGGTCGGATCGGTCCAAATGTCCGATTCGTCGTCGCTGGTTGATGAGAACTCTGAGACGACCGCTCCCCTGCTCCCGGCCTGGAACCAGTGCAGCGTGTTCGGTTTGATCGTGTACTGGTCACCGGGTCGCAGAACGATTTCGTGCCAGGAGGTGAGATGTTCTTTGTACTTCTGCGGAACAACTGCCTTCGGCTTTCGCGTTGGCTCCCCCTCGACGTAGAGACAGACCTCCCCCCAGCGGCATCGGAACGTCTCCTGCTTGCCGATGTTTTGCTCGCTCAGAGCCGGGTGTCGATGCTCCGGGCATATTTGACGGGGGAAGAGGACGATCTCCTTCGCGCAATACCGATCGTTGTTTTCGTAAATGACGACCTGCAGGCCGACGTGCTCGGTATCGTTGAGCCCAAAGTCTGATACTTCGATGTTTTCCTTTTCCTTCGCTGTCAGCACGATACTTGCCTTCTCCAGAAGTCCAGCCGCTCTCTTCCGAACCTTCATGACGTCCTTCTTTTTCACAGGGCTAGGCTCCTTACGACTTCGCACCGATTGATCCGCGGCGTCTTTTCCGGTTTTCTGTTCATACTCTCTTGTCCCTCAGATATCGTCAGGATGACGGCCCGAACCATCGGTCAGCATTGTTTAGGTTCTGCCCAGAAATTCCTCAATTTCGGTCCGAAAGGGGATAGACGGCTGGGCTCCAATCCTCGTCACGGAAATTGCTGCGGCAGCCTGCGCGAATTGCACCGCATCATGGAGGTTGGCCTTCTCAGCGAAGGCTACCGCCAGTGCGCCATTGAAGACATCACCTGCCGCGGTTGCATCGACGGGTCTCACGTCGAATGCCGGTAGACGCTCGCGGCGGGTTCTCTCCGCGATGTAAGCTCCTCGAGATCCGAGCGTGATGATCACGGTCGGAATCCCTTTCGCGAGGAGAACACCCGATGCTTCTGCAGCCGAGTGATCGTCCGAGACTCTCACGCCGGTCAACAACTCGACCTCTGTTTCGTTCGGCGTAATGATGGAAATAAGCCTCAGGAGATTGTCGTCGAGCGGTCGGGCTGGTGCGGGATTGAGGATCGCTTGTATGCCGGCCTCTGCGGCGAGTCTTGCAGCAGCCTCGACAGTCGCCAGAGGAACTTCGAGCTGGAGGAGAAGGGAACCTGCGGAGGCGATCGTTTCTTTCGCGTTCGCGATCTCCGATGGGGAAAGCGCAGCGTTGGCGCCGGAAGCGACGGCGATGCAGTTCTCGCCCCGTTCATCGACGAAGATAAGAGCGACACCGGTAGGAGACTGGGAGTCGGCGGTGACGTGCTCAGTGTTAATCCGATCTCGCTCGAAGCCTTCCTTCGCCTGCTTGCCGAACATATCGTCGCCTACTCGGGCGATCAAGGTCACATTCCCACCGGCGCGCGCGGCAGCCACAGCCTGATTCGCCCCCTTGCCTCCGGCCGCCATCGAGAAGTTCCCTCCCAGGATGGTTTCTCCCGGCTTCGGCAGCCTCGGGATTTTGATGACCATATCCGTGTTGGAGCTGCCGACGACGACGATTCTCGGTTTCATGGCTCATCGAGAGCCGCCACCGGCTCGTCCGTCCGCCTGAAGCAATCCTTCAAATCGCAGATTGAACACTGGTAGGCTCCTCGCTTCACGTCCGGGCCCAGGCCGACGATGCCGCTGACCGACTTGATCGGGATCATCAGCGCGCTCTCGGTCAATGAGACGCCGCAGAATCCAGCCGGCAGGAGCGAGAAAAGCTTGTGCTGCTCGGCCACCGACCAGCCACAATATCCGGGGCTGTATCTATTGGTGATCTTCCAGCCTTGCCCTCCAGCGTGCTCGCCGATCTTGTTCTCCAACCATTCCGCGACTTGTTCCACGGTTTCCGAGGCGATTGCGTCGACGATATAGGCGCGGAGCATATCGCCATCGGCCATAAGATCTTTCGACCACTCTTCGAGCTTCGGGCCGATCGTTGCGAGGAACAGGGCGAGTGTGTTGGACTGCGTGAGCTGCTTGGCGATGATGGATCCGGAAGAGAAACTTATGCCGTCGCAAGAGAATGAGTCGTCGGAGATGGCGACTGATCTCGTCGGGAGGATTCGAAAGCCGCATTGGATCGCCACCCGGTCCGGTACCTCAGGGAGAACTCCGTCAATAAATGTATTGACGACCTCCGGGGTTTCGCCGCCCTTGTATCCGAGAACTCTCCCGAGGGCTGACGGGTCAATCCTTAGTTCGGAAAGGGGGGGTGAGAATACGTGTGCATTGTCTAGCGTTGGCTTCCACATATCTAGCCTTGCAGACACCGCGTGTTGAGGAACTCAACCGCGCCCTGAGGGTCTGCCGAGTATCCATCTGCCCCGATCTTCGTCGCGAAATCCGGGGTCACGGGAGCGCCCCCGATGATGATCTTCGTGCCGGGGTGGTTCCCCTTCACCTTCTTCACGGTCGTTTCCATATTCACCATCGTTGTTGTGAGAAGCGCGCTCAGGCCGACCGCGCATCCTGGGTTCTGATCGACCGCGTTGAGAAATTTCTCTGCCGAGACGTCCGTTCCCAGGTCCACCACCTGCCAACCTGCCCCCTCTATGACCATCGCGACGATCTTCTTGCCGATATCGTGCAAGTCCCCCTGGACTGTCCCCATCACAATCGTCCCACGGTGCTTCAGGGCATCCGTCTTGAAGAAGGGCTTCAGGTGTTCCATTGCCGCGGACATCGCTTTTGCAGCCATCAACACGTCCGGAACGAAGATCTCCTTGTTTCGGAACCTTATGCCGACGCGCTCCATGGCAACGACCATCGACTTTGACAAGACATCCTGAGGTGAAATACCTGCATCGAGCGCCTTTCGGGCAAGCTCGTCTGCACCGTCCTGCCCCTTCATGTCGGGAGGATGGGGCGATTTGGCGTTGACCTTCCCCCGTTCAATGCAGCGCGTGAGAGACTCGAGTATCTCGTTGGCGGCCACGTCTGTCTCCGTATCAAGTGGTGAATGTCCGGAACGCAGGACTCGATCAGGCCGAGTCGTTTGAACCGTAGCTCAATTATAAACCGAAGATTGAAGAAACTCAAGAATCATCGGGTCAAAATTGACAGCTGGCCCCCCCCGGATCCTGAAAGCTGCACGCCGTGGCTTCGATTCACATCGATGCTTGCATGTTTCTTTAAGAATCCCCAAATTCGCCAACAAATCTTCCTGGATTTGACTCCCCCTCCGATTACGGACCGCTCCTAAGATGGGTATCCCGTCAGCGCAGATTGTTGTGAATCCTGCCTCCTCCGCCGGCAAGACCGGCAAGAAGCAGGAGGCCATCGTTGCTGAAATTGGCCGCAGACTGAAGAGACCCTACTCGCTCTGCGTGACGAAGGGTCCCTTGGAGGCGACCTCGGCGACCCGTGCGGCTATCCAGCGTGGGTCGGAGCTCATCATTGCCGTTGGGGGTGACGGGACCATTCAAGAGGTCATCAACGGCTTTTTCTTGAACGGGAAGATGATCAATCCGTCCTGCCAACTGGGAATCGTTTGCAGCGGGACCGCCCAGGATGTGGCGAAAAGTTTCGCCATGCCGGCACGCCTCGAAGATCAGATCGCCGATGTGTGCGGTGATGAATCTGGCGAAGTGGATCTGGGCAGGGTCGCGTATCGCCAGAACGACGGGCATGAAAGCGAGCGGTTCTTTATCAATGAGTGTCAACAAGGAATCGCCGCTGTCGTTGTCGAGCGCGTCCAACATCAGCGCAAGAAACTGGGGGGCTTTCTGGGTTTTGCGCTTGCCGCGGTCGCGACGGCAGCACGCCACCGGGAACAGATGATGACTGTTCAAGTGGACGATCGCGAGCCCATCAGGGATTTTTTTCTCGGGGTCGTATCCGCCAACGGCGCGTTTGCCGGCGGTGGAATGAAATTCGCCCCCCGTGCTCGCGTTGACGACGGACTCCTTGACGTCGTGCTCATTCACAAACAGTGGATCCCGGCTCGATTGTGGAATTTCCCCAAGATCTATGTCGGTAAGCATATAGACCTGTCCTGGGTAAGCTACTTTCAGGCCCGCCGCATCCTCGTCTCCTCCGACGAGCGTGTGCCCGTCGAAGCGGATGGAGAGCTCCTCGGCCTCGCGCCCTGCGCCATCGAAGTTTTGCCGCGCGTCCTCCGTTTGAAGTCCTCATCCAAACGCTCGCCGAGCGCGATCCATCCTGCGGCGTGATCCGCCATTCTCTCAAGCGAACCTCGTCGGCGCGCCGCCCTGAGCTCTCTCCGACCTGCATTCGGCCTGCAATCGTAGCCTTCCCGATTCGTTGTCGTTCACCACTTCTCCTGCCGTGTGTTCGATTTGCTTCCGCCGAGGCGACAATCCTGCCCGCTTGGAATGCCTTGTTCGCGTTGCCAATTCGCTTGATCAAGCCGGTTCGATGCCGAAGTTTTCTTAGATCTGGAGTGGACCTTGATACCCCGGCCATTTGTAGAATTGACAAGCCCCTCATAGCCTGTTGCCTGGTTGAGTCAATCGAAATATCTTCATAACTCATTCAAAAGTTGAACACTTAGGGCATTCGACGCGCGAGAGTGTTTGAGCGACCGAATGGCATGCTTTGTGCAAAAATATCGAAAGTCGTATCAAAGCAAAACGGAGGCACGGGAAATGAACACAGGGCAGATCCTGCTGGTGATCGGCGCATTTGTTGTCCTTTCGACACTTACCCTCAACGTCAACGCTTCCCTCATTAAGACAAGCACAACGGGCCTCGAGATGGAGGCCAACCTGGATGCGCTTTCCATTGGTCAGACGATGTTGGATGAGATCCTCACAAAGGAATTCGATGAGAAGACCCTGAACGGAGTGAGGGCATTCTTGCCGAGCGATCTAACGCCGGTGTACCAACTTGGGCGCGACGGGGCCGGGGAACAAATCACGGGAAATGGCGGAGTCGACACTTCCATGACGGGCGATTTCCAATCGAAGCTCAAGTTCGACGATGTGGACGACTATGACAACTACACCCGGAAGGCCTGGAACCCCCGACTCGGGTGGTTTACTGTGACGGTGAAGATTGACTATGTTGACGAGGACTTCCCGGACATGATCACGTACTGGACCTCCTTCTACAAGAGGATTACGGTGACGGTCGCCCAGGCAAACATGGTGAAAGACTTCAATGACAACGTCATTCCACTCGTGATGAGAGACCTGTCGGTCTATCGCAGATACTTCTAGGGAAAGGGGATGTGCCATGTCTTCCTTCTTTGATATCATTGCTTCGACGATCGTGTTTGGCGTGCTGGCGCTGACGGTCGCGCGCGTTCAAACGAACATCAACTCGACGATGTACGAGAATCAGTACAACGTCGTGACGCAAACGAATGCCGTAGAGTTGGCGCGTCAGATTGAATGGGATTTTTCGAAGATTGGGCATCACGTCACGGGACAGAAGATCCTCTGGGCAGATTCGGCGGGAATCCGATTTTTCGCGGATCTTGAGAACAACTCCGTCATCAACGACGTGACATATTTCGCCGGGGATACCAGCCAGGTGCAGGGGGTCAAGAATCCCGACGAATTTCCGCTGTTTCGGCGGTCGGGGGTGAAGACCGTGCAACAAAACTGGGGCCTCACCTACCTCCGGATAAGCTACTACGATTCTTTGTACCAAGAAATCCAGACTCCAATCACGGTTCTCTCGCAGCTTCGGAGGATCAAGGCGATCGATGTGGCGTTCAGGATTGAAAGTTCCGAACCCGTCTATTCACTGTATGATACGACGTGGGCAGCCGTAACCTGGGAGAAGACAATTGTCCCCAGAAACCTGGACAATCTGAACTATTAGGGAGTCAGAGCTATGGGAAGGGCAGCGCTCTTTTTGGTTTTTGGTCTCAGTCTTGCGTTCGGCATCATCGGGTTCAGCATGCACGGCTCCACGAACTCCCTCGTTGCGGCTCAGACCGGATACACAAAGTACATCTATGCAAGAAACCTGGCCCGTTTGGCGGTTCACACCACTCTCCGGGCCTACGACCGCAATCTGGACCCCATTCCGACCTCGGGGATATTCGACGGGGGTTCGTATACGGTGCAGTACCAGGAGTCGGGTGATACATTGTGGATCGCGACTGTCGGCCACTATGCAGACTCGAGCTATGCAATGAAGGCGAAGCTGCTGCGGACCACGAAACCGTTTCCACAGGTCGGAGCGGCGATCGGCATTCGTGCCACGCCGGTTTCATTTAAGATTGCGGGCGGCGCCGAGGTGGATGGGCACAACTACGATTCGACCGGCACGAACCTCATTGGGACCGGCGACAAGCCGGGCGTCACCACGATGGTAAAGTCGGACTCGTCGACGGTCGCCAGCTCCGGGAGCACGATCAAGGGTGTTCCGCCGGTCAAGGTTGATACGTCGACCATCGACCCGAAAGGCTTCCTCAGCGAGTACAAGGCAAATGCAGATTACCTTTACAATACTGATGGTGTTTACAATGGTGTCACGTGGGGGAGCACCAACAGCCCGGCAATCACCTACTGCAATGCGGGCGACGACACATCGTTCAGCATCAAGTTCACCGGGAGCGTCGTCGGTTATGGTATTCTCGTAGTGCGGGGCAATGTCCAGTTCAACGGCAACTTCAGCTTCTACGGTCTGGTGATCATCGACGGTTTCAATACGACGGTCCAATTTGGGGCGGCCGGGACGCCTCAGATCGTCGGCGGGGTCATCGTAGCAGGGAATGCTGGAGCGTCCGTCACTCTAAAAGGCACCGGGGCAAATGCGAAAGTCAAGTATAGTTCCAGCGCCCTCGATCAGGCAAGGAAAATCGGCAAGCTCAGATATTACAGTATCATCGAATGGTATGAGTAGATCGACCTAATTCCCTAGAGGAAGACTGCCTCGAACATCCCGACCGGCGGGAAAAGACCCAGAGAAAGGTTTGGAGCGATTGCTGGTCGGGATTCCTGTTTGTATTCCCACACTTCTTTTCGTACGATTGAGAAGCATTTCTCTCACCTTCAAAGCAATTGGCGATTTCTCAAGTACCTTCCCGAGGAGGAATAGTCATGACTCATCCGGGTTTCCGATCTCTCCTTGTCCCTCTCTTTTGCTGCTCATTGGTGGTTCAGATTTCACTTTCCCAGTCCAAGCCCCGGGCACGCGACTTGGGGATCCCTTTTGAGGGCACACCAGGCCCCTTGAACGCGATCACCGACGTTGAAGGGGTCGAGGTGGGGCAGACCACGATCATCTCAGGCGAAGGGAAACTCGTCGCGGGGGAGGGGCCGGTTCGTACCGGCGTGACGGCCATCCTGCCGCAGGGCAAAATGTCCGATGAGCCGGTCTTTGCGGCATGGTCGACGCTCAACGGCAACGGAGAGATGACCGGTACAACGTGGGTCGAGGAATCCGGCTTCCTGGAGGGGCCGGTGATGATCACGAACACGCACAGCGTCGGCGTGGTGAGGGACGCGGTGATCGCTTGGCAATTGAAGCATCATGACAAGACGGTTCAACTCTGGTCGCTGCCGGTTGTTGCCGAGACATGGGATGGCTTCCTGAATGACATCAATGGATTTCATGTTAAGCCCTCACATGTGTTCCAAGCGCTGGACAATGCCCGATCAGGTCCCGTCGCAGAGGGAAACGTCGGTGGGGGGACGGGAATGATCGTCCATAGTTTCAAAGGGGGGATCGGCACATCCTCGCGTGTGTTGGACGCGAGGGCTGGCGGGTATACGGTTGGTGTGCTCGTTCAAGCGAACTATGGGGCGAGAAGTCAGCTGATGATCGCGGGCGTCCCAGTCGGCAAAGAAATTACGGACTTGATGCCAAAGCGAGGTGACCTGGGCCAGGGTTCGATCATCGTCGTTATCGCGACGGACGCGCCGCTGCTTCCCCATCAGCTGAAGAGGATTGCGAAGCGGGCCGCTCTTGGTGTTGCCAGGAATGGTGGAATCGGCACCAACAGCTCCGGCGACATCTTCATCGCGTTCTCAACTGCCAACGCCGGCGCTTCGAGGGATTCGGGAGTGGCGACGATCCAAATGCTCCCGAATAATCGCATCAATCCGCTTTTTGCCGCGACGGTCCAAGCGACGGAGGAATCGATCATCAATGCCATGATCGCCGCGGAGACGATGAGCGGTATCAACGGCAATACTGTCTATGCCATTCCTCACGAGCGACTCAAGGCAATACTGAACAAATACAACAGGCTTGTGAAATGAGGGCCGAAAATCGGAAAGCACGATTGAGAGTTGAGGGGGTAGATCGATCTGCTCATCGGTACTGCCTCTTGGATTCTCTGGATGATTTTTGTTATTTTAGCTGCTGGCTATTACCGGAATTTGTCGAATAGGGGAATCAGAACGACCGTGACAAAAGTTCTTGTCATAGACGACGAAGCGACGATCCGTGATGTGATCGTGATGACGCTCCGGAAAAACAACTTTGACGTCTATGGCGCCGGAAACGGCATGGAAGGGCTGGAACTTGCCCGCAAGCAATTACCCGATCTGATCATCTGCGACGTCCGGATGGAGCTCGTGGACGGCTATCAGGTGCTGACGGCGATCCGGAACGACCCTCTGACGGCCTGGATCCCGTTCATCCTGATTACAGCCGAACAGAGCCCGCGGAGCATGCGTCAAGGTATGCAGCTGGGGGCCGATGATTACCTGCTCAAGCCCTTCTCGCCCGCTGAAATCGTAGCTGCCGTAGAAGCGAGGCTGCAGAAACATCGCATCCTTGTCCAGCAAGCAGAAACGAAGCTTGAGGAACTGCGTGCGCAGCTGAGCACGGCTCTTCCGCACGAACTGCGGACGCCGCTCAACGGCATTCTGGGGTACGCCGATATCCTTCGAAAGCAGTTCGCGGAGCTCGAACCCATAGAAGTCTCTCAAATGGCGGAGCGCATCTACAAGAACGGCAAGCGACTCCTCCGGCTGATCGAAAACTTCCTGATCTACGCCCAGATCGAAATCCTGAAAATGGATTACCAGAAGATCGAGCAACTTCGGAAAAGCCGCACCACTGACATCTCCAAGCTCATCGACGCCTCTGCACGACAGCGAGCATATGAAGCCGGCAGGACGGCGGACCTTTCGCTCAAGCTCACGACCGCATGCGTTGCGATTTCACCCGATTACTTCAGCAAGCTCTTCGAGGAGCTTTTTGACAACGCGATCAGATATTCGAAAAAAGGGACTCCCCTTCGAATCGTCACCGAGCTCAAGGGAGATCGATTCGTACTGATCATCCGAGACGAGGGGCGCGGGTTGTCGCCCGAGCAGCTCCTCAACGTCGGGGCCTACATGCAGTTCGAGCGCAAGATCTACGAACAGCAGGGATCGGGACTGGGGCTGGCGGTCGCCAAGCGCCTGACCGAACTTCATGGGGGCTCTCTCGCCGTCGAAAGCGAGTACAAGGTAGGCACAAGCGTAACGGTGATGCTTCCACTGGCTTCGGATGCCGTCGAGCTCCAACCTGCCTAACGCCAACCTGTCGATGAATATCCTCATCAAACCACCTCATCGAACTCATCTGAATCCACGCACTCGCCCGTGAGCAGAAAAGAACCTGTAGAGAGGAAATCAGCCAAATCGGGCGAACGCGGCCACCCGCAGGGAACCGGGAAAACGCCACGCGTGGGATCTTCCCTGGCGGAGACGTCGCGCGAGCAGGGGCGCCTTCTCCACATGGTCATTGCGGGCGCGCCGATTGTTCTGTTCGCGCTGGATCGGGACGGGAAGTTCACGCTTGCGGACGGCAAGGGTTTGGAGAAGCTTGGGCAGAAGCCCGGCGAGCTCGTCGGCCGCTCGGTTTTTGAAGTCTATCCTTATATCCCGGATATCCAGGAGAAATTTCGGGGCGCGCTCGCCGGTGAGATGACCAGTTCCATCGATCGTTTTGGCGACCGCGTTTTCGAATCTCATTTCTCTCCCTTGCGCGATGACAAGGGGAACCTCAGCGGCGTCATCGGCCTCGCTACCGACATCACGGAGCGCAAACAGCTCGAGGAGTCGCACCGCGTGGCAAAAGCCATGCTCCGCTCAGTGTCGCGGGGACTCCCCGTCGTTCTGTGGACGACCGACAGGGACCTTCGGATCACCTCCATTGAGGGGGACGCTCCCATCTTCTTCAACATCGCGAAGGAAAAGAACCTTGGACGAACTCTCCACGAGCTCCTCGGAACGGAGGATCCGAACTCTCCCATCATCGCAGTTCATGTGCGGGGGCTCGGCGGAAAGTTGGGACAAGTTGAAAGCGGGTTCCGTGGTCGCGACTATCGGATTCACGTCCATCCTCTGCATGATGGCCAAGGGCAGGTCGCCGGTTGCGCGGGAATGGCGATCGACGTTACCCAGCAGGGTAATGCTCTCGAGGAAATCCGAACGCTCGTGACCGACCTCGAGCAGCGGGTCCTCGAGCGTACGGCTCAAGTGGTGACGCAGAAGGATGAGTTCGAACGGGCAAACGATCAGTTGGGCCGTGCCATCGCTGAGCTCGAGGAAGCAAGGAAGAGAGCGGAGGAGGCGAACAATGCGAAGAGCAACTTCCTCACGCATATCACGCACGAGCTGCGGACCCCCCTGAACTCGGTGATCGGATTTGCAAACGTCCTCTCAAAGAATAAGGAAGAGAGTCTCGATCAGCAGGACCTTCTCTATCTCGAAAAGATCCTCGCAAACGCGAAACATCTCCTCAGTGTCATCAATCAAATGCTTGACCTTTCAAGAATCGAATCGGGTCGCCTGGAGCTCACGATTTCTCCGGTTTCGCTCCCGGAGCTTGTTCGTGAGACGATCGAGGAGATGCACGGCCTGATCCGTTCCGGCGTCGTCGGCCTGCTTGCCGAAATTCCTCCTCAGACGACCCCGCTTGAGGCAGACGAGCAGAAGCTGAAGCAGGTGTTGATCAACCTGCTCGGAAATGCGCTGAAGTTCACCGAGCGGGGGAGCGTCGTGATTCGCGTCGCTACGGATGAACACCATCGCCCTGTTCGTATCGATGTTGCGGACACCGGGATCGGTATCCCTCGAAACAGACTCAATGAGATCTTCGAGGCCTTCGAGCGCGCGGGAGTTGCCGAGGCTGGCGGCTATGAGGGGACAGGCCTCGGCCTGACCATCTCACGATCATTGTGCCGCTTGATGGGGTACGACCTCACGGTCGAGAGCGATATCGGCAAGGGGTCAACCTTCAGCATCATCCTGGACTCGAAGGGCGCCGGCGAGGGAGAGCAACCAACTCATTGACCGAGAGAAAAGAAGAGCCGAGAGCCGGCACCAATGATCCTTGCGGCTCCCGGCTTTTTCTATTGCGGGGGGAATTGGCGGCCGGAGCTACTTTATCCCTACTAGCTCGACTTCAAAGATCAACGTCGTGTTCGGACCGATGTCCGTCCCCGCGCCGTTCGGACCGTAGGCGAGCTCAGACGGGACGAAGAGCTGCCATTTGGAACCCACCTTCATCAGCTGCAGAGCCTCCGTCCAGCCTCGGATAACCTGGTCCACCGGGAAGGTGGCCGGTTTGCCGCGCCGGTAGGAGCTGTCGAACTCTTTGCCGTTGATCAACGTGCCGCGGTAATTCGTGATGACCGTGTCGGTTGCCTTCGGCGTCTTCCCTGTTCCCTCTTTGAGTATCTTGTACTGAAGCCCGCTCGGAAGCGTCACAACGCCGGGCTTCTTCTTATTTTTGGCAAGAAATTCTTCGCCTTCCTTCATGTTCGCCTCTCCAGCTTTCTTGGCTTCCTCAGTCCGCTTGGCCACGAGTTCTCTCTGAAACGTCGTCAGGCACTCGCGTGCTTCGTCGTCGCTGAGGAGTTGCTTATGGTTGGAAAGGACATCCTTAAGACCTTGAATGAGGAGATTTTGGTCCACATCGATCGCCTGTCGCTTCAGACTCCTGCCGATGTCAAGACCGATGCTGTAGCTGATCTTGTCCTTTTGGGTTTTGAGGGCTTCCTTTTGACGTGCACCCGCACGTGGTGCCAGAAGCGCGAGGACAACAAGTAGTGCGAGTGTCGATTTCAACTGTTGATCCTTTCTTTGAGAGGTGTCTTTGCGCCAGAGGCGCATGAGCCTTTGGCTCCGATGAGCGGTGACCCGCCCTGCGAACAACTCTGCCAAGGTAAGGCTTTTTCTCCAGATCAAGAAGGACTAACTGGATTGCGCTGTCGATGATCCGCAGCCGGATTCTTTCTGCCGCGCCACCCGCGGGAGTATCCCTTGCCTCCCCGGGCGGACTCTCCGGAAGGAGCTTGAAAATAAAGCACATATCCGCTACCTTCGTGCAACACCATTCCACCGTCAGATGCGCCAATCACTTCGAAGGAGAAACTCCCATGAAGAATCTCATCAGATTTGCCTGTCTACTTCTCGTTGGAGGATTTATGACGAATGAACTTCACGCTCAAGCGACCAACTTCAATGGATTGAATATGAACCTCGGCAACCTCTCCAGGCTTTCGAAGGCGAAGACCCGTTCGATCTCTGCGGAGAATCCCAAAGGCGAAAAGGGGAAAGGCGGCATGGCGACGAGCGGGACGAATGAGAATGCCGCGCGGGAATTGGGAAAGGGATGGAAGGTTTCGCCCTCCGTGAACATCAAGAAGGGAGAGGTGTTCACGATGGCCGAGATCGACGGACCGGGAGCGATTCAGCACATCTGGATGACGCCGACGGGACGGTGGCGATTCGTGATTTTCCGAATCTACTGGGACGGCGAGGATCAGCCCTCGGTTGAGGTCCCGGTGGGGGATTTCTTCGGCAACGGCTGGGGTACGTTCGCTCCGATCTCTTCGCTTCCTGTCGCGGTGAATCCCGGCAGCGCGTTCAACTGCTACTGGGAAATGCCGTTCCGCAAGTCCTGCAGGATGACGATGGAGAACATCGGGGATAGAGACATGACGTTGTACTACCAGGTGGACTACACGCTGACCGACGTGCCGAAGGATGCGGGCTATTTCCACGCCGAGTTTCGACGGGTGAACCCGCTTCCCTACAAATCGGTCTATACGATCCTGGACGGCGTCAAAGGCTGGGGACAGTACGTCGGCACGTACATGGCGTGGGGGGTGAACAACGGCGGGTGGTGGGGAGAAGGGGAGATCAAATTCTACATCGATGGGGACGACGAGTTCCCGACGGTGTGCGGCACGGGGACCGAGGACTACTTCTGCGGCTCGTACGACTTCGAAAACCAGACGACGCATCAATATCAGGAGTTCAATTCCCCCTACAGCGGCCTCGCTCAGGTCATTCGTCCCGATGGTCTCTATAACTCCCAGGAGCGTTTCGGCCTGTATCGCTGGCACATCATGGATCCGATCCGGTTCGAGAAGGACCTGAAAGTGACAATCCAGGCGCTCGGCTGGAGATCGGACGGCCGCTATCTGCCCCTGCAGGATGACATCGCCTCCGTCGCTTTCTGGTACCAGGCGGAGCCGCACGCACCGTTCCCCAAGCTGCCGGACAAGGATTATCTTGAGGTGCGTTGAGCGGGCAGATCAGCGATCATATGGAACTTCCGTATTGCCGGTCATCGGCGGTCAGACATTGAGGGAGGTTCCTTGCTCATATTTGTGACGGTGTCGCTATGGATCTCATAAACCTTCTTCAGGATTCGATGAAGGATATACTCGAGGTGGCGGGGGCGGCGATGGAACGCACGCATCTGAAGGGCTACGAGAAGGCCGGGAGGGAGCAAATACATCAGCGCCTCAAAGCTCTCTACGTCCTGACCGTTCGGGGTGTGAAAGAGCGAAATGTGGGGCCGATGATTGCGCATGCGGAGACGATCGCGCAAGAACGGTTCGGCTCGGGCTTCGACATTTCCGAAGTGCAGACGGCTTTCAATGTGCTGGAGGAGGCGATCTGGCGGGAGATTCTCAAGGGTTTGCCGCCGATGGACTATGGTCAGGCGCTGGGGCTCGTCAGCACGGTGCTGGGGGCCGGGAAAGACGCAGTGGCCCGGACATACGTCTCGCTTGCCAGCAAGACCAAAGCCCCGTCGCTGCAGCTCCAGCACCTGTTTGCCGGGACTGAGGGGGCATGACAGCCCCATACGCGCTGCCGGCAAATGCACCTATCTTGAGGGATTTCCCTTCCCATCCCTATGCCCTTCCTCGGTGAACTGAGCGCGCTGCTGACGGCATGCTGCTGGTCGGGCAGCTCGATGGCATTTGCCGCAGCGACCGTACGGGTGGGACCGATCCGCCTGAACGTGACCCGGCTGGTGATCGCGAGCGTCATGCTCTGCGTAACGGTTGTGGCCGCGGGGATCGAGGTACATCTCTCTTCTTCGCAGCTGAGGAATCTCGTCATCAGCGGCATCATCGGGTTGGTTCTGGGCGATTCGTTTCTATTCAAGGCGTACGAGTACATTGGAGCGCGGCTGACCATGCTCATCGCAGCGCTCGCTCCAGCCGTCAGCGCCGTTGTTGCCTTCCTGCTCCTTGATGAGATCATCGCTTTGGCGGGCATTCTGGGAATGCTCGTGACGCTCGCCGGTGTGGGGATCGTAGTCTTGGAGCGGCGAGAGTCGCTCACTCTCTACGAGCGGCACTACGGGCTCGGCATTCTGTACGGCATCCTCGCCGCAGTGTGTCAGGGTGTAGGACTCGTGATCGCGAAGCTCGCCTTTATCGAAGGACCAATTGATGGTTTTGTCGCGACGCTGGTGCGGATCGTCTCCGCCGTTCTCGTTCTCTACCCGCTGGCGAAACTGAGCGGGCGGTACGAGAACACGATGCAGATCTACTTGAGGGACCGAAAGGCAATTGGGTTCACGCTGCTGGGGGCTCTCCTCGGCCCCTATCTGGGCATCACGCTGAGTCTGATTGCGATCAGCCACACGAAGGTCGGCATCGCCGCGACGCTGATGGCGACGGTTCCCATCCTTATGTTGCCGTTGGTTAAGTATATTCAGAAAGAGGTCCTCAGCTGGAGGGCTATCGCCGGTGCCTTCATCGCCGTCGCGGGTGTGGCGATCCTCTTTCTGCGGTGACGAAGAATTGTGAACGAAGGAGGGATCGATTTGAAAGTCAAATTCTGGCTCGCTTTCTTGGTCGTTGCCGCCTTAACCTGCGCCGGTCGCGCTGTCGCTCAGGTTGAACCTCAGCACCCGTATCAGCCGGGCATCGACGTGCTTCATTATGGATTCACGCTTGATCTGCCGGACACCGGACGTTCCATCGAAGGCTATGCCGAGATTCTCGTGCGCCGCTACCTCCCCGTGACGCGCCTGAGGCTCGATCTCGTCGGCCTTCGGGTCGATAACGTCTGGTTCAATGCGGGACTTGCGCGTTTCTCTCGAGACACCGCAGGCATCGGAGTCGCAATCGACAAACCGTTCCGGGGGAGGGCGGATACATTTCTCGTTGCCGTCCGGTACGACGGCCAGCCGAAGGACGGTCTGATCATTCAATCGAGCGATCCAAGCCGGTGGAGCTGCTTCGGTGACAACTGGCCGAACCGTGCCAGATACTGGCTTCCCTCGGTCGATCACCCGAGTGACAAGGCCACGCTGACCTGGACCGTGCGAGTCCCGGGTGATCGGAATGTCGTTGCCAACGGGAAGCTTTTGAGCCGGCGGTTGCTTCCCGGAACGGGTGAACCCGGCGGCAGGCCGCGAGCGGAGACACAGTGGGTTGAATCCCGGCCGGTACCGGTGTATGTGATGGTTGTTGCTGTTGGACCGCTGGTTCAGTACGATCTCGGCTTGACGGCGCGTGGCCTCAGCGAGTTTCCGCCCGGGGTTCCTCAATCGGTGTACGTCCTTCCGGAACTGCTTGACTATCTGCCGGGGCCGTTCAAGGAGGCCGGGCCGATCGTGGAGCTCTTCGCGAAAACGGTGGCGCCGTTTCCATACGAGAAGCTTGCCCACGTTCAAAGCCTGACGACCTACGGAGGGATGGAGAATGCGAGTGCAATTTTCTACAGCAACGACATCTTCCAGCGACGGAGGATGACTGCGGATCTCATCGCCCACGAGACTGCGCACCAGTGGTTTGGAGACGCCGTGACGCCGCGTGAATGGGGGCACCTCTGGCTCTCGGAAGGTTTTGCCACGTACTTCCAGGAGTTGTGGGTCGAAAAGTCTGAGGGGAACTCGGCGTTCGCTGTCTCGATGAGGAGATCGCGTGACCAGATCGTACGATCCCGCGTGGCCAGCGAACGGCCGGTGGTCGATACGCTGGAGACGAATCTGATGCGCCTCCTGAACACCAACAGCTATCAGAAGGGTGCATGGGTGCTGCACATGCTGCGCGGGTTGGTTGGGGACTCGGTGTTCTTTCGAGCGATACGGTTGTACTATGAGAAGCACCGTCACGGGACTGCGAACAGCGATGATCTTCTTGCGGCATTCGAGGAGAGCTCGGGCCGGAAGCTCGGCTGGTTCTTCGATCAATGGCTGCGCCGACCGGGCTTCGCCGAGATCACGACGCATTGGGAATTCGACGGGGCGTCTCACATGCTCCGGCTGGGAATCACACAAGGGGAGAGGTTCGCTCCGTTTCGATTCCCTTTAACGGTTGAGGTTGTCGCTGAAGACGGCACCACGCTGCAGTTCACTCTCCAAATTCCGGCGGAGCGGGCAACGCAGATGGAGGTGCCCGTGAAGGGTACGTCGATCCCCCGGCGTCTGGTGTTCGATCCAAACGTCAGTCTGCTTGCGACGTTCAGATCGGATTGACATGTTCAGGCAGGGAGACGGCCCAGGACGTCCTTGACTGCGAAGGGGCCGGGCTCAGCAATGAAGGCTCGGGCGTTGTCGACCTGTCCCCACGTGTTCCAAAGCAGCACGCCTCGCACCCGTTTCCCCTCGAGGTAGTAGACAATTCCCTCGGCAAACTGCTGTTTCCCGTCCTCCACGACCTCATAGCGTGAGTCAAGTTCGCCGGCCGCTTCGTATCCCAGCTCGAAGAGGTCGGAATAGAAGAAGGGCAGATGGACGTACGGGATCCTCTCGCCTGCCATGTTCTTGCCCGCGGCGTCGCCCATCGTGTTCGCATTGTCCTCGTGCTCTACGCGGATGCGCTTCCCCAATGCAGGATTGTAGAAGTTAGCGACGTCCCCGGCGGCAAAGATGTCGGGATGCGAGGTTCGGAGATGCTCGTCAACGTGGATGCCATTTTCGACTTTCAATCCGGCTGCCTGTGCGAGCTCAACATGTGGCTGGATCCCGATGCCGGCGACGACACCGTCGGCGATGACCTCCTGTCCTTTCGTTGTCCTGATGAGGTAAGAGGAGTTGCGCTTCTCGATGTACGATACGCCGTCCTCCGCGAGAACGGTGACCCCTTTGCTCCGGTAGAATGAGTTGAGATAGGAGGAGAGACGGCGAGGATAGACGCGCGCGCCGATGCCTTCCTCAGGGAAGATCATCGTTACTTGCTTCTTGTTCATCGTCAGTGCCGCTGCCACCTCGGATCCGATAAAGCCGCCTCCGATGACGACAAACCGCTCTCGCTGCCCGGCGAGCGTTTCCAGTCGGTGAAAATCATCGAGCGTTCGAAAATAGATGATGCCCTCGACTTCGAAGGGAAGCCGCCTGACCTTCCCTCCCGTCGCGAGAAGGAGCTTTTCAAACCGGTACTCGGTGCCGTGATCGTCGAGCACCATCTTGTTGCCCGGATCGATCCGCTTTGCTCTGCAAGCGAGATGCATCTCTGCGCCGAGCTCGGATGTCGTGCGCCAGATCTTCTCGACAGGATCGCCCTTCCACAGACCTTTCGAGAGCGGGGGGCGGTTGTACGGGGGGTGAGGTTCACTTGTCACCAGTCCGATGGAACCCGACTTGTCGAGCTGCCGGATGCCGCGGACCGCAGAGTCGGCAGTCATCCCGCCTCCGATGATCAGATACTTGTAGGCTGGCACTTTTTGCTCCTTTTTCCTTGCCTTCGTGCTCGGATTGTGTTTCTCTACAACGCTCTGTCGAAGGGAGGCGTTCCATGCTCGCCTCTCAGGGGATCCTCAAAATTGGAGCCTCTGTGCGACCCTCCAACTTGCGATCGACCGGGCTGAGCCCAAGCGTTGACGAACCTTTTTCGGGATTCCAGCATCAAATCAAACACAGAGGCAGAAACGAAGAAATAGCTCGATCACTGAGGAATTACTCTATGCATAAGTTTTCTCCGCAAAATCTGCAAAGCTTGGAAAACGACGAGCGCTACGAGCTCCTTCCGCCCGGGGAGACCCTGCGGGACGCCGGTTTGAAGGAGGGCATGACGTTCGTGGATGTCGGAGCCGGCAGCGGTTATTTTACCCGGGCGGCTGCAGAGATCGTCGGTGGGAAGGGGAGAGTCTTTGCTGTCGAGATGTCCCCGGAGATGATCGGCATTCTGAAGCAGAAGGGTATCGGTGAGAACGTGAAGATCCTCGCCTCGAAAGAATATGAGATCCCCATTGAAGATACTCTCGCCGATCTGACCCTCCTCGCCTTCGTAACGCACGAGAACGCGGATATTCGGCGATTCATCGGGGAGGCGGCGCGTGTAACAAAGGACAACGGGAGAATACTCATCCTGGAGTGGAAGAAGCAGACCGAGGAACTCGGGCCGCCGATGGAGGAACGGCTGGGTCAGGCCGATCTGAGAGGATTTTTGAGGGACTACAAGATCCTCGAAGAGGGATCCCTGAACCGGTCCCACTACTATGTCGTCGTTGAAGCAAATAAACCAACTACCCAATCGTAAGGAAGGACACTATGCCGGAAAACTTGACGAAGCAGGCTTTCTTTGAAAAGGTCTTCGACTACGAGAAGAACAAGGAATGGAAGTTCGAGGGCGATCTGCCCTGTCTCATAGATTTCTGGGCGCCGTGGTGCGGCCCGTGCAGGATTGTCGGTCCTGTGATTGAGGAGCTCTCGAAGGAGTACGCCGGGAAGGTCGACTTTTACAAGGTCAATACCGAAGAGGAACAAGAGCTCGCCGGGGCGTTCGGGATCATGAGTATTCCGTCTCTACTGTTCGTCCCGAAGGACGGCAAGCCCAAGATGGCCGTCGGGGCGTTGCCAAAGGATGTACTGAAACAAGCGATTGATGAGGAGTTGTTGTCCCCGGCCAACTAGGTTCCGGCAAGAACTGCGGAGGGCGCCGGTAGTGTGCCGGCGCCTTCTTTTTCCTCTCGCCCTCTATCCCCCGAGATCGCGGCCCTGAGCCGCCCTTCGTCTCGCAATCTTTCTCCTCCAACATCACGCATCCTCTTTGTCCCTTTTTGCGTATATTGGAGACACATTCTTCCATTGACCACTGAAAGGGCAGGGCCTGTGGATCCCCTCATCGAAACGCATCTTCGATCTCAGCTTCTCGACCGGCAGAAAAGGCTCCAGAGTGCGGTCGCTGGAGGTATGGAGGCCGCGCATTTGTCCAGTTTGCTTCGCGATGTGGATCAAGCCCTCGAGCGGATGAAGGACGGGACGTATGGCCAATGCGACGTTTGCCACGATTCTGTGGAACAGGATCGGCTGTTGGCCGATCCCCTCTGCAGAAACTGCCTCGATCATCTGACGGAGGCCCAGCGCAAGGCGCTGGAGGACGATCTGGACCTCGCATATCAGATCCAATCGGCACTGCTGCCGAAGAAAGAGCTTGCCGTCAACGGTTGGCGAGTCGTTCATCACTATGAACCTGCCGGTCCCGTGAGCGGCGACTACTGCGATCTCATTGAGCCGCCTGACCAGCCGGGCTCCGTCTACTTTCTCGTCGGAGACGTCTCCGGAAAGGGCGTCGCAGCATCCATCTTGATGTCGCATCTCCATGCCATCTTCCGAAGTCTCGTGATGACGAATCTCCCGGTCGATCAGTTGACGGAGCGGGCGAATCACTTGTTTGCCGGAGGGACACTTCCGACCCACTTCGCTACGCTTGTGTGCGGAAAGGCAACGGGGTCCGGGGAGGTTGAGATCTGCAATGCCGGTCATTGCCCTCCCTTGCTCATCCAGGGGAAGAACGTGATGCGAATCCCGGCGACCGGTCTGCCGATCGGGCTGTTTACTCAAACCCAGTATTCCCTCACCAAGGTGACGCTCTCTCCCGGCGATCTGCTCTTGCTCTATACCGACGGACTTACGGAATCGAGGAATCCGTCGAACGTGGAGTACGGCGAGGACCGGCTGATGTCCTTCGTCGGTCATCAAAGGTCGTTCGCACCGAAGGATATGGTCGCCGCGTGTCTACATGATCTCGCGACGTTCCGTTACGGTGCACCCCGATTGGACGACCTTACGGTGATGGCCGTCCAGCGGGAGCGATAGCTCCGGAATCTTGGCTGCCAAGCATTCGCCACGGCCGTCGAATCCGGTACCGCCGGTTTTGTTTTCTCAACAGCAGTACTCCTCCCTGGTGAATGGAAAGCCCAACCTTACTTTTTCGGATACGGCGGTGGCGGCTTCAGCTTCGCCGGCATCTTCTTCATCTCTTCCAGTATTACCTCGATCGCTTTGTTGAGCTGTTGATCCTCGCCTGCGAACTCCTTCGCCGGATCATTGTCGACCACGATGTCGGGATCGACGCCGTGGCCCTCCATGATCCACTCCTTCCCCTCGACGTCATACCGAGAGAACTCGGGCTTGTTCAGGAAACCGCCATCGAGAAGCGGCAGTGACCCCCGGATCCCCACGACGCCTCCCCACGTCCGCTTGCCGATCAAGGTCCCGAGCCCGTATTTTTTGAACCTGTAGGCCACGATATCGCCGTCCGAGGCGGAGAATTCGTCGATGAGCATTACCTTGGGCCCGAGGATGGTGCCGCCCGGATCGATACTGGGAGCTGTGTTGCGCGCGATGTCGATCATCGCGATCTCCCGTCGAAGTCGCTCGATGATCTGCGGTGAGACGTTGCCTCCGCCGTTCCCCCGCACGTCGACGATGAGCGCTTCCTTCCTGAGCTGAGGATAGTAGTATTTGACAAACTCATTGAGGCCGCTGACACCCATGTCGGGGATATGAACGTACCCCACCTTGCCGTTCGTCGCCTTGGTGACCTTCTCAATGTTTGTCTGGACCCAGTTGAAGTAGTACAGCCCCTGTTCGTCGTCCGTCGGCACGACGACGGTCTCGTGGCTGCCGGACTCCTTGGGAGCAGAGTTCACTCTGAGCGTGACCTGTTTGTCCGCCTTGTTCACCAGCAGCTCATAAAGATTGTTCACCTGATTGGTCGGCTTTCCATCGACGGCAAGGATGTAGTCTCCCTCCTTGACGTCCACGCCGATATCGGTGAGGGGGGAGCGAGCGTCTGGGTCCCAGTTCTCGCCCTTAAGAATCTTGACGATCCGGTAGAACTTCGAATCCGGGTCTCGCTCCACCTTGGCGCCCAGTAATCCCATCTTGACTCTCTCGGGCTTCGGCATGTCCCCGCCGCCGACGTACGTGTGCCCGGAGTTCAGCTCACCGATCATCTCGCCGAGAATGTAGGTCAGATCTGCGCGGTGATTGACATAGGGGATGAGCTGTGCGTACTTTGCCTTCACCGAGGGCCAGTCCACGCCGTTCATGTTGGGTGCGTAGAAGAAGTCGCGCATCTGGCGCCAACATTCGTTGTAGATCTGCGCCCACTCGGCGTGTCGGTCCAGCTGGACCTTCATTTCGGCGAGGCTCAGTTTCTCCTTCACCTCGATCTTCGCAGTCGGAAGGTCGATGATGGCATAGGAACCGCTCTGGCTGACCAACATTTTTTTCTGGTCGGCCGACACCTCATAGCCGTTGACCTCGCCAAGCTCCGTTTCCTTTTGTTTCTCGAGATCGTACAGAAGCAGCTTGGACTTCTCATCCTTGCTTCCGCGTCGGATGTAATAGATCTTGTTCCCCACGGAGAGGACATCCCGGTAGCTCGACGCTGAGACAGGGACCACAGCGATCCGCTGCTGCAGGCCGTCCGGATCGACCTTGACAGTGACGGTGGTCTCCGGTTCTTTCTTCTTGTCCGTCTTCTCCGCAGCCCCTGCTCCTTCCTTCTTCTCCTCCTTCAACTTCACTTCGTCGCTCTTCGGGGCAAACGGTGACTTGATATCTCGAGCCAGCGTCACAAGGTAGATCTTGGCCATATCCAGATACGCATGGTTCCATTCCGTCTGGCTGTAGGTGGGACGGAACGAGCGGTTCGACACGAAGAACAGGTATTTTCCATCAGAGCTGAATGCCGGTGCGTACGAAGAGAACCAGCCGTCGGTTACGGCGAGACTCTCCTTGCTGTCGATCGAGTACAGGTACACCTTCGTCATCCACTCTTCTTCCGGCTTCGCGTAGGTGATCCACTTGCTGTCGGGCGACCAGGCGTACCCGGTGATCTCCCAAGCTGTTGCCTGTGCGACTTGCGTGACTTTTTTTGAAGCGATGTCGACGTACTGCAGTCGCAGTTTCTTATCAGACCACATTAGCTTCTTGCTGTCCGGCGACCAGAGGGGTTGATACTTGTAGGTGTCGCTGTTGCTGGTCAGCTGAACGGGCGACCCGCTCCCGTCCTGCGGCATGATGTAGATCTCGTCCTCACCCGTTGCATCGGAGACGTAGGAAATCCATTTGCCGTCCGGCGACCATTTGGAGTTGCGCTCGTGAATGCCGGGTGTCTGAGTGACGTCTCTCGTGTTGCCGTATTTGGCAGGTACGGTGAAAATGTCCCCGCGGGCGCCGAAGAGAGCGCGGTTTCCGTCCGGCGCGATCTCGTAGTTCTCGATTTGTTTGCTGACGTCGATGAGCCCTCCGCGCCCGCCGTTGAAGTCCTCATTGATGACGATGGGGACTTTCGCATACGTGCCGGCGGTCAGATCATACCGGTAGATGTAGCCCCCGTTTTCGAAGACGATCGCTTTGTCACCGAGCGAGGGGAACTTGATGTCGAATTCCCTGAAATCGGTGAGCTTCTTCGTTTGCCCCGTTGTCAGGTCCTGCGCATACAGGTTCATACGCTTGTTCTCGTCGCGGTCGGAAAGGAAGTAGATGGTGTTGCCGCTCCACATCGGGATGATGTCCTGCGCGGGATTGTCGGTGACGTTGGTGATCTTCTTTGTATCGAAGTCGTAGATCCAAACCTCATCCGCCTGCCCGCCCCGGTAGCGTTTCCATGTTCGGAACTCGCGGAAAACGCGGTTGTAGGCGAGCTTCTTCCCGTCGGGCGAGTACGAACCGAATCCGCCGCGTGGGAGCGGGAGCTGCTGTGGCAGCGAACCATCCGTGGAAACAAGGAAGAGCTGTCCGATGAAGCTGTTGGGCTCGATCATCCGTGACCGGAAGAGAATCGTCTTGTTGTCGCGCCACGCGAACACGATGTTGTTGGGACCCATCCGGTCGGATACATCGTCACGCCCAAGAGTGGCGGTAAAGGTGAGGCGTTTCGGGACACCCCCCTCTGCCGGCATCAGGTAGACTTCGGTATTGCCGTCGTATTGAGCAGTGAACGCGAGCTGCTTTCCGTCGGGAGAAAATCGTGCAAACATCTCAAATCCAACATCATTCGTGAGTTTCCGTGCGACTCCTCCCGCCGCGGCGACGGTGTAGAGGTCGCCGGCGTACGTGAAGACGATCTGATCCCCGTGCGTGGCGGGGAACCTGAGAAGGCGCGCTTCCTGCTGGGCGCGCAAAGAAGTGCTCACAATAAGGAGCAGCAAAGGGATCAACCAAGCGCTGTGTCTTTTCATGCCAGGACCTTTCTGAGAATGAGGGGTGGCTGTTGTACGGTAAGAATGGAAAGCGTCAATTCTGACGACAATGTAGAGAATAAATGAAAAACTCTCCACCGAAATTCCTCCGGCTGCTGCAACAAACGGATGGGGCTCCCAGGACTGCCAATTTTTCTCCTCCCCAATAAGAAATCTTGCCTTCGCTGGGTTGAAGGTGAGATGAACACTCTGTACCTTCAGGCAGCCCCGGTCCTGAGTCTTATCTGCTGGTGCCGACGATAAGTACCTCAAGGCGAGCACAACTGCAATTGTACAGAAGAGGAAACGCTATGAAAAACCGCAAACTCCTGATGATCCCAGGCCCCATCGAGTTCACACCCGACGTCCTCCAGGCGATGGGCATGTCGACGACAAGCCACGTGGCAGCCAATTTCATTGATGTCTTTGGCCAGGCGCTTGAGAATATGCGCAAGGTCTTCCTCGCCCCGGGAGGGCAGCCCTTCGTTGTGGCCGGCTCGGGGACGCTGGCGATGGATCTGGCGGCAGCGAACCTCATCGAACGGGGCGACAAGGCGCTTGTCGTGAACACGGGCTATTTCAGCGATCGATTTGCGAAGATACTCGAGCGCTACGGCGCGGCGGTGACGCACGTGCACGCCCGGGAAGTCGGGGATGCACCTGGACCGAAGGAGGTGGAGGAGGCTCTCGACTCCGTCAAACCCAAGCTGATGACGATTACCCACGTGGATACTTCCACCGGAATTGCGATGGACGTGAAAGGACTGGCGGCGCTCGGGAGAAAGCATAACGTCCTGGTGGTGGTCGACGGTGTCTGTGCGACGGCGGGGGAGGAGATGCGCCAGGAGGAATGGGGGATTGATGTGGCGCTCACGGCGTCTCAAAAAGCTATCGGCGTACCGCCGGGACTGGCTCTTGTCGTGGCGGGTCCGCGCGCGATGGATGCGTTCCGCAAACGGAAAACCCCCGTCAGCAACTATTATGCGGACTGGAATGAATGGCTGCCGATCATGCAGGCGTACGAAGGTCGACGGGCAAGCTACTTCGCGACTCCCGCTGTCAACCTCGTCTGGGCGCTCGACGTCAGCTTGAAGGAGATACTGGCTGAGGGGATGGACGCCCGGTTCGCGCGCCATCGCAAGCTTGGCGGTGCCTTCAAGGCGGGTCTGACCGGGCTTGGATTGAGCCAGGTCCCGAAGCGCCCGCAGCTCTGCGCAACCACCTTGAGCGCGATCTACTATCCCAAGGGAGTCGACCGGACGCTTCTGAAGTACATCGATGAGGCTGGCGTGATTGTCGCGGGCGGACTACATCCTGCGATCCGGGATCAGTACTTCAGGGTCGGACATATGGGGGCGGTGGGGCCGAGCGACATCATGGCAACGCTCAGCGCGATCGAGACAGGATTGAAGCGCGCCGGATACAAATTCGAAGCCGGTGCCGGGCTCGCCGCCGCTCAAAAAGCGCTCACGTAGGAAAGGTGCGAGGGGATTGGCCGGACCCGGCTGAATTCCCGGGGTGGCTTGAAATGGATTTCATATCGCCCCCCAGCTTTCCGCGATTTCGCGACAAGGGTATCATCCCCTGGCAGGTCGAAATCGTTCGGCAGGTGTGGCGGACGGCTTCTTCGTGCGTTCCATTTCACCCCCACATGCAGCTTGCGCTGGAAGTTCTTCCCCTCTTGACGGGGGTGAAATGTCAGCCTGTGGGGTCGGAGGCTCCCTCACGGGGAGTTACGATTTCGACCACGTTTCTTTCTGCCGCTTTCTTTTCTAAAGAAAGCGGCAAATCCGTTCCAAGCGCTAACGAGTGAGGGACTGAC
>CAYZRX010000044.1:0-29786 GCA_964480945.1 uncultured Ignavibacteriaceae bacterium | reverse complement strand
GAGTCATCATGAGACAATTCCTGATTGCTTCTCTTTTCCTCTGTATCGGTAGCATCGCGATGGCTCAGTCGATCTTCCCCTACAAATCCTACGTCGAGACCCTGCCCAACGGGCTCAAGGTGATCATGATTCCGATGGAGAGCCCGGGCCTCGTAGCGTACTATTCGGTGGCCCGGACAGGGAGCCGTGACGAAGTTGAGCCCGGAAAGTCCGGCTTCGCCCATTTCTTCGAGCATATGATGTTCCGCGGCACCAAGAAATATTCAGGCCCCGTGTACGATAGCATCATCACGAGCATCGGCGCCAGCGCCAACGCCTACACGACCGATGACTATACCGCCTATCACCTGAATTTCGCCAAGGAAGATCTGGAGAAGGTCATCGAGCTCGAGAGCGATCGTTTCGAAAACCTCGACTACAAGGAGCCCGCGTTCCAGACGGAAGCAGGCGCGGTCTACGGCGAATACCGCAAGAGCATCACGAGCCCTTTCTCCGTCCTGAACGAAAAGATGCAGGATCTTGCGTACGACGTGCACACCTATAAGCATACGACCATCGGCTTTGAAGCGGACATCAAAGCGATGCCGCAGCAGTATGAATACAGCAAGTCGTTCTTCGCACGCTTCTACAGGCCTGAGAACGTCGTCCTGCTCATTACCGGCGACATCAATCCGAAGGCCACGATGAAGCTGGTGACGAAGTACTACGGCGGGTGGAAGAAAGGATACGTCCCCCCCAAGATCAAGCCCGAGCCGCCGCAGAAGGCTGAGCGGACGGCCGAGGTCACCTATTCCGGCAAGACGCTGCCGATCATCGATATCGGGTACAAAGGGGACGCGTTCGATCCGACGAACAAAGAGTACGTTGCCGCCCTGCTGCTGGGCGACCTGGCCTTCGGGGAGAACAGCGACCTGTACAAGAAGCTCGTCATCCAGGAGCAGAAGGTGCAGTTCATCAGCCCGAGCATCCCGATGAACAGGGATGTCCCGCTGTTCGAGATCTACTCGATGGTGAAGAAGATGGAGGACGTCGACTACGTCCGGGACGAGGTGTACAAGACGCTTGAAGAGTTCAAGACGAAGCTCGTCGATGAAAAGAAGCTGAACGATCTGAAACGGCGCAACAAATACGATTTCCTGATGGGGCTCGATACCCCCGACCATGTCGCCGGCGGATTGGCACGCTTCGTCGCCGTCACCGGCGGCATCACGGCGGTCGATCGACTCTTCAAAGAAATGGAGTCGATCACGCCGAAGGATATTATGGACGCGGCCGGCAAGTATTTTACGCCCGAGCGGCGGACGGTGGTCGTCCTGAAAGGAGCCCAGTCATGAAAACGCTGACCTTGCTCTCCCTCCTGCTGATCTCCTTTTCGCTTCCCTGCACAACGCTTGGAGAACAAAACGTGAAAAAGAATGCGCCTGTCCTGCTGCCCGTGAAGAACGACCCGACGATCTCTTTCCGCATTTGGTTCGAGGTCGGCTCGCAGAACGATCCCCGCGGCAAAGAGGGGCTCGCGTCCATCACTGCCTCGATGCTCACGGATGCATCGACGCAGAGCAACAGCTACGCCGAGATCATCAACAAACTCTACCCGCTGGCGGCAAGCTACAATGCATCGAGCTCCGTCGAGATGACGGTCATCTACGGCCGCACCCACAAAGACAACCTGAAGGAGTACTACTCCCTCTTCACCGATGCCATCCTGCGCCCCGCCTTCAAGCAGGAGGACCTCGACCGGATCAAGAGCCAGGTGTTGAACTACCTCGAGAACACGCTGCGGTACGCCAGCGATGAGGAGCTTGGAAAGGCCGTCCTGTACAACGAAATCTTCGCCGGGACGCCGTACGGTCACATCGACGATGGAACCATCGATGCGGTGAAGAGCATCACGCTCGATGACGTGCGGGAATTCTACAAACGGTACTACACACGGGACAATCTTGTGATCGGGCTGGGCGGCGGTTACAACGCCACGCTGCTCGACCGGCTGAAGAAAGATCTGCAGACGCTCCCGGCCGACATGCCAAAGCCGGCCTCCAAGCCCCAGCCGGAAGCACTTAAGGGATTCCACGTGACAATCGTCGAGAAAGACGCTGCCGCCACGGCCATCAGCATGGGATTCCCGATCGACGTGCTGCGCGGAACGAAGGACTGGTACGCACTCGCGATTGCGAACTCATGGCTCGGCGAGCACCGGAACTCCAGCAGCCACCTCTACCAGGTGATCCGGGAGGAAAGAGGATTGAACTACGGCGACTATTCGTACATCGAGAACTACCCCAACGGGGGGATGCGGCAACTGCCGCCGCAGAACGTGAGTCGCCGCCAGCAGATCTTCGAGATCTGGATCCGGCCCGTCCCGAACGAGACGAGGCACTTTGCCCTGCGTGCGGCGCTCCGTGAATTCAAGCACCTGGTGGACAAAGGCATGACAACGGGGGATTTCGAGCTGACGAGAGAATTCCTCAGCAAGTACGTCCTCCACTACGCCGCCACGACGATGGAGCGGCTGGGATATGCCCTGGACGACAGGTTCTACGGAATCCAGGGAAGCCATCTTCAGAAGTTCCGCCAGATGATGAAAACGCTCACGCTCAGGGACGTCAATGGTGCTATCAAACGCCATTTGCAGTATGGGAATATGGAGATCGCCATCATCACGAAGGATGCTGAGGGATTCAAGGACGCCCTCGTCAACGACGCGCCAAGCCCCATCACGTACGGCACTCCCAAGCCGGAACCGGTGTTAAACGAGGACAAGGAGATCAGCGTATTTCCTGCAAAAGTGAAGGCTGAGAATATCAAGATTGTACCGGTGGCGGATTTGTTTGAGAAATGAAGCAGAAAGGAAGAAGGTTGACTTCACGATGGCCGCACGACTGAAGAAGTCAACCTTCATCTGAGCAATCGGACATCTTGTCGTTAAACTTCCGAGATCTTCAGAAGTCTAAGAAACGACGCAGGGAGGGGTTCTCAATCACGAGATGCATCAAGGAGAGGAGTGGTGTATGACCAGCTCTGAAGAGATTCGAGCGCTCGCCGAACGGATGGCTGCCGCATTTGCCTCCCAAATTTCAACATCTGAGAGTGTCGGACGGGTGATCAGAAATTTTCCCCCTGTTGAAAAAACCGCCTCACCCCCAAGAAAGCAGATACCTGACAGCCCTCGAGCGATCGATTCGGGCGGCGGCGCTCGAAAAACGGGCAAACTCGACATTCGCTGACAGAAACGATCAGTCTCGATGTCCGACTTCTCACTCCGAAGAAGGTTGACTTCGCAACAGCTGCACCTTTGAAGAAGTCAACCTTCAACTAGGCAGTCGGACATCCATATCATTCCCCCACCCGTGAAGGCTTTCTCCGAACCTTGAACGTAATATCGTCGAGAATCGTGTAAACGACGGGGATTACTACCAGCGTCAGCAGCGTGGAGCTGACCAGCCCGCCAATCACCGTAACAGCCATTGAGACCCGAAACTCCGAGCTCGTGCCGACAGCCAGCGCAACGGGCAGCATCCCCAGAATCATCGCGAACGACGTCATCAGAATCGGGCGGAGACGCTTGCCCCCGGCTGACAGAATGGCATCGAACCGGCTCATCCCTCGCCGCCTGCCTTGATTGATGTAGTCGATGAGCAGGATCGAGTTTTTCGTTACAAGCCCCATGAGCAGGATCAGGCCGATGTAAGCGAGCATATCGAAGATTTTGCCCGTCAAAAGCAAGGCAAGAAAAGCGCCGATGACCGCCAGCGGCAGGGCGAGCATGATCGTGAAGGGCTGAACGAACGATCCGAACTGCGACGCCAGCACCATGTAGATGAAGATGATGGCGAGCACCAGCGCCACAGCGAGCGATTGAAAGCTCTCGGCCATCTGCTGCGCCTGGCCGCTCATCTCGATCGTCACTCCCTCGGGGATTTTCATCTCCGCAATCTTCGCCTGGACGTCGTTCTTAACTTCCCCCAGCGATCGATATTGTGCGATGTTCCCGGCGACCACGATCTGGCGTGTCCTGTTCTCGCGATCAATCTGCGTAGGGCCACCGACGAGCTGCAGCCCGGCAACCTGAGAGAGGCTGACGAACGTGCCCCGCATCGTAGGGATGGTGAGGCTCGCGAGCTTACCGATCTGCTCCCGATCGCTCCCCTGCAGCCGAACGCGGATGTCCCTGTCCTTTTCAGACTCTCGAAACGTCGATGCCACATCGCCGCCGATGAACGTGCGGACGACGCTTGCGAGCTGCATCGTGCTCACACCGAGCCGTGAAGCGCTCTCCCTGTCGACGGCAACCCGGATCTCGGGTCTGGGCGGGCGAAGGCTCGTGCTCACATCAACCAAGCCGGGGACGCCGGCGAGCCGATTCTTGAGCTCCTCAGCAGTCCTCGAGATCAACGGGAGGTCGGCACCGCGAACGTTGACCTGCACCGGCAGCTGCGCAACGGTGCTGGCAGCCGCCCCCGTCATCGACACGGCGTCCTGGAAGGTCATCTTCGCGCCCGGGATGGTAGCCAGCAGCGGTCGAATCTTATCCTGATATTCGCGCGGCCTGCGAACCTCCGGCCTCAGACGGACGTGGAGCACTGCCTGATCGACGGCGCCGTCCGTCGTTCCGACGACGGTGAACACGTCGGTGATCTCGGGCTGGCCCGAGAGGATCTTCTCGAACTTCTTCGTGAGCTCGTCTGCCCGCTCCAGGTTGATGCCGGGAGCATACTGAAGATTGATGTTGAATTCGTTCCGCTCTCCCCTCGGCGACCCCCCGGTGCCGACCACCTGAACGATCGCGAGACTCCCGACGAAGAGGAGAGTCGCCAAACCTAACACCGACTTCCGGTGTTTCAGCGACCAGACGAGCGCAGGCTGATAGACATCGTTGAGCCGGTCGTACATCGCCGTGGCGTGCCTCATCATCCTGCCAAGCAAGCCGACCTTTTCTCCTCCACTCCTCTTGAAGAAATAGGCCGAGAGGACCGGGGCGAACGTGAACGCCTCGAACAGCGAGATGAGGACTGCGGCGGTGACCGTGACACCGAACTCCCTCATAAATTTCCCGACGATCCCCGTGGCGAATGCGACCGGCAGAAAGACTGCGACGATGGTCAGGGTCGTCGCCGTTACGGCGAGGGCGACTTCTGCAGTCCCCTCCCGTGCAGCGGTGAACGGATCTTTGCCCAGCTCATCCGTATGGCGGAAGATGTTCTCCCGCACAACGATCGCATCATCGATGAGCAAACCGACGGAAAGGCTCAGGGCCAGCAGGGTGATGACGTTCACGGTGAACCCGAGCGCGCCCATGACGGCAAAGCTGCCGATGATGCAGACGGGGAGGCCCGCCACCGTGACGAGCGTGTTCCGGAAATTCCCGAACGAGAAGAACACGACGATGCTCGCGAAGATCGCCCCGAAGATGAGACTCTGCATCACGTCGTTCTTCGCATCACGAATGAACTGCGACTCATCCGATGACAGCCGGATGTCGAGCTGTGGAAACTGCTGTTGAAGCTGGGCAATCCTCTTGCGGACTCCCTCGGCAACGGCAACGGTGTTGGTCCCCGACTGCTTCCGAACGGAGAAAATAACGCACTCCTTTCCATTCATGCGCGAGATCGCACGCTGCTCCTTGAAACCGTCCGCGACCTTTGCAAGATCACGAAGAGCGATCGGCGCGCCGCCACTGGTCGCCACAATCACATTCTCAATATCCTTCACACTTGCGAACTCACCATGCGTCCGCAGCAAGAGTTCATGCTTGCCTTCCGACATTCGACCGGCAGGCATGTTCAAATTCTCAGAACGCAGGGCTTGGACGACCTGAGCGATCGATACGTTGTGTGACTGCAGCCGGGCGAAATCGACGTCAACCTGCACCTCGCGCTCGAGACCCCCAACCACTTGGACCGCACCGACACCGTCGATCCGTTCGAGGGCCGGCTTCATCTCATCCTCCACGATGCTCCGGACTCGATCAAGGGGCATCCCCCCGCGCTTTGCAACAACCCCGAACGAGATAATTGGAGCCGCGGACGGATCGAACCTGTCGATTACGGGATCGAACGCGTCGCGCGGTAGCTTGTTCCGGATCAGCGACACTTTATCAGTCACATCCGTCGTGGCCCGCCGCGGATCGGTCTCCAGCTTGAAGGCGACGATCACAACCGAGACACCTTCCGCAGATGTCGACTGGACCTTATCGACGCCGCTCAGCGAGCTGACGGCCTCCTCGACCGGTTTCGTCACCTGGGTCTCGACCTCCTCCGGACTCGCCCCTTGGTACACCGTCGTCACCGCAACGATGGGAAGCGAGATGTCAGGCAGGAGCTCCACCCCGATCATCGAATATGCCACCAGGCCGACGACCACGATCGCCGACATGATCATCGTGATGAATACAGGTTGTCGTATCGAAATGTCTGCTAGCTTCATTGCATTCTCCGGTTCCTTGCAGCGGCGCGCAAAGCGCCCGCATCGCCCAGCGACGTAGCGTTATTTTCCGACAACTTGGATCTTGTCCCGATCGTTCAGCAGCTCCGTTCCCGTAATGACGATCCGGTCTCCGAGCTGCAGGCCGCTTGTGATTTCGATCGAATCGTTCACAGCGGCCCCCGTCGTTACCGGCCGCATCACGGCCGTTGAGTCCTGCACGACGAACGCCACCTTCCTCCCCTCCCGCTCGGTGACCGCCGAGAAGGGGACGAGCATCGCTCTTCTTCGCTCGAGGACGAGCTCCGCCTGAACGAACATGCCCGGCTTCAACAGGTGACGTGGATTCGCCACGTTAATCTCCGCCTCGATCGTCCTGTTGACCGGGTTCGCGAGCGGACTGATGTTCGTCACCTTCCCCGGGAATTTCCGATCCGGATAGGCCGGCGAAGTGACAAGAGCAGAGTGACCGACCGATACGAACCGAATCTGTCCCTCCGGCACCGGTACGATCGCCTTGACAATGTCGATATCGACGATCTGGCAGAGAGGCGTATTGGGATTGACCGCAGCTCCGGGGTGAAGGTACACCCTCGCGACGGTCCCCTTCACGTTCCCGCGGACCTCATATTGCTTGTATTCATAACCGACCTCGTCCCGGTCAACAAGCGCTACAACCTGCGCCGGCGAGACGTCATCACTCATTTCGACGAGGTTCTTCGCAAGCTTGCCGCTGACTTTCGGATAGAGCGTGACCTCCGACCGTGCACTGATAGCGCCGGTCTGAAAGATCTTCTCAACGACGTCGCTCATGACCGGCATCCCGGCTTCCACAGGGATGACCCGCTCCTCGGCGACCCGGCTCGCGACCGTCTGCTTCGCCTGAATGGCCACGATCACCCTATACCCGATGAAACCAACGACAGCGAGTCCGATGAAGGTCCAGACAACTTTTTTCATCACATCCTCCTTAAGGAATTCGAGCCCGGTTCGGCCAATCACGTTTTTCAATGTGGGGCAATCCCGATGGCTTTGTCGAGATTCGCTTTGCTGAGGATCGCGTTGTAAACGGTCTGCAGCTGACTCAGCTTTGCGTTTTCGAGAACAGTATGTGCGTCCAGGAGATCGACAACACTCAGGAGCCCCTTCTCGTGACGTTCCCCCGCGATCGTCAGCGCTTCCTCCGCCTGCTTCACCTTCACCTCCTCGATGCGGATCTTCTCCTCGTTCATCTTCACGTCGGAAACCGCCTGATGGACCTCCATCGCCACTCCGACCGTCAAGTCCTGATAGCGCATCCTGGTGAGCTTGAGATTGACATCCGCCTGATCCAGCTGGTTCTTGACGCGGAAGCCATCGAAGAGAGGATAAGCGAGGACAACCGAGGCGTTCCAGTTGCCTCGAAAAACGTCGAGGTTCGGCATGAAGCCGTTGCGCAATCCCCACGCGACGCTCATGTTCACGTTCGGTTTGTTCAGGCTGTTGGTCAGATCCATCTGGGCCAGGGCCATGCTTTCCTGGTGTTTCATCTGCTCGAGCTCACGACGATTCGCGATCGCCGTGCGCACCAGCGATTCCAGGCTCGGCGCGATCGGCTCGTACGTCAGCGCTCCGGCCAGGACGACCGGATCGCTCAGATCGCGGCCTGTCAGCTTGTTGAACAGAAGGCAAAGCTTCTTCAGATTGTTCTCAGCCTCCAGTCTTCTGCTCTTCACGTTTGCGATCTGAACCTCCATCGTAAGGAGGTCGAAATTTGAGGCCAGGCCGGCGTCGAAGCGCGTCTTGGTCGTCTGCAGGCGGCTTTCGAGGGAATGGATGCTCTCGTCGAGAACATCGATCCCTGCCTTCGAAAGAAGGATGCCGTAGAACAACTGAGTCACTTGGTACGCAACGTTCTGCCGAGTGATCTCCAGACTGCTTTCCGCCAGCTTCACGCCGATCTCGCTCATCTCGATCCCCGCCTGGGTACGGCCCCAATTGAATAGCGACTGTTGGACGGAGAGCCCCGCGTTGTAAATATTCTCGATGCCGAACTTCATCGTGATCGGCGGACCGAACGGCCCGAGCGACACGGTGTACGATGCAATCGGGCCAACGCGAGCGTACGATGCCAAGGCGCTGACCTGTGGTAACAACGCGCTCCGGCTCTCGTCGACCTTTGCGGCGGAGCCGGCGAGACCCTCCTGCGCCTGCAGGATTTGAGCGTTGTGCCCGAGAGCGAGCGAAACGGCTTGTCGCAACGTCAACCCCTCACCCTGGGCCGAAACACGAGACGCGAAGGAGCAGAGTACGAGCATCAACGCGGAAACCACAAGTGGTTTCGTCAAGCTGATTGTCTTCATACCGGAACTCCTCCCTGGATTACTTTCTGTTCAAGTCGAGCTGAAACGAGATAAAACTTCTCGAACGCGTCCTCCAGCATGGCTTGTTCCTCTTCGTCGAGCACGGAGAGGATTCGCTCATACGTCCGGAGAAGCGCCTGCCGCCGACGCTCCATCATGTCGGTGCCGGACTTGGCGAGTTTCACCACCATTCGCCGGCGATCGTCGGGATACGTCTCGCGTGTAACCATACCTGCCTTCACGAGCCGATCGACGAGCTGAGACGTCGTGCTTTGTGCAAGCCGGAGTTTCGCCGCAAGCTCATTGACCGAACATTCGCCGAGCTCGCGAATCGCGATCAGCGCCTGGTACTGGTTGATGGTGATCTTTGCACTTCCGTCTCCGGTCAGCTTCGCGTCGCCGAGTTCCCCTTTCATCGTCCCGTTCGTCGACATCGCCGGTGTGGGTCGCCCGTGATGCCAGAGGGCAATGGAGCCCATGATCTTCGGTAGAAGGCCGATGATCCGCTCAGCCCTCCTCGCTGCTTGATCGTTGTCCATTTTCAGAGTCTCCTTCAGCAAAGGCGGCAGCAATTGGTGTGCCAATTATATCGTCTCACAATATAATTGTAATACGATGGGTTTTCTGTTTGATTTCTCTTCTTTCGACATTCTCAGAAGCGGAATTCGTCTCACTTCTCGGAGATTCTCAGTATTGGCAGCAACAATTGAGAAGTTGCGGTCCGTTGACCCCGCCTCCCTCGAAAGTGTCTGCCGCAAGATCTCGCACGTTCTGGTGCTTGACCTTCTCTTAGCCTCTACCTAGTTTACTGCCGCCTCGTCAGTCCCTCGAACGACGAAAGGAGAGGTGTTATGATCCTCGTATCCGAAGTGAAGGAGGGGGCAGCGCTGCAGCTTGACGGAAAGCTCTATAAGGTCCTGGAGATTGTCCGCCGTGCCGGCAACGGACAGATGCACGGCTTCGTCGAGTTGAAATTGAAGGACATCCGGTTCGGTCACTTCGCGGACAGGCGATTCAAGCAGACGGACAAACTGGAAGACGTTGTGCTGACCAAGCGCCAGATGGACTATCTCTACTCCGATGCGCAGGCCTGCTACTTTATGGATCCCGACAACTTTGAGCAGGTCGGCGTCCCCAAAGAATCCGTGGGTCCCATTGAGAAGTTCTTGAAGGAAGGGATGAAGATCAGCGTCGAGCTGTTGGGGGAGCAAGCAGTGTCGATCCAGTTTCCGAAGATCGTTGAATTGAAGATCGCCGCGACGGGAACCGGCATCCGTGATGGTCAGGATAACACGATGAAGCCCGCGACGCTCGAGAACGGGATGGAGGTCCTGGTCCCGCAGTTTGTCGAAACCGGCGACAAGGTCCGCGTCGACACGGAGAAGGTGAAGTACGTCGACCGGGTGACGATCAAGCGCTTGTAGCTACATCTGCTCAAACGCGGCCCACGCCCGCGTTTGCACCTAAGCCCCCCGTGCTCAGACGGCCCGCTACACCCCCCTAACGGGCGGCAAGAGATTTCCCTTGACTTTTCCTCCGATTCTCATATTTTGGAAAGGGCTTCGCAGAAGAGAAGGCCGTCGCCTTTATTAACCTTTCTCGAAGCAGCGCGCTTGATGTCCCGCCTGGCGCGAGTATTCCCGAGAACTGCACAAGCGCATTGACAAGGAGGCTGCTGTTCTGCCGCTGACTCTCAGTTCCCTCAAGCTGAGGAAGATCTGCTTCATGCACCACAACCTAATCAACCCCATTCCATCAACTTCAAAAAGGAGGTCGACATGAAAGTCGATTTCTTCCGGGGGATAGCAGCAGTCGTGGTTCTCCTTGTGCTGGCTGCAGGCTGCAATCAACAGCAGCCATCGGCGCCGGGACGTCCTGACGTCGCGACACCCGCAGGATCGTCCTCGAAGCTCTTCAAGGGGAGCACAGGTGAACAAATGCAGATCACGAGCGACGCGCTGGACGCGATAAACGTGAAACTGCAGAATGCAGGAAAGGAGTACCGAATCGCGTACGCCGAGTACATCACATCCGGCGAGGGGAACGAGATCGGTCAAACCATCTACGCGCGAGATGTCGGCAACAAGCAACTAGGCGCCGATTTTGTGCCGGGTGACCCGCGACGGGGTGGCGGCTACGACATCACATGGACAAACGACGCGTTCGACGGAAATGCGAATGGCGGGCTCACGCCAGCTATGACGTACGCTGCGATTGGCCGGGCAATGAATACCTGGCAGAACGTTAAGTGTTCAACAATCCCGTTGTCAGACTTGGGGAGCTATAACGTCGACCTTGGATATGTGCAGTATCTTGTAGGGATGGGCGGCGTGCCTGGATGGGTCGCGGATGTAACACATGCCGGCTGGCTACCGAGGGCATTCTTCGACGTCATTGCGCCGCCGGACGGCGGGGACTACATCCTCGGCGTGACCTTTACATTCATCTGGACGAGCGATGGCGTGCCTACCGATATCGACAACAACGGGAAGGCAGACGTTGCGTTCCGTGAGATTTACTACAACAACAACTTCCCCTGGCAGATCAATGGTAACTACGACGTCGAGACCATAGCATTGCACGAGTCGGGGCACGGGCTCAGCCAGGCGCACTTCGGGAAGGTGTTCAGGACAACCGCCAACGGCAAACTCCATTTCTCGCCGCGCGCGGTGATGAACGCTGTCTACGGTGGTGTCCAGCAGCAGTTGCTCGGGAGCGATGTCGGCGGTCACTGCAGCATTTGGGCAAACTGGCCGGTTCACTGAGAAGTTGATCAACGCAATTCATAAGAGAGCGGCCGGGCACTTGCCCGGCCGTTCTTGTTGATCTGGAAACAGCTACCCAGGAAGCCTCGGTCTCCCGCATTCTTACATTCGAGAGGCTTATCTACCACCACGCCGCTGTTTCTTTGGCGGGTGTGTGATCAAGTCCCCTCTCAAGCGAAGGCTGGCGCGACGGAGAGAGGGGATTCAGGGGTGTGTTCTTCTACCCTTTCGCTTCTCTCCTCTCATGTCTTTCTATCCATTCTCGAATCTCCCAAAGCACTCCTTCAAGATTCTTCTTCACTTCATCATCCTCAAATCTCAAGAACTCCACCCCAAGTGCCTCGATCTCCCGTTGTCTTTCGCTATCCTTTTCGAGTTTTCTTTCGTGTGACTGTCCATCGATCTCAATGGCCAACAATAGCTCAGGGCAGAAGAAGTCAACCACGTACTCATCAACCGGCTTTTGGCGATGAAAATCACACCCCATCATCTGTTTCTGCTTGAGTTGATTCCAAAGCAGAATCTCCGATAATGTCATGTTGTTCCGAAGCATCCGAGCGACTGCTTTAAGCCGAGGGTTGTATCGTAGGAAGGATCGTTTCATCCCTTTGCACAATGCTAAAGAACACACCCCTCTACTCCCCTCTCACCGCGCGCCTGCTTCACACGAGAGGGGACGGTCTACACTCGAGTTGAAAGTGATTGTCTCGGTTCCAGCGGCATGCTGCTACGGTGCGGCGGCTAGGAGCTCAGAAGCCGCTCCACATAGCGGGCGATGGCGGGCGATGCGGTGAGACCCGGTGAATCGATGCCGATCAGATTGACAAATCCCTCGTATCCCCTCTCCCGCTCATGCACGATGACGAAGTCCCGCGGCGGGCCGCCCGGGCGCTGCAGCTTTGGCCGCATCCCGCTCATGTCGGGAGAGATGTCCTCGTCCCTCACAGCCGGCAGGATGTGACGAATCGACTCGGCGAACGCGCGGCGCTTCGACTCGTCAACGGCGTAATCGAAATGATCTCCCTGGATGTATTCGAGGTCCGGCCCAAACTTCAGCCTGCCGCCGAGGTCAACGAGCGCGTGCACGCCGAGCCCCTCGTCGTGCGGGACGGGATAGACGAGGCGCGAAAGCAGCCGGGATTTCGAGGATGTGACGGCGAAATACGATCCTTTCGCAAACACTAGTCGATAGCCGGATCTGTCGGGATCGATGCCGATCATCTCTGCAACCCGGTCGCAGAAGAGCCCGGCTGCGTTGACCACCTTTTCGCTCGTGAAGGTGGAGCGGAGACCGCTCTCTTCGATCATGATCCTATAGCCATTCTTGAGGGGCTCGATTCCGACGACTTCGCAGCGGTGCTGGACCGTTGCTCCGTTCCGGAGCGCCAAGTGATAGAAGAAATCCATCAGCTCGTGCGCGCTCAGGATGCCCGTCGATGGGGAGAAGATCGCGCCGACAGTGTTGATGTTCGGCTCGAGCTTCAGGGTCTCCGCACGACCCAGCATCCTCAGCTCCACCCCATTCTTCAGCCCGTTCTGATAAAGAGGCTCGAGCTTCTTCAGCTCCTCCTGGTTTGTCGCAGTGATCAGCTTGGTGACCTGCTTGTGAGCGATGTTGTGCTGCCGACAGAGGGAGTACAACTCGTCCCGGCCCTCAACGCAGAGCGTCGCCCGCAGCGAACCGGGCGGGTAGTAGATTCCTGCATGGATGACCTCGCTGTTCCGGCTGGAGGTCTCCATCCCGTACTTCTCGTTCTTCTCGAGGACGACGAGGTTCGGATGCTTCTCCGAGAGCCGGGCAGCGATCGCGAGGCCAACGACACCGGCGCCAATGACGGCTATGTCAAAATCTGCCATGACACGTTCGGTTCAGACAAGAATATCAAGAGCAAAAATGAGCAGCTGGAAAATAGCAAAAAGGTGGTTCAAAGGACAGTAAACACGCGACTTCGGGGGCTCCCCCACGTTTACTCTTTCAGTTCTGATGCTTATCTTCCCGTGTTCTTCCAACGTCTCTTTTCCATCCCCAGAAACGCTCATTGATCGCCCACGGGAGAAAACCTTATGATCACCAGAGTATTGACCATCGCCATTGTTCTACTCGGTCTTGCGATCGTCGCCAGCGGTTGCGCACCGGGCAGTGGATGGAGCACGCCGGAGAAACCAGCCGGGTTCTTCACGGGAATCTGGCACGGCTGGATTGCTCCCGTCTCGCTCATATGGGGACTCTTCAATCCGTCGATCCGTGTTTACGAGCCGATCAATACCGGCTGGTGGTACGACTTCGGCTTCTACATCGCGATCATCGGAGGATTCGGAGGGGTCGCGTTCTTCCGGAAGAAGAAAAAGGACAAGGGTAAAGAGTAGATCAAGCAAAGCAGACGTCACTCATTTCTTAATCATTGGGATAACGTGATCGAACCGGCGGACAGACGGTACTTGAGTCACCTGCCTTCACAGAGAAGGATTTCCGCCACTCCATCCTTTTGTCTCAACACCATTCATCAACTTAAATGGGAGGAATGAAATGAAACGACTCACGACGCTGACGATCGTCATCGGCCTCTGCATGCTGTTCCGCGGCATCGGCTTTGCTCAGGAACGGGAGGACCGCACGCTCCTCACCTGGGACCAGATGCGAGCCATCATCAACGAGGCCTCGGGCGAGAGAGCGATGCATCACGTTCTTGAGTTTGTACCGTACCCACGCGTGCGGCCGGCCTCTGAATACCAGGGGACGTTTCGAGAGACCGATGTCATGGTGAAATTCGCCAAGGAGTACGGGTTCAGCAACGTGGAAGTCGAATCGTTCCCGACCCAGGGCACGTCGTGGCAGCCATCGCAGGGGGAGCTGTGGATGGTCGAACCTGAGGTGCGCAAACTCTACGATATCTACGATGTAGCGGTTTCGCTTGCGGCAAACAGCGAGTCGGGCGACGTCACCGCTGAAGTCGTCGATGTCGGCACGAGCGCCAGACCCGACGACTACACGGGGAAGGATGTGAAAGGCAAGATCGTGCTGGGTTCAACGGGCGCCAATGGGCTGCAGCGGGTTGGTGTCTTCCAGAACGGCGCGGTGGGCGTCCTGAGCTATACCTCGCTCCGTCCCGATGACTACCCTGACGAGATCATGTCGCAGAGCATTTCCTCCAACGCTCCCGAAGGCCAGAAGCCAGGCTTCGGCTGGTCGATCGCCCCACGCGTGGCGCGACAGATCTCCGCTATGCTCAGCCGCGGACAGAAGGTTGTCCTCCGGTCGATCGTCAAGACAGAGACCTTTCCGGGAGAACTCGAGACTGTGCATGCGATCATTCCAGGAGACGGCAGCACGAACCAGGACGTCGCCATCTCCGGACATCTCTACGAGGGGTACATCAAACAAGGGGCCAACGACGACAATTCCGGATGTGCTCTCACACTGGAGATGGGGCGAGCGTATATTCAGCTCGTGAAAGAGGGGAAGCTTCCGCCGCCCAAGCGCACCATCCACTTCCTCTGGGTGCCGGAGATCAGCGGCACGAACGCGTGGTTGAACAAGCACGAAGACATCGGGAATAGGATGATTGCGGACCTGAATTTCGACATGGAGGGCATACGCCTCTCGACGGCCGGCAGCTTCTGGGTCTTGCACCGCACACCCGACACGTTCCCAACCTATCTGAATGACATCGGCCAAAGCGTGATGGAGTTCGTCGCTGAGCTCAACCGGGAGCGCGTCCGGTATCGTTCAACAGGCTATGGGTTCACACTGCCGGTCGTTTCTCCCCGCGGCAGCCTCGATCCGTTCTACATCAAGATCGACAAGCACTATGGCGCCAGCGATCATGTCGTCTATATGCAGCACGGCATCCCATCCCTCATGTTCATCACCTGGCCCGACATGTGGTATCATTCTTCCGAGGACACACCGGACAAACTGGATCCTACCCAGTTCAAACGTGCAGCAGTGGTTGGCATCGGCGCGATGAGCGTGCTGGCCTCGGCGGACGATGCTATGGCCGCGAAGGTGGCCGCCGAGTCGTTCGCGCGGGGGACGGAGCGAATGGGCGACTCGGAGCGAAAGGGGCTCAGTTACGTGGCAGACGTTACCGATGGCAAAGACCTGGCCCAGGCTTACAAAGATGCCCGGACGGCCGTCCGTCACCAGGCGGACGTGGAGAAAGCCGTGGTGCTGTCGGTTTCGGTTCTCTTCACCAAGCCGGCAGATGGCGAGAAGAAACTCGAAGGTCTCGGGTCGCTCGTCGAGCAGCGCGCCTCCGCCCTCCTCAAGGAAGTCTCGGCCTACTACCGGCTGAAGGCGAATCAATGGAACGTCCGGGCGAGCGAGCCCGCGACGACCGCCGCGGAGAAAGAGGCGGCGAAGATGTACGTCGAGCGTGTGGGCGGTCAGGGGCGCGGGTTCGGCGGATTTCGGCAAGCGATGTCGAGATTGACTCCGGAAGAAATGACCGCGCTGCGCAAGGTGCCGCAGCACATGAGTGCCGAGCTCAACATTCTGATCGGACAGAAGAAGTCGGTCCTCGAGATCCGCGATTTCCTTTCCGGCGAGTTCGAGCCGCTGTCGCTCGAGGATCTGATCGCGAGCCTCCGCGTTCAGGAGAAGATGGGCTCCGTGAAGATCACGAACAAGCCGTAAAGGCTGAGATGAGGAGGCTGTCCAGGATGTAGGTCGAACTGTCAGTTTGACCACGTGGGGTAAGATAATCCGTTCGAATTGGATATCCTCTCAACACGCGGTTCCAAAAGGAATTCTCGGATAGCCTCCTGATGGGCACCTGATGTTCTTCACGGCCGACGGAGCTTTGACGCAGAAAGATCCAGTATGAAACTCGCCCTCATCCAACAACGCGCCACGAGCGACAAAGCCGCGAATCGGGCAAAAGGGCTGAAAGCGGCTGAGACAGCTGCTCGGCAAGGCGCGCAGCTCGTTTGCTTCGCGGAGCTCGCTTTCGAGCCTTTCTACCCGCAGGAGCCCGCAACCAAGCAAGCTCCCCATCTGGCTGAGCCGATCCCGGGTCCGACGACGGAAGCCTTCTCAAGGCTGGCGCGACAATTCGGCGTCGTCATCGTCCTCAACCTCTTCGAGCGTGACGGCGACCGCACGTACGATTCCTCTCCCGTCATCAACACTGACGGCAAGATTCTCGGCAAGACGCGCATGGTCCACGTGCCGGACTACGCCTGCTTCCACGAGAAAGGGTACTACGCGCTCGGCGATCTCGGCGCACCCATCTATGACACCGCTTTCGGGAAGGTCGGCGTAGCGATCTGCTACGACAGGCACTATCCCGAATACATGCGCGCTCTGGCACTGGGCGGAGCTGACGTTGTTGTCATCCCGCAAGCCGGTGCCGTCGACGAATGGCCGGACGGTCTCTTCGAGGCAGAGATGCGAGTGGCAGCCTTCCAGAACGGGTTCTTCACCGCGCTCTGTAACCGCGTCGGCAAGGAGTCTCGACTTGAGTTCTCGGGGGAGTCCTTCGTGTGCGATCCAGAAGGGAAGGTCATCGCTCAAGCCGGGAAGGGAACGGAAGAGATCCTCCTCTGCGACATCGATCTCGAGATGGTCCAGCGCTCGTACGCGCGCACGCGGTTCCTTCCCGACCGCCGTCCGGAACTTTACGACGCGTGGCGGCAAAAGCCCTAGCTTGTTCTCTCGCTTGGCCAAACAGACACTTCGGTGTTGGCCACCAGAGCGAGGGCTTGCTCGAGGGCGGTTTGAAGAATTGGCTTGATATATTCGCCGGAATTCGCTACCATAGGCGCAAGCACCGTACCTACCTTGCACCGAATGCCTTTGCGGGAGGCCGCTATGTCAAGCCGCAGTACTTTTTCTTGTTTTCTCTCCCTTGTCTTCCTCGCGTCACTCGCTTCTTCTCAAGTCATCATTCGTGAGAAAGTCGAGGTCAAACCCAGCCCTGCTCTCCGTTCAATACAGGGTACACCTGCTTCAGAGATCCGCGTCGAATCCTCATTCGACGGCCCCGTTGACCCGACCTATGCTCACATCATCTATCTCAAAGGCCCTTGTGGTGTGGGCCTGGCAGGCGATATTTCTGCAACCCTCACGGCTCCTGCTTACGATGGGGTCTACACGATCGGCTACACCGTCACCAGCCCGAGTGGTGGAGGGTTCCGGTTTGCAGTATATTTGGGAGACAGCCTGCTCTGGCTTACGCAGGGACCGGTCAATTGTCCCACAGGGTGCACGTTGAAGGGAGAGCGGAACATACGACTGTACGGGGGATTCACCTTTTGGCCCCAGTATGCTCTGATTGGCTCGGGAGGGGCGAACTACTTCGGCGCGGCGGAGAGCACTGCGACCGTCCCGTGTTCACTAGGACCCTGGTTTGGCGAATGGCCCATCGAGCTGGAGATCACCAAAGGACAGGATGTCGGGAGTTTTGTGGATGGCGCTACGCGGACCTACAAGGTAGTTAAGAAGAAGACCGACTTCTACACGCTCGCCTTCATCGCTGATGGGGAGAAGGGATATGGGGACGTGGAGATCACGGCAAGAAGTGGAGGATTGACGGTAGTGAGAGGGTTCAAGGTGGTGGCGCCCGCACCCACGATAAAGATTGTGTCACCCTGGTGGTGGCGTGGCGACCCGATCACGCTGGCTTTTGACAATCTGCCGGTTCTGGACTTCAGTGAGACACACACCCCCAGGGCAGGTCAGAAGTTTGAACCGGTCATTACCTGGGATCCGAATGATACGATCAATACCGCTGATTATTATAATGTCGCCAATGAGGTATATGTGAAGGTACGGGCGGAGAACGCAGGGGGTGTGGCGCGGGACTCGGTGAAGCTGGAGTTCGAGACGGAGTGCATCAAGGTGAACTTCGACCCACCGGAGGTATCGACCGGAGACACGGCGAGATTGAGCTTCCAGCGAGTGAACGAGGATGGGACGTTGGACGATTTACCGAGAGGATCATACGCATTCAGTGTGATGATTGTGGGAGGGGAGGACAGCAGCAAGGGGTTGTTTGTGACAGAGGAGCAGGATCCATTCGAGGAGCCAAAGATCGGGACGACGCTGCTGAATGAGACCTCACCGATCCTGTATGTCGCACCCGCGACCATACAAGATACAGTGATGAAGGCTCAAGTGATCGCGTCGGCGTGGGAGGTGACATGGGGGAAGATTGGAGAGGTGAAGAATCCAAGGGCAGAACTCCCAGGGGTTCAGGCTGCTCGCGTGACAGGGCCGAATGCGAAATCAGCCAAAGTCGATGCACACAAGACCGTTCTCCTGAGCGGCTGGTGCCCGATAAGCCAGGTGGTGGTGAAAGGCTCGCCGCTCGAGCATTTTCTCGTCACAGTAGAACCGGATACGATTGTTCACGGTGACACTGCAACAGTGCATGTGCAGCCGCAAGATAACGCCAACGAGAACATTGAGCTTGATGGTGAGACGCTGCTTAATGCGCTCTTAGATGCCGCAGGGCAAACGTACGGAAAGCTGATAGGCGCAGCAGTCCCGGGGCCATTGCTAGAGATGAGTTATGAGGAGGTGAAGGCGGGGAAATTACGATATGTGGCCGACGGAGAGGACCCAACCGGTCTGCCGGCACAACAGGTGAAGATTTCTGTTGTGCTTAGTGATGACGAGACAAGGGAAGGAATCGGAACAGTCGCAGTAAAGGCATCTATTGAGAGGTTTTGCCAGGGTGATTCCGGATGGGCTGGGACGAAGTATGACAACTATGTGAAGAAAGACAGAAATGGAAATATCATAAAGGATGAAGATGGGAATCCAGTCTATTACGGCGTTGGGAACAAAGGATGTGCCCTAACGTGTATGGCAATGGTCGCAAAAGCTGGTGGTGTGGATACTGATCCAGGAAAGCTAGCTGCGTATATGAACGACTCCGAACACTATGGCTTCACACCCGCACATGGCGTCATATGGAATGCAATTGACAGTCTAAACGGTCGATTTGCTTACGATGGCTTTAGCGGAGATGGACTCAAGTACAAGTCAGACAAAATCACGGTCGACTTGCAGAACAGTAAAACCGTCTCGACAGCCAAGATGGATCCGTTCCTCAACGCTGGGTCCCTGATCATTGCACAGGTCTATAATAAGACCACCAACAATGGTCATTGGGTTGTAGTCGCGGGGAAGACCGGAAGCGAATATTCAATCCTGGATCCGGGTTGCTATAGTGGTAGAACAACGCTCAAGAACGGTTACGGAAACTACATCTATAGGTTCATAGTTTATTCTAAGGATTAATTTGGGGAAAACAACATGCGCGTATTGATCTGTTTCATCCTCTCTGTTACTTGTGCTAGTCGGTTGTTTCTTCAAGACACCGGATTTCTGCACATCAGTACGGGTGTACAAGTGCAATTCATTGTCACTGATCCTGTTGGACGGCGAACGGGGGAGGATCCAAGGGGAGTCCCAAATCCAATGCAGGGAAAAGCGTTGAAAGAAATACCTGGCGCCCAGTACTCGCTTTCCTCAGTTGGAGATAGCCCATCCGCGGATCAAAAACCATCCCCGGAGGACCTCCAGTTCGAGTTTGAATACAGATTGAGATCACCAGATGATGATGGGATCTATACTGTCGAGACAATAGGAATAACATTGGGATCATACACACTGTTTGTCGACGTCTCACCGCGCCGAGGTTCAACACTTCAAAGATTCCGAAAAGAATTCAAAGGTATCACAGACATGAACCAAGTGACAAAATACCACTTGACCTATAGCGGAATCCCAGGGGTGCCTGTAGTCCTGCAGAAGATTTCTACTGCAAACACCTTCCGCCAGGACCTCGACAACAGCTACAAGCTGAAACTTCTCGGCGACAAGGGTTTCCACAAAGAACTTTCAAATATCCTTGACAATTACGAAAAGCACCTATCGAAGAAGGACACATCCAATGCCGTCAAGGAATTAGTGAAATTCCAAGACAGGATAACCGAAGAATACAAAGAGGGAACAAAGTCCCGCGACAAGCGCTTTGTTACAGCAGACGCACTACAAATCCTGTCTTACGATGTGAAATACCTCATGGACCAACTTCATGATAAATCGAAGCACGACCGAGACGACGACAAGGACAAGAAGCGCAAGAAATAGCAGGCGCAGCGAAGCACATCGCCCCGATCGAACGACCGGGGCTTTTTGTTGGCGCCGTTGTCACGGTGATCTTGAGCCCGTTGAACTCGCCCCGCATTTCGAGTAGATTAGCCGTGACCTTTCTACTACTTGGAGAATTCTCGCTTCTCAAATCCTTACTCCCTCTCCAAAGGTCGATTTTGAGCTTGCGCATGTTCACGAAAATGGTTATGTTCACGTAAGCGTGAACAGTAGGCTTATCATGAACGCAAACAACATAGCAGGCGTAGCGCTGGAAAAGGCCCTGGGGATGAAGCTGAAGGAAATCCTTCGCGATGTGGACTGGCTGCACGGCTGGAAGGTTGAGCACGTCGGCAAGAAGAAGGATGTGGGGTTTGATCTCCTGGCGACTCTCCCGTTGCCGCGCGGCGGCCAGGCCGCGCTCTGCGTGGAATGCAAATCGGAATTGCGTCCCAGTGTTTTTCGGATGCTGGCAGACAGAATCTTTGCACCTGCCGGCCGCCCCAAGGTCATCGTGCCGGTGCTCGCACTGCCGTTTGTCTCGCCACGCGTTGCCGAGCTTTGCAAAGAACACGGCTGGAGCTGGTTTGACCTCGCGGGAAATCATCGCCTCGATGTGCCTGGATTGCTCCATCTCCAGCACTCGGGTAATGAACCAGTGCATAAAAGGCCGCGCGCTGCTGCGAACTTGAGCACAGCCGAAGCAGGGCGAGTGATCCGTGCTTTGCTTGCCCTCGAAAATGCCGGCAAGCGTTGGACGCAACGCGAAATGCAACTTCACTGCCAGCCAAATGTGAGTCTTGGTTTGGTGAACAAGGTCGTTGGGCACTTGCGCGACGAGGCGTTCATTGAAAAGCAGACAGACGGTGGTTTTCGTGTGCGCGATCCGTTGAAGCTGCTATTCACATGGCGTGACGTGTACCGCTTCGAACGGCACCAACGTCAGCATTTTTTCACTCTGTTGTCGGGGAAGCGACTGCAGGATGCGCTGGCAAACCTGGATTCGCATGTTGGAGGATTTGCGGCTTACGCGGCATTTTCCGCGGCAGACTTTCAAGCACCCCACGTTCGTCAGCCCAAGACGTGGCTCTATGTTGGCGGGGCGGAGATCTCAAAGTTTGAGGAATTGGTCAAGGCCAAACAAGTGGAATCAGGTGAGAATCTTGTGGTGTTGATACCCGACGACGACGGAGTCTTCTATTTGGGTGATGGGGGCGTCTCGGGTCACAGACGAATGGCCTGTACGAACTTGGTGCAAACTTACGTGGATCTGAGCCACTGCGGCGGACGTGGCGAGGAGGCGGCGGAGGCGTTGCTCGACCAACGGCTGAAGCCGGAATGGAAAGCGCGGGGGCTAATATGAGTCCGGAACCCCGGCTCGAAGCAGATTACGAAGCACGCCAAGTCGAAGCTGCGCGTCGTGTCCTGGTGGACGTTGGGCAGGTGCTCGCGTCGTTCGTGAATTGTCTGGTCGTGGTAGGTGGTTGGGCGCCGGACCTGCTCTTGTTGGATGTGGAAGAGCCGCACATCGGCAGCATCGATGTGGATCTCGCGCTCGATGCACAAAAGCTCGGCGAGGGACGATACGCGGAGATGCTGAAGCTCCTGCTGGCCACCGGGCGCTACCGCAAAGGAGATAAGGACTTTCGGTTTGTGGTGGATGTTGACCTGGGCGATGGTGAAAAGCCTGTGCAAGTGGAGGTGGATTTTCTGGCGCCCAGGGACGCGAAGCTGAAGCAGCAGAAGCCAAGGCGGCTAAAAGGCTTTCGTGTTTTGCAAGCGGATGCTTGCGGCGTTGCGTTTCACGACCCGGTCGAACTCACCCTCCCTGGTAAGAATGTTCGCGGAGCAAAAAATACGGTGCAGTTAAGGGTTGTTTCCGTCCCTGATTTCCTCGTGATGAAGGCGCACGCCATCGCCGGTCGGGATAAGCCCAAGGACACGTACGACCTTTGCTATTGCCTGGATTATTTTCCTGGCGGAATGGAAGCGTTGGCGGCGGATTGGAAGAACCGGTCAGGGGAGAAAGACGTTGTGAAAGCCGCGAAGATTTTGCAGGAGAAGTTCGCGGGGGTCGATGCATTCGGGCCGCAACAACTTGCTGAGTTCCACAATTCACCGGATGCAGATTCGCAAGCAATGCAGGCGCGGCGTGCCTACCAGCTCGTCCAGAAATTTCTACGGTTGCTTGAATGAACACAAGCCTTTACCCATAGCAGGCGCGCTCAGGTCCTGGCACTGCCCGCGCTGATTAACATTACTGAAGGGCGCAAGGTGTTCTGATATCGTGCCGCTATTAGGGTAGATTGGTGGCGGTCTCCTCGCAAACCAGTGATTCCAACGGAGCGTAGGACACAAATCAGGAACGGAAAGCAAATGCAACAATCCTTCCAAACCATCAAACAACTTGTGACAGACTTCAAGGCACAAGAAGTCGCTTACCTGTCGCCAAGTTACCAGGAACCTCAAGTTCGCCAGGATTTCATCGATAAGTTCTTCACCGCTCTTGGGTGGGATGTCACGCACGAGCGCCAGAAGAATCCTTATGAGCAGGAAGTTCACATCGAAAACAGAGTCAGGATGCCAGGCTCGTCGCAACGCCGTGCTGACTATGCGTTCTTCCTTTCTCCCAATTTCCGTGATCCAAAATTCTTTGTTGAAGCGAAGAAACCATCGCGCAACCTGGCCAATGCCGACGACTACTATCAGGCGATCCGTTACGGGTGGAATGCAAAAACTCCGCTTGTCGTTCTGACCGACTTCGAAGAATTTCACATCCTCGATTGCCGTTTTAAGCCAAACATCAACGAGGCGTTGAGCCGTAAAGTCGAATCATTCCGTTATTCCGACTATGCTGTTGAGGACAAATTTGCACAGATGTACTATCTGTTCTCACGGGAAGCGGTCGCAGGCGGTTCGATCGAGAAGCGTGCTGCTGAATTGCCGAGGCCTCGTGGTAAGGCCGGCGGGAAGGGATTGTTCAAAGGAGGATATCAGGCGGTTGACGAAGCCTTCCTGGAGGAACTTGATGAATATCGAATCACGCTCGCGAAAGCTTTCAAGAAGGCGAATGAAAAGCTGGAAGGAGAAGAACTGACTGAAGCCGTTCAGAGGACGATTGACAGGCTTGTGTTTATCCGGTTCCTCGAAGACAAAGGTATTGAAGAGAAGGCGATCGTCGGTCTGAAAGGGCAGAAGTCTGCCTGGAGAGCATTTGTCTCCCTTTGTAAGCGATACGAGCCCAAATACAACGGGCTTGTTTTCAAGTCGCATCACATACTGGATAACAACGTTTTTGAACCATCCGAGGATAAGTTGTTTGCGGAGATCTGTGGAGAGCTTGCTGACCCGGCGTCGCCGTATGATTTCAATCAGATTCCAATTTCAATTCTTGGGAGCATCTACGAGCGTTTTCTCGGCAAGGTTGTGCACGCAACGGACAAGCGGGTAAAGGTTCAGGAGAAACCAGAGGTGCGTAAAGCGGGAGGCGTTTATTACACTCCCGAATACATCGTTCGCTACATTGTCAAAGAGACTGTGGGAAGGCTCATTGACGGCAAGACTCCTGCCGAAATTGCACAGTTGGCTTTTGCAGATATTGCGTGCGGATCGGGCTCATTCCTGATCGAAGTCTACGCTCAACTGCTGGACTATCACGTTCGCTATTACCAGGCAAACCCTCAGAAGGCGAAAGCGGACGACGTGTTCGAGCGGGACGGGAAACTGCAGTTGACTCTGAAGAAGAAAAAGGAAATCCTGCTAAACAACATCTACGGTGTCGACATTGACTTCCAGGCCACGGAAGTGACACAGCTCTCGTTGTATTTGAAAATGCTCGAAGATGCGACGATGATGGATGCTCATCAGTTCGGCCTGTTCAAAGAAACGATACTACCTGATTTGAAGCAAAACATTGTTTGTGGCAACTCGCTCATTGGGCGCGATATCGCTGATGGCTCACTGTTCGCAGATGTGGATGACATTAAGCTGAAGCCGATGAACTTCGAGGAAGTGTTCCCGAAGGTGATGAAGCGCGGAGGCTTTGACGCAGTAGTCGGGAATCCGCCTTATATCAGGATTCAAACGTTGACGGAGACGACTCCAGCGGCAGTCAAATACTTCAGTACTCACTTTTCATCTGCTGGCTCGGGGAATTACGATATCTATGTCGTCTTCGTTGAACGAGCATTGAACATGCTGAACAAACTAGGAAAGCTAGGCTATATCTTACCACATAAATTCTTTAATGCACAGTATGGTGCGGGGCTTCGTCGAGTGATTGCAGATGGACGATACCTTTCTCACGTCGTGCATTTTGGTGATCAGCAAGTGTTTGATGGAGCTTCAACGTACACTTGCCTCATGTTTCTCGACAAAGGAGGCGACGAGGCAGTTGATGTGGTGAAGGTGAGCGATCTGGAAGAATGGCGCTCAAACGGAGTTTCGATCAGAGGAACAATTCCTGCCGCCGCTTTGATGACCAGCGAATGGAATTTTGCTGTTGGACAAGGAGGATCTCTACTCCAGAAACTGAATCTCGTGCCAACAAAACTGGAGCACGTAACGAGCCGCATCTTTCAGGGGATAAAGACAAGTGCAGACAAGATTTACATCATTGAGGAGGTTGGGCATAAGGGTAAGGTCGTGAAAGTTTTTTCTCCGCAAACCCAAACCGAGTTTTGGATGGAACCAGATCTGCTTCATCCGCTGATCAAGGGAGGAGACAGCAGACGCTATCGAATGGAGAAGACCAACCGTCTCATACTGTTTCCTTATGCAAGATCTGGCAATGGACCTGCTGAGTTGATTCCGGAGGAAATCTTCAAGAAGAGCTATCCGCTAACGTGGAAATATCTGATCGAAAACAAAGACTACCTTCAAAACCGTGAAGAAGGCAAGATGAAGGGTCCGAAGTGGTATGCATATGGACGATCTCAGGCTCTCGACGTAATGCCGCTGCCAAAGATATTTACACCTGACATAGCGCTGCAATCGTCCTTCTCGCTAGACACAACGGGAGAATGCTTTTTCACAGGGGGTGTCGCAGGTGGCTACGGCATCTTGGTAACGGAACAATATAATCGAGAATATGTTCTTGGGCTTCTCAACAGCAAAGTCCTGAATTGGATGGTAAAACAGACCGCGACCCAGATGCGAGGTGGTTACTATAGTTTTGAGTCACGTTTCATACGTGGTCTTCCAATAAAGACGCTGGATTGTTCTAATCCTGACGAGAAGGCGAAGCACGACCACATCGTGGGTCTCGTCGGGCAAATGCTGCAATCGAAAGAAAAGCTCTCTGCCTCGAAAACCGACGCCGAAAAGAATCGGCTTGAATTGCAGTGCGAGAGCCTCGACCGTCAGATTGATGAAGCGGTGTATGAGCTTTATGCATTGACAGAAGAGGAGATAAAGATTGTGGAGGGAAAGTGAGAGCAGACGTGAGCATGGAACAAGTCGGAGAGAAGGTAATTCAACGCCTTGAGCTTTGGCAGGAACAGTGGCAGGAACGATGCAGGCTGCTCAAAGAGGTTGAAGAGGGTACGTACAGCAAACATATCCTATGTGTCTTGCCAGATCTAATCGAGGAAGTTGAGCACAATAACCGGTGGTTTTCAAAGAATGAGTACGCAAAGAAGTTCTTCTATTCGGTCATCTCACGATATTGTGTTGAGCTAGTAAGCAGAGCGACAAATTCAAACGCTCTCACGAGCTCACAGGAATTCGCTTCGGGATTTCAAAGTGAGCTTGGCTTTGTTGCTGAAGCATTGCGCGGAGGTCAGGACGGCCACGATTCATTCGAAATCGCACATCTGTTGCGTTGCCTGCATAGAATCGACGATGGCCTACGGACAAATGAATCTTTTTGTCACACTGTCGGACTACTCCTGGGCAGGTTATGTGACGACGCAGTTGAGATCGATAAACAAGAAATCAATGAGCTGTGCGATACTTTGATCCTTCTGTTCTGGAGAAAGGGAAGGGGCCCGAACTCGATGGAAAGGTTGCCTAGCCACATCCTTGGAGGCGTTGAAAGAACGCACGATGGAGGTGTCTATTGTCAGTATCCAGATGCTCCCTCAAGGGGAAGTCTATCCAACGAGGAATATGAAAAAATGCTGTCATCCTTTCTTGCGAAAATCACCCTTGAGGAAAGGATTAGTCAAATATCCCGGATTTATTCGCTGGAGCCAAAAGAATACGAGGCATTTTTCACGGTTGATGGTTTTGCGCGCGGAACTGGCGGTTTTACAGTCGGAGACGTCAATGTGTATGATCCGAAACGAGATAGTCGCATCAAACCCGATGCTCCCAAAGAAACGGCTTTCTTCCTCAAGAAAGTGGAGAGCGTCGGTGAGAACCAGATGTGTGTTTCGGTAAGAATACGCGGGAATGACAGTGAGTCGATGAGACTCCAAGCTAGGAGAAAGGCCGAAAGGGCGCTTGGCCTGATATCAGGACGAGAAACGGCAAGGAATGCTCTTACGCTATCTGACTTCTACGCAATTTGTGATTCCAATGGAAGGGGAGTCGCGGCTGGTAGTGGAGAGCACAAACATGAGGTGCTTCATACGCCTGAACTAGCAGATTGGAAGAAAACAGACTATGAGAGATTCGGTTCGTGGATCAGTAACAATGCTCTGACAGGGGCTGTCGGGATTTGGATAGCTTCGATGGATTGGCATCGAAAAGCCGTAGAGTGCGCTCAGAGTTCAGAGACGTTGTTGAATGCGTGGTTTTCACTCGAACACTTATTCCGAGGCGGCAGCAAGGTGTCCCTGAGAATTCCAGGATTCCTGAGAACTCGACCTAATCAAAAGCAGGCAAGTGTTCAGTGGTATGCCGATGATCGTATTGCTAAGATGCAATTGATACTAGGTCTTGTTGAAACAAAGCACGAATTGAGGCAGTATGCGAGCTCGCTTGCCCAGAATTTTCTACAGGGAAGTAAAGTGTTCTTCAGGCTCAAGTACGGAAAAGACTTCTCCCTCTCAAAAGATCTGCTTGCCCAGTTTGTCGAGGATGAGGGTACGACATTTAGGAGTGGAGAATTCGTAGCAGTTTCTGACGCGGTCATCACCGAACTCAAAGCAAGTAATCTCGCAGACCTAGCGAACGAGGTCCAATCGATGAGGAATATGTTTTTTGACAAAGAAGTTGTTATGAAGACGCTGCGGCCGGAATTGTGGCGCATAAAGGACGACATATATAGCATCTACAGAATCAGAAACATGTTGGTGCACCGAGCAACAACTGACAGTGCCCTGGCAGAGTACTATGCAAGTAGAGCTCTCGAATACAGCAGTTCGCTTCTAATGGAATTGAAGCGGGCTCTTCTACGCACAAAAGATGATTCTGAGATTGCGACCATCGACGAATATTTCCAAGACTGGGTTCTAGATGGAAACATCGGATTGGAGGCTGTTCAAAGTGGAGAAATGGCCAAGTTTCAAAGATGGGTTTTCAGCTAGCGGAATGGCACAGTAACAGGAAAGTTCGAAGTAACCCATGATAGTTTTCTACATATGATAGTTATGCACAGCACCGCAACCCCTCATCAGCGAATTCAAAGGCAAGCCGATCATATCACTCGTCCGCCTGCGCTTCCGCCTTCATTTCGGCGGACAGGCCGCTTCGGCGGATCCTCAAAATTCCAACTGCTCACCAAAAACGTTCGCAGGGAATTTTGGGACATCCCGACTGTAGATAATCCCAATCCGGAGACCACCTGGCATTGGATGTCGTTCGGGAAGAACAAAGCGAAGGCGATAGTGAAGTATTTCGATGCGATAAAGAGGTTTGCGGAAGAATGAAAAAAAAGGGGCAAGAGTGCCGCGGCGCAAGCACAAGTCCCCGCAAATTGTCATTTCGAGGAGCGAAGCGACGAGAGATCTTGCAAGGCTCAGGTAAGATTTCTCCCTTTGGTCGAAATGACAGTACCACCTTGGGTAAGATTTCTCGCTCCGGTCGAAATGACAATTGGTTCTTGGGGTACAAGGTACGGTTGAGAATGATAGGACGACGGAATCGATATGCGCTCCCACAATTACTTCCCGTCATCCCCCTCCCAGTCACTCCGCACCAAGTAGCGGTTGTATCTCTCACAATTTTTCAATACCTACGAACATCACTTACTCCCAGCGCCTAAGAAGTATCACCACATGAGCGTTCACTCCAAACCCGAGAAGGGTACTGCAGAACGATTTGAGACCCTCTACCAGTCCCCCAAGGTCCTCGCCCGGCGCCAAAAAGCACATCAAATGCTCGGGCTCGGATTGGGCGAGTCCGTGCTCGATATCGGCTTTGGGCCAGGCTTCTATGCTGCTGAAATGGCTGATGCTGTCGGGTCGAGCGGCCATATCGACGGCATCGATACGAGCGAGAGCATGCTGGCCCTCGCCAAGGCTCGCTGCGCAAGGCTGCCCTGGGTAACCCTCCAACTTGGAGATGCCGTCCAGCTCCCCTATCCGGACTCCACCTTCACCGCAGCCCTCGTCTCAGCGGTCTTCTCGTACGTCACCGATCTGCGGAAAGCGCTGGCAGAGCTCAGCCGAGTCCTCTGCCCAGGCGGACGCGCGCTGATCATCGACCTCGATTGGGATACCCTGGTCTGGCATTCGACGGACCCTGTGCGGATGAAGCGCATCACCTCCGTTTGGCAAGCAGAGTATGCCAACCCCCGTCTGCCGCGCACGCTTGCACCGCACCTGCGACAGGCCGGACTCCAGGTCGAGCAACTGGAGGCCAACGTCATGTTGAGCACGGAGATCGATCCGTACGTCGAGGGGGTCACTAACCTGATGAGTGCCGCCGCGGGTCAGCAGGGTATCACACCGGAGGAGGTCGCTGCCTGGGAGGCAGACCTTCAACAACTGGCTTCATCGGGTGCATACTTCTTCAGTCTGAACCAGTATCTGTTTCTCGTGAGGAAGCCCGCTCAAAGCTAGTGCCACTTCTAAAAAGTCCCGCTGTACGGTTCCGCTTTCCAGAATCCCGCTTTCGGAGCGGAATCCAGGAAGCGGGAGATCCCGCTGTTTTTAGTTTCTTATGGTTGCGGGAAAATCTTGTGTTTCTTGTCTGAGCCCTTTCCAAAAAGGCAGTAGTGCTCGTTTCCATTGGCAGTCGCGTTATCGATAAACACAAGATCACTTT
>CAYZRX010000043.1:21643-30995 GCA_964480945.1 uncultured Ignavibacteriaceae bacterium | reverse complement strand
TGATGATCATCTTCCCAGTGTTGCACGTTGCCATCGGCGTTGGGCTCACCTACTATACCCTGGCCGGCTTCTACAACCGCACGTTCGTTTTGGTCGGCCGCGGGACCGTGAGCATCGAGCACCGGCCGATCCCCTGGTTCGGCAATCGAACGCTGCAGGCGCCGGAAATCGCTCAGCTCTACACCGAGCAGATCACCACCAGCGGCAAGAATGGCCCGCAGGTTTCGTACCAGCTCAATGCGGTCTCTCAGGATAACAAGAAAATCAGGCTTCTGAGCGGTATGGATTCCCCGGACTCGGCCCGCTACATCGAGCGACAGGTTGAAGATTGGCTCGGAATCCGGGACAGGCGAGTTGAAGGCGAAATGCCCAAGTAACGTTCCAGCCGAGAGAATTTATCGATGATTGACGAGAGGAGATGATGTCATGGCAAACGTGTTGAGAATCGGCTCACCCTCGCCGGGTTTCGCAACGCTTCCCGGCACGGACGGAAAGAAGTACTCGCTGAGTGACTTTTCCAAAAGCAAGATCGCTGTCATCGTTTTCTCCTGCAATCACTGTCCGTACGTCCAGGCGTATGAAGATCGGATGATCGACTTCCAGCGCGCGTACGCTCCGAAGGGCGTTCAGCTCATCGCCATCAACTCCAACGAGACGGTTCATTATCCCGAAGACAATTTTGACGAAATGGTGAAGCGCGCGAAGAAGAAGGGATTCAATTTCCCCTACCTTCGGGACGAAGATCAGTCAATTGCCGAGGCCTTCGGCGCCACGCATACCCCGGAGTTTTTCGTCCTCGATGAACAACGCGCGCTCCGCTATCACGGAAAGATGGACGACAACTATCAAAGCCCCTCCGACGTGAAAGTACACTACCTGCGCGACGCTGTCGATGCACTCCTGACCGGAAAAGATGTGAAGCAGCCGGAGACCTACTCCATCGGCTGCACGATCAAGTGGAGATAAGACGGACCGACCTATGGAAGAGGGATTCTCCTATCCGGACTATTTCGCGCGGTTCTACGATGTCATCTACGCGGAGCTGAGAACGATCGATCGAGACTTCTTTCTGCGCGAGGTTCGCGCGGCGAAGGGTCCCGTGCTCGAGATCGGCGTCGGCACGGGGCGGCTCTTCGTGGACGCCCTCAACGCCGGGGCTGACATCTACGGTGTCGACATCAGCGCCACGATGCTCGACCAGCTGAAGGCAAAGCTCGACCCAAAGGATCATCACCGCATCTGCCGGCAGGACGCACGGTCGCTGCGGCTCGACAAGACGTTCGACCTCATCCTGGCTCCGGCGCGGGTCTTCTCGCATCTGCTGGAGATCGATGACCAGCTTCGTGCCCTCGACAGCGTCTACGATCATCTCAATCCCGGCGGCAGATTCATCTTCGATGTCTTCGTCCCCAATCTCGACATCCTGCTCCATGGTGTCGATCAGCAGCTCGATTTCGACGGCGAGTACGCGCGGGGGAAGAGGGTCAAACGAGTCATCTCGGCGAAAGCGGACCTCGTCAACCAGATCAATCACATCACCATGACGCTGACGTGGGACGAAGAGGGCGGCGAGAAATCGGGGACCTGGCAGACACCGATGAGGTTCTTCTTCCGGTACGAGCTCGAGCACCTGGTCCGCCGCTCAAAGCTCAAACTCGTGAACATCTTCGGCGACTACGAGGAACACGCGTTGGGCCCCCAATCGACGGACTTCGTCCTGGTCTGCGAACGGACAAGGCTGCAACAATGAAAGAACTTCAGGAAATTCTTCAAGCGTTCGAGGCGATCAAGCAGGCGGAGGGAAAAGCCGTCCTCGCCACAATCGTGAAGGTGAAAGGTTCCACGTACCGACGCCCCGGCGCACGGATGCTGATCAGACAGGACGGCTCGACCGTCGGCGCCATCAGCAGCGGATGCCTGGAGGCGGACGTCGCAGAACGAGCGAAGAAGGTCATGGAATCCAACGAAGCCGTCACCGTCGTCTACGACATGACCTCATCGGAGGAGGATGTCTGGGGACTCAACCTCGGCTGCAATGGGATCATTCATCTTCTCCTCGAGCCGATCCCCTTCACCGTCGGTTCGCCGCACTTCAAGTTCCTCAGCGATTGCATGCAACATCAGAGAGCGGGCGTGGTAACGACGGTGTTTCGGGTCGACGGGGAAATGAAAGCGAAGGTCGGATCCAGACTGATGCTTCACGAAGACGGCTCCGTCAGCGAGGACATCAAGAACCCTTCGCTGTCGTCAGCGCTCCTGGAGGACTCTCTCGCGGCCCTTCGCTCGCGGCAGCCGAGCGTCAAGGAATATCGATTCACGGAGGGGGTTGTCGAAGCGTTTATCGAGGTGATCCGTCCGCCCGTCCCGCTGCTCATCTTTGGGGCCGGAACGGATTCGATTCCCGTGGCGCGGCTGGCGAAAGAGCTCGGTTGGAACGTCACGCTCGTCGATCATCGCCCGGCGCTCGCGACAAAGGAACGCTTTCCGCACCTCAACGCATTCATCCTCGCCCGCCCCGAAGAGGTCGCCGAGAAAGTCACCTTGAAGGCCCACCACGTTGCGGCTGTCCTCACGCACAATTTTTCGTATGATCTTCAGCTGCTGAGGACGCTTCTTCCCTCCTCCGTCCGCTACATCGGGCTCCTCGGACCGGCGAAGCGAACGGGGCTCCTCCTCGAGAAGCTGCGCGAGACAGGCTTCACGCCGTCGGCGCGGCAGATCGCGCGGCTGCACAATCCGATCGGTTTGAACATCGGCGCCGAATCACCAGAGGAGATCGCTCTCTCTATCATTTCGGAGATTCAAGCCTTCGTCGAGGGAAGAAGCGGCGGCTTCCTTCGGGATCACGGCGGGCCCATCCACAGTCTGTAGGCACGCCGTCCCTCGAGAGACCCGCATCTCCCTCCCCTCCCTCTTTCTTCTTGCCGTTTCCTCCTTGAACTCGTACATTAATCGTCGTCCCGGTCATTTCCTCCATTCACCCGCAGAAATTTCTCAGGATCACCCACGGGAATGATATCACCTCAATCACCTCACGCCCATCGACTTATGGCTCAGAAAGGATCCTCTATGCATCCGTTTACGAAAGTGACTCTCTCGTTTCTCGGCATTACCCTTGCCGCCGGCCCGGCATCATTCAGCCAGCTGCGCGATCGGGCAAAGATACCTGATCAGTACAAATGGAATCTCGCCGACATTTACCCGTCCGATGACGCGTGGCAGACCGCGAAGGAACAGGCCATAGCGAAGATTCCGCCGATCGAACAATTCAAGGGCACACTGGGGACTTCGGCGCAGAAGCTATTGGCGTGCCTCGACCTCTCGAGCGATCTCACGATGGAATTGAACCGGCTGTACAGCTACGCCAGCATGAACTCGGACCAGGACACACGGGATTCCAAGTACCTTGCGATGCAGCAGGAGATGAGCCAGGTCTTCTCAACCTTCGCGGCGAAAGGGGCCTTCATCGAACCCGAGATCCTCAAGATGGACCAGGCGACCATCGCGCAGTACCTCGGGCAAGAGAAAAAGCTTGAGATCTACAAACAATATCTCGACGACATCCTCCGGCGGAAAGCCCACACAGGAACCGAGGGGGAAGAAAAGATCATCGCCGACGCGGGGCTCATGTCCGACTCGCCGCAGAACATCTACGGAATCTTCGCCGATGCCGACTTCCCGTATCCGGAGGTTACGTTGATCGACGGCAAGAGCGTCAAGCTGACCAAGGCGGTCTTCAGCCTGTATCGCACGCTCCCGAACCGGGAGGACCGCAAGAAGGTCTTCGCGGCGTTCTTCGGCAGATTGAACGACTACCGCCGGACCTTCGGCACGCAGCTGAACGCCGAGGTTCACAAGGACATGTTTTACATGCGGGCGCGGAAGTACAACTCGTGCCTGGAGGCGGCGCTGGACGGAAGCAACATCCCGGTCCAGGTGTACCGCAGCCTCGTCAAAGGCGTGAACGACAACCTCGCGACGTTCCACCGCTACTTGGAGCTTCGAAAGCGCATCCTGGGACTCAAGGAGCTGCACTACTACGATCTCTACGCCCCGTTGCTGAAAGACGTCGAGCTCAAGTACGACATCGAGGATGCCGAAAAGAACATCCTTGCTTCGCTCGCGCCACTCGGCAAGGAATACGTCTCTGTCATCAAGAAAGCGTTTGCCGACCGATGGATCGATCTCTATCCCACGGAGGGGAAACGGTCGGGCGCCTATTCGAATGGGTCGGTGTACGACGTGCACCCGTACATGCTGCTCAACTACAACAACAAGTACGACGACATGAGCACGCTTGCCCACGAGCTCGGCCACACGATGCAGAGCTATTTCTCGAACAAGGCCCAGCCGTATCCGACCTCGCAGTACTCGATCTTCGTGGCCGAGGTGGCTTCCACCTTCAACGAGGCACTTCTTATCGACCACATGCTCAAGACGATCACGGACGACCAGGTCCGGCTGTCGCTGCTCGGCAACTACCTGGAGGGAATCAAAGGCACCGTCTTTCGTCAGACACAGTTCGCCGAGTTCGAGCTACGGATGCACGAAATGGCGGAGAAGGGGAAGCCGCTCACGGGCGACGTGTTAGACAACCTGTACCTGGAAATCACCAGAAAATACTACGGCCACGACCACGGCGTGTGCTTCGTGGACGACGAGGTTAAAGCGGAGTGGTCCTACATTCCCCACTTCTATTACAACTTCTACGTCTACCAGTACGCGACGTCGTTCACGGCTTCTGCTGCTCTCTCCGAGGAAGTGCTCGCGGGGGACAAGGAGGCGACGAAACGATACCTCGAGTTCCTTTCCGCCGGCTCCTCCGACTACCCCATCAACCTGCTGAAGAAGGCCGGGGTCGATATGACGACATCGCAGCCGTTCGAGCTCACGATGAAGAAAATGAATCGCGTGATGGACGAGATGGAGAAGATCCTGGACAGGATGAACGAGTAGCTCCGACAACCAGCCGAACCGCGCGTCCTGAAGGAACGGCCGAAGAGTTTAGTCCATAGATTTTTAGGGAGGACCCGATTATGTACCGCACAGTACAGGATTTCCTCGATGATTGGAAGTACGAAACAGGCGCAACGCTCAAGATCATGCATTCCCTCACCGATTCGTCGCTCGGGCAGAAGGTAACACCTGAAGGCCGCTCGCTCGGCTTTCTCGCCTGGCACATCGTGCTCACGCTTGGGGAGATGGGCGGAAAGACCGGCTTGACCGTCCGATGCCCGGCTGAAGATGCTCCGCAGCCGTCGACGGCGGCAGAGATCGCTGCAACGTACGAAACAGCGGCGAATTCCGTCGCGGAGGAGGTCCGGACAAAATGGGCGGACACCTCCATGCTCGATGAGGTCGAGATGTATGGAGAACAGTGGAAACGGGGCTACGCTCTCTCATCCCTCTTAGCGCACCAGACGCACCACCGCGCACAGATGACTGTCCTCATGCGGCAGGCGGGACTGAAAGTGCCTGGAGTCTACGGTCCTTCGCGCGAGGAATGGGCACAGTTCGGCATGCCGGCACCACAGTAGCCGGGACAAGCTATTGAAGTCGAAGAGAATGGAGCCGCGCCTCGCTCCGATGTCGCGAATGAATGATCAGAGGACCCATCATTGAAAATCCCCTCCCTTGCCGCGATCATCCTTGCTGCGGGCGGTTCATCACGCACAGGCACACCCAAACAGCTTCTGCCCTACCGGGAGAGAAGTCTACTTCGATACGCGGCGGAGATCGCCGTAGAATCCAATGCCGGTGAAACGTTCGTGGTCCTTGGCTTCGAGTTCGAGCGAATGAAGGCCGAGCTTCGCGGCCTGGAGGTTAAAGTCGTCCAGAATCCCGATTGGCAGGAAGGGATAGCATCATCGATCCGCGTCGCGATCTCCTCCCTTCCCTCCTCCTTCGAGGTTGCCATGCTTCTCCTCTGCGATCAGCCGTTAATCACCACGGAGATTCTCGATGAGCTCATCAGAACCCGCGAAAAGTCCGGCCAGCCGATCGTCGCATGCCGGTACGAAGACACCCTCGGCGTGCCGGCGCTTTTTCATCGCTCCGCCTTCCCAGAGCTGGCCTCACTCAAGGGGGACCGCGGAGCCAAGCATCTCATCGAGAGTTTTGGAGATCGCGTCGCGCTTCTCCCTTTTCCCGGAGGGAGCGTCGACATCGATACCCTGGCCGACTATGAGCGGCACATCACGCCTCACGACCGAGAATGATTCATTGCGATGCCTGATTCCGGGGGGTTCTGTCACCGTTCGGGCGACCGCCACCTCCCCATTCACCGACTCTAAACCTCCGTTCGCCGAAAAGACCGTAACAAAAGAACGGTCATTCTGTATCTTCATAGTAGATAATCTACCTATGGAGGTTTTGTATGGATCGACATTTTTCGAGACAATCAACCTGGCGGGTCCTTCTCGGCGCTGTGCTGCTCCTTCTGGGCATCGCTTTTTTGCTGCACAATTTCTATGTGATCGATATAGGACCGGTTTGGCGATTCTGGCCGTTGATCGTCGTGGCTCTGGGGCTGAGCAGGCTGCTGCAGGCTGAAACGCCCTGGGAGCGCCGGCGGGGCTTTTGGTGGACATTCATCGGTTTGTGGCTGTTCGTCTCCGTCGCTCACGTGTTCGGACTCAGCTTCCACGATTCCTGGCCGATCCTGCTGATCGGATGGGGCATCAGTCTGGTCTGGAGGTCGGTCGCGCCTCAACCTCAACGCGGTTTTGTGAAGGAGTAGGAAAATGGAAACAAGAAGTTCATTTCGACTCAGCTCTCAGCTTGTCCTGGGCTTGATCATCGTTCTCCTCGGAGTGATCTTCACTCTGGACAATCTCGGCATCCTGTATGCCGGAGACTATCTGAGGTACTGGCCCGTTCTCCTCCTCGCTTACGGGGTTTGGAAGATCGTAACGTGCACGACGCCGTCGGGAAGAGGGTGGGGATTCTTCTGGGCGTTCCTGGGAGCAATCATCCTCTTGAATCAGCTTGATATCATCTACGTCACCGTTTGGAACCTCTGGCCGCTCATCCTGGTGCTCATCGGCATGAATTTGATCCTGCGCACAGGGCGTCGGCATCGAGAGTTCGCTGCGGGTTCAGAGGTCCGGCTCTCGGACAGCAATTCCACCATCAGTGGTTTCGCGCTCCTCGGCAGTTTCAAGCGCACCAACGACTCTCAGGATTTTCAGGGAGGCGAGGCAACGGCCATCATGGGGGGGTGCGAGCTTGATCTTCGCCAGGCTTCCATCAAAGAGGGAGATGCCATCCTCGATCTCTTCGCCTTCTGGGGCGGCATCGAGGTGAAAGTTCCGGAGGACTGGTCCGTCATTCTTCAGGGCGTTCCCATTCTGGGGGGATTTGAAGACAAGACGCGGCCGCCGAAGGGAGAATCGAAGAAGCGGTTGATCATCAAAGGCTACGCGGTGATGGGGGGCGTGGAGGTCAAGAACTGAGCGATGCACCCCATCCTGGCAAATCGTGAGCGGTTAGCGATCTACATGCTCGGCTGGCTGATTCTCGGGGGCCTGCTGGCCGCCGTGGTCGCGCTGCCGAAGATGTTCACGTGGACCGAGGCCCTAGCCCTCGCCATCCCGCTCACTCTGCTGTATGGAACCATCTGCCTGTCATCGTGGTACCTCTGCCGCGTCTTTCCGCTGGAGAGGACAGGCTGGCCGCAGCTCCTGATCCTCTACGCCGTCGGCGGTCTGCTCACAAGCGCGCTCTGGATCCTCATCGGAAACGGATGGGTCATAGGGCTGGAGCGCTTTGCTCTCTTCGCCCCGATGAGCAAGCGTTTCGTCGCGATCACACCCTTTCTTGTCGGCATTGGCGTCATCCTCTTCACGCTGACGGTTGCTATTCATTATCTCATCATCACCTTCGAAGCGACGAAGGAAGCCGAGCAGCGCGAGCTGGAGTCGAGGATCCTTGCGCAGGAGGCCGAGCTCAAAGCGCTCCGGGCGCAGATCAACCCGCACTTCCTTTTCAACAGCCTCAACTCCATCAGCGCACTCACAACACAGAATCCCTCAGCCGCTCGAGCCATGACCCTGCGGCTGGCTGATTTTCTCCGAAAGAGTATGAAGCTGGGGGCACAGGAAATGATACGGCTGGAGGAAGAGGTCTCGCTTTCGCTGAACTTCCTGGAGATCGAGCAGATCCGTTTCGGATCCCGGCTCAAGGTCGAAGAGAAGATAGACGACCTCTGCAAAACGTGTCTCGTACCACCTTTGATTCTGCAGCCATTGACTGAAAATGCGGTCCACCACGGGATTGCACGCCTCGTGGACGGCGGCACGATCCGTCTCGGGGCGGAATGGCGCGGGAGCGTGCTTCACGTCAGCGTTGAAAACCCCACCGATCCAGATCATCCGAAAGCGAAAAAGAACGGCGTCGGATTGGAAAATGTGAGAAAACGATTGAATGCGTTGTATGGGACAGACGCCCGACTTATCACCGAAGAGAAGGAGGGGTGTTTCCGGGCAGAGATTTCAATCCCGGCACAAACAGCCCCCGAGGCGAACGGGCACCTCAATATAATTTCCCCCGTCGGGTAGCGCTCCAGACCGAACGCAACCCCTTTTCTGTTTAGCCAGCCTCAATCCGCGTGCGAATAGGCCTATCGATCTTTATCCTCTTTTTCGTATCTTTGAGAACCAATGGAGAAGCTCCGCACCGTTGTCATTGATGACGAGGATCTCGCGCGCAGCATCGTGCGAGAGTACCTCTCGTCTCACCCGGATGTCGAAATCGTTGCCGAATGCTCCAACGGTTTCGAAGCCGTCAAGGCCATCACGGAGCTCCAACCTGATCTCCTCTTCCTCGACGTGCAAATGCCGAAGCTGGACGGGTTCGAGGTCCTGGAACTGGTGGAGCAGCACCCTGCGGTGATCTTCGTGACGGCTTACGACCAGTACGCGGTGAAAGCCTTTGAGGTGCATGCAGTGGACTACCTGCTCAAGCCATTCGGCAAGGAGAGGTTTGACGAGGCGCTCGCGCTTGCCCGACAAAAAATCGCACGCAGGGAGTCCGTGCCACTCAGCGACGTCGTGGCTGCCGCGCGACCGAAGGACGTTCCGCTCGAGCGTCTCCTTGTACGAGACGGCTCGAAGGTGCACGTCATTGCAGTGGAGAAGCTCGACTACGTCGAAGCGCAGGACGACTACGTTGCACTCAAATCCGAAGGGAAGACGCACCTCAAGCAACAACGCCTCTCCGAGCTGGAAGCGCTCCTCGACCCGAAGCGATTTGTGCGCATTCACCGCTCGTACATCCTGAATGTCGAACGGCTGGCACGACTCGAGCTCTATGCCAAAGACAGCCGGATGGCAATCTTGAAGGACGGGACGAA
>CAYZRX010000043.1:0-21543 GCA_964480945.1 uncultured Ignavibacteriaceae bacterium | reverse complement strand
TCTTTTTTCCTCTCCGCGGTCGCAATCTGCGTCTCGCAGGTCACAGCCATTAGAGCCGGGAAGCTGATCGATCCGAAGAGCGGCTCAGTCCTGACCAATCAGATCATCCTGATCGAGGGTGCGAATATCAAGGCCGTCGGCCCCGCGGTCAGCATCCCGAAGGGGGCGACGGTGATCGACCTCTCGAACTCGACCGTGCTGCCAGGCCTGATCGATTGCCATACGCACATTCTGCTGCAGCCCGAAGACGAGGGGGTCATTCCTCCTGTCATCACCAAGTCCCAGGCGTTTCGAACCGTTCAGGGTGTGGCGGCAGTCCGAAAGGACCTGGAGGCCGGCTTCACGATGCTTCGCGATGTCGACAGCGAAGGTGCGGGATTTGCCGACGTCGCCATTCGGGATGCGATCAACCAGGGCATCATTCCCGGCCCGCGCCTGCTCGTGGCAGGGGACGCGCTCACGATCACGGGCGGCCACATGAATCTCGTCGGCATCAATCCCGACATCACCGTTCCCGATCCCGCATCGTTGACGGACTCGCGCGACGCGATGATCGCGGCCATCCGGCGCGATGTGAAGTATGGCGTCGATCTGATCAAGATCTATGCAACCGGCCGGACGAGTCAGAACGATCCCGTCACGCTGGAGCCCCTTTGCGAGTTCTCAAAGGAAGATATCGAAGCTGCTGTCAGTGAGGCCAAACGCTGGAGAAAGGATGTTGCGGCTCACGCGTATGGCGGTCAAGGTGCGAAGAACGCAGCGCTGGCAGGCGTTTACTCGATCGAGCATGGCATGTTTCTGGATGACGAAACGTTGAAGTTGATGGTGGATCGGGGAATCTACTGGTGTCCGACGCTCTGCGTGTACATTCCAGACAGCCCGGAAGGAATGACGGACATGCAGCGGCGGATCATTCAGCGGCACAAGGAGACATTCCAGAAAGCGATGAAGATGGGGGTAAGGATTGCGTTCGGAACGGATGTCGGCGCGTATCCGCACGGGACGTCGGCTCGCGAGTTCGTCAAGATGGTCGAGTACGGGATGAAACCGATCGACGCGATCCGGTCGGCGACGACGACCGCGTCGCAGTTGGTTCACATGGAGAAACAAATCGGCACGATCGAGCCCGGCAAATATGCCGATATTATTGCGACCGACGTCAATCCCATCGACGACATCAAAGCGCTGACTCATGTGACGTTTGTGATGAAGGGCGGAAAGGTGTATAAGAAATCGGGAGATTGAGAGATCGGGACATCGATGGATCGGGACATCGAGCCGTCGGGTCATTGAGCCAGCGGCAGCTAACCAGTGACCCGATCGCCAGATGACCCGATGGCAAGATGACCGCGTGTGCCGTTGAGCGGCAGCCCCGTCGACACGCTCCGCTTGATCACACAGCCAAGTTCTGGGGTTGACTATGCCCGTTCAATGCGATGAAGTGGTTTTCCTCGGAGAAATCGACTGCCCCGAACCATATGCTGGTCACCGTGTGCCGGTATATCGCGTCGTGAAAACCGGCCATCCGATGGTTGGCCAGATCATTACCGAACAACAGGTGCTCAAAGAAGGATTGTACCACTCCGGACTTGCGCCATCGTCGTCGCGGCGCACGAGCAGAGTGAAAAAGAGATGAGCGAAGAGTTGTTCGACAGTAGAGCTGTCGAAGAACAAGAAAGAACAATCGAACGAGAAACGTGCCAATGATTGATCCAACTCGACTTTCAGAACTTCTGCGTAAGATTGCTCGGATTACGGTCGGCGTCGTCGGCGACTTCTGCCTCGACGCCTACTGGGATCTCGACGCGTATGCGCCTGAGATCTCCGTGGAGACCGGCAAGCCGACGCACGCTGTGACAAAGCAACGATATGCCCTCGGCGGCGCGGGGAATGTCATCAGCAATGTCGTCTCCCTGGGCGTGCGGAAAGCCTTCGCATTTGGCGTCCGTGCAGACGACCTGTTCGGGAGAGAAATGGTTCGGCAGCTGGATGCCCTCAAGGTTGATTCCACAGGCCTCGTCCTTCAACGATCCGAATGGGATACCCCCGCCTACGCAAAGCCGTACCTCGGCGATGAAGAGCAAAACCGGATCGACTTCGGCCGATCCAACAAGATCTCCCATGAGTCTGCCGACCATTTGATCAACGCCCTCGAAGCGAGCCTGCCGAGGTTGGATGCGCTTATCATCAATCAGCAGCTTCCCCAAAGCATCTATACCTCTGAAGTCATCGTCACGTTGAACCGCCTGGTCGAGCAGTTTCCGGCGAGAGTGGTCCTCCTCGACTCGCGGAATCGAAGCCTCGAGTTTCATCATACGCTGTACAAGGTGAATGCCGTCGAAGCGGCCCGTCTGTTTGGGAAGAAAGCCGCTGACAACGAGGACGTTCCTCTCAAGGAGCTCCAGCACTATGCCGGCCAACTCTTCCGACGTTTCGAGAAACCGGTGTTCATCACGCGAAGCTCGCTCGGCATTCTATTGTTCGACGGAAGCGACTTCTCAGAAATCCCCGCGCTGAAGGTCCAGAAACCGACCGACACCGTCGGCGCAGGCGACACAACTATCGCAGCACTCGCATGCGCCCTCGCTGCGGGCTCATCATACACGGAAGCCGCAACGCTCGCGACGTATGCGGCCGCGGTCACCGTGCAAAAGCTCCGGCAGACCGGGACAGCCAGTCCAAGCGAGATCCTGGAGATCGCAAAGGAAAGATGACCAGCAAAGGAAGATGACCGTCATTTCTCATGACAGACGCGGGAAAATGACGGTCATCTCACATTGTACGCTTCCTGTTGCATCTTCCCCTGTCCGTACGTATTTTGATCACGTGAGGTTCGCGCTGCCTGCTTCATGAGAGTACACCTCTTCCATCTCTATCGTGCCGACCGATAACACCTCCTCATCAGGCTTCTCAGTTGTCAAGGCCCTGCGGAGCAGCAATGTGTCCGAGCGATCGCGTGGCTTTGAACTTATGGTCGTTGTCTCCTGGAAACCTGTCTACAAGTACTTCCGCCGACGATGGGAGAAGTCGAAGGATGACGCGAAGGAACTCACGCTTCGATTCTTTTCGAGGGTGATGGAAGCAGACTTCCTGAGCCGGTATCTCCCTGCCAGGTCGCGATTCCGGGCATTCGTTCGCGAAGAGGTTGATCTCTTTGCGGCAACTCAGAAAGAGGTCGCTCTCGAGCCTGAGTCGCTCGCCCTCGACTTCGGCTCGGCAGAGCAGGAATATGCGATGGACCAGCAAGTTCCGAATCAACCGCCTGATGAATTTTTCGATGGCGAATGGGCGCGAAGCCTCTTTACGCTCGCCATCGAGCAGCTCCATAACACCCTCGAGTCCCAAGGCAAGCTAGTTCAGTTCAAGCTCTTCCAGCGATTCGATCTTCAGGATCGCTCCGGCGGCGAGACGTTGACGTATGACCAACTGGCGCAGGAGTTTTCGCTGCCCGTCAGCGAGGTCGCCAACGAGCTGGCCGATGTCCGGCGCCAGCTCAGCTCTATCGTCCTGGACCTCGTGCGGTCCTTCAGCACGACGGACGATGAGTTTCGCAAAGAAGCCCGCTCGTTGTTCGGGATATAGTCGAGCAGGAGTTATCGACAGAGCTGTCCCCCAGCGTCCCAGCACCGTCATTTGAAACGGAGTGTATTCCATGAGCCGTAACTCGCACTTCCTTCTCACACTCCTCATCGCACTCCTTTCCTTTTCCCTCGGCTTCGGGCAAGGGAACGCCGGCTTCGATGGCAAGTGGGTGCTTATCCCTCAAATGAGCCAAGAGATCGGGCTTTATGGGACCCTGTCGATCGATATCAAGCAAGGTCCTTCCAACGTTCTGGTGGTTCAGAAGTGGGGGACCAGCCGCTCGTTCACCGACTCCCTCGCGTTGAAGGTGGGCGGGGCGATCAATGAAATTCCGGTCAGTGACCGCGTGTGGCCGAGCAACGTTTTCATGGGACTCTCCATGCCGGCCGGATCAACGCGCGAGATCAGGGCGAGATGGGAGAAAAATGGGAAGTTTCTGAGGCTTGAAGAGTCGTACTCGATTCGCGGATCGCAAGGGCTTCATCCCGTGTCTGCGGTGCATACGTACGAGCTTTCCGATGACAAGGAAATTCTCACCTACACCATCGATCGCTCCACCCGGAAGACCGGTCCGCCCCTGAAGTTCGTTCTCAAGAGAGCGGGAACGAAAGAAGCATACTTCATGCGCATGGAGGACAACTGGGAGATACAGGGGAAACTCCCTGTCCAGGCCTTTCTCATCAGTCTCCAGGGTCTCGCCAATAGCGATGCACCGCGCTTGTACTTTGTTTATCCAGACACCTGGCCCTTTACGTACACCGCGTCTGTTTTCGAATTCTATCGAGACAAACGCTTCTTCACCTTCACGGAGCTGCGGACGGCCAAGGGAGCCCTGCAGACGTTCAGGAAATTTGTGAACGGATATGTCGTCTGGGATAAATCCGTCCGTACCTCCCTCATCGTTGCGTTCACGATCGCCGGGGTCGAACGGGCCGTCGTCGTCGATGAAGAGTTGATTCCGATGGTCGAACGCGCCGGACTGAAGGCGGTGGCGGATCTTCGAGGAACGTTCACAGGTCAAACCGATGCGCAGATCTATGCCTGGGCCTACGATCATTACTGGAAGCGATGCAGCAAGGACTTGATTATCTGGATGGGAGGTGAAGCCGGAAACGTGATGAAGCCCGGTGTGGCAGACTGGGGGATCGCGCAGCACGCGTTCTTTAACGACCTGTCGAGCAGGCTGTCCGACACGCTGGAGTACCGGCTCGCCAGGAAGATCCTCGGTGAGATGAATCCCATGTCGATGGCGATGGGATGGCATTCGTACGCGAAGGACCTCGAGCGGGAACACGTGTCGCTGACATCGAGCTTCGGCTTCCGCGTGGAGGGCTTGAACACGCTCCCCAATGTCAGCTTCAGCAGTCAGATTCCTCCCTCACCGGGATTTAAGTACAGGAACAACCGCTACCTTGCTCGCGGGAAGGACTACACGCCGCAGAAGAAGGTGTACATCAGCTGCATCCAGACGGATGGGATCGGGCTCGGCGCCTGGCTGAAGCCCGGCCGCGGGGAGATTCCCTACGCGTGGGAGGTCACCATGAACTATCTCTGGATGGCACCGTCGATGCTCGAGTACTTCTACTCGATGGCAACTCCGAACGATTTCTTCATCGGTTGTCTCTCCGGCCCCGGCTATCTCTACCCGAAGGCCGTGCCCCCAAAGCTCCTCCCCCCGCTCATCGCAAAGGCGAAGGAGCAAATGGATGCTCTGGACCTCAACGTCTTCGAGATTATGGACTACTCTCAGGGGGCGACCGTCGAGGGGAACACCGAGCTGACCCGGCAGGTGGTGGACGCCTACTACAAAGGGATGCCGAATGCGATCGGCTTCGTGAACGGCTACGCGCCATCCTTCACCTTTACCGTGCGGAACGGGAAACCCCTCATCTCCTACGACTACTATCTCTCTCCGACGCGACCGGAAGCGGATGCGGTAGCGGATCTTGAGGAGCTGGCGACAATCAACAGCAAGCGGCCCTATTTTCTCCTCCTCCACGTCCGCGAATCGAGCGATGTGAAGCGCGTGAAGAGCATCCTGGAAAGGCTCGGTCCCGAGTTCGAGGTCGTGCCGCTTGACATCTTCCTTACGATGGCGGGCAAGGAGCCGACGTTCCAGGAGCGATACCTTGAGCCGTCACGCTGAGAGGAGGCTCCTTATCGTTTCCCCGACGGCCTGTTTCCTCAATGATGAGTTTTTGTTAGATTGCCACTGAGGAAGGAAATGAGCAAGCCGGACTACTCGAAAGTCGTACCGTTTCTGCTTGGGATCCTCGTGATCTTCGTGCTCGGCATCGTCCTGCGCGAGCTCCGGTCCATCTTGCTTCCGTTCGTCATCGCGGTGTTTCTCTCCATTATCTTCGGGCCGCTCGTTACGGAGCTCAAAAAGAAGAAGGTTCCGACGTTCGTGGCGCTCCTTGGCGTGCTGCTCTCGATCGCTTGCATTCTGTTTCTTCTCGCCCTTGTTATCTCTTCGAGTGTCGATTCGTTCGTGAAGGAGGTGCCGAAGTACCAGGAGCGACTCGTGAACCTCGGCTCGTCGATTGCAGGAAGCATCAAAGAGCTCGCTTCAAGATTGAATGTTCGATTGGAGGAGGTAGACGTGCAGCGGGCATTTCAACTTTCATCGATTACCTCCGCGCTCGCATCCGGCATCGGTTCCTTCCTCAATCTCCTCAGCAACCTCTTCCTCGTCCTCTTGTTTATGGTGTTCATTCTTGCGGGCACAGGGGAGCTGACCGTCAAGATCCGAAAAGCTTTCCCCCCGGATCGGGCCGATAGGATCGTAGAGGTCATCGAGAAAGTCGGGAATCGCTCCCGCCGGTACCTCGTCACGAAGACGCTGATCAGCGCCGCAACGGGCATCATCACCTTTCTCATCTTGTGGGTTCTTGGCGTCGACTTCCCCCTGGTGTGGGGCTTCATCACGTTCGTTCTCAACTTTATCCCCAACCTCGGATCCCTGATTGCGATCTTCCTCCCCTTCACGCTCTCCCTCCTTCAGTTCGACAGTCTGAGCGTCCCGTTCCTCGTGCTCCTCCTCCTCTCCGCCACGCAGATGGTTCTGGGAAACATCCTGGAGCCGCGGCTGATGGCATCACGCTTGAACCTGAGCCCGCTGGTGATTCTCGCTTCCCTGATCTTCTGGGGCTGGCTCTGGGGCATCGTGGGGATGATCCTCGCTGTACCGATCATGGTGACGGCCAGAATCATCTTTGACGACATCGAGATCCTCCGGCCGATCTCCATCTTCATGGGGAGGCACATCTCCTCGACGGAATGATCCGTCCGGCCGAAGGGGATGCCACGAGAGGAATTCGGCTTGCGGTCCGAATTGTGCACGCGCGAACGGCGGCTTGTTCCACGGATTCTGTGGCGCCAGGCGCCTAAGCCGCCGCTGCCCTGCTTTGACATTCCACCAGAAATCCCTAAATTGGCGTTGAAGCTGACGCCCTCGACGCGACAGAACCAAAAAAGGGGACCGTGCTATGCCCGACCGCCCATACATCCTTGCTGAAACGAGCTGGAAGACCGTGAAGATGACGGTATTTGAAGTAGCGGTACTTCCGTGGGGCGCAACCGAAGCCCACAACTACCATCTTCCGTATGGAACCGACATCGTTGAGAGCAACACCATCGCGGCCGAATCGACGCGGATCGCCTGGGAAGCGGGGGCCAAGGTCGTCGTCCTCCCGACCGTCCCATTCGGCGTCAACACGGGCCAGCTCGATATCCCGCTGACGATCAACATCAACCCGAGCACGCAGGCCGCGCTGCTCCGGGACGTTACGGACTCGCTCTCCCGTCAGGGGATCAGGAAGATTGTCGTTCTCAACAGTCACGGGGGAAACGACTTCCGGCAGATGATCCGCGAGCTTCAGCCGGAGTACCCCGACATGTTCCTCTGCACGATCAACTGGTGGCAGATCGTCGATCAGACGAGGTACTTTGAGGAAGCGGACGATCACGCGGGGGAGATGGAGACGAGCGTCATGTTGAAGATCGCTCCGGAACTCGTCCGACCGCTGGCGGAAGCGGGAACGGGAAAAGCTAAAAAATTCAAGCTCCACGGCCTTCGCGAGCGATGGGTGTGGGCTCCGCGCCTCTGGACGAAGGTTACGGAAGATACCGGCGTCGGAAACCCCTCGAAAGCCACCGTCGAGAAGGGGGAAGGATATCTGAAAGCCGTCACGCAAAAGATCGGTAGCTTCCTCGTTGAGCTCGCAGCATCTGATCTCCAAGATCTGTACGAGTAGAACAAGCAGCCCTGACTTCTTGCTCAGCATCCCGGTTGGCGTTGCAGTAAGATCATACCAATCGCAACTCCTCCACTCAATTTGATCCCGAGCGTAGACCATGTCCGAACTCACTCATTCCCCTTCGTGGACGGCGCTTGAGCGCCATCATCAGGAGATCGCCACGATCCACATGCGAGACCTGTTTTCACAGGATTCCCGGCGGTTCGAGAAATTCTCCGTCCGCTGGAACGACATCCTCCTCGACTACTCGAAGAATCGGATCACAGAGAAAACGATGTCGCTCCTGTTTGACCTCGTCCGCGAGGCTGATACTAGAAGTTGGATCGAGAAGATGTTCCAAGGGGAGAAAATCAACGTAACGGAGGGGAGGGCTGTCCTGCACGTCGCCCTTCGGAACCGTTCCAATACGCCGATCATCGTTGACGGCGAAGACGTAATGCCCGCGGTGAACGGCGTCCTCAAGCAGATGCGCTCCTTCACGGAATCCGTTCGGTCCGGTGCCTGGAAGGGCTACACGGGCAAAGCGATGACCGACATCGTCAATATCGGCATCGGTGGATCGGACCTGGGTCCCGTGATGGTCACAGAGGCGCTGAGACCGTACGGCCACCCGCGGCTCAACGTCCATTTCGTCTCGAACATCGACGGGACGCACATCGCCGAGACGTTGAAGCGCTTGAGCCCCGAAACTGCCCTCTTCATCATCTCCTCGAAAACGTTCACGACGCAGGAGACGATCACGAACGCTCAGTCCGCGAAGCGTTGGTTCCTCGATCGTGCGAAGGACGACTCGGCCGTGGCGAAGCATTTCGTTGCTGTCTCGACGAATGCGAAGGCGGTCTCCGGCTTCGGCATCGATACGAAGAACATGTTCGAATTCTGGGATTGGGTCGGGGGAAGGTATTCCCTCTGGTCGGCGATCGGCCTCTCTATTGCGTCCTATGTCGGAATGGAGAATTTCGAAGAGCTTCTCACCGGCGCGCACGAGATGGATCGGCACTTCCGCACGGCGCCACCCGAGAAGAACATCCCGGTCATTCTCGCGCTGCTCGGCGTCTGGTACAACAACTTCTTCGGCGCGGAGAGCCATGCCATCATTCCGTACGATCAGTACATGCATCGCTTTCCGGCCTATTTTCAGCAGGGGGACATGGAGAGTAACGGCAAGCGCGTGACGCGCGACGGCCGGGTCGTCGACTATTCAACCGGACCAGTCATCTGGGGTGAACCGGGGACGAACGGGCAGCACGCGTTCTTCCAGCTCCTCCATCAGGGGACGAAGCTGATTCCCGCAGATTTTCTCGCGCCGATGCAGACGCATAACCCGATGGGCGAGCACCATTCAATCTTACTCTCAAATTTCTTTGCCCAGACAGAAGCGCTGATGAGAGGGAAAACCGAGCCGGAAGCACGAAAAGAGCTGGAAGCATCAGGCATGAGGGGCGAGACGCTTGAGACCCTTCTCCCCCACAAAGTCTTTCCCGGGAACAGACCGACGAATTCCATCGTTTTCAAGAAAGTGACTCCCCGAACACTCGGGTCCTTGATCGCGATGTACGAGCACAAGATCTTCGTGCAGGGCCTGATCTGGAACGTCAACTCGTTCGATCAGTGGGGCGTGGAGCTGGGCAAGCAGCTTGCCAAAACGATCCTGCCGGAGCTGCAGACCAGCGAGAGCGTCAAAGATCACGATTCATCGACAAATGGACTCATCGCGTTTTACAAGGAACACCGGGCGTAGGCTTCGGAAGGTGAAACGCTCGTTTCATGCAGGTACAGCGGAGAACTCTCTATGCGCAAAATCATCAAGTGGGTTGGAATTGCCGTTCCAATCGTTTTCATCGGAATTCAGTTCATTCGGCCGGAACGGACGAATCCTCCGGTCGATCAGTCCAAGACGATCTTTGCCTCGCTCAATGTCCCGCCCGAGGTAAGGGCGATCCTTGAGCGCTCCTGCTTCGATTGCCATTCCAACAACACAACGTGGCCCTGGTACAGCCACGTGGCGCCGACCTCCTGGCTCGTAACCAGCGACGTGAAAGAGGGGCGCAACCACATTAATTTTTCCACGTGGGCAAACTACGACGAGACCCGGCAGATCTCCAAGCTCGATATGATCTCACAAATGGTGACAGATGACAAGATGCCTCTCAAGACCTACCGGCTGATGCATCCGAATGCCACTCTTTCCAAAGCGGAGGTTGATCTGATCAGCAACTGGGCTGAGAAAGCGCAGGACAGCTTCCTCGGGCCGGAACCCAGCGATTCCTCCGGCAAGAAATGAGAATCCGGAGGGCAACCGTCGCTCTCTGTGGTTTTTCTCCTGAATCTTTCTTAACCTTCCTCCGGCAGGTTTAGACACTGCCACAATCCCATCGAGAAATTCCTTCCGCGCGTATGAGGTGTGCCGTACACGTTCTGAATTCCTGGCGCCTCTCCGACATCTCTTGAGGAGCATCGTCATGATTCGACCCATCTATACATACACCGTAGCTCCCTCGCTTCCAAAAGAACTTGAAGCGCTTCACGAGCTTGCGTACAACCTCCTCTGGGTATGGGATCACGACCTGATGGAGCTGTTCATCCGCCTCGATCCCGACCTCTGGGAGAAAACGAATCACAACCCCGCGCAACTGCTCGGGATGATCAGCCAGGATCGGCTCAACAGCGCCGCGCGCGACGATGCGTTCCTCACGCAACTCGACCGTGCCTACGAGAGCTACAAGAAATATCTCGACGCGAGCTCATCCTGGTTCCGAAAAACCTACACCCAGGTCGGCGACAACCAGATTGCCTACTTCTCCGCCGAATTCGGGCTCACGGAGTGTCTGCAGAATTATTCGGGCGGGCTCGGTGTCCTTTCGGGGGATCACCTGAAGTCGGCGAGCGATCTCGGGCTTCCGCTCATCGGCGTCGGTCTCCTGTACCAACAAGGATACTTCCGCCAGTACCTCAACGCCGACGGCTGGCAGCAGGAGCGGTTTCCGGAGAATGATTTCTACACCCTGCCTCTCCGCCGCGAGCTCGACAAGAGCGGGAAACCGATCACCATATCGGTGAACCTCCCGGGACGCGCAGTGCACGCGCAGATCTGGCATGTCAACGTGGGGCGAATTACCCTTTATTTGCTCGACACCAACATCCCTTCCAACTCGGCGGACGACCAGGACATCACCGATCAGCTCTACGGCGGCGACCGGGAGATGCGCATCAAGCAGGAAATCCTGTTGGGGATCGGTGGATTTCGCGCAGTGAAGGCGCTCGGCCTCCGCCCCTCCGTGTTTCACATGAACGAGGGACACTCTGCGTTCTTGAGCCTCGAGCGCTGCCGCGAGTTGATGACGACATCGAAGCTCTCATTTGCAGAGGCGCGGGAGGCGGCAACGGCCGGATTGGTCTTCACCACGCACACGCCGGTCCCCGCCGGCAACGATTACTTCACGCCGGAACTGATGGACAAGTATTTCTCGGATTACTCGAAAGAGCTGGGCCTCCCGCGGAACGAATTCCTGGGTCTGGGCCGGCAGGAGCCGGACAACGAACAAGAGCTCTTCTGCATGACGGTCCTCGCGCTCCGGATGGCAGGAGGCAGCAACGGGGTAGCCCAGCTGCACGGCAAAGTCTCGCGGTCGATGTGGCAGAAGGTATGGCCCGGCGTACCGGTGAATGAATCCCCCATCACGTCGATCACGAACGGTGTCCACGCCCCGTCGTGGATCAGCCGCGAGATGGTCGGCCTCTATGATCGGTACCTCGGGCCGCGCTGGCGGGAAGATGCCGGCGATTCCGGTCTCTGGAGCCGGGTCCCCCACATTCCCGATGAGGAGCTGTGGCGAACGCATGAGCGGCGGAGAGAGCGCCTTGTCGCCTTTACCCGCGTCCGGCTCGCGGCACAGCTTGAAGCGCGGGGCGCACCGCCGTCGGAGGTAGCTCAGGCCCGAGAGGTACTGAACTCCGACGCACTGACCATCGGTTTTGCGCGGCGGTTTGCCACCTACAAGCGTGCAACACTGCTGCTGAAAGATCCCGACCGACTCATCAAGATCTTGACCGACAAGGAACGTCCGGTGCAGATCATCTTCTCCGGGAAGGCACATCCCAACGATACGGGTGGGAAGGAGCTCATACGGCAGATCATCCATTTTGAGCGACATTCAGGCGTGCGGCGGCGGATGGTGTTTCTGGAAGACTATGACATGGTCGTTGCCCGGTACATGCTGCAGGGCGCGGACGTGTGGCTGAACACGCCCCGGCGCCCGCTCGAAGCGAGCGGCACGAGCGGGATGAAGGCGACGTTGAACGGGGTCATCCACCTGAGCGTTCTCGACGGGTGGTGGGACGAAGCTTACAGCGTCCAGGCAGGCTGGGCTATCGGGCGCGGCGAGGAGTACACGGACGACAAGCTGCAAGACGAAGTGGAGTCGGACGCCTTGTACGATCTTCTTGAGAAGGAGATCATTCCGCTGTTCTACACACGCGGACCCGATGGTCTCCCCCGCCCCTGGATCAGCAAGATGAAGGGCGCGATGCGCACGATCGGCCCGCAGTTCAACACCAACCGGATGGTGCGGGAGTATGCCGAGAAAATGTACCTCCCCGCCCTCGATCGCCACACGAACTTCACCGCCGACCAGTTCAAACGAGCGAAACGATTCGCGGTGTGGAAGCAGCACTTGCGCGAGCGCTGGGGATCGATTCGCATCGCGGAAATCGCTGTCGAGGACCACAAGACATTGAAGGTGGGCGAAACTCTCACCGTCCGGACACAGATCGATCTCGGCGGCCTCAAGCCGGAAGATGTCTCCGTTGAGCTCTACTATGGATCACTGAATGCGCGGGGCGAGATCGAAATCCCGAAGATCGTGCTGATGAAACCCACCGATAAACCGAAGGGGACGATGTACGAGTTCGTCGGGGTCAAGACTCTCGAGACGAGCGGCAGGCTGGGACACACCGTCCGCATTCTGCCGAAGCACGAGGATCTGGACAATCCGTACAAGCTCGGATTGGTGGTTTGGGCGCAGTAACCTTCCGAAGGCCCGTGGACGCGCAGAGAACCTTCGGAAGGTTTCCGCGCTAGAAGCCGTGGGCGAACATCCCCCAGAACTGGTCCCCGAGCTCCCACCATTTCAACATGGCCGCTCGTGCCATGTCGTTGGTGTACGTGGTCAGGTACTCCCGAACCTTCTTGTGCCCTTCGTCCGAGCTGTCTTTCTTTAGGAGTTCCTGCACGCGCTGCTCGAGACCGGGGAGATCTGTGAAGCCTTTCTCTTCAAACTCCTTCATCGCTTTCTCGATGTACTCCCGCGTTCTTCCCCACTGCACGGTCGCGAGCCGGTTCGCACGCCGGAACCACCAGTCAGCTGCATCCGTGCGAAATTTCTTCTGCCCGCACACCTCGAAGCTCTCCGGGAGCTCCAGAGCCCCTGCGAAGATCGGAAAGCGCGGACTCTGAGCTGGATTGTCAAACGCAAACCACGCCACCCCCCCGACCTCGTCGGGCAGCCAGCCGCGCAACTGAATGATCTGGGAATAGGCACATCCTGCGATCGCAATCGTCCTCATCGGTGTAACCGTTCCGGGTTTGACCGCATCCAGAAGCATGATCATGTCACGGCTCATCCAAGGATTGGCAACCGGACTCTTGACCATCTCGGGCGCCTTGCCGGCAGCGGTGTCCACCGCCATTTGCTGCCTGGACCTCCGCTTGGGCACCATGAGATTCTGCGTCATGTCGAATTCGGTCCCTTCATAGGTCTCGCGGTACATCTTGATGATGTCCTGGACCGAGACCTTATGATCCGGCTTGACGGTGAAGGGAAGCTCTTCCGCGTCCATGGAGAGCTTTAGTGAAGGAGCCAACGCGTTGAGGATGAAAAACTCGCGTGTCGAGAAGGGCTTCCGGCCGCTGTAGGCCTTCCAGAATTTGAACGGCTCCTTCTTCGGATCCCACCACTTCATCTCCTCTGCGAGCGAGAAGACGTTCTCCGACGCCATGTAGTGATCGGGATCTTTCAGGTTGAGTTCGCTGATGCGCGGGATGTTCGCCGAGACGCCGATCTGGTCATCAGGGATGCGCACCGCCGCCCAGACCGCCCCAACTTCAGCGGGGCCAGCGCCGAGGATCTCGAACTGCCACACCTCCTTTGTGTCTGCAACGGTCAGGCATTCCCCCCAGTCGCCGTAGCCGTATTTCGACGCAAGGCTGCCCATGAGACGGATCGCGTCCCGTGCCGTCGTGCATCGCTCCAGTGCGATGGCCTGAAGCTCCTCGACGAGGAAGAGCCCTTCGTCGTTGCGCAGTTCCGGGCGTCCTCCGAACGTTGTCTCTCCGAAGGCCAGCTGTTTCTCGTTGAGGCACGCGTAGGCAGTGTTGAGATAGGAATATGTCTCCTCGATCTCGGGGATCTCACCCTTGAGGATCAACCCCCGCATGTCCGTCGAAAACTCCGTGTGCAGATTTCCCCAGTAGATCTTCCGGACTGCCCCCTTGTCGTGTTTCCTGTGCGGCACGATGTTCAGCCACGTGCGGTAGTTGCCGTCGCAGGTGTGACAGGTGATGACCGATCCGTCGGTCGTTGCAAGCCGGCCGGCCGTGATGCTCGTGCAACCGTCGGGCGTCTGCAGGCTCTCGATCTGCTTCTGATACTGCGCGAGCGCCTGAGAAGTGAAGATGAAAAGCACCATCGAGAGGAGAAGAGCGACGTGCTTTCTGATATTCGGCGGAAGGTGTGCCATAGTGCTGTATCCTTTCTTTATGAAGAAGAAGGAAAATGAGGTATTCGACTCATTCGTACCACAGACGCCCTGGTTGTGCTTGTGCAGGATTCCGCAGGAAGAAACCGAGTCCCTTCGCTATCACCTCCGCGTACCGCGGCACCCCCTCGCACTCCAACGGCTTTCCGGGGTTCGCTTCGGTCCAGCTTGCCATCGTCTGGAGAACCGCAGAGGTGTGCCGGCCCACACGGACATCGATCGGCCATCCTTTCTCATCGATCTTCTCGAAGAGCAAGCCGTGCTTGCCGGCTTTCATGACGAACTCATCCTTGCCCGTCAGCAGCTGCTCGCGCGTCGTTTCGCCGCGCGTGGCGTCAAGAAATGGCTCCGGTGCCTCGAAGAGCAGCGAAACAGCATCCGAGTAATCTCCGATCTCCCGGTGCGACAGACCGTGCAGGTTCTTCGGGGAGAACTCCATCCCCATGTTGAAGCCTTCCATGTCGGTGAGCGTCATCGAGATGAACATCGCCAGTTCCTGGCCTTTCTCGTGCGCCACGATCGTGCTGATCACCGGGTATTGCAGCTCCGCCTCGTGGAGATCGATCACGATGTCGACTTTTTCCTTTCTGATCATCTCCATGAACGCAAAGCAGGTCTTCTCCGTCAGCGATCCGTTGGGTCTCCCCGGCCAGCAGCGATTCAAATTACGGCTGTCGGAGTACGCGAGGTACTGGCCGCTCGGATAGTGGATGTAGACCTCGGGGTCGGGCCATTGATCGAGCGGGTTGGACCAGCGATCACCGAGCCGGAACGTCTCTCCACCCCATGGCGTGTTGATGATGAAATCGGGAGGATAGGCGCCGCCGAGGCGCGTCGCCGTGCTGGCGCTCCGGTTGGCGCTCAAGACGACGATCAATCTCCCCTTCTTCATCACCGCGTTCTCAGCAAACAGCCACGCGGCAAGTTGTCCCCCCGGTTCCTCAGGGTGCGTCCCGCCGAGGACGCAGAGCGTCGCACCCGGTTCCTTTCCTTCCAGAAAATAGAGATTGCAGTCATTCATGCTCCCCGCGATATCCGGGAAATAACTGCTGAGCTTCTTAACCTGTGTGACACCCTCGCTGAGCACCACGGGCTCCTCCAGATGTCTGCTCTCGTAGAAGCTGATGCCGGAGGTGACGAGCAGGAGAAGCCCGAGGAGGCCGAACACGATCTTTCGGACAAACGGCTTCATGATTCCCCCCTCATTTCAACATAAACAGCCGAAGAAGAAACGGGATGAGCACGATGATATAGAGAACCTCCTTCTCCCATTCCTTCGACTTGATCAGATTGTAGATCAGCACGACGCTGATCAACCCGACCAAGATGTAGTAGATGATGGTGATGATGAGATTCATCTCAATTTCCTTTCTAGAGTCCTGTAAGGAAACTCAAATGCTTGCTGAAGACTACCATCAACGTTCCCGCCACGGCGATGATGATCGCGGGGATCCAGCACGCTTTCAGGAAACGAGCGTAGGACTCCCGATACCCCGCCACATCCACGGTCAGCCGCCCGATGATAGCCGTCGGAGGAAGCGCGTCACCGAGTGGCCAGATGACGCTCATTCCCGCGAGCGCCACAATTGGGTCCAGGCCCATCGTATTAAAGAGCAGGACGAGCGGAACACCGATCACCGGTGCCGCGCCCCACATCAGCACCGCTTCGGACAACGGGAGGACAAGAAAAAGCGACGCAAACACAATCGTCACGGGCAGGGTAACGGTCGTGACCGCCAACAGCCCGCGCACGCCCGTGAGCGTCATGAGCTGGACGAGCACGCCAGCGCACGTCAATGTGCCGAGGAGAGGCAAGAGTTGTTCAACCGTCTGCCGCGAGATCTGGAAGATGTTGATCTTCTGCGGTGAAAGCAGGTACGACGTCAGCGCGGCGCAGAGGAACATGAACGGGAGTCCCGTGACGGGCGTCGAAAACGGCCACGTCCTTCCGACAAAGATCAGCCCGAGGAAGACCACGAACGGCAGCAAGACCTTCAGCCAGTTCATACCAGCCGGCGGCACGGGGAGGTCTTCGCAAGCCTTCTCCACGTCGGCGGGTGTGCCCTTCCAGCCGAGGATGAACATCGTCAGAAGCCCGGCGATCAGGCACGGAACCATCAGCGGCCAGAAGAATCCGACGTACGGCATATTGACACCCGCCGCCGTCATCATCGCCCAGAGGCTGACCGGCGGCGCCGCTGCGCTCAGGCCGGCAATAATGAAAACGATGGCTGCCGTCTTCACCCTGGGGACCCCCAGGCCCATCAGCACCGTAGCGACCATCCCGCCGGTGATCAGAACGGTGACGCTCCCTGCACCCGTGAGGGCTCCGGGAATCAGAAGCAGGACGGTCAACAGGATGAGCAGGATCACCCGACGCCGGTGGAACCGCTCGAACATTCCCCTGACGACGAACGCAACGCCGCCCGATTCCTTGAGGATGTTCATGAACAGTGTCGCCGTGATGAAAATGAGATTGATGTCGAGATAGGTCATCGCCCCTTCGGCGATGTGCCGCGCCGGGACTCCAACGCCGCCCGCGATGCCCCCCGCAATCGCAGCGACGAACATGGAGATCTCGGTCGAGAGCTTCAGCAGCTTCGCCCCGGCGTAGGCAATGACCATGACGCCGAGAACGATCAAGGTCGAGGTCGTCATGTCCATGGGCTACTTCAGGTAAAGGTCTTTCAGGACGTCCGAGAGCTCCATGTTCTTCTCGAATGCCACCATCGGTATCTTTCTTCCGGTGGAGATGGCCGTGAACCGTTTGTCCTCATCGCCGTCCTTTCGGACCACGAGGAGATCGGAGTGCGGACAGACGGCATCGATCGACAGCTCATCCGAGTTGTCGCCCGGTGCGGCCCCCTGCGCGCGTCGCTCCATCCCCTCGACGTGCGCGCCGACGACTTTAATCCCCTGCTTCCTTGCCTCCGCGATCAGCTTCTTGGTGCGATCCAGCTCGTCGTCAATCGACACCCTGGCGGCTCCCATCCCTTTGAGGCTTGCTCCGGTGACGACGATAACCGATTTGAACGGCTTCCCTTCTTTCTTCTTGTCGAGAAGATCGCCGGCCGTTGCCTGAGGGTTGTAGACGTAATCAACGTTCAACCTGGTGAGGAAGACCTTGAACTTCAATGGCCCCGGACTCTGGCCGCACGACGTCAGCAGCACCGGCTGCCCGAGCTTGATGGTCTGCTTCTGCGCCAGGGCGGGGAAAGAGACGAGCCCGAGGAGAAGAAGGAACAGAACAATGATCGAAACGCTCTTCATAATTGCCTCCCTCAGGGTAGTTTTGGAAAGAATGCTTTTCGGTGAAGAACGAATACCAACGCGAGCAAAGAGAAGTATGCCACGGCGACAGTTCCGGTACTCGCTCGCGGCTCTGATCGTGCTCGTGGTCCGCCGTCCGCCGCGGCCTTCGGAAATGGGATCGGATCCCACGGCAGGCCATATTTGATCGCGAGGCTCTTGATGTGCAGCAAATGGACGACTGGAATATGATGCTCCAACATTTCAAAAACAACCCCATGCGTCTCTTTTGCTGCCGGGATCGCTGCGTGCGTATTGAGGCCCGGCTCGAGCTTGAGGACGAGCGGGCTCGTGCCCAGTTCTGCATAACTGCCACCGATATTCACGAACGCCGCGATTCTCCCAGATGAGGCAGATTTTAGATAAAGCGTCATGCGCTGTGCCACATTGTGTTGGAGGTCCGGCTCGTACAGGAAAGGAATTCCCACTTTTCGGATTCTGGCGATGAGCTGATCCCGTGTCTCAGGCTCGTAGTCTCGGCCGATATCCCCGGCCCCGCCCAGAGATACTGCGGCCGGCGGGATGCTCACGACGTCCTTGCGCAGGAGCACTTCATACATGTCGAGGAGAGTGAAGCCGCTGCGCGTTGCGCCGTACGAAGAGGAGCCGAGAGAGAGGATGATAATAGGATGGACATCCATCGCCTTCGCGGCGGCAAGTGTCGCGACGAGAAGCGCAGGAAACGAACCGGAAGCACCGACTGCGATCGTGTCGCCGGCCTTGACGCCGGCTTCCTGCAGAAGTTGGACAATGACTCCCGCCATATTCGGATTCGTCGTCGTGCGCTTGGCTTCGACGCTGCCCAACGTCGTCGTGATGTCGGTATATTCCGGGCCGACGAGAGCGGTGTGGTTGGGATCCACGGAATCGTCGAACTGAAACCCTCGCGAGCTGTACTCCTGGCGGAGGATGTCGATCGCCCGCTCCATGTGCTTGGCGGCCGCGATCTCGGTCTTCCGGGGAGAGTGATCGAGCGGAGAAAGAGTGCGTTCAGCCGCGAAAGCAACCAGGCTGATGATTCCGCAGAGGAGAATCACTCTTTCTTTGGGATGATGAAGATATCTGTTCAATGCACCTAGGAACGAACTTGTCATCGCCCAATCTAGTGCCAGTTCAAGTTAGTTTTCTTGTGTTTTGCAGATGATCCACTTCCCGAATCGATCTGAAGCTTCTGTCGCTCTCTCGTCTACAGGTTTTTGAAGTCAATGAGCTGCTTTCTTTAGGAAAGAAAGCAGCAGAAAGAAATTTTGTCGAAATCGTAACTCCCCGTGATGAATCCTCCAACCCCGCAGGCTGACATTTCACCCCCGTCAAGAGGGGGAGTGGGTCCGATGCAAGGTGCACATGGGGGTGAAATGGAACGCACGAAGCGGCCGTCCTACCCACCTGCTGAACGATTTCGACCTGCTCTAGGAATGACATCATCGTCCCGAAATCGCGGCAAGCGGGGAGGTGTTCATTCCGTGGGTTTAAATTTCGGCCCGGGTGACCAATTCGTTGGAGATAGAGACCACTTGACGGGACAAAATTTCGGCATGCGGGGAGACGCATGATCGTGCGTTCGATTTCGGGACCACTTTTCCCGCTTTTAAAACTATGAAAGGCGGGATCCCGCAAAGCGGGACTTTCTCGCACTTTCTTTTGTAAAGAAATTGCCAACTAAGCACAATGAGCGTTCAGAAAAATGAAGGATTTTTCTTTCCGAACCAGCGCTCGGATAACCGTTCACATTCGGAAAAGCTCTAGGAGACCAGTCCGAATAGCCGCCCCAGAAGGTAGACAGCCACGGTGACGGTGAGGAGTGCTGCCGTCGTAGAGACCACTCCCTGCTTCTGAAAATTGTTTGCGATCAGCCCCGGCACGACCCAGCCGATGACCCTGAATTCCAGCGACGCCGGATAGAGAAGCGGAAAGACCTGCAACCAGCAGAAGGTCCAGACCGCGCCGACCAACACCATGAACACGAACATCCTCCTACCGAAGATGATCAGATACCGCGACGCCAGCTTATAGCACAGAAGGGTGAGTCCTGCTACGACGAGCGTCCCGAGCAGCCTCGACGGTTGGTCGACAAACAGCACCAGGTAGCTCGGCACAATGAGTCCGCCGGGGTAAATGCCGGTCACACCCGCGAAAATGAGCGTAGCCAGCAGCGCGAGGAAGACAAGCTCATAGCCCATAGTCTTGACCCACCTCCTTCCAGTATTCCACGAGGGCCCGTCCCGCTCCGCCGATGTTCCCGAACCCGAACAGCACCTCCCCCTCCTCCATCGCGGCTGCAATATGACTGGTGATTCGCTCAGGTTGTCGCGATCTGATGATTTCGACGCCGTTCACTCTTCTTCGAAGAACCTCCGCCCCATCCCCCGTGACATAGATCTTCCTGAAGCAACCCGCCATGCCATTCTTCAACGATTGGATCCATTGAAGGGTCCTGTCACCCCGATCGGAGCGAAGGTTGAGCAGGCCCGTCAGTCCGGCAACATGTGGAGCCAGTGCCTCCCGAGTCTTCTCAATCACTTTCAGCGTTGACTCCGGATCATTCGCTGCAAAGGCGTTGGCAAGGAGAATCTCCTTGCCTCCATCCCGGTACGTCCATATTCTGAACTTGCCGATATCATAAGAAGTATTCAGAACGCCACGCACAATTGCGTCGTCATCGAGCTTCAGGTCTCTGGCGAGCGCCACGACGAGATCCAGGTTCTCGGCGAACTCATCCTTGCCAAACTCCGGCCGGTTTCGAATGAGTGATTCTGAGAGAGAACCTGGGACTGAGACAAGCTGACGCGGCTGCGATGCTTTGCTCCCTTCTAGCACATACTCTCGGTACTTTTCCGGCACGTAGACCTTCGCTCCCGGAGGAATACCGAGCCGAAGAACTCGGGCGATCTCCTCTTCTGTTTGCCCCATCTCGTCGACGTGATCGCGTCGGACATTTGTGAAAAGAATGATATCGGGTCTCAGAATTTGGCGCGATTCGACGGCGTGATTCTGCGGGCGGATGCTCATGATCTCGACAATCAGGTAGTCGGCCCCAAGCTTTGCCGCTCGCCTCAGGGCCTTCTTCTGCTCCAAAATCGTGGGCATGCCGCGCCGCGGGACATCCTGGACGGATCCGTCTGGAAGCACAAATTCAGCGTGCGATCCGGTCGTTTTTGCCACAACCTTGCGGCCGCCTTGCCGCAGAACAGAGGCAAGCACCCGGACAACGCTTGACTTGCCCCGTGTCCCGGTGACTGCCACGACCGCGGGTATGGCTCTCCGGAGGCGACCTAGCTCAATTCTCTCGTACAGGAGATAGAGGAGAAGAAGCGCGAGTGTGGAAAGAAGGATGGTCAAGACTCTCCCTGCAGCGAACAGAAACGCGAATGTGCCGTATAATCTATTCAATAATTTCTGGGAAGCAAATTCTCCTCCTCGACAATCCCTGGCTCATCATTACCTCTTCCATTCCTGCAAATTCTTCGATCGATTCTGCTCACATTCCGGAGTTTTCTTGGGGAATTTTTTGTTATATATTCTGCAACGCTTCTCTATGAATCTTCGTACCGGTCAAGCAGCGGTGACACCAATCTCACATTCGTCCAACCCTATGGCATTCATCCCGCGTCCTCACCAACCAAGGAGTCATCATGAG
>CAYZRX010000042.1:0-31129 GCA_964480945.1 uncultured Ignavibacteriaceae bacterium | reverse complement strand
CCGGCTTTGGAGCTATGGCGAGGTGAGGAGGCCAACGTGTTGGCGGCACAGCAAGCTCTGGTTCATCGAGCCAGGTGCAACCGGGCTGCTCGCCGTGGCCAATATATTGATTCAATGGAAAGAAGATGAGCTTGACAATTTGGATGACAGATTCACTAAGTAACGCACCGCCGGACTAAACGCAACATCACCGTCGGTAGAACAGTACACCGAGCTCGTTTGGGATGTATATGAGAAAGAATCAAACCAATGGGAAATTTTGATGAGGATCACCACTTGCACGGAGAGTCGAAGAGCGACGGTGGTGAACACCGGAACGGTCCTTACTGGAGATATGCACATAAGGACTGGCGAGTCTGGGTTGGCGTAGTGTTGATCTTCGCAGCTATTGTTGTCTATGTCATGAGTGAAGATTTCGGATCTCTGTCTCGCAACCGGCAGATGCAGGTGCAGTCAGGTGCCGCTGGAAAATAATGGATTCCCATAGCGTTGTGCAACCAAAAAAGTCAGAGAAGATGTATTGACAAACGGCACCCGGCTCCCAAAAGCTATCGCAGGCCGGTTTGGTCGTAACCTCAATCCAATCGAAAGGAGCACCCCATGCCCATTGAATTCAATGAAGAAAACGGCGGCAAAGTGTTTGCGATTCACGTCAGCGGGAAGTTGGTCAAGGCAGATTACGAACACTTTGTGCCGGAGTTCGAGCGACTTTTGCTTCGGCACGGAAAATTGAGCCTGCTGTTCGATATGACTGGCTTCCACGGCTGGGAAGCCAGCGCGCTGTGGGAAGATGGCAAGTTTGCCGTCAGACACTTCGCCGACATCGAGAAAATTGCGATGGTTGGAGAAAAGAAGTGGCAACACGGCATGGCGACGTTCTGCAAGCCATTCACGAGGGCGACGATCCGATATTTCGATCAGGCGGGTGCCGCTGAGGCGCGAAAGTGGATCGACGAAGTGTCGCGGCCCTGATCGGGGCGCAGTCGCTCGGTGTTGATGAATGAACCTAGAAATGAAGACAGGAGTTTTCTTATGAAGGAACACGAACACGCCAGCCACAATAAAGCCGAAACCAAGCCGGAGCAGGACGAAGTGGCAAAGAAGGCGTACGACATCTATCTGAAAGAGGGTCGTCCGCAAGGACACGCCAAGCAGAATTGGTCGGAGGCGGAAGCTATGCTAAAGCATACCGGGGCCGAGCATCCAGACCATCATGGCCATCACGACCACCATGCACACATGGCGGCGGACTTCCGGAAACGGTTTTGGATCTCCCTGGTTTTGACTCTGCCGATTCTCGTGCTTTCGCCGTTGCTTCAAACATTGGTGGGGCTGAGTGAAATCATCCGTTTCCCTGGTGACCTCTATGTTCTGTTCGGTCTTTCTTCTGCGGTTTTCTGGTATGGTGGCTGGCCGTTCCTGAAAGGTTTGATCAGGGAACTCAAATCCCTCCGTCCCGGCATGATGACGCTTGTTGCCGTCGCTATCACAACCGCCTATTGCTACAGCAGCGCCGTGGTATTCGGTCTCACCGGTAAAACGTTCTTCTGGGAGTTGGCCACCCTCGTCGATATCATGCTGCTGGGTCATTGGATCGAGATGAAATCGGTAATGGGTGCTTCGAAGGCTCTGGAGGAATTGGCGAAACTCATGCCTTCCGATGCCCACAAACTCATGCCCGACGGCAGCGTGAAGGACGTGCCTCTCGGTGAACTGGCCGTGAGTGACAAAGTCCTGATCAAACCGGGCGAGAAAATCCCCGCTGACGGTGTCATCGTAGGGGGCGAAAGCTCGGTCAACGAAGCGATGCTTACCGGGGAATCAACTCCGGCACACAAAAAGACTGGCGGCAAGGTCATCGGCGGTTCCATCAACGGGGAGGGTTCGCTGACCATCGATGTCAAAGGTACAGGCAAGGATTCATTCCTGTCCCAGGTCATCGACCTTGTCAAACAGGCACAAGAAAGCAAATCGAAAACTCAAAACCTCGCCGACACGGCTGCGATGTGGCTGACAATCATTGCTTTGAGCAGCGGTGCGCTCACCCTGGTGGTTTGGCTGGTATTTATGAACCAGGAGTTCGCCTTCGCTATCGAACGCGCCGTTACCGTCATGGTCATTACCTGTCCGCATGCATTGGGCCTTGCTGTGCCTTTGGTTGTGGCGGTCTCTACCGCCTTGGCCGCGAGCAACGGCCTGCTTATTCGTAATCGCGTTGCTTTCGAAGGCGCCCGAAAACTGCAGGCCGTTATTTTCGATAAGACCGGTACACTTACCGAGGGGCGCTTTGGTGTGACCGACACCCTGGTACTATCGCAAGACATGGACGAAGAAACGCTGCGCAAGTACGCGGCTTCTGTGGACGCGAATTCCGAACATCCTATCGCCAAGGCAATCGCCGCTTCTTCGGAAAAGAGGCTTCCTGTCGAGAACTTCAAAAGTATCCCGGGCAAAGGCGCCGAAGGCAGAGTCGAAGGCAAAGAGGTCAAGGTGGTGAGTCCCGGCTACCTACGCGATCAGAATATCGCGTTCACGGACAAGCGAGTAGAACCTCTCCAAGCGCAAGGCAAGACCGTCGTGTTTGTTCTTCTCGATGGAAAAGTGAAAGGTGCGATTGCCCTCGCCGACATCGTCCGACCAGAGGCGAAGCAAGCCATCGACGCCCTTAAGGTACTGAACATCCGCTGCATGATGCTCACCGGCGATAATAAAGCGACGGCCAAATGGGTCTCGGACCAGGTCGGAATGGATGAATACTTTGCCGAAGTTCTGCCCCAGGACAAGGCAGCCAAAGTGAAAGAGGTCCAATCTCGCGGAGTGTTGGTAGCCATGACCGGCGATGGAGTGAACGATGCCCCGGCGCTGGCGCAAGCTGATGTGGGCATAGCAATCGGAGCGGGCTCGGATGTGGCGGTCGAAACCGCCGACGTGATTCTGGTGCGGAGCAATCCGATGGATGTTGTGTCCATTGTACAACTTTCTCGCGCTACGTATCGGAAGATGATTCAGAACCTTATCTGGGCCACGGGCTACAACGTCGTTGCCATTCCGCTGGCGGCCGGTGCGCTCTACACTTGGGGCGTGCTGCTCACTCCCGCCCTGGGTGCGGTATTGATGTCTGCGAGCACAGTGATCGTGGCCATCAATGCGCGGTTGCTGAAACTGAAACGATAGAACGATAGCAATGGTGAAAACAATCAGCCGTTCACGAACCGCCGGTAAAGTGAACTGTTGGCCATGAAATGACAGGATACCCCCTATGAATGAAGACGAACACGCAACCAAAGACAATCCCGCATCGAAGCCCGATGCAAAGGACGATTTGAAATCCCTCCCCCTGGTGGAAGTGGAGAAAAAATTGGAATCGTCGCCGGACGGCCTCACTCAAGCCGAGGCGCAGAAACGGCTGACCCAATATGGGCCGAACGAGATTGAAGAAAAGAAGACCAATCCATTCCTGAAATTCCTCTCCTATTTTTGGGGTCCCATCCCGTGGATGATTGAGGTGGCGGTGATTCTGTCCGGCGTGGTCGGGCACTGGCCGGATTTTTTCATCATCCTCGTTTTGCTTGCTGCCAACGCCGTAGTCGGGTTCTGGGAAGAACGCGAGGCGGGTAACGCCATCGCTGCCCTGAAGGCCAAACTGGCGATCAAGGCCCGGGTGAAACGTGACGGGAAGTGGACCACCCCGGAGGCGCGTGAGCTTGTGCCGGGCGACGTCATCCGCGTGCGCCTGGGCGACATTGTGCCCGCGGATGCGCGCTTGTTGGACGGCGACCCGGTGGAAGTGGATCAGTCTGCATTGACAGGCGAATCTTTGCCCGCCACGCGCAAAACTGGCGAGGCAGTGTTTTCCGGTTCGATCATTCGCCAGGGCGAAATTGGCGCAATGGTCTATGCTACAGGCGAAAAGACCTACTTCGGCAAGACGGCGCAATTGGTGCAGGAAGCCCACACCGTCAGCCATTTTCAAAAGGCGGTTTTGAAGATCGGCGACTACCTGATCATCCTCGCGGTGGCTCTTGTGGCGACGATTATTACCGTCGCGATCTTGCGCGGCGACCCGATCCTCTCGACGTTGCAGTTTGCCCTGGTGCTGACCGTGGCTGCGATCCCCGTGGCGATGCCGACAGTGTTGTCGGTGACGATGGCGGTCGGGGCGCGTCTGCTCGCCCGGAAAAAGGCGATTGTGAGCAAGTTGGTGGCCATCGAGGAATTGGCGGGCGTAGACGTACTCTGTGCAGATAAAACCGGTACCCTGACCCAGAACAAGCTCACGCTGGGCGATCCGTTTAGCGTGAACAATGTTTCCGCTGGTCAAGTGATCCTCAATGGCGCGCTGGCATCGCGCGCGGACAATAACGACACCATTGATCTGGCCGTCCTGGGGGGACTAAAAGACAAAGAGGCTTTGAAGGCTTATGATGTGGTTCACTTCCAGCCGTTCGACCCGGTGCATAAACGTACCGAGGCCACCGTCAAAAGCAAGGACGGAAAGACGTTCAAGGTAACGAAGGGTGCGCCGCAGGTGATTTTGAAATTGGCCGCCAATGCTGGCCAGGTCAAGCCTCCTGTCGAGAAAGCGGTCAACGAATTTGCGGCGCGCGGTTTTCGATCGTTAGGCGTGGCGCGGGCCGAAGGGGACGGGCAATGGCAGTTTATCGGCGTGTTGCCCTTGTTCGATCCTCCGCGCGAAGATGCCAAGGCAACCATCGCGACCGCGCTTGCAATGGGCGTGAAGGTCAAGATGGTGACGGGCGATGCACTAGCCATCGCCAAGGAGACCGCCAAAAAGTTAGACATGGGCACAAATATCCTCGATGCAGGCGGGTTGGGCGACGTCAAACATGATGAGACCGCAGAGGTGGCCCAAGCCATCGAGAATGCTGACGGGTTCGCTCAGGTCTTCCCCGAACACAAGTTCCACATTGTGGATGTACTGCAAAAATCCGGCCACATCGTCGGCATGACAGGCGACGGGGTGAATGACGCCCCCGCGCTGAAGAAAGCCGACTGCGGCATCGCCGTTTCGGCCGCGACGGACGCGGCGCGCGCGGCGGCTTCCATCGTGCTGACGACGCCCGGACTGTCGGTGATTATTGACGCCATCAAGGAGAGCCGAAGAATTTTTCAGCGGATGAACAGCTACGCGATCTACCGCATCGCAGAGACGCTGCGGGTGCTGTTCTTCATGACGCTGGCGATCCTGGTGTTTAATTTCTATCCGGTGACCGCAGTGATGATCGTCATGCTGGCGTTGCTCAACGACGGAGCAATCTTGTCCATCGCGTATGACAATGTTCATTACAAGGATAAGCCTGAGGCCTGGAACATGCGCATGGTGCTGGGAATCTCCACGGTGCTGGGCGTCATCGGTGTCGTTGCCGCCTTCGGATTGTTTTATCTAGGAGAGCGCGTCTTTCATCTCGACCATGCGCACATTCAGACGCTCATGTATTTGAAGTTGTCCGTGGCGGGACATCTGACGATCTTTCTCACGCGCACGCGCGGCCCGTTCTGGTCCATACGACCCGCGCGGGTTCTATGGATAGCGGTGCTCGGCACGCAAATAGTGGCGACGTTGATCGCGGTTTATGGGTTGTTTATGACGCCCTTGGGCTGGGGTTGGGCCGGGCTCGTGTGGGGCTATGCGCTGCTGTGGTTCCTCTTGAATGACCGCGTGAAACTGCTCGCGTATCGGATTTTTGATCCCGCCAAGGCCAAGACACCGTCCGATGTGACGCCGCAGATCGCCAAGCGTGCCTATGAACTGTACGAGCAGCGAGGCCGCCAGGACGGTCGAGCAGTTCAGGATTGGGAGAAAGCAGAGCAGGAGATTCGGAAAGATGAAGCCCATTTATGAAACCCAATGCCGACCAGCTGAAAGCCCCCAAATCGATGCCGGGATTGAAGGCGTATTTCCGCAGGATCCTGAATCTAATCCCCGGTTAAAACTGGCACCCGAAAGGGCGACCGAGGTAGAATTGACATGAAAACTCGCATCGTTAAACTTGAAGAATACGGCACGCTCCTGAGGGAAACCTTCCGGCGATGGAGGGATGTCCGGCCGGAGCTTTTGGCGGGGGGGCTGGCCTTTTTTGCGATTCTCTCGGCAACGCCGTTGCTGGTCATCCTCATTGGTCTGCTGCGCCACGTCGTCGCGAAAGCCCAAGTGATGGCGCAGCTGGATGCCGTTCTCAGCCCGCACGTGGCAGGCCTTGTCCGGGAATGGCTGCTTCCTGCTCATGGTTCGGGTTTGGCGACCTTGACCACGTTCAGTATACTTGTGCTTCTCTATAGTGCCTCGCAAGTGTTTATTCAGCTCCGGGTGTCACTCGATCTCATTTGGGACGTGCCCGTCAAAACCCGACCAAGTTGGCACGGATTTTTCAAATCTACCGTGGCGCCAGTGCTCATGATCCTAGCCGCCGGCCTTTTCATTCTGGCCTTCGTCCTGCTTGATGCGGGGATCGGAGCCGCCAGCCGGATTTTTGGGACGGTTCTTCCTGGATTGGGCAGCGCCGCCCTCTGGAAAGCCGCCAGCCTGACTAGCTCTCTGGCCCTTTTTACGCTCTTTTTCGGAGGAATTTACAAATTGATACCGTCTCGTCAACTGCGTTGGCGAGACGTGTGGCCGGGGGCGGTTCTGACGTCAGGCCTTTTTGCGCTGGGCAAGTTTTTTCTGACGCTTTATTTCAGCTGGGTGTCCTTCGATTCCCTCTATGGGACGACGGGATCTTTGATAGTGATCATGATCTGGGTGTTTGCGTCCACCCAGATCTTTTTCTTTGGGGCGGTTTTCATCAGCGTCTACTCCAAAAGAATGAGAGGGCCAAGCTGAGGTGATTGGCAGGCCAGGGCAGACGAGCAGTTCAGGACTTGGGGCAGGCGGAGCGGCAGATTCGGAACGATGAACCCATAAATAAACAGACGCGTACGGCGCGGCTAATATCTTCGAAAGCATGAAAATTGAAAATAAATCAGCCAATTTTTGCAGACCGATCTGGAGACAAAACCATGAGCAATGCGCAACCACAACAACGGCATGAAATCGGCATGGTCGGCTTGGGCGTCATGGGGCGTAATCTCGTGCTGAACATGGCTGACCACGGCTTCTCCGTCGCGGGGTATGACAAGGATCCGGCCAAGGTCGCGGCCCTGCGCCAGGAATCCGGGAAGCGCGATGCTCACGGGGCAGCAGATATCAAAGAGTTCATCGCTTTGCTCCGTCGCCCGCGCGCAATCATGATGCTGGTGCCCGCCGGCGCTCCTGTGGATTCGGTCATCAAGGATTTGTTGCCGCACTTGGACAAGGGCGATCTCATCATCGATGCCGGCAACTCCTACTTCAAAGACACCGACTTGCGTGCCGGCCACATGCTGGCAGAAGGCATTCAATTTCTCGGCGTAGGTGTGTCGGGCGGTGAAGAAGGCGCGCGTCATGGACCGAGCATCATGCCTGGCGGGCCGAAAGGGGCTTACGAGCTGGTGCGTCCCATCTTTGAAGCTGCAGCTGCGAAGGTCAAAGGTGAACCGTGCGTGACCTGGCTGGGCCCCGGATCAGCCGGGCACTTCGTGAAGATGGTCCACAACGGCATCGAATACGGTGTCATGCAATTGATCGCCGAGACCTACGATCTGATGAAACGCGGTTTGGGCTTGAACGACGATGAAATGCGCGAGGTCTATGCTTTGTGGAACAAGGGAGAACTCAATGGCTATCTGGTGGAGATCACCAGCCATATTTTCTCCAAACAGGACGAGAAGACCGGCAAGCGACTGATCGACGAAATCCTCGATGTGGCCAAGCAAAAAGGCACAGGCATGTGGACCTCACAAAGCGCGATGGAATTGCAGGTGCCGATCCCGACGATCGACCTGGCGGTCGCGATGCGGGACGTGTCAATGTTCGCGAAAGAACGTGAGCAGGCCAGCGGGATTTATCAGCGATCCCAGGGGCGGTTCACCGGCGATCACGAGATGTTCCTCACGCAACTGGGCCGCGCACTCTCTGCCGGGATGATTATGACCTACGCACAAGGGCTGGCGCTCCTGGTGGTTGCTTCAGACAAATACGAGTATCACCTCGATCTTGAAGCCGTGGCGCGGATCTGGCGGGGTGGCTGCATCATCCGCGCCGCGTTGCTGGAAGACATCTGCGCAGCGTTCCACGCGAGGCGTGATCTGCCGAATTTGCTGCTGGATCCCAAATTGTCGCACACCGTTATCGAGCATCAGGAAGATTTGCGTCAGGTGGTTTGCTGGGCGGCTGAGTTGGGGGTGCCCGGCCCGGGGCTGATGGTTTCGTTGGGTTATCTCGACGCCTATCGCAGCGCCTGGCTGCCGGCCAATATTATCCAGGCCCAGCGTGACTATTTCGGAGCCCACACCTATGAGCGGGTCGACGCCAAGGGCACGTTTCACACTGAATGGGAGAAGGAGTGAGCCGCTATGGATATATTCCCGACCATTATTATGATTTTTGGCGGCGCGGGTGATTTGACCTGGCGCAAGTTGATGCCGTCCTTGTTCGATCTGCACCGGGAGGGACGGATGCCCCACAAATTTGCGATCATTGCCGTGGATCGCGTCCCTTTGAGCGATGCGAAGTTGCACAAGCACTTTCTCGACGGCGTAAAACGGTTCTCGCGAAACAAGAAGGTGAACAAGACGGACTGGAACGACTTCGCCCGGCACGTCTCGTATCACCAGGGAGATTTCAAAGACCCGGTGACGTACTTGAATTTGAAGACGAGGTGCGCGCAACTGGATAAGCAATGGAAGGTGAAAGCCGGTCACATTTTTCACCTGGCAACTCCGCCCGTGATGGTTGGCGTAATTCCCAAGCTCCTGGCTGATGCGGGGCTGAATCGGAATCGAGTGCGCGACCGGATTGTAGTGGAAAAGCCGATCGGTCATGATCTCGATTCTGCACGGGAGGTGAATCGTACGCTCCGGGAAAGCTTCCACGAGTCACAAATCTTCCGCATCGACCATTACCTGGGCAAGGAGACGGTGCAAAACATCCTGGCCTTCCGCTTTGCCAATCCGCTCTTCGAGCCCATCTGGAACCGGCGTTACGTGGAGTACGTGACCATCACCGTGGCCGAAGAGGTGGGCGTTGGACATCGTGGCGGCTATTACGAGCACGCGGGAGCCCTGCGTGATATGGTGCAGAATCACCTGATGCAACTCCTTTGTCTCGTGGCCATGGAACCGATGGTCTCTTTCGATGCCGATGAGATTCGTAACAAGAAAGTTGATGTTCTTCACGCCTTACGGCCGATTCAGCGTGGCTTGGTTCAGCGGTCCGCGGTCCGCGGACAGTATGGCCCGGGCACCGTTCATGGCAAAAAGGTGCGCGGCTACCACCAGGAAGATGACGTATCCTCTCACTCAGGAACGGAGACGTTCGCGGCCTTAAGATTGTTCGTGGATAACTGGCGCTGGCAAGGAGTGCCGTTCTATCTCCGCACTGGCAAACGAATGCCCAGGCAGTTCTCGGAAGTGGCGATCCAATTCCGCACGGTGCCGCATCAGTCGTTCCCGCCCGAGTCCAGCCGCAATTGGCACCCGTCTCGACTCGTCCTGTCGATCCAGCCCGAGGAAGGCATCATGATGGGTTTTCAGGCAAAGTACCCGGGACCAAAAATGCTGTTGCGCCCGGTGGAGATGCGGTTCTCTTATCAAGATAGCTTTGCAGTTCCCTCGCCGGACGCTTACGAAACATTGCTCTGGGATGTGATGAACAATGATCCCACCTTGTTCATGCGCGCTGACCAGGTCGAGGCGGCGTGGCAGCTTCTGATGCCGGTGCTGGAGGCATGGGCGGAATCACATCCTCGCAATTTTCCCAATTACGCTGCCGGGAGTTGCGGGCCAAAAGCGGCCGACGAGTTGCTCGCACGCGAGGGGCATGCCTGGAGGACAATCGCATGAAGATCCTGGTCATTGATGTGGGCGGCACGCATGCGAAGGTGCTGGCGACCGGCCACAAGCAACACGTTGAATTTCCGTCGGGTCCGAAAATGACACCCTCCAAGATGGTCGCGGCGGTGCGAGCCGCCACAGCCGAGTGGGGATATGATGCCGTCTCGATTGGCTACCCCGGACCTGTGGTTCGTGGTCGTCCCATCATTGAACCTCGCCACCTTGGATCCGGCTGGGTTGGATTTGACTTTAAGAGGGCGTTCGGCCGGCCAGTAAAAATTGTCAATGACGCGGCGATGCAAGCGCTGGGTGGTTATCAAGGTGGTCGGATGCTCTTTCTCGGTTTGGGGACGGGACTTGGCTCAGCGATGATCGTGGAGAATGTGCTGGAGCCGATGGAATTGGCCCACTTGCCTTATAAGAAGGGCAGGAGCTATGAAGATTATTTGGGACAGGCCGGCCTGGAGTGGCTGGGGAAAAAGAAATGGCGTCACCATGTGGATGAGGTCGCCGGGCAACTCAAGACCGCGCTGCAGGCTGACTATGTTGTGCTTGGGGGAGGTAATGCCAGACTGCTTAAGAAACTTCCGCCCGGCAAGTGCCTCGGGGACAATTCCAACGCATTCAAAGGTGGATATCGCCTTTGGACCAAGCTTTACGGCGGCTCAACTCATGAACGGTTCGTCCATTAATTCATGAAGAGGAAAACTCCCAAACGTTCAGCTCCCGCAAGAATCGTTTTCTTGTTCGACGTGGACAACACGCTGCTCGACAACGACCAGGTCATCGCCGACCTCGGCAAATACCTCAGGCGCGAGGTCGGACCCGAGCGGGCGCGGTGCTACTGGACCATTTTCGAGCAGCTGCGAACCCGGCTTGGTTACGCCGATTATTTGGGCGCCTTGCAGCGCTACCGAAGCGATTATCCGCACGACCTTGGTCTGCTGGCCGTTTCGCGTTTCCTCATAAACTATCCCTTTGCCGAACGCCTCTTCCCTAACTCACTCGCCGTCATCGAGCGCGTCAAGCAATGGGGAGCAGCCATTCTTCTTACTGACGGCGACGTCGTTTTCCAGCCCCGCAAAGTGGACCGCTCCGGCCTATATGAAGCGGTCGATGGACACGCGTTGATTTGCGTGCACAAGGAGCACGAGTTGGCTGACGTGGAAGCCCGGTATCCGGCGGTTCATTATGTAATGGTCGACGACAAGCTCCGCATCCTTGCCGCCGTCAAAAAAATCTGGGGCTTGCGGGTGACAACCGTTTTCGTGCGGCAGGGACAGTACGCGCTGGATCCAAAGATTCTGGCCACCTACTCGGCCGCTGACGTGAGCATCGAGCGCATTGGCGATTTGTTGAACTACGACCTGCAAAACTTCGTTCCGCGAGCTGCCGAGGTTGCCCGCGGAAGCGTTTAACATCCTGAGATGAGTTTGCCATGGCAATTGCGCTTGGGAGGTGCTGTCAAAGCACAGTGGCGAAGTTGCTGCAAGAGAGTCAAAGGACCGTTACAACAATATAAAGAAGGTGTATGCATATGAAACATTCTTGTTACGCAGTCATCGCACTTTGTTTGTTCTTCGCCGTTCAGGTCTCCGTCGCTCAAGAGCGTGGATTTGGACTCGGCGTAATCCTAGGTGAACCGACAGGATTCAGCGCGAAGTTATGGACTTCACCTGTCACCGCGTTCGATTTTGGTCTCGGTTTGTCGATCGGTGGAGACGGATTCACGAAGTCCAACGGAACCTTTGGCGGACAAAGCCGAATTCATTTTCACATGGATTACTTGTGGCATTCGTTTGAAGCCTTCAAGTCGGATATTCGACTTCCGGTTTACTATGGTGTCGGCGGGCGTTTCAACAGCGGCGCCGGCTATAATAGCACACTGGCAATTCGCGGCGTCTTCGGCATCGCGTGGTTGGCGCGTCAGGCGCCAGTTGACATGTTCATAGAGCTCGTTCCATCACTCCAGTTCACATCACCAGCGGGTTTTGGCATGGAGGCGGGCATCGGGGCAAGGTACTTCTTCTGATGATCATGGCATGGGACGCCTGCCGGGCGGAGGCAGTCAAATCGTCTTTGGTGAAGTATTCGGAGATGAGACTATTCGTTTCATGGAATCGATACAATATATGTTCAGGAGCGTCATCGTCCTCGCTGACGTCGAGGGGCTGAGCTATGTGGAGATCGCCAACACTGTCGATTGTCCGATAGGTACCGTACGGTCCCGCCTGCACGGGGGTCGGAGACTCCTTAAGCAGAAACCCTTCGCATTTGCCAGAGATAATGGATATATCCCAAAAAGGTCCCGAGTGCAAAGCTCTCGTGCGAGCACACGTCCCACCGATAACGGCAATATCCATTCCCAGAGGAATTAATCCCTTTTTCATCCTTTTGAGCTATTCCCGATTCGGAAAATCATCAGTATTGTTTTGTTGTTTCATCGGGGTTCAGAGAGGAGTATTTCGTGCTCGCATCGGGATGGCATACCCTTTCTCGAACAAGCGGTTGAAGGAGGTTTAACGATTGCCACTCAAAGAAATATGCGCACACAGTCATTGAACTGAAATCCCTTAAAGAGGGTACACCGTGAACTGGGATCGTCTGGAAGGACAATGGAAGCAGCAAAGGGGGAAGGCGTTACATCAATGGGGACAAATGATGAACGACGAGCTGGCTGCGATTTTCGGCCAGTACGAGGAGCTAGTTGGCAAGTTGCAGGAGAAGTACGGGATTGCCAAAGAGGAAGCCAAACAGCAGGTTGATTTATTCAAGATGCAATGTGCCGCATGCCGCTTAAGAACTCCCGAGCAAATGAAAAAGTCCAATAGCAAGTTGATGCAAATGCAAAAGTCGTTGAACAAACTGAAGAACGCGGACAGGAAACGGGTGAAGTCAAGATCGCCGGCCAAGAAAGGAACACGATCCAAGCCAAATAGGTAATTCACCACGAACAGAGACGAACATGCCTGAACGCACAGATCCATCTCGTTCGGATTCAGATGCCGAATTTCTCGGGTGGCAGAAAACCAGAAGGGGAGAAGCATTTGCGCTTTATAATGTAACGGCAGAACAGCATCCGCTCTACCGTTCGACTGTGTCAGAAAAAACCCTGCGCAAACAGAACTTGGAGATTCCACCGACGCCCCTCCGCGAGGACAAGTGAAGAGGTCCGATTATAAAGAATGACAATACTCAGGCAAAACACCACAGGGGGAGTTCACTCCCCTTTCAAGACCCTGAGCGAGATTCCTATGAATGGTTGAACGGGCTGAAGTCCATTGGCCAGCACGAGGAAAAGGCCTCGGACACCAAACCGGCCAGGCAACCGGGAAACGAAAAGACAAGATCCACCGTTCTTAACGATAAGTCCCCCGGTCTGGAAGACAGAATCCTGAACAACAACCTTTCGATGATGGCGGGTCTCAACAAGGGAATGATGACGAGACACGCGGGCAGGCCTGCCCGCCGATGTCGTTGTGGCGGGATGATGGAGCAGAGGGCGGATGAAAACATTGATGCGATGATGCTTGCATGCGCTGGCTCGATCCGAATGCCGCCTGAATATCAGAAGACGTTGAAGAAGAAATAGTATCCTGAACTCTCAGAAGGAAGAACTATGCCAGGACTGATTGCAGGAGACGAAGCAAGAAGGCTCGAAGATACACAACCCGATCTCCAGACGATGAAAGAATATGGATTTCAGGAATTGGAAGTTACGCTGATCCGTCCCACCAACTACACGGACGACGGGTACCCGATCAAAACACGCATCGGTGTCATCCGCAGCAACACCCTGACACAGATCGGTACGCTCGTAGACGATCTTGTGAACTCCCCTTTCTTCAAAGGAGTCTCACTTAAAATCCGAAAGATCGATGAAGCGATCGAGTGGGTACCTGTGAAGGATATCGTCCATCATTCAAAGGTACCCGGAGTGAAGTCCATTGTCATGCTCGTTGGTGTACAATCGAACCAGTACCCTCGGGCATTGGATCTTGCATCGAAGTTTCTACCGCATGGGATCCCGGTGTTAATCGGCGGTTTCCACGTAAGCGGCATGCTGGCCATGATCGGTTTGACGGCCGATCTCAGGACTGCAATGTCGATGGGAATAACTCTTGTCGCCGGAGAGGTTGAAGGAGGAAGATTACCTACTGTTGTGGAGGATGTCCTCAAAGGGAGAGCGGAGCCACTCTACAATTTCCTGAACCCCACACCGGATCTGCTCAACGTTCCGATACCTCGTATCACGAAGGATGAGTTCGAGAATTTTGCATCACGATTTACCACTATCGACACGGGACGTGGTTGCGTTTTTAATTGCGACTTTTGCACCATTATCAATGTGCAGGGTCGGACAATGCGATATCGGGATCCGAAACAAGTTGTGGAATTCATAAGGCAAAGTTACTGCGAGGCAGGTGTTTCGCACTCTTTCTTTACAGACGATAACACTGCACGAAACCCGCGATGGCGCGAGCTTTTTACAGAACTCATCCGAATACGCGAAGAAGAAAAAATACCGTTCACATTTATGATGCAGAGTGACCTTGCTGCCCGGAAGATGCCCGGCGGAGATTTCTTTGAACTCGCGGCACGCGCAGGCTGTAATCAAGTGTTTTTCGGTGTGGAAAGTGTGAACCGAGAGAATCTCCGTTCTCAGGGCAAGTTTCAGAACCAAGTTGCCGAGTACAAAGACCTCATTGATCATTGCCACTCACTCGGCATTACCTGCCACGCAGGGTATATTCTCGGATTGCCATTTGACACGATGGCGAGTCTCAAACAAGACGTTGCCGAGCTTCAGCGAATGATGTTCGATTCTGCTTCCTTCTACATTCTCTCACCGCTTCCCGGCTCAAGAGATCACCAGCGGTGGTGGCGGGAGAGGCGATGGATGCATGAAGATTTCAACGCCTACGATTCAGCACACGTCGCAGTAAAGCCCGAGCGTATGTCTCGTGATGAGCTTATGGAAGCGTACCATAACGCATGGGAACAATTTTATTCCACCGAGCATATGGTCAATGTCCTTAAGCTCTGGAGAGGCGATCGTCATTATTATAGAGAGAGATTGTCCTTTTTTATGTGGTACCTTTATGCATCCAGAATCGAACGTCTGCACCCGATGAATTGCGGATTCTGGACTGTACGACGCCGAAATGACCGTCGAGCAAGTCTCCCGCAGGAGGCATTCGTTCCGTTCTGGTTGAATCGGACGAAAGTTCTCACTTTCCGTTTGTGGGGTATGGTAAAACTCTTTGTCCAGCTCGAAGAGGTGTGGCTCCGGAGCAGGCAGAAGAGCAGAATCGAGGAGGCGCTGTACGAACTAATCTCAAAGACGAAACAAGACATCATTGATTGGCGGGATCTGAGCACGAAAGAACTCGCAGCATTCTATGCGAAGCTATCTATCGAGATGCCGGAGATCAAAGTTCCGTCTCTTGTGCATCTTTGGTTCAAGAAACGAAATCCGTTTGCCGGTGCTTTTACGAGATCATATGTTCAGCGTATCTGGCAGCGGTGGTATCTCCATATGTGGAATCCTTTCAAGTGGGTCGAAGTGTGGCTGTTCGAATGGGTACACGGTTTTCGATTCCTCTTTCATCTTCTTTATGAGGAAATGGAGAAAAAGCCGACTTCACTTTATGACATAAATCAAAAATAGGGGTTCTGTCGTATTGATTCCGATACACTCTACTCCAACGCCGATTCGAAGACTCTCCTCAAGGTTGCAGCTGCCGTAAGTAGCCGGCCCCTCCGCCAAAAAGACGGCGGACAGGCACTACTTTAGGGGTCGAATCTGAAAAGATTTGGCCTCTTTTTATACCTGCGGGATGAACCTGCAACTTTGAGGTTCGCGATTTGAGTCGGCGCTTCATCGCGAACACGCGATCAATGACTGTACAGGCCGTAAAGCTTCGAGTACCACAAAACGAAAATCCCGACTGGCTTCTGCCCGTCGGGATTTTTCATATCCCACGTGCAGGCACTCGATGCCGTCGTGTGAGAGGAGATGCTTACGGCGGTCAAAGCCTTCAACAGAGGCTGTCTTGACATAGAGTTGCGGAAATGGTGCGAAGCTGCACATTACTGTGATCTCTGCAGGAAGGGAAACTCGGTGGCCTCAGAAGCAAGTTGATGATACGGTGCCGATTTCAGGAAGCACGCTCTGATGGTTGATGCACCGACAGTCACGGTGGGGGCAGAGGTGAAGGGGGTGTTACCGTGAAAACATGCTGCATGGCGCAGAGATGATTCAGACCCGTCTCGTAAAGATCGAGTGAGCGCAAACTGCTGGCGGGGGCTCATCGGCTCTTGGATGAGCGTGCGGAGAGAGAATTCCAGTGTCGTACAATGATTGATTCTCGGTCCGCATTTTGCTAGTTTTGTAAAAGGCACAAAACCGCAGTAACATACGCAGTACGTCTATGCGTGCTCTCTTCTGGGTCAAGTCTTCTTTTCTTCCTTCTATGATTGTGAAGTCCCTCGTTTGCGTTTTCGTGTTCCTCTCCGTGACTTCTGCTCAGCCTGCCCAGGCACTGTTCAAAGTTGACTCCATGCAAACCATGTCTTTGTCGTCGTGGCTGTGCACAATTGGTGACAGTGTGGCTTGGTCAAAGCCAACGTATGATGATTCGCATTGGCTCCTGACCGATATGTATAGTCTCCCGCTTGATGAAAGGGGGATCTTCTGGTTGAGGAAAACCGTTCGCCTTGAGAGATCGTCGGGAAATGACAATCTGGTTCTTCGCATATCACTCTTGCAGTCGGCCTATGAGGTGTACTGGGACGGGATACAGGTTGGTGGGAACGGGACTGTCGGTGTGGGTGAGGAGAGGGAAATCCCGGGGACTCTGCACTATGCCGTTCCTCTGTCATTCGAAGAAGGGCACGACGGCTTGCACGTCTTGAGCTTTCGCTGCTCGAGTGTCCACGCATCGGCTCCGGCAAGGACCTGCTCTTCACAGATCCGGGAAGGAATCATCCGGGCTTGAACTGCCGGTTGATCGGTTGGCCTGCCCGAGGCACCGCTGCTCTTGTCATGACAAACGGCGCAAAGGGCGAGGTGCTGGCCATGGAGATCATATCGGCAATCAGTCTGGGATACAACAAGTATGCTGCATCAGAATCACAACAGCATCGTGCATCTTGCACCGGCTGGATATTCAGAGTATCTTCATGCGTCAACACCAGGGTGCGACAAGTGATGGACATCGCGCTTCGTCGATCGATACGCATCAGGCTGCGCGTCCTTTTCATCGCTAGCTGCTGCGTTACCTGCACCGCGTTTGCACAAGCCCAGCGGCCAGAAGTACTCTTCGATGCAGCCACACAGGTTAACCAGCAACTGAGTCTCTGGAAATTCAAGGAGGGGGACGATCCGGCCTGGTCCCGAACGGATTTTCAGGATTCGTCCTGGACGACAGTTTCAAAAGGAGCCTTCTATCCTGACACGAGAGGGATTCATTGGCTGAGGACGAGGATCGTCTTCCAAGAAGGAGCGAGACGCTCGCCGGTGATCGTGCGACTCGGACGCATACAGTCCGCCTTCGAAGTCTATTGGAACGGGACTCTGATAGGAAGGAACGGGAGGATTGGCACGAGCAGGGAAGATGAAGAGGCGGGTCAACTTCACTTTGCAGCGCTCGTCGACACGCTGGTGCGGCCAGGCGTCAATGTCCTGAGTGTCCGGTTTTCCAATTTCCACCAGGTCCCGCCCGGATCCTTCTTCTACGCGAAAGTCGAATCGACGTTGTACCCGAGCCTTATCAGCCTCAGGTCTTTCATCAGGATGGCCTTTGGCTGCGCTATCTATCTTGCCTGTGCAATCTTCGGACTGGCCCTCTACCTGAGCGGCGGGAGATACAGAAACTTCATCTATTATGTGCTTCTCTCCCTTGCCTTCCTCGTATCCTCCGGTTTCCAGTTTGCCATGCACTATTACAATATCTCGATGGGGGTGTTGGAGGTCTTCGAACCCATCTTCGTCGGCGGTTACTTCCTCGCCGAGCTGTCGATTGTGCTCTTCATCCTGTTTTCGTTCCAGATGCCGCATATCAGGATTCATGTTCTCTCCGCTGTATTCTTAGGCCTCATCTTCTACTGCAGCGAAATGATCTACGGCCTACACTCGCCGGTGTCGTTCGATGATTTCAGGGAAGTCATAACACCCTACGTCTACGCCCTGCTTATCTATTCCTCTCTCAAGAAGAAACCCGGCAGCATCATCGCACTGGTGGGGTATGGATTCTATTCGCTCCCTATCGTTCTCACTTCGTATCTTGGGATCCACTTTTCATTCGACTTGCTGTCGCCGAGGGAGATCATCATCCTGATCTATGTCATGGTGGCGAACCGGCAGGTACACGAGCAGCAGTTGATCCAGAAATCGATCGAACTCCGCTCCCAGCGGCTGGAGACGGAGTTCCTCAAGAAGACGATCCAACCTCATTTCATCATGAATACCCTCGCCTCCATCAAATCGCTGGCGAAGAGACGACCGGAGGACGCGGAAAAACTGATCAATGCGCTGGCTGCGGAATTCAGGATCATCAATGCCATTGCCCCGGAGAGAGAGATCCGGATCACGCAAGAGCTCGAGTTGTGCGACCAGCACCTTCAAGTGATGGGGTACCGCTGGGATGCGAGGTATACCTTCATCAGGGAGAATATCGACGAATCGCTGACCATCCCACCGCTCATCTTCCACACGCTCATTGAGAACGGGTTGACGCACGCTTTCAATCCGAGAGAAAACGGCACATTTCGTCTCTCGATGAAAAAGGAGAACGACTGCGTGGAATATACGCTTCAGAACGATGGTTCACGGCTGCGTGCCATACAGCAGAGCCCTCAACGGGAGGTAGAGGAAGGAACGGGGATCAAATATGTCAAGACGCGACTGGAAGAGCGATATCCCGGCCAATGGCGGTTGCAGTACGGATTGGTTGACTCACACTGGAACGTTGTCATTACCATTTGCGGAGGACGCTCATGAATGTCCTTATCATCGAAGATGAACCTCCGATCGCTGAAGACATTAAGGAAATGAGCTGTTCCATTTTGTCGTCGAGGCTCTCGCGGATCGATATCGTCCACACACTGAATGAAGCAGAGGAATTTCTGAAGCATCACACCATCGACCTTTGCCTGCTTGATCTGAACCTCAAGGGAAGGGATGGATACGAGCTCCTCAACCGCGCTGTTGCCGGTGCTTTCCATACCATCATCATCTCCGCACACACCGAACAAGCGCACGAGGCATTTCAATTTGGAGTGCTTGACTTCGTTCCCAAGCCGGTCGAACGCGACCGCCTGCGCCGGGCGTTTAACCTGTATCTGAGCAAGCAGGAAAGTGTCGACGCTTCCCTCAAGTACCTCGTGGTGCGGAAACAGAGAACCAACCATCTTATCTCGGTCGACGAAATTCTCTACTTCCAGGCCGAGGGATATCTCGTCAGAATGTTTCTGAAAACCGGAAAGCCGGAATACATCGAGAAGCCGCTGAATCGCCTCGTCCAGATCCTGCCGAAGAAATTTGTTCAGGTGCACCGGTCGTGCATCGTAGCGCTTGACCAGATAGCCTCCTATCGGCACAAAGGTGGTGGAGTCTATGAACTCACGCTCAAAGACGGCACCATCATCCCCCTCAGTTCAGCGATGGTCAAAACTCTTGACCAGCTGACGCACCGATCAGACTGAGAGCGCTTCCGGAGTTTTCCTCCTCGCTGATTCACTTCCCTGAGCCGCGAATGCCGGCGTTTGGGGCACCTTCCTGATCCCGGTTCCCGTTCACAATCCATTGGCCGCAAGATCCTATCCTGCACGGCAAAGAGGGGCGAATTGTTGGAATTCAGAGGGACGGAGTGGATTTTGGAGGTAATTCCTTTCCAAAATGCACCTTTTCCGCCAGATTACCGTCGCAGGACTAGGTGCCCGTCCTTTTTCAACGACGAGACGTCCCCCGCTCCCGATGCACGAAAAAAAGACCATCATCCTTCTCATCGAGCAGATCATCCGGTCCTGGCTTGAGGATGACTACGACTCTCTGAATACGTGCTTTGACGACAATGTCGTGATGTATCTTCCCCACAGCACTCCACATGCAGTAGGACGTGAGGCTGTCTGCGATTGCCTTCGAAGCCTTCGCGCAGGGAGAATCATCAAGCGATATGATCAGGCAGAGTTCAGTGTAAGCATCGTCGGGAGCCGTGCCGTCGCATTCTATCATTATCACATGAAATACGAGGAGAACAATGCTACCTGTTCAGAGTCAGGAGTCGATTTCTATGTCTTCGAATATCGTGAGAAGGCATGGCGAATGCGATGGAGGTCGGTCTATACGACGGAGGACGGATCGAATGATGTGTTCACGAGGATGCTCAGCTGAGACCGCTGCCAAAGGCCATTTGAGCCTGATCGGTGGGAGAAAGAACTTCCTGGGGGCTGCAATCCTGTTCACAGCCATGGTTTTCGCTACAGAGGCGCCGGCGCAGCCGAATCCGCTCGATCTCGCCATGCTGGGAAATGAACTCCGGGATTTCACTCTGCCCGTGTACCAAGGTGGAACATTCACGCTTTCCGATTTCCATGGGAGGAATGTGCTTCTCCTCTTTCCCAGGGGATACTACGATCAGGACTGGTGGTGCGACATCTGCGCGTATCAGTATTTCGACCTGGTAAGCGAAAACGAGAGGCAAAACCTCACAAAGAGATTCGATTTGGAGATCCTGGTCGTGCTGCCGTACGATACGAATACCGTTGCACGGTGGCTGCTGGATATGCCCGAAGTGTACCGGTCTCTCGCTGACTGGAAGTTCATTAAGGTTGACACCGCCAGCCAAAGGGAAAAGCGCTGGTCATCGTATGTGAAAGAACATTTCCCCAGGGAGTTCGATTTCAAGCGGGGACAGGTGCCGACGCCCTTCAAGATCCTGGTGGATGCTGACCACGCCCTCTCCAGTCGGCTGGACATCTTTCGTACTGAATGGTGGAGAACGAAGGTCGATCAGAATGTGCCTGCAACGATTTTGCTGAACGGCGAGGGCCGCGTTGTTTTCAAGCACATCAGCCAGCATACGCTGGACCGGCCGAGTGCTGAGTACCTCATTCGGGTTATGGAGACATTTCTGGTGTGTCCTGAATGATACGTCCAACTCAAGGCTCAATTGAAACCGCGCCCGATGGCCTTTGGCTCTGACGGGCGCTTAGAGGGTGATAGTACAGTACACTCCAAGGAGGAAGATCAGTTATGGAATATTCCATGAAGACCGTGTTTTTGATGCTTGCCGTCAGTATGATCATTGCCGGCTGTGCGGGTCGGGAAGAGAGTATCGACAGAGAGACCGAAATCCGGGAAATCTCCAACGTGATCGATGCGTGCATTGGCTGGTTCAAGACTAAGAATTTTGAGTTGTCCTTCGGCACCGTTGCGCAGGACTCCAATTTCCTCGAGGTGCATCCAGAAGGCAGAGTAGTGAAAGGATTTGAGCAGTTCAGGAAGAACTCGGAAATATTCAGGCATCCGGAGTTTCAATATGTCCGGCACGAGATCAGGGATCTTGCCGTGAACCTCTCCCGCTCCGGGGATGTTGCCTGGTTCTATTGTCTCTTGAACGATATCAATACCTTCAAAGGCCGGCCGGCATGTTGGGAGAACACGCGATGGACCGGAGTGCTCGAGAAAAGGAACGGACGCTGGGTCATTGTTCAACAACATTTTTCATTCGCAACGGAGTAAAAGGGAGGAAGTTCAAATGAAAGAACGAACAACAATTATCATCAGGTTCAGCATTCTCTTACTGCTGATGTATTGCCCGGTTATGAGGTCACAACCTGCAAATCCTCAACAATTTTCGAAGCAGGTGGACCGCCTGTTCACGGGACGGATCAAAGCATCCGAACCCGGAGCCGCTCTGGTGGTCACTGTCAAAGGAAAACCGATCTTTAAAAACTGCTACGGACTGGCAGATTTGGAGCATAAGATTCCCATCACACCAAAAACGATGTTCAATCTCGCTTCCGTGGCCAAACAATTCACGGCCTTCGCGATCCTGCTTCTGGAAAAAGAAGGGAAAATCGGTCTCGACGATGACGTTCACAAGTACCTTCCGGATCTACCACACTATTCCAAACCCGTCACAATCCGAAATCTTCTCAATCACACCAGCGGGATCTGGGAATACTATTCAACCATGGTCTATTACTGCGGCTACAATTCTGATGACCATTTCACTCTGGATGAAGACATGACCTTGCTAAGACAGCAGAAGGATTTGCTCTTTGAACCAGGCTCCCAATGGAGCTACTGCAACGCGAATTACCTGTTACTCGCGCAGGTGGTGGAAAAGATCACAGGGAGCACGTTTCAGGAATGGACGAAGCGCCGTATCTTCGAGCCCCTGGGAATGAAGAATTCATTCTTCATGAAGAACAGCTCCCAAATCATCATGGGGAAGGCAGAGCCCTATGGAAAGGCAAAGGACGAGCTTATCAAAGATATGGGCAACTGGACGAACGCCGTGGGCATGGGCTATTTGTTCACCAATATTGAAGACATGATCCTTTGGATGGATAATTTCCGCACGATGAAAGTCGGCGGAAAGGAAGTTGTCGGCAAGATGTTTCAAAAAACGAAGCTGAATGACGGCAGTGAGAGCTTCTACGGCTTCGGTCTGGGCATTTTGACGAGATCCGGGAAACAGATCATAAGTCATACCGGTCAAACGGCGGGTTACAAGACTGCCATGATCTACTGCCCAGAGCTGAAGCTGGGTATCACGGTCTTAGCCAACGAGCGATCGATCGATTCTGAGGGTCTGGCAAACAAGATCTTCGATCTCTACACAGGCAAGGATGTCACCGCTCAGGCGGCCACCGAAAAGAAGCCGGAGTTTCTTCCCTTGAATCCAGAAGCGGCAGCGAAGTATGCCGGAGGCTATATCGTCGAGGGTCCGAACGCGAAGCTCGCTGTCAATGTGGGAGACGGTTATCTCCACTGTGCCTTCTTCGGGATGGGTGAGGATTATTTCTATCCCCTGTCCGAGAAAACATACGCCAACCGTTCCAGGGTCAACCTGGAGGAGTTTGAAGAAGGTGAAGGCGGAAGCCCGGGCAAAGCCATCGTCTCGATCCGCGGAAAGAAGATGACCGCGAACCGGATCACGCTAAACGTCGAAGATCTTGAATCGAAACTTCCCAGCTATGGTGGGGACTATTACAGCAGCACCTTCGGCGTGGTGTACAGCGTGCACTCCCAGAACGGCCGGCTGGTCATGAACCATCGCCGTTACGGAGACATGCGGATGCAGCAGATTGACGTGGATGAATTCTTCTTCGAGTTGGGATTCGTGAAATTCAACAGGAATCAGAATGGAGATGTTACCGGATTCACACTTACACCGTCCGATGAGAAGTTCTGTTTTCAGGGAGTTGAATTCGTGAAAGTGAAATCAGACAAATGAAGAAGCATGAAAGGCTACATCGTTGTGAGAAAGAGGACGCGGGTTGACATCATGAAACACCTTTCAAGCCTTTTTATACTTGTGGCAATCACACTGTCTCAGTATGCGTGCTCGAACGATGTATCAACTGCAGAATCATTACAACTGTCAAGGGCAGATACAACGTTTTCGGATAGAGATGGAAATACATACAGAGCTAGAAGGATTGGAACCCGTTATTGGATGGTTGACAATTTCAAAGGTACGAGAACTGCCGAAGGTCGAGATGTCAATGGTGCTTTTGTTTACCGCAACGAAGGCAATAATGTACCAGTCTATGGCAGATTGTATACTTGGTATGCAGCTGTGCAGGCGGCCCCGCGCGGATGGCGGTTGCCAACAAAAGAAGAATGGGAAGAACTATTTGATTCGCTTGGAGGCGTCGGCATTGCAGGGGGTAAATTGAAAGAAAGCGGAACCGCGCATTGGAATAGCCCCAACACCGGAGCTACCAACTCTTTGGGTTTTACGGGACTGCCCGGAGGTTTCAGGGGTCCTGACGGGACATACTATGAATTAGGTCGACATGGCGATTATTGGGGAACAGCACTCAATGGTCAAGAACCATTTTGTGTCTATCTGTACAACACAACGGCAAATGTCTCAGCGGAAGTAAGTCCAGTTGATAGATCTTCCGGAATAGCTTTTTCGGTTCGTTATGTAACGGAGTAGTTGTCCCACTTGAGTTTGCCAACAGCCAATCAAGTCATAGGAGAACGCTCATGATACTGCCCACGACGCCCTTAGGTCGACCTCTAGTTTTCGCTCTCGTCACCGGATGTGGAATGCTGCTCGCCACCAGGTGCGCTCCGCCAGCGTCTGATGATTCTCAGTCAATTCCTCTCGACGGAAGGGGAGGCGGGTATATTGCATTCCAGACTGAGCGCCACGGGCCGAAAGAAGAGCTGTATGTTATGAATGCAGACGGAACGGCCCAGACAAGACTGACAGACAATTCGGCAAGTGATGTCTGTCCAGCCCTCTCGCCCGATTCAAAGCAAATTGCCTTCTCCTCAGATCGAACCGGCAACTATGAAATCTATGTCATCGACATTGACGGAAGCAACGAACGTCGGTTGACAAATTCCCCCGGTTTCGATCTCCACCCTTCGTGGTCGCCCGACGGGACAAGGATTGTCTTTATGTCCGCGCGGGATGGAAATTATGAAATCTACATCATGAATTCGGACGGTACGAATCAAACACGGATAACAACCAATTCATGGAATGATGAACTTCCCGATTGGTCACCGGACGGAGATGCCATTCTCTTCAGCTCGCAGCAAACCGGCGACTACGGTCTCTACGTGATGAACACAGATGGAAGCGACATCCGCACAGTCATCAATACCAGCGTGCATGAGCTGGATGGAAGGTGGTCGCCAAACGGCCAACCAATACTCTTTACGAGGATGGATAATGCGTATTCGCAACGTCAGGTGTGGAAGGCGATTGCCGACGGAAAGAGCTTGATGCAATTGACAACCAATTCTGCTGTCAACGAGGACGCACATTGGTCTCCGGATGGAACAAGAATCGTGTTTCAGTCGGACAGAGATGGATCGTTTCAGTTGTTCACCATGAACTCTGACGGCAGCAACCAGACGAAACTCTCAACGGCACGAGGCGATTATTGGCCAAGCTGGGGAAAGAAATGACGTGATACACGAAAAGCGTTGAAGCTAGTAGAGTAGAGAGGACCAAAGGCAAATGGCGTCGCGCAGCATTGCACGTTCGCGCGGAACAGAAAGACACGGGAGGTATATCATGGTCTCACAAACAGTCTGCAGGCTCGGAATCGTTGTCACTGCATGTCTGCTCTGTTTTGACTGCAAGCAGGCAACCCCTCAAATGGGAGGCAATCCGTCGGTTCCGCTTGATGGCAGAGGCGGGGGGATCATCACCTTCTATTCCGATGGTAATGGAAATTCGGATATCTATATTATGAATGCTGACGGGACGGCATTAAAGCGATTGACAACAAACAACGCGGATGATCAGTGCCCTGCCATTTCGCCAAAAGCCGATAAGATCATCTTTCTGTCAAACAGGGACGGGAATTTTGAAGTCTACATAATGAATTCTGATGGAACTGATCAAAAACGTTTGACCCATGATTCAGTCACAAAAGAACATCCGTCCTGGTCACCCGACGGTACCCGAATATACTTTATGAAAGACTACTCAAGCAGGACTGAAATCTGGGTCATGAACGCAGACGGAACAAATCCTGTTCAGCTAACCAACAACCAGGCACGCGACGTACGCCCGGCATTGTCGCCTGACGGACAGAAGATTCTTTTCGGCTCAAATAGAGACGGCAATTTCGAGATCTATACGATGAAATCCGACGGTAGCGACCAGAAACGACTAACGAACAGTGCACTTTGGGAAGTGTTTCCTTGCTGGTCACCAGATGGCGGGAAAATCGCATATGGATTATTCAACAATCAGACTATGGGATGCGAGATTCATGTCATGAGTGCTGATGGAAGTGATGATGTCACGTTGACTCACACGGGAGGCGTCAACGAAGGTCCACGCTGGTCACCGGATGGGGAAGAGATCGTTTTTCAGTCTGACAGAGACGGCAATTTTGAAGTCTACAAAATGAACAAAGATGGTAGTCACCAACAACGATTGACACATCATTCAGCATGGGACGGCTGGACGAGCTGGGCAATACAATCGAACTGACCGTTGTTTGCCCAGGTGTGGTAGATAATTAGGCCGAAAGAATGATCGGACAACAATTCATTTATGGTGAGTGGATGCCGGAGTCATTGACGCGCCAAGACCGCAGGAGCGAAAGTTGAGTGATGGATCGTGCTTTCGTCTTAGTCCATTATATCCGAATCACGTTTGGAGCTATGATTTTGTGGCTGAACGGACCACCGATGGCAGACCGATACGGATTCTGAATATCATCGACGAACATACGCGGGAGTGTCTGGCAACGTATGTTGCACGGCAGATCAAAGCGGCTGATGTTTTGTACATCCTTTCCGAGTTGTTCGTCCTTCGGGGTGCACCTGATTTCATTCGCTCCGACAATGGCTTTGAGTTCACGGCTGGAATGGTTCGAGAAGGAGACCGAATTCGGACCTGCTTCGGCCGCGGAGATTGCACGTTTGAGGACTGCTATGAACAAATGATCTAGCATTGAGTCATCGAGAGATTGGGACCAATGAAATCAAGAACGCTTCGTCGATAGATCACATTGGAGCAATCACAATGGAAATGTTCTTGCCAGTTGCAGCATTAACTATGTCAGTTTCGCTCATGAGCTTTGGACAAACAGCACCGAGAGTTCCGAATTTTCAAAGAAGCACTCAATTGTTTGAAGAGAGAGAGAATCACCGGAGGTGGGACTCTGCGATGGAAGACCTCAACGATGATGGCTTTCAGGATCTCGTGATAACCGACTTGGGACCGAGGACAGCGGTCTACTTCAATGACGGAAATGGCGTGTTCGTGAAATCCAACCAGCGATTCCAATCCGATCTCCACGGCATTGCTATCGGCGATATTGACAATGACGGGGACAACGACCTTGTCTTTGCGGCACTGGAGGAATCCGGTATCAGCCCGATATACCTGAACGATGGAAAGGGGGTCTTTGAGAAATCAGATTTCTCCGGCCCCATCGAATGGGCCGAGAGGGTCCAATTAGTAGACATCGACAACGATGGAGATCTTGATATCAATTTGGGATGGGGAAACCGGCTCTATGTGAATGATGGAAAGGGGCACTTTGACAAAAGTCATCGAGAGATTCCCTCGGGTTCACTCTTCGCTGACCTCAATAGGGACGGATTTGCTGATATTGTTGTCGCCGTCAAGAACGTGGGATTCAAAGTTTACCTCAATGATGGAAAGGGCAATCTCAGTGATTACAGCTCTTTGGAGAAACAAGATGTGAGATTCTGCTATACCGAATGTGCAGACATCGATAACGACGGTGATCTCGACGTCATATTCAGCAATGGTACTGAACAGGAGAGGTATCCGGCCGGCGTACTATTGAATGACGGAACGGGCAGACTCACCGACAGCGGACAGAGGCTTTCTGCCGCCGCCTTTGGTTTTATCGGTGCTGGAGACTTGAACGGAGACTCATACGTCGATGTGATCATAACCGACAGAAACAAACCTCCCAGGATTTGGTTGAATACAGGAAAAGGAACATTCGTTGATTCAGGCGTTACATTGGGAGAAGGTGGATTGTGGAATAATTGCATCGTGAAGGACCTGGACAATGACGGAGACTTGGATGTATTCATAACGAAGGTCTACCGCGGTAATCATGGATTGTGGTTTAATCAATTCGTTGGACACAAAAGCAAATAACCAACGTCCCGCATCTGTCCTTGTTTGTGAGAAATCGAGAACATGACCAAGTGGTGTTCAGGAAAGAGGCTCCATGACTATGTCACGTGTGAATATTCGATACGCTCTTTCAGGCTTGACGATTGGAATAATGTTCCTGCTGTCATCTTGCCAGCGCAATAATGCGGTCGCTACAGTCCCGTTCACGCTAGACCACAATCGTATGATTGTCGCCGCAGAGATCCAGAGGCAGCAAACGGCAGAAGGTGGTCATTGGCATAAGAACCGGTAAGGAGGATTGATGAAGATCGCGCTTTGTTGTTTGTGTGTGATGTTTTCTTCGTTGTTGTCGGGAGCGAAGCCCGATAAGAGACTGCTGACAGTCGAAGAATGGCTGGAGGACCTTGCTTTCGTAACGGCGAAATTGGAATCGCAGCATCCCAATCTTTACTACAAGATAGGGAAAGCCAGGTTCGACTCTGTTGTTGCAGTGTGTCGCCGTGAAATTGTTCAATCGCAGTCGGATCTAGAATGTTACTTCGCGATTAAAAGGACGATCGCCGCGGTTGAGGATGGACATACGGGCTTACTCGAGGACGGCATTTTCAATCTCCTTGATCTTCGTTTTCCTTTCCGAGCGGACGAATTCACGGATGGGGTTTTTATCACCTTGATCGAAAAGGAAAACGAAAGAGTTCTGGGTTCGCGGATCACGGCAGTCAATGGGAAGCCCATCGAAAACGTCCTCGAGACGATAGAAGAAGTGGCCAGCAGCGACAACAGATTCGGGCGAAGATACTGGGCGCTGAATGGGCTCTCCTTTGCCCGCATACTGAACGGGTTGAAGATTATCGACGATACAAATACAGTAACCCTAGAGCTGGTTTGCGGAGACGGAAAGGCGGCGAAGTTGACGCTTCGTTCAAGAGACGATGACAGTGCGCTCGAGTACGGATGGAGCAACGAATTCAATGTGGCGCCGACCGAGGGCGATTACGTCGGCCCTGCGGAAATGCTTGGGGAGAAGAAGCCTCTCTATTTCACACATCAAGGGAAAAGGCTTCAATATTATTGGTTCAAACATCTTCCCGAGGAAAAGGCTATCTATTTTCAATTCAACCAAATCGCGAACCAGGATACGGGCAAAGAGAGTTTTGCCCAATTTTCGGCTCGCATGTGGGACTACATTGATCACCATCTAGGCAACATCGACAAACTCATTATCGACCTCCGGCATGACAATGGTGGTAATGCGGTACTGATTCTCCCGTTTCTGAACCAGATCATCAAAAGGGATTATCTCAACAGAGAAGGAGGCCTGTATGTCATTTCCAGCAAAAGGACTTACAGCGCTGCTTCCATCTTCATGAATGAGTTGGCGATTCATACGAAGGTCCGGTTCCTCGGAGAGCCGGATGCTTGCGGTTCAGACTTGTTTTCAAATAGCCGCCTCGTCGGGCGTCTTCCTCACAGTGGCTTTCCTTTGTGGATCGCGACACTTCATTTTACGAATCGCTGGCCAGGGAGCAACACTGAATACTTCATGCCTGATTTTCCGGCTCCATTCTCGAGCCGTGACTACTTCAACGGACGTGACCCGGCGCTTGATCTGGCTTTGAAAGGAGATTGTCGATCAGTGGCAGAATATGCCGCCGATGAAGGGGCAAGCGCGGCCTTCCTGTACTATGGACAGTTGAAGGAGAAGTATGGAAACATCGATTGGTGGACTGTGTTGAAGCCCGAGAAGCTCGAGAGCAACGTTAATGGGAAGGGGTACGATTTGATGTCGCAGGGCGAGTTGAAGAGAGCTCTTCAAGTTTTCAAACTGAATACTCTGCTCTTTCCGGATTCGGCGAATGCGTGGGACAGTCTGGCAGAGTGCCACTTCAACTTGAAAGAATACGATCTCTCCGTGCAATATTACGAAAAATCGTTGGAGTTGGATCCAGGGAATGAAAACGGTAAAAAGATGATCGAACGTATCACATCTGCACAAGGCAAGAAATGAGTCAGAGTTGTCAGGGCACTGACGCTCAACCCGCATCGCTTTGTGAAGTCATCAATGCTCGAAATGACTCTGGCGGATGCCGTCACGGATCTCTTTAGAAGAGCACATGCTTTTTCAGTCAGCCGACAAGGGAATTTATTCTGGACGGAGAGTCGTAGTATCAATGGCATTCTCTGAAGTTGCCCCGGATCCGCGAACGCCTACGATAGCCTCGGGGAGGCGTACTTGAAGAGTGGTGATACCGACAAAGCGATACTGAATTACAGAAAATCCCTCGAGCTCAATCCTCAGAATGACAACGCCAAGGAGACGTTAAGGAAGCTCGATAAGAAAAACTGACGCGAAGTCGTATTCTACAAAAGTTGTGAGGTCCGAGAAATCCAGGTAGGACAGAACTGGCTCCCTAAGTAAGAAGAGGAAAATCCATGAAGGCCAAACATATCATAGCAGTAGTCCTCGCTTCGTTCAGCTTTTGCGGTGTGTGTTCCGCTGATCCGATTCTCCAAGAAGCCAAAAAAGGCACTGTTTCAGCTTTGGTCCTTCTGGGCGAATGGTTCGGAGACGCCTATTTCCCATTGAAGGATGAAATTCAAGCCCGAGGCTGGACGATGAAAAGAGTCGGTGTCGATATCGAATACCGAGGATGCTACAACAAGAGTCGGTCCATCGTCCTCCGGAGCGACATTCTCATCCCGGATTTGAAGGATTTCTCTGGCTTTGACTGTCTGATCATTCCGAGTGGTCCGCAGTGGCGAAAGTTCAATCAGAATCCTCAAGTCCTTCAATTCATAAGGGACGCGCATGCTGCAGGATTGCTGATCTCGTCGTTTTGCGTGGGGAATCGCACTGTCAATGCCGCCGGTCTCGTTGACTCTTCCGCAGGACCAGATTTGTCGCCAGCTGAGGTCACACTCGTGAAGGAACGCATTCTTCTAGGGCCTCGCGGCGGTGGTCCTCCTCCGGGCGATGGGTTTGAGAGTGCACCCATCAAAGAGGTCTGCGAAGCGATTGCTCGGGAACTCAACAAAGAAAAAGGTTCTAATCGAACGCGGTAGTCAAAGGGTCTTTTAGAGGACCGATACCAATGCCAAATGAAGAATGCCTTGAAGTGAAGAAAGAATCGCAAATGTCGGTGAAGGACCGACGGTCTTTCCTTTGGTTGGCCATTGGAGCATTACTGATGGTTTTTGCAAACGGCCGATGGATTGTTCCGGCAGCGACGTGGCTGGCCCCGGTCTTTCTGCTCCGATTTACACGAACTCAAAAGGCCGGGCGGGGATTGGCCGTTACTCTCCTTGTACTGATGGCAGTATATGTCATCGCTTGGAAGGGGCTGATTCCTCTTCCGGGAATC
>CAYZRX010000041.1:0-31929 GCA_964480945.1 uncultured Ignavibacteriaceae bacterium | reverse complement strand
ATCAGAACGGAGTGGCTGCGGAGCGACTGGGTCGTGGAAGGTGTGACTCCGAACCCGTATGTCAAGCTCTGGTTTTTCGAATATCTTGATGACGTCCGCGTCGCACCGCTGAGACCGTACTCACTCTACAATACGTGGTACGACCTCCGCTCGCCGGAGTACCCGAACTGGTCTGCTGACAATGTGATGAGCGAGACGACCGCGTTGAAGATGGCCGATCTGCTCCGTCGAAACATGATCGAGAAGAACAACATCAAGCTGGATGCGTTCGTGCTCGACGACGGATGGGACATCTACAAGAGCGATTGGGTCTTGCGCAAGGAGCAGTGGCCGAATGGGCTCAAGCCGCTCGCGGATGAGCTCAAGAAGACGAACACCAGTCTCGGTGTTTGGTTCGGTCCGACGGGGGGTTACTCGTTCCACAACTTGCGGGTCGGATGGATGAAAGAGCATGGCTACGAAGTTGTCGACAACATGATGTGCGTGGCTGGAAGGAAGTACAGCGCCCTCCTGAAGAAGCGTGTCACCGATTTTGTCCAGAATGACGGGGTCGGGTACTATAAGTGGGATGGCATCCAATTCTCCTGCAGCGAGCCGGACCACGGCCATCCGATCGACGTCTATTCCCGCCGGGCTGTTCTGCAAGCGGTGGCGGAGATGTGCAAAGCGGTCCGGGAGAAGAATCCCAATATCTTCTTGAACATCACCTCCGGCACCTGGATGAGCCCGTGGTGGGTGAAATACGCGAACACCATCTGGATGCAGGGCGCCGACTATGGGTTTGCGGATGTCCCGTCCATCAGCTCGCGCGATGCGTCGATCACTTACCGCGACTTTGTTCTCTATGAGGATTGGAAACTCAAAGGGCTTTGGTTCCCGATCGCGAACCTCATGACGCACGGCATCATCAAGGGGAAACACGAGTCGGTCGGCACGACGGCGGAGCCGCTCGACAAGTTTACCGACGATGTCCTGTTGTACGTTGCCCGCGGCGTCGCGATGTACGAGCTCTACATCTCCCCGGACATTCTCTCCGATGGCGAGTGGACCTCTATTTCCCGCTCGCTGGCGTGGGCGCGGGATCGCTTCCCGATCTTGATGAACACCGAGCTCATCGGGGGAAACCCGATGAAGGGTGAAGCGTACGGCTACACCCACTTCAAAGGGAACAGAGGTATCATCGCTGCAAGAAATCCCGTGATCGAAGCATCCATGCTCAAGGTCGAGCTTGCCCCTTCGCAAGGCCTGGATCCAAAGGCGTCCTCGCTGGTCCTGGAGCGCGTTTATCCGACGCGCTGGATCTCGCCCAAGCTGTACAAGGCGGGAGAGACCGCTACACTTCCGCTCGAGGGGTTTGAGATGGCTGTCTACGAGCTCTACCCGCTGGCGGAAGCGACCGAGCCGCTGCTCGCGGGCGCAACGTTCGTTGTCTTGTCGAGAACAGATGGCCTCGAGGAGGTCCAGGTCCACAGCGCGTCGCCCGATGTGACGATCCTCAATCCGTCTCTGCTCAAGTCGAAGGCGGACGCATTGAAAGCGACAAGGGCACTTGTCAATCGGCTCCGGAAGGACCCGACTCCAAGAGTCATAACCGAATATGCCGTCAAGCCGATCGCCCGAGACGAATCCGCCTTCAGCGTGAGTCTTTCTGTCTCGCCGACATCGACTGACGGAATGCTCGCCGTTCTGCTCGTGCCTGATGAGTCGGTGAAAGGGAGTATGCCTCTGAAGATGACCGCACAGCTTGACGGGCGGGGAGTGTCGGTTCAAACGGAACGCCAGGAAGGCAGATCGCAGTGGTTCAAGATTGAGATTGCTCCGGGCAAGCATGACATCGCGATGAAGCTCAATGCAGTTCGGGAGGGATCGGCCTGGAAGGGCAAAGTGATCGTTTGGTTTGTCTCTCGGCAGAAGCAGAACACGCGAGAACTTACCTTAGCGCTGAAGCAGATGCGGCCTGACCGTCTTCTGCCGCCGACGGTATGGCCTGCCGGCGAGGTGAGGAAGAACGTCAAAATAGGAGATCTGGCTTTGTCACTGAAAGCCGCGGAATAATCCCCATGGGCGATCAACTGGAAGAGAAACGTGCCGCCCTCCTTGAGCTCTCCCACGAGCTCGGTCGAGAAGACCGCGGATGGGCGATCCTGGGAGAAGGCAATAGCTCGGTCCGTCTCGACTCGGATCGCATGCTGATCAAGGCGAGCGGGAGCAGCCTTGGGCGGTTGCGCGAAGAAGATGTCGTCGAATGCAGAACGGACTTTCTTGCGAAGCTTCTCGCTCGGCGGTCGATGAACGACGATGAGATCGAGGAAGCGCTTCTTGCGAGCAGAGTGGATCAGAGCAGCAAGAAGCCGTCTGTCGAAGCGTTGTTCCACGCGTATCTTCTCAACCTGCCTGAAGTCCGGTTCGTGGGCCACACACATGCCACCGCGGTCAATCAAATCCTCTGCTCTCCGCGTGCGAAGCAATTCGCCGACCGCCGGATCTTCCCGGATGAGATCGTTTGTTGCGGAGCGGCCTCCGTGTTCGTGCCGTACACCGATCCCGGCTTGAAGTTAGCTCAGGCCATTCGTCAGCGGGTGAAGAAGTTCGTTCACGACAGGAAGCAGCTTCCGCGCGTCGTGTTGATCAAGAATCACGGCATCATTACTCTCGGGGCCACGATGGAGGCCGTCCTGGCGGCGATGCAGATGGCCGAAAAGGCGGCGCAGATATGGCTCGGGGCAGCTACTCTGGGCGGCCCGACCTTCTTGACGGAGAGAGATGTCGCCCGCATCGCCTCGAGGACAGATGAAGCTCTGCGGCGCCGCTTGATGAACATCTGAATACGACAGGAGAAGTTCCAATGAGTCAAGGCAAGTCCTACAAGTTCGTGAAGCATCTGTGGGATGATTCCGTTGCCGGCAAGCTTGATCCGGTGGGTCAGCTCATCTATCGCTCCAATCTCCTTGGCACGGACCAGCGGATCACGAATACGGGTGGAGGGAATACGTCAAGTAAGGTCGTTGAGAAAGATCCACTGACGGGGAAGGAGTTGGAGGTCTTGTGGGTGAAGGGGTCCGGCGGCGACCTTCGGACATCAACAAAGGAGAATTTCTCCTCGCTGTATCAAGAGAAGCTCCTTGCGCTCCAGCCGATGTATCTCCGTGCGGAGAAGCCGGGACCGAAGACGGGGATCGAAGATGCCATGGTCGGGATGTACCCTCACTGCACGTTCAATCTCAATCCGCGGGCTCCCTCCATCGACACGCCGCTCCACTCCTTCATCCCCTACAAAGAGGTCGATCACATGCATCCCAATGCGGCGATCGCCATTGCCGCCGCGCGGAATTCGAAGACTCTCACGAAGGAGATCTTTGGCGATGATGTTATCTGGACGCCCTGGCAGCGCCCCGGCTTCGACCTTGGGTTGAAGCTGCAGGAGATCTGCAAGCAGCACCCGCGTGCCAAAGGCGTTCTCCTCGCACAGCACGGATTGATCAATTGGGCCAACGACAGCCGTGCGTGCTACGAGGTTACCCTGGACCTCATCGAGAGGGCGGCGGTGTTCATTGCCGCGCGTGACAAAGGAGAAAAGACGTTCGGAGGGCAAAAGTACCGTCCGTTGGATCCGGTGAAACGACGCGAGATCTTCACAAAGATCCTCCCGTGGCTAAGGGGGCAGGTGAGTCAGCGGAAGCGTTTCATCGCCACGGTGCAGGACGACGACACGATGCTCCGGTTTGTCGACAGCATTGATGCACCCCGACTTGCCGAATTGGGTACGTCGTGCCCGGACCATTTCCTCCGCACGAAGATCAAACCGCTCTACGTGGGGTGGGATCCGCGGGGGGAGACGGTCGACGATCTGAAGAAGAAGCTTGTGGAAGGCCTGGAAAAATATCGTCGTGACTACGCCGATTACTACAATCGTTGCAAGCATCCCGATTCGCCGGCGATGCGGGAGCCGAATCCGACGGTCGTTCTCATTCCAGGTTTGGGAATGATCGCGTGGGGAGAGGATAAAAGCGAATCGCGAGTGACCGCGGAATTCTATAACGCGGCCATCGAAGTTATGCGGGGTGCAGAAGCTGTTGACGAGTATATCCCCCTTCCTCAGCAGGAGGCATTCGACATCGAATATTGGCTGCTGGAAGAAGCGAAGCTGCGGCGGATGCCGCCTGAGAAAGAGCTGGCCCGCCAGATCGTTGCCGTGATCGGCGCCGGCAGCGGGATCGGCAAGGAAATCTCACATCGCCTGGTGAAAGAAGGCGCTCATGTCGTCTGCGCGGACCTTGACGCCGACACGGCAAACGCAACGGCGAAAGAGATCACGGACAAATACGGCGTTGGGATCGGCGTCGCCGGGACGGGGATCTCCAACTGTGGACCTTCGATCGGGCTCGCGGCAGACACCACGAACCGCCCCTCGATCCGTGGCATGCTCGACGACATCATCCTGGCATACGGCGGTATCGACAGCGTCGTTGTGACGGCGGGTGTTTTTGTCCCTCCCGACACCACGGGACACATACCGGACGAAAAGTGGGCCCAGACGTTTGCCGTAAACGTAACCGGTGCGTATCTCGTGGGGGATGAAGTCTCGAAAGTGTGGAGAGAGCAGGGATTGAAGGGAAACCTTGTAGTCACGACGAGCGTGAATGCCGTTGTGGCGAAGAAAGGAAGTCTCGCCTACGACACAAGCAAAGCGGCGGCGAATCATCTCATCCGGGAGCTGGCGATGGAGCTCGCGCCGCTTGTGCGTGTGAATGGAGTTGCGCCGGCGACGGTCGTCCAGGGGAGCTCGATGTTTCCCCGGGACCGCGTCATCGCCTCGCTGGCAAAATACAAGATTCCGTATTCCGAGACCGATACGGACGAAGCGCTGCGCGGTCGCCTCGCGCAGTTCTATGCGGATCGCACACTCTTGAAAGAGCCGATCCTTCCGGCCGATCAGGCAGAGGCGGTGTTCCTACTCTTGAGTGGGCGGCTGGGCAAGACGACAGGGCAGATCCTGAGCGTCGACGGCGGTTTGTATGATGCGTTTCTGCGTTAAGCAGCCGGGATTTGACTCGGGCATCCCAGGGAACCAGGAGAAGAGAACCAACACACGAACGGAGGTCGCTCGATGGGTCTAGCACGAAACGCGCTTCTATGGATTTCCGATAGCCGCAAACTCCGCGAATCTCTGCCGAAGTACCCGTTCATCCGGAAGGCGGTCTCTCGCTTCATGCCGGGCGAGCAGCTCGAGGACGCGCTTCAGGCAGCGGAGAGGTTGAAGGAGCAGTCCCTTCGAACTGTCTTCACCCACCTGGGCGAGAACGTGACGAATGAATCCGAGGCGGAGCAGGTCTCGAAGGACTACCTGGATGTCCTGGACCAGATTCATAGACGAAACCTTGACACCTACATCTCCCTCAAGCTTACCCAGCTTGGCTTGGACCTGAGTGAAGATCTCTGCCTCACGAATCTCGAGCCGATCGTCGAGAAAGCCCGCTCGCTCAATACCATTATCTGGTTCGACATGGAGCAGAGCTCGTACGTCGACCGGACCATCTCGATCTACAAGAAAGTTCACACCAAGTACTCGAACGTCGGCCTCTGTTTGCAGGCCTACCTGTATCGAACGGAGCGAGACCTCGAGGACCTTTTTCCCCTTGCTCCGACGATCCGGTTGGTCAAAGGAGCCTACAAGGAGCCTGAAGCAATTGCCTACCGGAAGAAGTCGGATGTCGATGCGAATTACTTCCGCCTGACGCGGAAGATGCTGGAGCGCGTGAGGGTGGGCGTCAGGGTGGCGGTCGCGACGCACGATACGCGCTTGACGCAGCTGATCCAGCGTGAGGCGCAGCAAATGGGACTTTCGAAGAAGGATTATGAATTCCAGCTCCTGTACGGCATACAGGCGGGCCATCAGCTGGGACTCGCCCGGGACGGTTACCGAGTGCGCGTCCTGATCAGCTACGGAAAGTATTGGTTCCCGTGGTACGTTCGCAGACTCGCGGAACGGCCGGCGAATGTTTTCTTTGTTGTTCGAAAGATGTTCGCCCGGTGAGGGCTTCTTGAGGCGCGGAAGCGCTCGATCGACGCTTTGTTTCTACTACTGAAAAAGGAGTATGTAATGAGGGGAGGCTTTGCCTTTGCACTGGTCGCCCTGCTGATTGCCTGCCTCGGGTCAATCTCATTGGCACAACAGGCCCGTCCGAACGGCTCGGCCGGGCGGGGATCGTTGAAGATCGCCGTTATCCCGAAGGGGACCACCCATATCTTCTGGAGGTCTGTCAATGCCGGCGCCCAGGCGGCTGGAAAAGAACTTGGTGTCGAGGTAATCTGGAAAGGACCGTTGAAAGAGAACGACAGGGCTCAACAGATCGCCATCGTTGAGCAGTTTGTCACGGAAGGGGTGTCGGGAATCGTCCTTGCGCCGCTGGACGACACCGCGCTCCGGCGGCCCGTTGCAGAGGCGGCGCAGAAAAGGATACCCGTTGTGATTTTCGATAGCGCCCTCAAAGGAGTGGCGGGCAAGGATTTCGTCAGCTTCGTCGCGACGAACAACCGGAAGGGGGGCTCCCTCGGGGGTGAATACCTGGCCAAGCTGCTGGGTGGCAAGGGGAAGGTGGTGCTGCTCCGCTACCAGGTCGGATCGGCGAGCACGACGGAGCGGGAGGAGGGATTTCTCGAGGCTACCAGAAAGAGCAAGGGAATCGAAGTAATCCTGGACAATCGGTACGCCGGAGCGACAGCGGGCGAGGCAAAAACTGCATCGATGAACATTGTGGACAAGCTGAAGGAGGCCGACGGCATTTTCTGTCCGAACGAATCGTCGACGTTCGGCATGCTCCTCGCCCTCAAGCAGAACAATCTCGCCGGCAAGGTTAAGTTCGTCGGATTTGATACGTCGCCCCCTCTCGTCGAGGCGCTGCGGAAGGGCGAGATCGACGCGCTGGTGGCACAGGATCCGACGCGGATCGGTTACGAGGCGGTGACGATCCTGGTGGATCACATCCGTGGCAAGAAGGTCCCGGCGACGGTCGACACCGGCGCTCGCCTGATCACCCGCGACAATCTTGACAGCCCGGAGATCAAAAAGCTCCTGGGCCCATCATAAAGGAGACGCAACAATGAAATGGATAGGACCAACGACCATGGCGCTGACAATCCTCGTTGCAGGCGTGTTTGCTCAAGAGAATACAAGCCCGCCGACGTTTCAGGATGATCTCGCATTTCTTCGGCAGCACGTCGGGGTCATCGTTCTCTCGGACAAAAGCGGCAACAGAAAAGTCGTCGTGATTCCGGAGTACCAGTGCCGTGTTATGACCAGCACGGCTGCCGGGGACGCCGGCCTCAGCTATGGATGGGTGAACCGGGAGCTTATCGCCTCGGGAAAAAAGCAGCAGCACATTAACGTGTACGGTGGCGAGGATCGGTTCTGGATCGGCCCGGAAGGCGGACAGTATTCCATCTTCTTCAAAAAGGGGGACCCCTTCGATCTCGATCACTGGTTCACACCAGCCGACATCGATACGGAGCCGTACGAGGTCGTCAGCAAAGGGGATGATCACGTCACGTGCCGCCGAGAGATTCATCTGACGAATTTTTCGGGAACGACCTTCGACCTGGAGGTGAACCGAGACGTTCGCGTCCTCGACATGAAGGATGTCGAAAAGTATTTTAGAGTGAGGCCGAAGGCAGGCGTCAGGATGGTAGCTTTCGAGTCCGTCAACACCATCAAGAACACCGGAACAAGAGCGTGGAGGAAGCAGAGCGGGTTGCTGTCCATCTGGATCCTGGGCATGCTCAACGCTTCGCCCGCGACCACCGTGGCCATCCCGTTCCAGAGAGGTCCCGAGTCCACGCTCGGCCCCGTCGTCAACGACGCCTACTTCGGCAAGGTTCCCGCCGACCGTCTCGTCATCAAGGACGGGATTCTCTATTTTGCCGCCGACGCGAAGTACCGCAGCAAGATCGGAATTCCGCCGCGCCGCACGAAACCGGTCCTGGGAAGCTATGACGCTACGAACCACGTCTTGACGCTCGTGCAATTCTCCTTCAAGCAGGGAGTGACCGACTACATCAACTCAATGTGGGAGATCCAAAAGAACCCGTACGGCGGAGACGTCGTCAACAGTTACAACGATGGCCCTCCGAAGCCCGGCGCGGCGCAGCTTGGTAAGTTCTACGAGCTCGAGAATTCTTCCCCGGCCCTCGCGCTCGCACCGAACCGATCCGCCACGCACGCGAGCCGGATGGTCCACCTGCAAGGTCCCGAAGGTGAGCTCGACGCGATCGCCCGCGCCGCCCTCGGGGTCGGACTCGATGAGATCACGAATGGGTTGAAGAAGTAGTTCCTCTCGATACGCGAGCGTCCATGAAAGGATGGTTGAGAAAGCTCGGACCGCTGGTCGGACTGGTCTTCGTCCTTTTGCTGTTTGCCGTTTTGACCCCCGGCAATTTCGCAACGGCGGACAACCTGGAGCTGATGTTGCTCCAAACCGCAGTGGTCGGCACCGCCGCGCTCGGCATGACGATGGTAATCATCAGCGGCGGCATCGACCTCTCCGTCGGGTCTGTGATTGCCCTCAGCACGGTCGTCATTGCTCTGCTGCTCAACGCGGGTGTTCCTGCGCTCCCTGCGGCCCTTGGCGGTGTGGTGGTCGGCATGCTGTGCGGCTCGCTGATCGGCCTCCTCATCACGAAGGTGCGGCTGGCGCCGTTCATCGTCACTCTGGGCATGTGGGGCGCGTTGCGCGGTGCGGCAAAGGGCCTGGCGAACGAGCAGATGATCATTGCTCCAGGCACGTGGCTGAACCGGCTTCTCAATACCCTCTCCGACACTCAGCGGTGGATGCTCCTGCCCCCCGGCGTTTGGCTGATGCTTGTCCTTGCCGTGCTCGTCGGCATCGCGCTGCGCTACACGAGACGTGGCCGGTACATTTTTGCGGTGGGCTCAAATGAGCTCGCCGCACGCATCTGCGGCGTCCCGGTGGAACGTACGAAGCTCCTGGTCTACACGCTCGGCTCCGGATTCGCTGCTCTCGCCGGTGTCCTTCAATTCTCCTACCTCACCGTCGGTGATCCGACGACGGCATCGGGTATGGAACTGGATGTCATCGCGGCGGTCGTGATCGGCGGCGGGAGTCTTGTGGGTGGAGAAGGCTCGGTCCTCGGCAGCCTTGTCGGAGCGCTGATCATGACGGCCGTCGGCAATGGCTGCACGAAGCTGGAGCTGCCGAATTGGGTGCAGGAGATCGTCACCGGCGGCATCATCGTCGTGGCGGTGTCGCTCGACCGCCTGAGACAGCGCAAGCGAGGCTGAAGAAGCCCAACCTGTAATCGGACCGGCAAGTGACGTGCCGGCCGCACCTGTCCAAATTTTGACTGATGTGAGAAACTATGATCGTTCTCGAGAAGATGCATTTCCTTGCTTTGATCGTCGGATTCACCTTCGTTTCATGCACGCTCCAAGCCTTCTCGAGCGGTAAGAGAAAGGAGATCTCCATTATACCCGAGCCCTTGAGTCTGAAACGGGAGGCTGGAACCTTCGTGATCGATCGCGAAACCGCTATCATTCTGGGAAGCGACGACAAGGAATTGCGGAAGGTGGGCGAGCAATTGGCGGGGAAGCTGAGGCGCGTCACAGGGTATCCATGGGAGATAAAAGTCTCAGCGGAGGTACGGCCGCGCGCGAACGCAATCGTTCTCGCTCTCGATGGGCGTGAGAAGGATCTCGGGAAGGAGGGCTACCGGCTCAGCGTCACGAAGGAGTCCGTCGAGATCACCGGGCCGGCGGCGGCAGGTGTTTTCTACGGCGTTCAATCGTTCTACCAACTCCTTCCCGTCGAGGTGGAGAAGAATGTGCTCGTACCCGGGATCGCCTGGTCCGCTCCCTGCGTGACGATCAAGGACCGGCCTCGCTTCCCGTGGCGCGGGATGCACCTGGACGTCGGCAGACATTTCTTCTCGAAAGACTCTGTGGAGCAGTACATCGATCTGCTCGCGATGTACAAGATGAACATGTTTCACTGGCATCTGACCGAAGATCAAGGATGGCGCATCGAGATCAAGAAGTATCCCCGGCTGACGACGGTCGGCGCGTGGCGTCAGGAGACGATGAACGACTGCACGCCTCACGGCGGATTCTACACGCAGGATGATATCCGGGAGGTCGTCGAGTACGCGAGGGAGCGCTTCATCACCATCGTTCCTGAGATCGAGATGCCGGGGCACTGCCTCGCTGCTCTGGCCGCTTACCCGGAGCTGTCGTGCTCGGGCGGCCCGTTCAAGGTTGGCACCGAGTGGGGCGTGGCGTACGATGTCTATTGTGCCGGCAAAGAAAAGACGTTTCAGTTTCTCGAAGACGTCATCGCCGAGGTGGCGTCCCTCTTTCCCGGACCGTTCTTCCACATCGGGGGGGACGAGGTTCCAAAGCTGAGGTGGAGCAACTGCCGGTGGTGTCAAGAGAGGATCAAGTCCGAAGGGTTGAAGGATGAGGGTGAGCTGCAGAGCTACTTCATCAAGCGGATCGAGAAGATGCTGAACGCGCGCGGGAAGAGGCTCGTCGGATGGGACGAGATTCTTGAGGGAGGACTGGCGCCGAATGCGACCGTTATGTCCTGGCGCGGAGTACAGGGGGGCATCGATGCGGCAAAATCCGATCACGATGTGGTGATGACGCCGACTTCCTACTGCTATTTCGACTACTATCAGGGCGTTGAAGGCGATCCGAATGCGATCGGTGGATACCTGCCGATCGATACCGTGTACGCTTATGATCCCGTCCCGGCGGAGCTCTCGGCGGAGGAGGCCAAGCATATCCTCGGCGCGCAGGGGAACGTGTGGACGGAATGGATCCCGAATTTCCGGCAGGTGGAGTACATGGCGCTGCCCCGCCTCTGCGCGATGAGCGAGGTCGTCTGGTCGGACAAATCGCGACGTGACTTCAAGAATTTCCAGCGCCGGTTGGAGGAGCACTATGATCGCCTTGCCCTCCGCGACGTGAATTTCCGATTGCCGACGCCGCTCGGTATCGGCGGTCGGAGGATCATCTCCAAGGATACAGTCGTGACGATCAAGAATCCGCTCTCCAACTCGACGATCTACTATACGCTGGACGGCCAGGACCCGACGACATCGTCGACGCGCTACACGGCCGCGATTCCGATCGAAGGGGAGGAGACGCTCAAAGCGGTCTTGATCCTACCAAACGGTAGGGCCAGCAATCCAGTGACGACGTATTTTTATGTCGTCGATCCGAACGTCAACGGGCTTCAGTACCGGTACTTCGAGGGAACGTGGGACCTCTTGCCCGACATGAAGAGCCTCACGCCCGTTCGGTCGGGACGCGTGTTCGACATCGATCTGAATTCGATTGAACGTCGCGAGGAGAATTTCGGCGCCCAATTCTTCGGCTACGTCGACATCCCGAGTGAAGGGGGGTACACTTTCTCCCTCGCGTCGGATGACGGAAGCAGGCTGCTGATTGATGACCGGCCCATCGTCGCCAATGACGGTCTGCATGGCGTCGTTGAAGTCAGCGGGACAGTCATCCTCGACCGGGGGAAACACAGGATCGAAGTGCAATATTTCCAGCGCGGCGGCGGTCTCGCTCTGAGTGTCTCCATCGAAGGTCCCCAACTTCCGAAACAACCCCTTCCACCACGCATGCTCTTCTTCAAGTAGGAGGCAAACTCTTGAGGACGTTTCTCTTCGCCAGATTATCAGGTTTCCTTCTTCTCTCCGTCCTCCTGATGGTTGTCTTCCCTGGTCAGGCCTTTTCGCAAAGAGAGCTTGTCCAATACGTGAACACGTTTGTCGGCACAGGCGGGCACGGTCATACGTATCCGGGAGCCACACTCCCGTTCGGGATGGTCCAGCTCAGCCCGGACACGCGAGTGGAGGGATGGGATGCATGCTCCGGCTATCACTACTCGGACGGTACAATCCTCGGGTTTACCCACACGCACATCAGCGGCACGGGTGTCGCGGACTACGGCGACATTCTCCTGATGCCCACGATTGGACAGCCCGCCGTTTCCCCCGGCGATCCCGCTCGTCGGCGCAGCGGGTACCGGTCAGCGTTCCGGCACCAAACGGAGCAGGCAACGCCCGGGTACTACAGCGTCCAGCTGGACGACTACGACATTCGGGCTGAGCTGACCGCCTCGACGAGGGTAGGGCTTCATCGCTATACGTTTCCCCGGTCGAACGAGGCGAACGTCATCCTCGACCTGCAGCACGGGTTGGGGCCGGATCATGTCATCGAGGCGGGCATCCAGATCAATGGCGACAATGAAATCGCCGGCTATAGAAGATCGGACGGGTGGGCGAAAGATCAGATCATCTATTTCGTTGCGCAATTCTCAAAGTCCTTCCGGTCTTTTGGTATCTCCGTCCGCGATCGTTTTCAGGCCAGACGTCGCATGGCCTCCGGAAGAAACGTGAAGGCTTATGTCCGTTTCTCGATGGGTAAGGACGAACAAGTACTAGTCAAGGTCGGTATCTCGGCCGTCGACATTGACGGAGCGCGGAGAAATCTCGCCACGGAAGTGCCAGACTGGGACTTCGATGCTGTGCGGGGCTCTGCCCAACAAGCGTGGGAGGCGGAGCTGAGCAAGATTCAGGTCGACGGCGCGACCGAAGAGCAATACCGGACATTCTATACTGCGCTGTACCACGTCCTCCTGGCCCCCAACACTTTCAGCGATGTCGACGGCAGGTTCCGCGGCATGGACGGCAAGATCCACGAGGCGAAGGGATACACCATGTACACCGTCTTTTCGCTGTGGGACACGTTCCGTGCCGAGCATCCGCTCTTGACGATCATCGATCCGAAGCGGTCGCTTGATTTCGTCAAATCGCTCATCGAAAAATACAGAGAATCGGGCGTCCTGCCCGTCTGGGAGCTTGCAGCCAACGAAACGTGGTGTATGATCGGCTACCATTCGGTCCCGGTCATTTTCGACGCGTATGTGAAGGGCATCCGCGGATTCGACGCGAGCGAAGCTTTCCAGGCGATGAAGCACAGCGCGATGCTGGACCATTTTGGTCTTCAGTGGTACAGACCGCAGGGGTGCGTACCAGCCGAGAAGGAGTCGGAATCGGTCTCGAAGACTCTCGAGTATGCGTACGACGATTGGTGCATCGCGCAGATGGCGAGCGTTCTCGGGAAGCGGGAAGAGTATAACGAGTTCGCCGAGCGTGCGCAGTTCTACAAGAATGTCTTCGATCCATCGACGGGGTTCATGAGGGCGAAGTACAATGCGTCCTGGGCAGCGCCGTTTGAGCCGGCATCCGTCAATGTCAACTACACCGAAGCGAATGCGTGGCAGTACAGCTTCTTCGTCCCTCAGGATGTTCCGGGACTGATTACTCTCCTCGGCGGGAGAGAGCGATTCGTCCAGAAGCTCGACTCCCTGTTTACAACGACTTCGAAGCTCGCCGGTCGCGATCAGCCCGACGTCACGGGGCTGATCGGCCAATATGCGCACGGGAACGAGCCCAGCCATCACGTTGCCTACCTCTACGACTACGCTGGGAAGCCGTGGAAGACCCAGGCGATGGTCCGCTTCATCGTGGATTCACTCTACAGCTCTCGCCCGGACGGGCTCTGCGGCAACGATGACTGCGGACAGATGTCGGCTTGGTATGTGTTGAGCGCGATCGGGTTCTATCCTGTCACGCCTGGCTTGCCGATGTACGCGATCGGAAGCCCGATCTTCAAGAAGGTGACGATTCGGCTCGAGAACGGGAAGGAATTCATCCTCCAGGCTGATGGGAATTCTGCTCAGAACAAATATGTTCAATCCGCTCGGTTGAACGGCAAGTCCTATGGGCGCTGCTATCTTACTCATGAGACAATTACAGAGGGTGGAGGAATCGAATTCTCGATGGGACCTCGGCCGAATACTTCTTGGGGTGCGGCCACACACGATGCGCCTCCTTCCTTACCTATGAAGCCCATCGTTTCAGTGCCGTACATCGTGGCGCCGGCGCAGTCCTTTACCGACTCTCTCCGGATCGAGCTCAGATGCGATGTCACAGGGGCCGAGCTCTACTATTCGATCGCGGGCCGCGGCGTCGAGTCTCCATACACACGGTATTCGGTTCCGTTTGTGTTGAAGGACTCAGCGACGGTGCATGCATATGCGAAACGAGAGCCGTTGACCCCGAGCAGGGTGATCTCGGCGACGTTCACGAAGTTCAAGCCGATCGGAACGATCAACTTGAACACGCGGTATAGTCCTCAATACACCGCTGGCGGAGATCACGCTTTGATCGACGGGCGACGCGGAACCTCGGATTTCCGGGTCGGCGCCTGGCAAGGATATGAGGGAAATGACCTGGACGCCGTCGTCGATCTGGGTTCAAGAAAAGTGATTTCAGCCGTGTCGCTCGGCTGCCTCCAGGACAACAACTCGTGGATATTCTTCCCAACGCAAGTTGAGTTCAGCTTCTCGGATGACAGCTCGACATTCCGGGACGCGGTGATCGTCAAGAATGATGTTCCTCCCCGCGACCAGACCGTGATGAGCAAAGAGTTCGGCCGGGCATTGAAGGACGTCAACGCACGGTATGTCCGCGTACATGCAATGAACATTGGGATATGCCCGGACTGGCACAAAGGAGCAGGATCGAAGGCGTGGCTGTTCGTCGATGAGATCACCGTAAGCGCAAGGTGACCTACTAGTGCCGCTCCAACTATGTTGTCTTGTATTCTTACACACCCCTACACCCCTCTCACACCCCACAAGCTTTCGCACGAGAGGGGACTCAGTAGAGCTTAGTGTTTCAACTCTGCTATGTCGGTCCTTTCACCCTTGGCGTTATATAGTCCCCTCTGCGGCGTTGGGAAGTGGGGTAGGAAGAGGGGATAAAGGGGTGTGTCTATTTGCATATGTTCTTGGCTGAAACTGCAGCCTAAACACCATACTACTTTTTGTCCGAAGGACTCCTTCGGAGGAAATGACACTTGTATGGGCGGGAAATCGATTGTCGAAGTATGCATCGACTCTGTCGAGTCCGCGATTGCTGCCCAGGACGGGGGAGCGGCGAGGGTTGAGCTTTGTGCTGCTCTGAATGAAGGGGGCCTCACGCCGAGCGCGGGGATGATCGAGCTCGTTCGGAAGAACATCGACATTAAGCTGCATGTGATGATGCGGCCCCGTCCGGGCGATTTCTTCTATTCCGATCTCGAGATTGAAACGATGTTGAGAGATATTGAGGTGGCGAAGCGACTCGGGGCGGACGGCGTGGTAATCGGTGTGCTGAACCGCGATTACACGGTGGATGGAGTTCGGGTGAAGAGGCTGGTGGAGCTTGCCCGCCCGCTCAGTGTGACGTTTCACCGTGCGTTTGATGAAGCCCGGGATCAAACGGCAGCAATGGAAGAGATCGTCCGTCTCGGGATCGATCGAATCCTGACTTCGGGGGGACAGGCGTCGATCTCCGGTGGCCTGTCGACGGTCAAGAAGCTCGTGGAGGAATCGAGAGGCCGGATCGCGATCATGGCGGGGGCGGGCATTACGATGCAAAATGTGCGGAAGATCGTTTCGCAAACCGGCGTGAAGGAGGTCCATGTGAGAGGCGCAGTCAGTTCTTCCCGGTCGACGGCAGGGCGGGAGAGCTCACTGTACGGTTTGGCTCCGGCTGTTGTCGATGCTGCCGCGGTCAGGGAGTTGGTCGGGATCCTCCAGTGATTGGAGAGGGTGTCTCGTGCTCAGAAGTGTCGAAAATCGCTTGACTTTCTTGGGCTGAAGTGGTAATCTGCCTGCCGATATGTTAGCGATAACATGTTCTTGGACCTGCCGTTTCTACCGTTTCTTTGATCTCTTGACCTTCGTCTCCCGTTCACAAACAAACCAACAGTGAACCGTATGCAATCCATTGAGCTGGCGTTCTCCGACTGGCTGATCATAGCCATCTACTTCATTTTCGTGCTCGGCGTCGGCCTGTATCTGAAGCGGTACACGAAGAACGAAAACGATTTCTTCCTCGCCGGAAGAAGAAACAGTACGTGGGTCGCGGGGCTCGCGTTTCTCTCCGCAAACCTCGGCGCCCTGGAACTGCTCGGGATGACCGGTAATACCTTCAAGTACGGAATGTATGTCGCGCACTTCTACTGGATCGGCGCCATCCCCGCGATGCTCTTCCTCGGCATCTACATGATGCCGTTCTACTACAGCGCCAAGATCAAGTCCGTCCCGGGATATCTGAAGCTTCGGTTCGACGAGAAGACGCGTGTGCTGAACGGAATCGCGTTTGCGATCATGACGCTTCTCGTCTCCGGCATCAACCTGTACGCGATGGCGCTGGTCCTGCACACCTTCCTCGGATGGCACTGGGAGGTCAGCATGTGGGTGTCGGCTGCGACCGTCGCAGCGTACGTCACGCTCAGCGGTCTTCTCTCTGCCATCTTCACGGAGATCATGCAATTTTTCCTCATCTGGTTCGGACTCTTTCTCGTCGCGATCCTCGGTATCGTCGAGATCGGCAGCGTTGGAGAGATCTTCAATCGTGTGGACGAGCTCTACAGGACGGTCTCGTACACGACCCTCTGGTCGACGAGCAGCGATCCATCCCTCAATGGAATGGTTGTCACGTGGGGAGGGATCGTCCTTGGACTCGGCTTCGTCCTTTCCTTCGGCTACTGGACAACCGACTTCCTCGTGGTGCAGAGGGCGTTCTCCGCGAAGGATCTCCGGACCGCACGGATGACGCCGATTCTCGCCTCCTTCTTCAAAATGGCGGTTCCGTTCATCGTCATTCTGACGGGGCTGATTGCGATTGTCCTCGCGAACGATGCCCACAGCGGCTACGCGCTCCTGAAAGATGGGGGCCAGGTGAACTACGATTCCGCGCTGCCCCTTCTCATCGCCCGGTATTATCCTCCCGGACTCGTCGGCCTGGGCGTGACGGCGCTGCTCGCCGGGTTCATGGCAGGCCAGGCGGGGAACATCAGCGCCTTCAACACGGTCTGGACGTACGACATCTATCAGTCCGTCCTGAACAAGAAAGCCACCGAAGCGCATCTTCTCTGGATGGGGCGCGTGGCGACGATCGTTGGGATTCTCATCAGCGTCGGCACGGCGTACTGGGCGAAGAGCTTCCCCAGCATCATGGACTACATGCAAGCCATCTTCTCGTGGGTGAACGCCCCGCTCTTCGCGACCATGCTCCTCGGCATGTTCGTCTGGTGGATAACGCCGAACGGCGCGTTCTGGGGCCTTCTGTTGGGGATGGGTTCCTCCTTCACCCTCTTTGTCGCGGTCAAATTCGACTGGATCGAGGCACACGTGATCACGCTCTCGAGCATCGCCAGCGACCAGGCAGCCAACTTCTGGCGCGCGTGGTGGGCCTGGCTGATTTGCTTCGGCGTGACGATCATCGTCAGTTTCTTCACGAAGAGGAGGCCCAGTGAAGAGCTCGTCGGTCTCGTCAAGGGCTTGACCCCCAAAGTCTCCACGGAGGGGGTCCTGTGGTATCGCAGACCGGAGACGTATGCGATCATTTCCGTGGTCGTGTTCGTCATTCTCAACATCTATTTCTGGTAGGTAGGAGGATCGCATGGAAAGCGAAACACCGAAGATGAAACCGATTTGGTATTTTGTGGGATTGATGCTGGCGCTCATGGGGCTCGTGGTCGAGGTTTCAGGGCTCTATCGCTACTTCAGTGCAGAGCATACGAAGACAGTCCTGGAGAACCTGCATCCGGAGATCTGGTGGGGAGCAATCATGATCATTGCCGGAGTCATCCTGTTGCTCGCCAATCGAAAAGCCACAGTGGGCTGATCTGGGAGCCGACCCGTGCAGCATCTCGCTCAAAGAGTCGACGAAGCGTTCCATGAGAAGTTCGGAACGAGAGATGGGAGGATCATCGTCCGGTCGCCCGGCCGTGTCAATCTGATCGGCGAACACACGGACTACAACGAGGGCTTCGTGCTCCCCGCTGCGGTCGACAAGGCGATGCTGTTCGCGGTGAGACCGCGGACAGACCGGCGATGTCGGTTCTACGCCGTCGATCTGAAGGCATCATTCGAGTGCGAAGTGGATTCGCTTCAGAAATCCTCCGACGGTTGGCCGAACTACCTCCTCGGGGTCATCGACGAGATGCGAAAAGCCGGATATAACGTTCTCGGCTGTGATCTTGCGTTCGGAGGGGATATTCCCGTCGGCGCAGGAATGTCTTCCTCCGCTGCCCTGGAAGCGGGATTTGCGTTTGCTCTGAATGACCTGTTTCAGCTTGGCCTCGATCGCCTTGCTCTTGTCAAGCTGGCTCAGAAGGCCGAGAACGAGTTCGTCGGTGTCCAGTGCGGCATCATGGACCAGTTCGTGAACATCTTCGGTGAGCCGAAGAAGGTGCTCCGTCTCGACTGTCGCTCACTGGAGTACCGGCTGTATCCGTTTGAACGCAACGACATACGGATCGTGCTGTGTGATACTCAGGTTCGGAGGGCACTTGCCTCCTCGGAATACAACGTCCGGCGTCGCCAGTGCGAAACTGGAGTCGCGGCGTTACGGCGGCATGATCCGCACATCAAGAGCCTGCGCGACGTCGAACTCGCGTTCTTGAGCCAGCACCGAGACGATCTGGACCCGGTCGTCTACAAACGATGCGACTACGTCGTGCGTGAGAACATCCGGGTAGGACAAGCATGCGATGATCTTGAGCGGAATGATTTTCAGTCATTTGGGCAGCGGATGTACCAATCCCATAAAGGATTGCGGGATGACTACGGAGTCAGCAGCCCGGAGCTCGACGTGCTCGTCGAGCTGGCGACGGAGATCGACGGTGTGCTCGGCGCGCGGATGATGGGGGCTGGGTTCGGCGGGTGCACGATCAACCTCGTCGAGCAGGCTCACGTTGACCGGTTCGTCGAGCGCATGCAGCAGGGCTACCGCGAGCGCCTCGGCAGGGATATCAAAGTCTATGTGACGAACATCGAATCCGGGACTGCCAAACTCGCCGACGATCAGATTCAGGACTGAGGATGGCGATTCATCAGCAACGGGCCTTCCGAGATTCAACACCTGCCAGCCTCGACTCCGAAGAGCGGGCCAGGTTTGCATTCGAGGCTGCGACAGCCTGATCTCACAACAAGCAAGCCGCAGAACGTTATGGTCGACAGAAGCAGACGTCTCCTCACCCTTCCCTTCTTGATTCTCCTCCTGTATGCGCCTGCGAAGGCCCAACTCATCAAGGCGCTCGGTGTCGTCGTCGGCCGCGGGCTGATCGTCACTTCCTATCAGGCCGGTGACGGGATGAGAATTGACTGCAAGGAGACGCTCCCTCTCTTCACCTTCGAACTGAATGATTCGGTCGTCAGTTCATTCTCAGGCATGGCGACCCGGAGCGGCGACAGCCTCATTTGGTCGATGAAAGCCGGCATCGGTGCTTCGGTGAAGGTCGACAAATCATTTGACCGGGGCCGGAAGGCGGTGGTGACGTTTCGCAATACGTCAAATCAGAAGCAGAAGATCTCCAACGTCGTTCCGCTCGGCGTCGCCCCCGACCATGTCTACATCATTTCTGCCGGGCCCCAGACCTACATCACCCGATTGAGCAGATCGCAGCTCTTCCGGCCGGGTCTCGGCCCGATCGGCGTCGTGCTTCCGGACGACGCATGGGAGATGGGTTTCTGCGATGTCCCCGTGACACCGGAGCGGTCCTTGACCGCGATTGCACGCCGCACGGGTTCCGAGAAGGCGGACGTGCGGCGGTTCTTCACAACGCTCGAACCTGGAGGCTTCGTCCAGTACGTTTTCTACGTGGATGACCATCGAGGGGATTGGCGTGAGGGACTGCGGATGATGTTTCAGGGTCGATGGCTGTACGATCTGGAGAAATTCGACAACAGCCTCTTCGAGAGGGAGGATCTGAAATGGATTCGACACAGCTACCTCCTCTCGCTCCAGTTCGCGTGGGATCAAGATTACTACGACGCGATGAAGGGGCGTTATGACTTCTACAAGTTCATCACGGAGCAGGACAAGGTCCTTGGCGGCTACGATGCCTACGCCATCTGGCCGACGTGGCCGCGCCTGGGGCTCGACCAGCGTAACCAATGGGATATGTATAGCGATCTCCCGGGTGGACTACCTGAATTGCGGCGTCAGGCGGAGTTCATGCACAAGCGAGGAGCGAAGTACTTCATTTCATACAATCCCTGGGATGAAAGCACGCACCGCGAGGACCACATCAAGGGGATGGAGAAACTCCTGCGAGGGATCGACGCCGATGGAGTCGTGTTGGACACATGGGGCGAGTCGAGCAGAGAATTCCAGGCTGCCGCAGATCGGGTGAAGCCCGGGATCATTCTCTACAGTGAAGGAATGGCGGTTCCCGCGGACATGCCAGGGATCGTTGCCGGAAGGGTGCACGATGCTCTCTATATGCCCCCCCCGCTCAACCTGAACAAGCTGATCAAGCCGGAGTTCGCGATCTTCCGCGTCATTCAGCTCGCAGAAGGACGAATCCACCGCGAGATCGCCGTCTCCTTTTTCAACGGCTACGGCGTCGAGCTGAACGTGATGCGGCCCGGGCGTCCGGATTGGGTCGGAGAAGAATTTCCCTACCTCGGCCGTGCGTTGAAAATCTTGCGCGACAACTCTAATGCGTTCTTGAACAGGAACTGGGTCCCGCTCCTTCCGACAACGACGGACAGCATCTGGGTCAACAAGTGGCCCCTCTCGTCAAAGACATTATACACCGTCTACTCGCTCAAACCCGAAGGATTCAGCGGTCCGCTCTTCGAAGTTCCTGCCCCGAAAGACTCTCATTACGTTTCCCTCTGGAACCACGAGGAGTTGAAGTTGGCGAAGATTGGGGAGAAGACGTATGCGCCTGTTACAGTCGACGGGTTCAGCAGGTCGTGGCTTGGAACGAGGCGCGAAGGGAACGTCGACTGCGTCGCTCTGTTGCCGAATCTGCTGAAGGTCAGCGTCGATCAGGATTCCCTTCATTTTGAAGCGGACAAGGGGAAAAAGGTTGTCATTTGGGCGGGCATACCGTCGTACAGCTGCCGGTCGGTGGAATTTCCGACGGGCGATCGCACCATCTCGCTTCGGGAGTCGCTCGGGAAGCATGAGGAGAAGTTCGTTGTCCAGCTCTTCGATGGGCGTGAGCTCCTCGATGAGCGCGTCGTCAATGTTCCGCTGGCGACGCCGCGCTTGATCTCGCGCGTTGAACGCACGCCGCTGGCCTCGAAGCCGCCACGAGGCATGGTCGAGATCCCGGCCGGCACCTTCAAGTTCAGCACGGCAAGGAGCTTCTTGAGTCCGAATGAAGCCATTCCCTATCCGGACTATTCCGCAGCTCGGCTCGTTGCGGTCAAGAAATTCTATCTGGATCGATATCCGGTCACGAACGCGCAATTCGCTGCCTTTTTGAAAGCCACGCGCTACAAACCCAAGGACCCGACCAACTTTCTCAAGCACTGGGTGAAGGGATCTCCGCCGAAGGGCTTGGAGAATCACCCAGTCGTGTACGTGAGCCTTGAGGACGCCAAAGCATACGCTCGGTGGGCAGGGAAGCGACTCCCGACGGAAGTCGAGTGGCAATACGCCGCGCAGGGAACCGACGGTCGGAAGTACCCCTGGGGAAGTGAATTCGATTCGACAAAATGCAACAACAGCCTCGGCAAGACGACACCCGTGGACGCCTTTCCGGGCGGCAAGAGTCCCTTCGGGGTGATGGATCTCATCGGCAACGTCTGGCAATTAACCAACGACGTGTATGATGACGGCAGCTACTACTTCGGGATCATCCGCGGAGGCTCGTTCTACAATCCGGCCTCGAGCGTCTGGTACATTCGCGGGGGGCCGCAACCGGCAGACAACCCGCAGATCCTGCTCATGGTTTCCCCCGGATTCGACCGGAGCGCGACCGTGGGATTTCGCTGTGTAAAGGACGCGACACAATAGGCGCCAACGCTCATCGTCTTCAGACTGTCCCATTTCTTTCAGCCTAGGTGTGGCCATGAAAACACGAACAACCCTTCTTGCTCTGTTCATGCTCGGCTTCTCGTGCTCGCTTTTCTCACAGTCGGTTCTCGACAACATTCTTTCTCCCTCTCGTCTTCCTTATCTCAAAGACAGCAAATTGATCCAGATCTCCAGTCACGACGTCGCAGGTGGAAACAGTGACTTCATCGCAATCGCCGATGGGAAGACGGCGACGCTCGCGGAGATGGAGGGGCCCGGTGTCGTCGTTCAGATCTGGGTGACGATCTCATCGAGCGACAAGTACTTCCTTCGCCGGATCCTGCTTCGGATGTACTGGGATGGGGAGGAGAACCCTTCGGTGGAAGTGCCGATCGGGGACTTCTTCGGTACCGGCTTTCAGTACAAGCAGTACGTGACGCCGTTCGTCGGAATGTCGAGCGGAGGGTACTATTGCTACTGGCCGATGCCGTTTCAACGGTCGGCCCGGATCGAGGTGGTGAACCAGACCGGACAGACGATCAACGCCTTTTACTACCACGTTGATTATCAGAAGCTCTCTCAGCCTCTGGAGCCCACCGTGGCATATTTCCACGCGAACTGGAGACGCGAGATACGCACGAAGAGCACGGAGAACTACACGATCCTTGAAGCGAGTGGTGAAGGACAGGTCGTCGGGGTGAATATGAGCATGCAAAGCTATGACGGAGGACTTGGGTATCTTGAGGGAGATGAGATGGTGTATGTCGACGGGGAGAAGGAACCGTCGCTCTACGGGACCGGCACGGAGGACTACTTCACGAGCGGCTGGTATTTCAACCGCGGGGAGTTCGCTGCCCCGTACCATGGCCTCATTCTGAAGGATGACTCGCTCGGGAGAATCGCTGCCTATCGGTTCCACATTCTCGATGCGATCCCGTTCAAGCAGTCCGTCCGCTTCACCATCGAGCACGGTCACGCCAATCAGGAGATCGCGGACTACAGTAGCACGGCGTGCTGGTACCAGCAGGAGCCGCACAGGAAATTCGCGCCGATGCTTCCGCCCGGCCTGAGGATTCCCCTGCGCATCACCGTGCCGAACGGTGCCGTCGAGGCCGAATCGCTGCAGCCGACGACCACGACCCTCACCAGCCGTGTGGAGGATATGTCGGCGTTCGGACCCGACTGGAGCGACCTGAAGCAACTCAAGGTTGTGGCCCAAAAAGGAGGGGACGCGTTTACCCTGTCGGTACCGGCCGCGGAAGACCGATACGATGTCTCTGTCTACGCGACGCAAGGTCCGGACTATGGGAATGCCGATGTCCTCTATGACGGGAGAAAAGTCGGTGAGATCAAAGGGTACAGCAGCACGACGATGCCCGCAGGGAGGGTTTTGCTAAAGGACCTCAAAGCGAGAGGGAAAGAGCTGCCGATACAGTTCGTCATGAGCGGGAAAGACGAGAGGTCCTCGGGTTACGCGGTGGGGCTCGATGCGTTCGCTCTTGAGCCACATCGAACGTATATCCCTGAGTGGTATCTGATAGGGCCGTTTCCGAATCCGCGCGATGCAGACCAAAACCGGCTGGGGCTCGATATCGTCTATCCGCCGGAAAAGGAGATCGAACTCCAGAAATCCTATCCTGGAGAAGGCAGGAAGTCGGTCGGATGGAAGCTTCAGACGACGCCGGCTGGTGGATTCGTCGACTTCTCCTTTTTCGATCCGTACGAGCTGGTCGTGGCGTACGCGCTGACATATGTCTATTCCCCAAAGGACCAGACGCTGCCTCTCCTGCTGGGCTCCGATGACGGCGTCAAGGTCCTTCTGAACGACAAGGAGGCGTTCCGGCTCCTGGTACTCCGTGGTGCGCAACCCGATCAGAATTCGATACCGCTCGCACTGAAGCAGGGCTGGAACAAATTGATGTTGAAGATCGAGAACAATTACGGTGGCTTCGGCTTCTATGCGAGGATCCCCGATCTCGATAACTCACTCACCTTCAGCACGACGAAGCAGAAGTAGGACTGCTAACGTTAAACAAGCAGGTAGATCAATGAAGAAGAGAAGTATTGCCGTGATCGTTCTTCTTTCCGCGCTGGGCTCATTGCCCGGAGTGCAGGCGCAATCCGGCGCGGACAGGAACTTGTACTATGCCTCCAATCGCGAGCCGCTCCTGCCGAGTCCCTTCGTCAAGCTTCCGGTCGGCAGCATCAAGCCGGAGGGATGGGTAAAGGGTCAGTTGAAGCTGATGGCAAATGGATTCTCCGGAAACCTGACGAAAATAAGCAAGTGGTGCCGGTTTCAGGGGAACGCCTGGGTGAGTCCGGCAGGGGTCGGTGAGAACGGCTGGGAGGAGTTGCCGTATTGGCTGAAAGGGTTTATCGACCTCGGCTACGTGCTCAACGACAAACGCATCATCGACGAGGCGAATCGGTGGATCGACGGCGTACTCTCCAGTCAGAATGCGAGCGGGTATTTCGGCCCGCGAAGGAATCTCGCGCAGCACGACATTTGGCCGAACATGATCATGCTCTACGTTCTTCGGACGCACTACGAAGCGACGAAGGACAAGCGAATCCTGCCCTTCATGCTGAACTACTTCCACTGGCTCACAACGATCCCGCTCGAGCAGTATCTCCCCGGGAGCTGGCAGAAGGTGCGCGGAGGAGACAATCTCGATCACATCTATTGGCTCTACAATCAGACAGGCGAGCGGTGGCTGCTGGATCTGGCACGCCTGAACCACGAGCGAACGGCGGACTGGACGGGTGGCATTCCGACGTGGCACGGTGTGAACCTTTGCCAGGGATTCCGGGAGCCTGCGGAGTACTACCAGCAGACGAGAGACATTCGGTACCTTCGAGCGACCGAGCGAAACTACGACAGCATTATGACGACCTACGGACAGGTCCCTGGCGGTATGTTTGGGGCGGACGAGAACGCGCGTCCGGGATATACGGGTCCCCGGCAGGCAGCCGAGACCTGCTCGATGGTGGAGTTCATGCACAGTGACGAGATGCTCCTTGCGATAACCGGCAACCCGATCTGGGCTGACCGCGCGGAGGAGATCGCCTTCAACTCCCTGCCCGCAGCCATGACGCCGGATCTGAAAGGCCTGCACTATCTCACTGCGCCCAACATGATACAACTTGACACCGCCAGCAAAGCTCCGATGCTCGAGAACGGTGGGGACATGCTCTCGTACAATCCGTGGAACTACCGCTGCTGCCAGCACAACGTCGCCAACGGATGGCCGTATTTTGCCGAGCACCTCTGGATGGCAACTCAAGAGAACGGGCTCGCAGCAGTGTTCTATGCTGCAAGCACTGTGACAGCCGAAGTTGGGACGGGTACGGAGATTCGAATTAGAGAAACAACAGACTATCCCTTCAGCGAGGCTGTCGAGTTGAGGGTCTCGACCCCCGAGCCGGTTACGTTCCCACTGCTCCTGCGGGTGCCGGCCTGGTGCGAAGGTGCGCGCGTCCAGGTGAATGGCAAGCCGGTCGAGGTGAAGGCTCGGCCTTCCTCATGGGCTCGGCTGCAGAGAACCTGGAGGGAAGGGGACGTCGTGCGTCTGGAACTTCCTATGAAATTGTCCGTGAAGGTGTGGAAGAAGAACAACAACGCCATCTCGATTGAACGTGGACCATTGACGTTCTCGCTTGCCATCAGCGAGCGGTGGCAGCGTTACGGCGGCACGGAACGATGGCCGGCGTACGAAGTATTTCCAACGACCCTGTGGAATTATGGGCTCGTTGTCGACCTGACGAATCCCAGCGCCTCTTTCAACGTCATCCATACCGCCGGTGTCTTGGCCGAGCAACCGTTTACTCTGGACGACGTGCCGATCCGGCTGGAGGCTCAAGGGAAACGGATTCTCCAATGGAAGCAGGAGGCCAACGGGCTTATTGGTTCCTTGCAGGAAAGCCCGGCGCGTTTCGGTCAACCGGTAGAAAAGATCACGCTCGTGCCGATGGGCTGCGCTCGCCTGCGCGTTTCGGCCTTTCCGTGGATCAGCGACCACCCGGACGCAAACGTTTGGAAATGACGTTTCGCACAGCTTCAACAAGTCGGACCGCGGCACACTCTGATCCGTCCGACTCGTGTTCTGGTTAGGAATATGAAGGAATTGGAATCAAGACGGAGGCGGGCTTGGAGCGATCGAGCCACGCGTGTGACGGCGAGGGAGGTTGCCGAGAGACTCGGTATCTCCGCGATGACGGTCTCGCGGGTGATGAACAATTGTGAGAACGTCGACGAGGGGACGCGGCGAAGGGTGCTGGAGACTGCGCGCACGCTCGGCTACAGCCCCAATCATATAGCCAAGAGCCTGGTGCTGAGAAGAACCCGTACGATCGGCGTCGTGGTTCCGGAGATCACGCACTCGTTTTTCCCGGAGGCGATCCGCGGGATCGAGGAAGCGACCTATCGGGGTCGCTATCACCTTATTCTGACTCATTCCGCCGAAGATGCCGAGCGTGAGAGGGATGCTCTCTTGACACTGGAGTCCAAACGAGTGGATGGCATTCTCATCTCGACCGCCCAGAGCGTAGAGGATTACAGTCTCTACCAACAGGTACTTCGACTCGGCCCGCCGATCGTGTTTTTCGATCGGTGCGTGCCCGGTATCGGTGCCAGCTGCGTCAGCATCGACGACGAGGAGAGTGCGAGGCTCATCACAGAACATGTCATCGGTCACGGGTACACTCGGATTGCTCATCTCTGCGGTCCGCAGAAAGTCTCGATCGGCCGGTCGCGTCTCAACGGGTTCAAGAATGCTCTGGCTCAACGAAAGATCCCATTGTATGATGAGCTCATTGTTGAATCTGGATTCCAGGAAACGGGCGGCTATGATGCAATGGAGAAGTTGCTGAGTTTGCCGATGGAGAAGCGGCCGCGTGCGGTGGTCGCTGTGAACGACCCTGCTGCTTTCGGAGCGATCAAGGCCATTCAGGAACGGGGTCTGAGCATCCCAGGGGATATTGCGATCGTGGGATTCTCGGACGATATACGGGCGGCGCTCATGCCCACGCCGCTGACAACCGTCCGGCAACCGGCCTTCGAGGTCGGGAAGCGGGCCGCGCAGAAGCTTCTCGCTTTCGTCGAAGGAAAGTCCCCCGTCATTGAGGAGATCGTCGTCAAAACCGAGCTCGTCATCCGCCGTTCGTGCGGCTGCGGCTGATTCACTGTGAGAAAGGAATCATGAACGCGCTACTGCAGAACCTTCTGAACCGAGCGCCGGTCATCACGGACGGTGCGTGGGGAACCCAAATTCAACGTCTGGGGCTCGACGTCGGGGGCTGTCCCGACGCGTGGAACCTGATCAATCCGCATGCGGTGGAAAAGGTGGCACGCTCGTATGTCGAAGCCGGCAGCCGTCTCATCCTTACGAACACCTTCGGGGCAAATCGCGTCATGCTGGAGCGTCACGGCTTGGCGGACAAGGCTGTAGACCTCAACCGGGCGGGAGCGATGCTCTCCCGGAAAGCCGCTGAAGACAGGGCTGCTGTCTTTGGCTCCATGGGACCATCGGGCAAGTTCCCGATGATGGGTGAGATCGGTCGCGAGGAGCTGGGTGCTGCGTTCGAAGAGCAGGCATTCGCTCTTGCCGACGGAGGCGCCCAGGGCATCGTCGTTGAGACGATGGGTGATCTGGAAGAGGCAAGGATCGCGGTCGCCGCTGCCAAGGAGACGAGCCTGCCGGTTGTTGCATCGATGGTGTATGATGCCGGCAAAGAGTTCGATCGAACAATGATGGGGACGACCGTCGAGGAGGCAGTTGCGGCTCTGACAGAGGCGGGGGCGGACGCGATCGGTGCGAACTGCGGGTTAGGGATTGAGTTCTTCGAGAAGATCACGGGGCGCCTCAGGGCTGCCACGGTTCTGCCGCTCTGGATCAAGCCGAATGCCGGCCTGCCGGAAGTCGTCGCCGGCGAGATCGTCTACAAGACAACTCCCGAAGAGTTTGCCTCCTATGCGCCTGGCATACGGAAGGCGGGAGCGCAGTTCATCGGAGGTTGTTGCGGAACGGATCCGGCCTTCATCCGTGCCCTCGTGCACGAACTTGCGGGACCTTGAGAGAGATGAGTATGTCCGACTTTTCAGTCGAAAATTAACGCAGAAGTCGGACATAGCCGCGAAAAACCTCAAAGACACACCTTCATCTGGAGGAAACAACGATGAGAATCAGACTTCTGACCTTTGCGGGGATCGCGGCTGTTATCGTTGCCGTTGTCTCCCCGACGGATGGCTTCGGACAGACGAAAAGCGAGAAGCCCAAGTATCTCGACCCCAAGCTTCCCCTCGAACAGCGGGTGAACGACCTCTTGTCTCGAATGACGATCGAGGAGAAGGTCGCCCAGCTCCAGTGTACGTTGCAGAAGATCGAGTGGGGCCAGAACCTGACGGTCAACGGGCTTGGCGGCGTGGGTCCGCTGCTCAGGTCGTACGTCGCAAGGGAGGCGGCAGAGAAAGGGAATGAGATTCAGAAGCTGGCGGTAGAGAAGACACGGCTCCACATCCCGGTCATCATTCACGATGAGGCGCTGCACGGGCTCATAGGGAATGATGCGACGAGCTTTCCTCAGGCGATCGGCCTGGCGGCGACGTGGGACACGGACTTGATGGCGAAGGTGGCCACGGTGATCGGGAAGGAGACACGGGCTCGGGGGATCCGGCAGGTCCTTTCGCCGGTGGTCAACATGGCTCGCGATGTTCGGTGGGGGCGCGTGGAGGAAACGTACGGCGAGGACCCGTACCTGCAGTCGTGCCTTGCGGTGGCGTTCTGCAAGAACATCGAAGCGGAGGGCGTGATCACGACGCCCAAACACTTCGTCGCCAACGTCGGAGATGGCGGACGCGATAGCTATCCGATCTTCTTCTCAGAGCGCGAGCTGCGTGAGGTGTACTTTCCGCCATTCAAGGCTGCCTTTCAGGAGGGCAACGCGTGGTCCGTCATGGCCGCCTACAATGCCGTTAACGATCTGCCCTGTTCAGCCAACAAATGGCTGTTGACAGATGTCCTGAGGAAGGAATGGGGCTTCAAGGGTTTCGTTGTCTCCGACTATGGGTCAGTAGCAGGGATCATGAACATGCACTTCGTTGCTGCCACGCCGAAGGAGGGTGCGATCAAGGCCGTCGAGGCCGGGCTCGATATGGAGCTGCCTGACATCTATTTCTACGGCAAACCGCTGCTGGAAGCTGCAAAGGACGGCTCGGTCTCCAAGCAGGCGCTCGACGCCGCCGTCAGGAACGTCCTCCGCGCAAAGTTCCGTCTCGGACTATTCGAGAACCCGTACGTGGATCCAGAAGCTGCTGCGGCGATCAACGATACGCCTGGGCACCGCGCCCTCGCGCGGGAAGCAGCCCGTGAAGCGATCGTCCTGCTGAAAAATGACGGGAACGTGCTGCCGCTGAAGAAGGGGGTCAAGTCGATCGCGGTCATCGGCCCGAACGCGGATGTGGTGAAACTCGGAGGCTATAGCGGGTTCGGCATGAAGACTGTAAGCATCCTCGAGGGCATACGGAACAAGCTCGGATCGACTGTGAACGTGACCTACGAGAAGGGCTGCGACGTTGGATTCAGCTCGCTGCCGCCCATCCCATCTGACTATCTCGTTCCGCCGGACGCCAAGCCAGGGGAACACGGACTGAGGGGGGAATATTTCAAGAACATGACGCTGTCCGGCCCGCCGGCTCTCGTCCGGATTGACAAACAGGTGAATTTTGCGTGGGCGATGGGGTCGCCTGATTCGACGATCCCGCCGGATCACTTCTCGGCGCGATGGACGGGCAAGCTCGTGCCGGTGGTCTCGGGGACCTACAGGATCGGCGCGAGCACGGATGACGGTCTCCGCCTCTTCATCGACGGCAAGCTCTTGATCGACAGTTGGTTCAACCGGGGCGCGACACTTGATGTTGTGACGCTGAAGCTTGAGGCGGGGCATGCCTACGACATCCGAATGGATTATTACGAGAATGGGGGTTGGGCCTACGCGAGTCTCGTTTGGGACCTCAAGCGCGAAACGAACCCTGGAATTCAGGCTGCGGTCGACGCGGCGAAGAAAGCTGATGCGGCAGTTGTAGCGGTGGGCATCATCGAGGGAGAGGGATATGACCGCGCCAACCTCGATCTGCCCGGCGACCAAGAACTGCTGATCAAGTCGATTGCTGAAACAGGCACTCCCACCGTCGTCGTCCTCGTCAACGGTAGCGCCGTAACGATGAGGAATTGGATCGACAAAGTGCCGGGGATCCTCGAAGTGTGGTATCCCGGCGAGGAAGGTGGAAACGCCGTGGCAGACGCGCTCTTCGGAGACTACAACCCCGGGGGCAAGCTGCCTATTACATTCCCCCAATTTGTCGGGCAGGTGCCGCTCTACTACAACCACAAGCCGACGGGCCGGGGGGATGACTACACAGACATGAGCGGCAAGCCTCTCTTTCCGTTCGGCTTCGGGCTGAGCTATGCGACGTTTGTCTACGACAACCTGCAGATTTCTCCCGGACGGATCGCTCCGAGCGGGAAGGTCCGGGTGAGCGTCGACGTGCGGAACACGGGCGATCGGGCAGGGGATGAGGTTGTGCAACTCTACCTGCACGATCCCATCGCCAGTGTCACCCGGCCGGTCAAGGAGCTGAAAGGATTCAGGCGAATCTCGCTGGCGCCGCATGAAAAGAAGACGGTGACCTTCGAGCTCACGAAGAAGGAGCTTGAGTTTCTCGATGCAAAGATGAAGTACGTGGTTGAACCCGGCGCGGTCGAAGTGATGGTCGGCAGCTCGTCGGACGACATTCGCGCACAATCGAGTTTTGAGATCAAATGACTAAGGGAGGTTGCTATGACACGCCTGACACGAAACGGGAGGATGACCCGCTCGGTGACATGTCGCCGGGTTGTCCTGTGCGCCATCGTAAGTCTGAGCGTCATGCTCGGTCAATCTGAAGCTCAGCGGAAGTTCACCGGGCTCGCTCTGCAGGAGATCGCATTTCCCATCGGTGGGATCGGAACCGGCTCGATCTCGCTTGGCGGCCGCGGCGACCTGCGTGACTGGGAGATCTTCAACAGGCCTGACAAAGGAAGTCGGCTGGATTACAGCTTCTTTGCTATCTGGGCTCAGCAAGGCAATCTGAAGCCTGTGGCCCGCGTGCTCGAGCGACGGGTGCTGCCCCCGTACCGCGGCGGCGGACATGGCGTGCCGCAACGCTTGCTCTCAGGCCTCCCCCGGCTGCAGGAGGCTGAGTTCAAAGGAGAGTATCCCCTTGCAACTATCAAGTTCAACGACCCCGCCTTGCCGGTGAAGATCGAATTGGAGGCATGGAGTCCCTTCATCCCCCTCAATGTCGACGACAGCGCGCTCCCTCTTGCGTTCTTCGCCTGGAAGCTGACGAACCCATCGCCGGATACCATCCACGTCTCGATTGCTGCAAGCCTGTCGAATCCCGTCGGAAGTCGGTACACGAATGTCAAGGGTGAAAGGCCCGGACTCGGCGGGAACGTGAACGAATACAAGGAGGGGGCCGTTGCGAGGGGGCTGTTCCTGTACTCGGAGAAGGTGAAGCCTGATGACCCGAACTATGGGTCGATGTGCCTCGCGACGACCTGGAAGGATCTGGATGTCGTGACGCGATGGTATCGTGGAGGATGGTGGGATCAGTGCCATGTCTTCTGGGACGACTTCTCCGACAATGGTCGAGTCAAGAACGTCCTGGATACTCTCTCCTCCGATGAGGGTCGCTCGGACGTCGGTAGTCTCGTTCTGCATGCGGCCGTACCGCCTCGCGGGAGTGTGACGCTGCCGGTTATGATCACCTGGTACTTCCCCAATCGCGAAAACTATTGGAACGGCGAACCGGCCGTGCGCGGAAAGATGATGAAGAACTACGTCGCGAGGAAGTTCGGAAGCGCCTGGGAAGTCGCCGAGTACTTCGTCGAGAACGAGGAACGGCTCGAGAACCAAACCCGAGCGTTCCACGACGCGCTTTTCAGCTCCACGCTGCCGGCCTCTGTCATTGATGCGGTCTCAAGCCAGATGTCG
>CAYZRX010000040.1:22388-32046 GCA_964480945.1 uncultured Ignavibacteriaceae bacterium | reverse complement strand
GGTGGAGCCCGCAGGAGTTGTCGCCGTCCCTTTGTAGATCCACTTTGCCTGGTAGAAGACCACATCATTCAAAGGTGTGCTGGAGGCGTACGCCCACAGGCAGAGCTGGAACTCGATCCCCGTCGGGATCGAGCCGTAGAATTGGGCCGATTGCGACTCGCTCAGATCGTTTGCCACCAACCAGAGCGTCTGATCAGCCCCCGGTATGCCGGGAACGTCGGTACCAGAATCGTACGAACCGTTCCCGTTGACATCCTGGTACGGAGCTCCTTTGCTGGCCGGCCACTCGTTCCAATCCGTTTGGTACTGCGCACGGATCGTCGCGATGTCGGCGTCCGTTACTTGGCTTGACGATTTGTCGTAGAAGTACGACGCATCATCCTTCAGGTCGGCTGTGGCCCAATCCGGCCTCACGCGAAACACCCTCACATCGGGTGCCGATGGATCTTCTCTGCCGGTCACATGTCCGGACGCATCGGTAAGGATTTTGCCAGACTGCAAGCCGGGACGATCGAGACAGCCGCCGACGCGGACGGTCTGGCTCCCTCCGTCGCTGACCTTCCCCCCAAAGAGCCATCCAGCCGCCCAACCCCAGCCGTTCGTTCCTTTCGGATACGTCCCCGCGGCTACTCCGTTGTGGACATTCGGGTGCCAACCGTCAGCCTTTGCCCAGACCGAAATGTTGTTGATGTCCATGACATTTTGGAATGGAGTTCCGGCTCCCTTCCAGAGCGAACCGGCCTTCTCACCAGGATGGGACTTGTCTTGAGCAAAGAGAAAGGCAGGCAGCACAAGCAAGAGGGCCGACACCATCATCAAATACCTTTTCATATTCATAGCTCCTCTGTATGAAATAAGTTCTTTCGCATCGGATGAGAGCAGGTTCTAGTACTCGAACCGAACGCCAAGGCGAATCTGCCTGGGTGAGCTGAACAGATCGCTTCCGTTGGTCCGCCATTGATGCTGGCGATCCTGAATATTGATGGCATTGTACATGTCCGTATACTCCGGAGGTTGGGACGCAACGATCAAGGCGCTCAAGTTCGGATCGGCGAAGAAACCGTCGTTGTATGCATTGCCCGTCCTATAGTACACGTTGATGACGCTCTTCGTGTTCAGAACGTTCAGGACCTTTGCATACACGTTGATGCCCATATCGCCTATGTGAAATGTCTTGTCGACCGCCAGGTCGAAGTTAAACACCCACGGCGTCGTGGACGAACCGATCGGTTCAATCGGCCGTCGCTGCCGGGCGTCTCCGTCATTGAGGATTCCTCCGAGATCCGGCCCTTGCTGACCAAGGCCGCCCGTCGCCTTCGTGTACGGGTGGCCGCTGTTGAACGTGAAGAGCAGATTCAGTCCGAACTCTTCCAGAACCGGCCCACCGTCCCCCCGTCCAAACCGATAATCGATAGAAACTGCACCTCGATGCTGCTCAGAGTATACAAGCGGCGTGACGAGAGTGGGTGTGATCTCCCCGCTATTGCTGGTCGCTGCGGCACTATTCGGGAAGGAGTTCGTCCCTTTCGCGTCCGACAAGGTGTAGTTGATCTGGGCTTGCATTCGGTTCGTCCTTCTCAACCGCAGTGAGAACTCAAGGCCCGTCGTGGTGGAAAAGTCACTGTTGACGTAGATATGGTACAGGAGAACCGGGGAACCAGGCGCTGTCGCCTGGCGATCAACCTGTACCAATCCTTTGATGTCCTTGTAGAAGCCCGTGATATCGAACGCTGCGAAGTCGGTAAACTGCTGGGTGAATCCGATCTCGTATTGCGTTGTTTGAATCGGCGAAAGGTCATATCCGAGAGGATTCTGAAAGGCGAACAGAAAGTACTGGAAGGCAGCTCTCCGCCCTAGATACATCGTGTTGAGGTCGGGCGCCTGGATAAACCTTCCATACTGCATGTGGAACACGGTCCGGTCTGAAGCGGGGAATGAGAATCCCACACGAGGTTGGACATACGTGAATTTTCTTCCGGGCTGCAAGTTACCGATCTGAAGGTTGATCGGGTCATAGAGGGGATTGGTCGGATCTACCATTTTCCAGGAGTCGAAGAACATGTGGTCAACACGGATGCCCGCATTGATGATCAGGTCATCGAACTCGATCTTGTCCTGAAAGTAGGCGCTGGCGAAATACGGATGCTTGGGCCCATCCAATCCGCTGTTCAATTGATCCCCGAGCTCATTGTAGCCGTAGTTGTTGAGCTGAGTGGTGGATTGTCGAATGAACCTCAGATACTCATCCATGTTGTTTTGGATGCCGGGGCGTGACTGAATGCTCTGGAGAAGTCCGGTCAGGCCTCCGATCGCATAGTTCCTGAAGGTCCAGTAATCATACGACCCACCCACTTTCAACTCGTGCCTTCCCATCTGGCTGGTGATATTTGCAGAGAACCCGTACGATGTCCTGTTCGCCTTCGAGTATCCGGTGAGCATCGCTCCCGGACGTGAGAAGGGGAACCCGTCAAAGACGTAGTCGTACGGCGGCAACGCGGCGCTCAGATACTCCCAACCATGCTGGGCCGCCGCGGCGCTATCCGCGTAGAGAAGCCAGTTGCTTCCGAAGTTGGGGTCGTACGTCTCGCTGAAATTGTTCACGTAGTCGAGATTTACTTCGGCAAAGGTCTTCTCCGCGAGGAAATACGTGGCCTTGGCAGTCACAAAGGCGCTCGTGTTATCGGTGTACGGCAACCTTGCTTGGTCGAAGAGATACTGGATTGGAAAAGCGTTTGATTTCTGCCTCGACCAGGTGTACGACCCTGCCAATCGAACCAGGAGCGGCTTGTAGTCTAACAGAACGGTGCCGTTCGCCGTATACCGGTTGGCGAATCGACCAGGGATGTTGCCGTCCTGCCACTTCAGCGGCGCAACAGAGGTATCACCGGCGAGCCCGCTCCGAAGTCCCGAATCCGTGAGGTAGCCGAAGTCGGCTCCGTACCAGAAGACGGGGTTGTAATCGCGCATGAAGTTGTTTTCACCCGCCAGGAAGAATCTGATATTGGACGTCGCAGGCCCACTGACGCTCATCACCAGATCCTTGTAACCGTAGGAGTACGTGCCCAAAAACTGCTTGTACGGATAGTTGCCGAAATCGTCCGTCTCATACTGCACGAACGCATTCAACCGGGACTGTCCGGTTTTGAGGTTTTGCTGAATGATGCCCGCATTCGATCCGCCGAATTCAGCCGAGTAGCCACCCGCCTGCACGAGAACCTCTTCAACGGCTTCAGGAATCGTGGTCACGAGATTGCCCGAACCGCGCAGGTTCTTCGTGTTGGCACCTTCCACATAGTAGCCGACTTCGTCTTCTCGACTCCCACGAATGTGGAACTGCCCGTTCACTTCTGCCACTCCGGGCTGTAGGGCCATATACGCCCCGATGCCACGGACCGGCAAGTTCTCGATATCTTCAGCTTTCACGATTCGAGTGATGTTTGTCGCGCTCTTCTCCACCAGAGGTCTCTCCGCAGTCACCTGAAGAGCCGGGAGCAATACAGACGACGCCTGCATCTCGAAATTCACGGTCTCCGTCAGGCCGGAGGTGACTCGGATTCCGTTGACCACGACCTCCTGGTAGCCCACGTACGAAGCGCGGATGTCGTACGGACCAGGGGGGAGGTTCAGGATCACGAACCTTCCCTCAACGTCCGACGCCGCACCGAAGCTCGTGCCGAGGATCGTGACATTAGCACCAACGAGGGGTTCTTTCGACTCCTTGTCTTTCACGTAGCCGCTCACTTTTCCGTATTGAGCAACCGCTGTTCCGAGCAGCACGCACAGGAGCACAAAGATGAGGAACGTTTTATGCAACATAACATCCTCCTCCTTTAAGTAGTGTTAGTTAGATGGCAAACGCGCAGGTTCCCACTTATCCCTCAGTCGTGGACTACACCACAGCTTCAGGAATGTGTGCGTTGATGAAATTCGTTTTCGGCTGTTAGCATCTGCCTTGCGGGTTCTTGGAGTTGGCAGGCCGCAGCAGTCTACTTCTTCACTTATCAAAAATCAATCGGCAGCTCTCTGATTTCGCTGTCGGACAAAGTCCGCCCCCCGTGTAGGATTTTCTCCGACAAGCCGACCAGACGAAACTCGGGTCGACGACGGTTTCACGACGAAGGAGCCCGCGCCATGACCTTCCGAATCCACACACCTGCCGGCAACGCCCGAGCGAGGCGCGATGCTGGGTTTGGATTCGCGTTTTTGGGAGATCGCGATCAGGATCGGCGTCGGCGCAAGGGCAATCCTGAGAGTGATTCTCAGTTACTGAGCAAGAATGATGAGAAAGGAGGTCAGTCCGGAGAAAGAGCCTTAGAGGGTTCTCAACCGATTCTCTATGACGTACCGCGTCAGCTCGACGTTAGACTTCAAGCTCAACTTCTCAAGGATACGAGCACGATAGGTGTTGATAGTTTTTATGCTGAGCGAGAGATCTTCTGCGATATCTTTGACGCTCTTCCCCGATGCGATCATACAAAGCACTTGGTATTCACGATCGGAAAGTTTTGCGTGAAGCGGTGTTTCGGGAGACGTGGTGGCAAGGTCGAAGACGAGCGCTTGAGCCAGTGAGGGGTTCACGTACTTGCTCCCGGCAAGGAGTTTTCGGATCGCCTTCACAAGCTCCTCGGGCGCATTGTCTTTCGTGAGGAACCCTTCTGCCCCGGCGCGGAGAACGCGGATGGCCAGTTGCTCCTCCGAAAGCATGGTGAGCACAAGAATCCGGAGTTGTGGGTACGCTCGTTTCAGCTCCTTGATGAGATCCAGCCCACTCCTCCCCGGCATCGACAAGTCCAGGATGACGATATCCCACTTCTGGCGATGGACGAGCTGCAGAACCTCCTGGCCGTTCTGCGCCTCACCCACCTGCGCCTGCGGGAACTCCTCTGACAGAATGTGCCGCAATCCCTGGCGCACAACAGGGTGATCATCTGCAATAAGGATACGAATCATGGCAAGCCCGACCCGATTGGTACCCGTACTGTGAGTGCTGTCCCTTTGCCCGGAGCGCTTTCAATCGTGAGATCTCCGCCGAGAAGGATCGCACGCTCTCTCATCCCGAGCAGTCCCACCGACTTGTGGGACGCCGCTTCCACATCCTGAATCCCCTTGCCGTTGTCAGCGACGGTCAGAACCAGATTCCTGTTCATCTCGGTCAACCCGACCCTCACCTCGGTTGCCTGCGCGTGTCTCGCGACGTTGGTCAGTGCTTCCTGAAAGATGCGGAAGACCGCAAGGGATTCATCTTGATCCTTCAGACGCACTTCCTGCATATCAGCAGCGACCGTGCACGTTATGCCGGTTCTCGTCTCGAACTCGTGCGCTTGCCATTCGAGAGTGCCGAGGAGCCCCAAATGCTCGAGAACACTCGGCCTCAACTCCCGGGAGATGCGCCGAACGATCTCCATGGTCGCGTCCAGAAGGCCCGACATTGACTCCAATTTCTTTCGGATTTCGGCCGTGCCGTTTGTCCCGCCCCCGCGCCGAGCTGGACGCGTGCCGCTAGATGAAATCTTCTTGCTTAGCCACGAAAGGTCAATCTTGAGTCCGGTGAGAACTTGTCCGAGTTCATCGTGAATTTCCCGCGCGATCTTCTGCTTCTCCTCCTCGCGCACATCCTGCAGCCGCGCGGCAAAATGACGAAGGCGCTGCCTCGAACCACGCAGCTCCTGCTCAGCCCGCTTCCGCTCGGCGATCTCAAGCTGGAGCGCCTTGTTCGCCTCCTCCAGCTCTGCCGTTCGCTCACGGACCCGCCGCTCCAGCTCCGTGTGGGCTTTCCGGAGCTCCTCCTCCGCCCGTTTACGCTCGGTTATGTTCCTCGTAAATCCCTGGTATGCGATGACATTTCCTTTGTCATCCCGCACCGCGATAGCCGTTTCGAGGACGACCAATTGCTGGCCGTCCTTTCGCTTCAGAAGCATCTCATACTCTTTCACGAAGCCGCAGCGCGTCAATTCCTCCTGGAACCGCTGCCGGTCTCCCGGGTGGACGTACAAGTCCTTGGTGACGTCGATCTTGAGCAATTCTTCTTTTGAGTCGTAGGCGTAGAGTTCAACGCCCGCCGGATTGATGTCCAGGAATTTCCCTTCGGGGGAGCTGATGAAGACGACATCTTTTGAGCTCTCGAAGAGCGTCTGATACTTCTTATTGATCGCCCGAAGCACCTCCTCGACGCGGTTCCGATCCGCGATTTCCCGCCGGAGCTCCGCATTTGCCTGCACCAGAGCGGCCGTTCGTTCCTGGACTTTTCGCTCGAGATCCTGTTGGGCCTCCTGCAGGGCCTGGTTGATCCGCTTCTCCTGCGTCACATCCCTCGAGATGGCGAACGTTCCGATAATCTGCCCCTGGGGATCTCGGACGGGTAACCGTGTCGTCAAGAGGAATCGTCGCTGGCCTGTCGCGTCGAGGATCTCCTCGTCCGCGTTGACAATCGGATCCCCCGTGCGAATCACGTACTCTTCGTCAGCGTGGAATCGCGCGGCGAGTTCTGGCGGAAAGAAGTCGAAGTCGGTCTTCCCTACGATCTCTTCTACGCATTTTGCGCGGAGAACTTGCAGATGAGACAGGTTGGACAGGATGTACCGGCATTGTGCATCCTTCAGGAAAATGTAGTCCGGAAGGTGATCCATGAGAACCCGCATGAGATCTCTTTCTCCGGTGAAGTGCTCCTCCGCACGCCGCCGCACGCTGAGCTCCATGGAACTGAAAAGCACCTTGGTGACCACCGATTCTCCTTCCAGGACAGGCGAGAGGGAGCTCTCGCGGCATCGGCCCAACCAGTTCTCGTCAAAGCGAACCGCCTTTCCAGTCCGCACGGTCTCCGCAGAGAGACGCTTAACGAGCTCCAGTCGCTCCGGCGGCAGCATGGCGTCGATGGAAGAAGCTGGAAGCTGCTCGGCACGTACGCCGAGCGCTGCTGCAAAGGCTCTGTTGGCAAACAGAATGCGGCCCTCCGTGGTCATCAGGCAGAGCTCTTGCGGGCAAACGTCCATCAGGACACGGAGTGTCGCTTCGACGCCGGAACGCGAGTCAAGTTTATCCTGCATCTTGAGATCGGTGGGACCCGTTTCAAGTGTTTTGGCCACAATGGAGCCGAACAGATCAAGATCTTTCTTCGATACATACGCTGAGGCGCCCCTGAAAGTTGCCTCGGCAGCACGCGCTCGATCGTTCTCACCAGCGACGACGATAAAGGGACTCGCCGGCGTGATCGTTTTGACCTCTGCCAGCGCATCGAACGCATCAAACGGCCCGACATGATCCTCGCTGAGAACTAAGTCGTACCGGCGTTCTTCAAGAGCCCTTCTGAAGGCTTCCCCGTCCGTCACGCGGTCAACCCGAAACGAGAGACCGCGCTCTGCGATCGCCGAAGCAAGTGCCTCGGCCTCGTGTTCATCGCGTTCGAGATGAAGTATTCGAATCGTCCTTTCCATTGAGAACCTCCTCTTCGCGCAGTGCATCGCGCGAGCCAAGCACTCCATCAGGGAACTCGTGCTTTGCCAGCATTCTCACTGCAGTCAGGATCCGCGGACTGCGGTGGCTCGGTGTCGAGAAGGAAACGAGTCTGGCTGCCTGCAGCCTCTCCGTCGTGTCACTCCAGACGATGAGCGGAAATACGAGAGTCACATTCGATCACGGCGCCTGTTTGAGAGGAGGATGGCGGTTGTCAAAAGATTCCTCTATTGAAATCTCCCCACCGGGTCTCAGCTTTTCTTCCCGCCGCCAGCTGAAACGTGAGCAGAGCGGAGCGCCGTTGGAAGAAGTGGACCGGTCGTGGGGGCAATCTATCAAACCGAAGCGCAAAAATCAAGGCCGCTGTGTCGTTCAGCAGCGATCACCGGCAGGACCAATGGCAAGAATTTCCAAAACGTCTGGCCTAGATACGACGGAATGAAATGAGAAGGCGTGAGCAGAACTGACTCGAGCCGGACCGTCGTGCATTTGCCGACACGGACGGCATCCAACTGCCGACAAATGGATTCTCCGGACTGGCGCGTGAATAGACTGGTGTATTTTCATCGGAAATCGACCGGCATCTTCTGCCTTTTAAGCAGCAGGCGCTGGCCAAACAGGCAGCCGATAAGCTGGAATCGGATGTAGTGCTTCGCAGGCATGTTGTCAGTCAGATTCCGGAGAGGTTGCTGAGCCAACACCATCAAGACGTGCGTTTCGTCCAGAGCGATCCCCTTCCGCTCTGTTCCCAAATTCGTTTGCCCCCAATCAATCACGATCCCTTTGATCCGTTCCTGCAACCCTCTCGAGATCTTCCAATGAATCTTGAGAACATCGTCCGGAATGAGTACTTTGTTTCGGGTGCAGAATATTTGTACGATTCACCGCGCCCGTTGTGGCTTCGCCGAGTTACTTTCGCCAGAGGTCTGAAAGTACAATGTTTGGGCGACCAGAAAGAGGGGGACACTTCGTGAGCTTTTGCCACTTGAACACCTGCAAGTCTGTGAGACTGAGCGTTGTGCTCTTGGCAGTTACTGTGGCATTTGCCGGCTGCAAATCCCCGCTCGAGCCGTTCGAAGGTCCGGGCATGCACGTGCTCTACATCGGTAACAGCCTGACGTATGTGAACGACCTTCCCGGCACTGTCGCCGGAATAGCCTCTCTCGGGGGAGCGACAATCAGCTATAAGTCCGTCGCCGAGGCGGACTTCGCGCTCATTGATCATCTCAACGGCGGAAGCAACGCCGTCGAAGAGATCAAGCGAGGCGGCTGGGATTACGTCATCCTTCAACAGGGACCCTCTTCACTGCCGGAAAGCCGCGACCTTCTGATACAGTGGACACAGCGGTTCGACCAGTACGTTCGGGGCGTCAGCGCTCGCACCGCGCTCTACATGGTCTGGCCTGAGAGAAGTCAGTCCGCCTTTTTCGAAGATGTCCGCGTCTCTTACAAGCTCGCCGCGGATACGGTGGGGGGATTGTTCCTTCCAGCCGGGGAGGCTTGGCTGGCGGCATGGCAGGAAAACCCCGAGCTTCCCTTATACGGTCCGGACGATTTTCATCCGTCGCTGCTCGGGACATACCTCGCAGCGCTCGTAATCTATGAGCGCCTTACGAATCGCGATGCCCGCGAACTTCCTCCGCAAGCTGTTGTTGCCGGACAGGCGCTCGTTGTGTCCGAAGAAACAATACGGCTTCTTCAGCGCGCAGCACACCTAACGAATGCGAAATACACCGAGGATTAGATCGTTTTGAGAATGACGGAGGCTTCATCGATCAACGCCCGCCGACCAGCCTCACGTGCAAGGGGTGCTTCTCAGCGAAAGTGGAGGGAAAATCATAAAAAAACGCTGCGACTACATCCGGCGCAGCGTCCTACAGGGTCCTTCGTGGACAGGGACGGAATCGAACCGCCGACACATGGATTTTCAGTCCATTGCTCTACCGACTGAGCTACCTGTCCGAAAATTTCCAGACTTAGCGATCCGCCGAAGGCGGAGAAGCTAAGTCTGTGAAATTTTCAGGATCCCGACCTTCTTGGTCGGCATCCGAAATGTATCTTCTCTGCCTCCAGACCTAGCGAGCGCAGCTATGTCTGTGAAATTTTCAGGATCCCGACGTTCCTTGTCGGGATCCGAAATGCATCTTCTCTGCCTCCAGACTTAGCGATCCGCCGAAGGCGGAGAAGCTAAGTCTGTGAAATTTTCAGG
>CAYZRX010000040.1:0-22288 GCA_964480945.1 uncultured Ignavibacteriaceae bacterium | reverse complement strand
AATGCGAAATCTGCAATCGCCAATTCTCACAACACGCCGTTCTTCTTGATGACATCCCGCGCGATGACGATCTTCTGAATTTCGTTCGTGCCCTCGAAGATGCGGTTGATTCGCGAATCACGATAGTACCGTTCGATCGGCATCTCGCGTGAGTAGCCCATTCCTCCGTGAATCTGGACGGCGGAATCAGCCACCTCGTCCAGGAATTCCGAGCAAAGCAGTTTGACCGTCGCCGATTGCCGCGAGATCGATTTCCCCGCGTCGTACGCGGCAGCTGTCCGGTACACGATAGATTCCATCGCGTAAATCAACGAGGCCATTTCCGCCAACATAAACTGGATGGCCTCGAACTGAGAGATCGTGACGTCGAATTGCTTTCGCTCTTTCGCGTACCGCGTCGAGAGCTCAAGCAGTTCCTTGGCTGCACCCAGACACGCGGCTCCCAATCCCAACCGGCCGGCGTCCAGTGTTTTCATCGCGATGAGGAATCCCCTTCCGTCGGCCCCGATCAGATTCTCCTGGGGAACCCGGACGTTTTCAAACGATATCGGCGCTGTGACGCTCCCGCGGATCCCCATCTTCTTCTCCGGAGGTCCGGCAGAGAAGCCCGGCAAATTTGTTTCAACGACAAACCCGGAAATCCCTTTCTCCGTTCGCGCGAAAACCGAAATGACGTCTGCAATGGAGCCGTTCGTTATCCACAGCTTCTCGCCATTGATCACCCACTCATTCCCATCGAGGCGCGCTCGGGTCCGGAGATTAAAGGAATCCGACCCCGCCAGCGTCTCGGTCAGCGCGAACGCTCCGACGAGCTTTCCCTCAGCGAGGGGGACGAGGTACTTCTTCTTCAAGTAATCCGATCCGCCAATGTAGATAGCATTCGCCGCGATCGACTGATGAGCCCCAATGAACGTCGACGTCGAGAGGCACCCCCTTGCCACCTCCTCTTGAACGATGCAGTACCCCAGCTCTCCAAACCCTCCTCCCCCGTACTCCGTGGGGAACGCAGCGCCGAGAAGACCGACATCTTTGATCTTCTGGATGAGCTCAGGAGGGATCCTCTCCTCCTCGTCAATTCGTCGTGCAATCGGCTTGATCTCTGCTTTGGTGAAATCACGGACCATGTCGCGGAGCATTCTCTGCTCCTCGGTAAATTCGAAGTCGAACATAGGTATCCTTAGTAATGAGAATAGGAAAACGGTGCGATCTGCCGGCTCTCTTAGCCTACGTAGCTCACGATGTCTTCGCCTCCATCCACGCCGATGACATTTCCCGAGATCCAGTATGCGTTCTCGTCGGCGAGCAACACGATGGCCTTCGCCACGTCCTCCGGCGTCGTCAGGCGGTTGGAAGGATTCTTGGCTCGCGCGACCTCGACCATCTTGTCGCTCTTCGGGATCTTCCGCAAGGCTGGCGTGTCGGTCACACCTGCCATGATGGCGTTGCACGTAATCCCTATCGGGCCGAGTTCCATCGCGAGCTGTCGAATATGGGACTCCAGCGTTGCCTTCGCAGCCGAGACGGCGCCGTAGTTCGGGATCACGGTGTGCCCCCCGGAGCTCGTCATGCCGAACACGCGGGCCCCCTTCTTCATCAGCTTGCGCGCAATGAGCCCCTGAACCCAGTAGACCAGACTGTGCGCCATGACGTCCAGCGTCATTTCTATCTGCGCCTGGGTTATCATCTCCTCCGGCTTCTGCGCGATAAAGGATTTCAGCGTTCCGAATGCCAGGGAGTGGAGGAAGACCTTGACGGTGTTGGACGAATCCTTCGAGAAGCGCTCCTGAATGTCATCGAGCGCCTCCTCCCGCTTAATAGCGTCGGCGGCGTTGATATTGTAGAAGACGGCATCGCTGCCGGTGTGCTTAATCTCCCGGATCACATGCTGGACGGCCGGCATCGTTGCCTGGCGGTCGAGGTGGACACCAAAAACACTCATCCCGTGCTTCGCCAGCTCGACGGCGGTGGCGCCACCGAAACCACTCGAGGCACCGAGGATCAGGGCCCAATCCGTCGACTTGAATCGCGGCTCAGCTTTCATATTCCACTCCTCCAGAGATGCGCATTTTGGGTGTCCAAGATAGCAAGATTTCGTGGAAAATCAAAGGGTGCTATTCCACTGTCACGCTTTTCGCCAGGTTCCGAGGCTGATCCACATTCACTCCCCGCGCGACGGCGATATAGTATGCCAACAGCTGAAGCGGGATGATGTTGATGATGGGACCGAAGAAACCGTAGGTCCGTGGCACACGCAGAACGAATTCGGCCAAACGCTCGATTTCCTCATCGTCTTCGTTCGCGACCGCTATGATCTTTCCTTTTCTCGCGCGCACCTCCTCCATGTTGCTCAAGACTTTGTCGTAGATTGCGTCCTTCGGAGCGATGAAGACGACCGGCATCTTCTCGTCGATCAGCGCGATCGGGCCGTGCTTCATTTCGGCTGCCGGATACCCCTCAGCATGGATGTAGGAGATCTCCTTGAGCTTCAGCGCACCCTCCAAGGCGACAGGAAAATTCCCTCCCCGCCCCAGATAAAGGGCATTCCGGGCATCCTTGAATTCCTCCGCAATCTCTCTGACCCGCCCGACAGTCTTCAAGACATAGTCGACCTTCGTTGGGAGGCTATCAAGCTCGCGTGTCAGCACGCGCGCGTCGGATGCGGGCATGCCGTGTGCCCGGGCGAGCATCACTGAAATGAGCGCCAGAACCGTCAGTTGGGAGGTGAAGGCCTTCGTCGACGCCACGCCGATCTCAGGGCCGGCATGGACGTAGACTCCACCCTCCGTCTCACGCGCGATGCTGCTCCCAACGACGTTGACGATTCCAAGCACCGTCGCTCCCCTCACCTTTGCCTCACGAAGCGCGGCCATCGTGTCGGCGGTCTCACCGCTTTGGCTGATGGCGAACACGACGTCTTCACTCGAAACGAGCGGGTTGCGATATCGAAACTCCGATGCGTATTCAACCTCGACCGGCACTTTGGCAATCTGTTCGATCATATACTCGCCTACAAGTCCCGCGTGCCACGACGTACCACAACCAATCAGGATGATGCGACGAGCCTGCAACAACCGTTCGAGAACGTGCTCCAGACCCCCAAGCTTCACCTCCCCCTCCTCAACGCGCAGGCGCCCGCGCATCGCGTTTCTGATCGTCTCCGGCTGTTCGTAGATCTCCTTCAGCATGAAATGATCGTGTCCACCCCTTTCGATCTGTGCGAGATCGAAGGTCAGCTCCTCAACGAAGTTCTTTATCTCGACGTCTCCCAGCGTCTTGGTCTTCACGCCCTCTCTCATCACCGTCGCCACCTCCCCGTCCGCGAGATAGACGACCTTTCGCGTGTGCTCGATCAGTGCCGAGGCATCGGAGGCAATGATGTACTCCTGATCTCCCAGACCGATCACCAGGGGGCTCCCGTGCCGCGCAACGATCAGCCGATCAGGCTCGCGTTCACTCATGATGACCATCCCGTAGGTTCCCTGTACTTGCAGGAGTGCTTTGCGGACGGCAGATTCGAGGTCGTTGTCCCACCGGTTGAACTCTTCGATCAGATGGGCGATCACCTCGGTGTCGGTAGCCGATCGGAAAAGATGACCGCTCTGGACGAGCTTCTTCTTCAAAACCGCGTAATTTTCGATCACTCCATTATGAATCACCGCGATCCTGCCGTCGCAATCCAAGTGGGGATGAGCGTTCAACACGCTCGGCTCACCGTGCGTCGCCCACCGCGTGTGCCCCATGCCGATCAACGAGGAAGAGGCATTCGAGCCGAGCGTCTGCTCAAGTTCAGCGACCTTCCCGACCGTTTTCGTCACCTCGATTTTCCCTCCCTCCAGGACGGCGACGCCCGCCGAGTCGTATCCTCGGTACTCCAACCGCTTCAAGCCCGAGAGGATGACCGGCAAAGCATTCCTTCTTCCGATGTACCCGACGATGCCGCACATAGCTTGCTGATGCCCTTTAGGTGATAAGACTGGCGATCGCCATCATTCGCCCAGAATCTGCCCTGTCTCTCCTGTAAGAGTGAAAGAGATCGGGTTCACAGATGGTGCAGTGGGGCGAGACTTCAACATTCCTCCTCTCCACTCCAACATCAAGCAGTTGCCGAAGGTTCGCCTCCTTGAGATCGAGGTAGAGTCCATTTGCCCGCCTCTCCACGCACGGCTCAGGAAACCGCTCGGCGACCTCGGGTCCGACTTCATAGCAGCACACGCCCGCCGAAGTGCCCAGGTAGACAGTGAGGTCGGCAGCGTTGGAGCGAAATTCGCGCCCCATGACCCTCACGGCACGCTGCGCGATCCCCTCCGCCGTTCCCCTCCAGCCAGCGTGGACAAGTGCGACCGCCCTGTGCCTGCTGTCATACAGGACAACCGGAAGACAGTCGGCAATCGAGACCGCCAGAGCGAGCCCCGTTTTGCCGGTTGCGAGCCCGTCACACGCAGGGTACTCCCCGGGTCGTGTAGCAATCAAGACGACATTGGAGTGACACTGAACCGGAAGCGCCAACGGCACATTCTCGAGGCCAAGCAAGCCGAGCAGCCTCTTCCGATTTGCGTGGACGTGTTCGGCACGGTCACCAACCCGAAGACTCGTGTTCATCCCGTACGGATCCGGACTGACGCCGCCGTTCCGCGTGCTCAGGCCAAACCGGAGTCCCGGGATGCGCGAGAGTTTCTCCGAAGTGATCAAGAGGGGAAGGTCCATCTCATCCAAGTTTCAGCGGGATTCTCACCTCGACCGTGGTACCTTTCCCCATCGTGCTGCGGAGATGAATAGTCCCGTTGAGGTCCTCGATCACCTTCGCCGCAATTGCCAAGCCCAGGCCCATGCCGTCTGTCTTGGTTGAGAAATTCGGCTGGAACACCTTCGGCTGCAACTCTTCGGGAATGCCGCTCCCCGTATCGGTGATCGTAATCCGGCAGAATCGGTCCAGGACCTCAAGCTCGACGGAGATGGTTCCTCCCTGTTCCATGGCTTGGACGCTGTTCCGGATGAGGTTGACAAACACCCGGCGCAACTCATCCTTGTCGGCCACAAGAATGACACCAGCATCCGCCAATTTCGTGCGAAATTCAATCCCGCGAACGTCGCTGAAGAGAGCCACCGTTTCCTGCAGAAGCTGCTTTACATCAACACGCTCAAATCTGCGCTCGGGCATGCGGGCGAAATTCGAAAACTCCGATGCTATGCGCGACAAGACTTCGATCTGCTCGATGACGGTTGCGGAGACCCGCTGCAGAATCTCTCCGTAGTCCTTGACTTCATCTTTGTACGCCTGCAGAAGATGCTGGATCGAGAGCTTGATGGGCGTGAGAGGATTCTTGATTTCATGGGCCACCTGTTTTGCCATTTCCTTCCATGCGAGCTCGCGCTCGGCGCGCGCGACATTCTCGCGACTCGCCTTCAACTCCTTTGTCATTTCGTTGAACGACCTCACAAGCTCCCCCACCTCGTCTGCCGAACGGACCCTGAGCTGGACGTCAAGATTTCCCTTGCCGATGGACGTCGCGGCTTCCGAGAGATCGCGGAGCGGCTTGGAAAGCCGGTTCGCCAGCAGGATGCCGATCACGATGATAATCAATACGACGAACGCGTACGCACCAAGCATGAATGCGTTTCGCTGCGCGAGTTCCTGATCGATCTCCTGCTGCCGGTACAACGCCGGCACAGAGAGAACTCCAACGGTCTTTCCCCGAAAAACGATCGGTCGATAGCCAACGATGTAACTGACCTCACCGATGCTTTCGAGATCGCTAAAAAACGTACGCCCCAGGATGACGGTATTGACGTAGGCAATCCCCGTCAGCCGTCGATCGAGGATGGCGGCCCGGTACAACTCCGGACGGCTGCTCGCCTGCAGCATCGATCCGGCGTAGACGCTGAAATCGACCCCAAGGTCTGCGGCTGCAACTTCGCAGTAGTCATTGTTGATGCCTGAGACGAAATCCTCCTCATCGAGCACGGTGTTGAGGATCCGCTGGTCGAGGAGCGTCAGATCCTGCGAAAGCCTCCGCGTGATGTTCTCGTTCAAACGTTCGATCGCCAGCTCGCGATTGTAATAGGCCATCAGGAGGAGAGGCACGACGGAAAGCAAGGCAAAGGACGAAACCAGCTTACCACGAAAGCCCAGTCTCAGCGATCGTTCTTTGATGAAAAACCGAACGAGGTAGACCAGGGCAACCAGACAGAAAAACGCTGCATAGATCATCAGCGCCTTGACGAAATTGAAGAGGTGCCAACGGATATCCACGGATTCGATGCCGAGAGCGAGAAGCCTCTCGTGGTTCGCTGCATCCTTCGCGTAGAGGATATTGAACGACCTGCCATCAAGATTCTGCTCGGTCCAGACAAACCGGTCCTTCGAAGCATCGAGCTCGGCAGCGATGGCCGCAGCGAGGTGCGAACCCCGGAACAAGATCGGATCGGTCGTCGAGACGAGAACGCCCTGCTGGTATTCCGAGATCGAGACCTGGCGGAAGCCCTCCTCGAATTCTTCCCGCGGTCCCGTCCGCAACGGCTCCGGCGTCTCGGCTCGAAACAGAGTCTTCTGGCTCGCGGAGAGCAGAACTGCAACATATCCCATCAACCGGCCCTGGCTGTCGAGCACGCTCCCCCAATCACCATAGTATTTGATCGTTCCACTCGGCACCTTCCTCTCCACGACCTGCAGAGCCTCCTCTTCCGCGTCGAAAACCTTCGAGAGCACTTCCACTTGCTCGTAGGAGGTGAGCCCGACGGAGAACCTGCTGACTTCCTTTCCCTGATGATCATACACGATGATGGCCGAGTTGTACCCCTCTCTGCTCATCAACGTCTGAGCCCACAGTGTGAACGCAAGGTTGGCTACCGTTGCGGAATCCGCGTCGCTTCCGCCAAGCTGGTCGCTTGCCTCCGCGACAGCAGAGCGCAAGCCGTCGCTGACGACAAACGACAGCCAGCTGTCAACGGGCCGCAGGAGCTCGTCGGCAAACACCTGGACGCGTTGCCGCTCCTTCTCATGCAGCTTCGCATCAAGAATGATTGCCGACAACACAAAAGCGGCGCACCCGAGGATGAGAACCTTGCGCAAAAGATCCCGTTTCCACAGGTTGCCCTCCCTTGTTTCCGGCGCGAGCCAAAAGAGCAAAAAGAGCGAGATCGCGAAAACAAGCAACGGATAGTACATCGGCACCTGCGGTACGCGGTCCACGACAACAAAGAGGATGTTGGCGGCAATCAGCAGGACGATCAGCACAAGAGGAAGCCAAATCTGCCGCCGACTCCTTGGAAGGGAGGGAGAGACCCACCGCGCCATCACTAGGAGGATTGCCCCGGTGATACAGAGGAGCGAAAGGGTGAAAAGAAGGATGTTGAAATGCATCAGGAACACAGGGACATCGGGCAGGAAGCTTGCCGGATTTTGGAAGCGCAACGTCGAATCGAACACGAAACTTCGCATCGTTGCTCCGAACGCCCGCAGAATCCATTGCAGTGCGAACGCAAGCAAGAAGGCGAGCGTGAATCTCAGGAGGTTCTTTACTGGTGAAACTCGCTCGGCAAGCGCCTCCCGGCTCGCTGACGACCGGAGGATTTCCCAGAGAATCAGGGCGCTCGTCAGAAGCAGTGCGACACACGAAAGCAAGAGCTCACCCAGCGATGAGGCGAAGCGAAAGACGAACGGCGATGCATAGATCGTGGGATCAAAAAACAACCCGCCGACCATCGCTCCGGGAAAATCGACCTGCCGCCAAACCAAACGGAGACCCCAGATGAGCAGGCCGGCCAGAATCACTCTCAGAAGGCGGGACTTGGCGGATCGGCTCTTTGCGAACAAGACGAATCCCAGAAGACCGGCACCGAGGGCAAGAAAGACCCCCTCCCATCGCTCGAAGAGCTGCGAGGAGCTCTGAATCTCACTTTGTACCGTCGGCGCAGGAACAGTGGCATACGCGACAGGGACGGCTCCCAATGCCCTGAGTGGAATGACGAACAATCCTTCCGCCGCTGAATCACGGGGCGGCTCATCAAACACGAGGCGTACTGCCATCCCGGCATCGTCAGAGAGTTCGTCGCTGAAGCTCGAGCGGGTGACGAATCGATTGGAGATCGGATAGTTGATTTCCAGGGGACGGCTGACAACCACGTAATAGCGATTCGGGAAAACCGCCAGCGCAATAGAAAGGTATCGGTGAATGCCGAGCTGCGGCACCACTACAAGCGAATCACCCCTCGCTTGTTGAAAGACCTTCCTGTAGCTCCCCGCCACACTGCGTCCAGACCAAGCGAGAATGGTCCCTTGAGAGTCAGCGAGATCGATGCTAACCTCATCATTCCGGTACGCTTCCAGCCGGTCAAACGCCGATGCCATGCCCGCCGGATCACCGGACACCAGCAGATGAAACAGTCGTTCGTCGGCAGCAATGGTCCCGGCAAGCGCAAACTGGTCGCGCACCCGTTGATCGAAGCGCTCAGTGATCAGTCTGTTCAGCTCTTGTTCTCTCTCCTGTTTCTGCCTTGCCCACCGATGCTCAATCTGATAGTTGCAGCCCTGCTGGCCGCCGGCCAGGCCGAGAAGGATCGCGACGCAAATGAAAGAGCCCCAGAGTGCGGGGCGCAGCTTCTTCTCGACGATCGAAAGTGGATTGAACATGAACGCAGGGAGGGTCAATAGATGTTGAACTGGCTGATCACCCACTGGGAATCCTGCATCGCCAGCGACACGTAGACTTGCGCCGATGCCCTCCTCCCTCTGGCGACGTACGTCAGACGACCCGTCGCGTAGGGGGTGGGGCCCTGATCGTTGTACCGGGAGAATTCAAAGGAGAGGGGTGTCCGTGACACGAAATAGCTCTGCAGGACCGAAACAACCTGATTCTGGGAGAAGTATCCGCTCTCGCCGCCCGTGATGTTCACGTAGACCTGACGAGCGAAGGAGACCGGAATGGAGGAGAGCGAGGAGTTCAAGATGCTGCGCTCAATTTGGCTGAAGGCCCTCCTGACTTCCAGCTGCTGCACCGTGCGCGGCGGTACCCTCTGTCCCACGATCAGGTCTCGTCGGAGCCTTCGTTTCAAGTCCGGCCGGATCTGTGCAGATGCCTCAAAGACCACAACGAGGGAAAGCAGGAGAACCACGCTTTTCATGACGGTACCAAAGTATCGGAAAAGCCAAAGAAAATCAACAAATCGCCTAGGCGAATCTGCAACGAAAAAGCGACACCACGATGAGCCTGCCCGTGGTGTCGCCCGCATTGCTGGAATTTCTTGATGGTTCGTGACGCAGCCTAGTTCGACTCGGCCGTCAATCGCACTTTTCCAGTCCGCTTCCCGTCGCCGGGGACCGATCTCTTTAACTCCGGATTGCTGGGAGCAACCTGATAGGTCCAGTCAAACGTGACGCGCGAAGCAGTCAATTCCCTCACACGGATCTTTGCGTAATGATCATCCCACGTCCAGATCACGTACGTGTGCCCGATGATCGCCTCGACGGATTTCGAGGGTACCCAGCCCGAGGAGGGGGCCGTCGTGATCTCATACAATGATTGCGTGTACCCCATATCCTGAATGTCGGTGTCAGTCCACACGTTCAAATACGTGTAGCCGCTGAAATACTCGAAGAACACATCGGTGTAGGTGTCATCGTAGGGGCCGACCGAGTAGGTCGAGAAATCGTACCCCGCTGAGCTTGGGTAGGACCTGTAATTGTCCAATCGTATTCCATACCCTTCGGGCCTGGGGGTCGCGTACACCACGTCACGGCTTAGATCGCTCTCGTTCCCTTCAAAGTCATACGCCGTCACACCATAGTAGGATCGCACGCCGTTCGTCGCTCCGTGATCGACAAAGAGATTCCCCTCAGTCGATCCCAACAGCTCATATTTCCCATCGTAGCGATCGCTCACCCAGACGTTGTAACCGGCGAGGTCACGCTCCGTGTTCTGGAGCCATGTCAACTCCACTTCATTGTCCAGCGCCGTAGCACGAACGCCTTGAGGAGGCGCTGGCGGTGTAGTGTCGATCTTGTGCAGCTCGTGACATCCGGCAAAGAAGAGGACCCCTGCAACGATGAGAGTAATCTTGTTCATAACAACTCCTCCTCTGTAGACTCTAGCTTCAACAACCGAAGTCTCAAAGCTCGTGCCACGCCAGATATCAATTTCTGCTCGAATTCAACAAATCGGGCGATGAGCGGGTGTATGCTCCTGAGTGTCCCTCGTCCACAATTGTGAACGAAGTTGGCCGAACGGCCGCCCTGCCAGGCACGAACGGCGCGTGAGGAAACCTAGTGGGGATGGGAGCGGTTGCTTCCCGACTCTAGAGAAGCAGCGACTTGCAGTTGTTGATGATACCGACTCCCTTGCCCTTCAGGAGGCGTCCATGGAACGGAGAATTTTTCGATTTCGATCGAAAGGACTGAGCGTCAACCGTCCATTCAACATTCGGGTCAACCAGTGTCAGGTTCGCGATCGCCCCTTCCGCGACACTGACCGGCGAAAGCGAGAGGATCTTGCGAGGATTTGTCGAAAACTTCTCGACAAGCTGATAGAGCGTGAGAAACTTTTTTTCGACGAGCTCCGTGACCGCGAGACCCACCGCGGTTTCGAGGCCGACAACTCCAAAGGGGGCCTGCACATACTCGACTTCCTTTTCGTCGATCGTATGCGGCGCGTGGTCGGTCGCGATCACCTCGATGGTCCCGTCGCGTAGTCCTTCCTTCAACGCGAGGACATCGTCGATCGTCCGCAGCGGCGGATTCATTTTGGTGTTGGTGTCGAAACAGGCAACGGCGTCTTCTGTGAGCGAGAAATGGTGCGGTGTCGCCTCGCACGTGACGCTGAGATGGGCGGCCCGTGCCTTCCGGACGTGGTCCAAGGCCCCAGCCGTGCTGATGTGAGCGACATGGTACTTCGCTCCTCGAACATACCCCAGCAGGATGATGTCGCGTGCGACCATAAGTTCTTCTGCGACGGGAGGGATCCCGGGCATGCCGAGCCGTGTAGAAACCAGTCCTTCATTCATACATCCCCCCTGCGTCATGGAAGCCTCCTCGGCGTGCTGAATGATCGGGATGCCGTACATCGACGAATACTCAAGCGCGCGGCGCATGATCTCGGCGCTCGCGACCGGGTTCCCGTCGTCGGAAAAGCCTACCGCACCCGCTTCGGCAAGCTCCGCCATAGGAGAGAGTTCGGCCCCCTCGCGCTTCTTCGTGACCGCTGCGATAGGAAAGACATCGACGATCCCCTCACAGACGGACTTGCCCTTTTCCCGCACATACCTGGCGACGGACTCCTCATCGATCGCCGGGTTGGTGTTGGGCATACAGCACACGGCGGTGAAGCCGCCCGCGGCAGCGGATGCACAGCCGGTTTCGATGGTTTCCTTATGCTCAAATCCCGGCTCCCGCAAATGCACGTGCATGTCGATGAAGCCCGGAGCGATGATCTTGTCCTTCAGGTTGACGACCTGGTACGACTTGTCTGCAGAGAGGCTCTTCCCCACCTTTTCAATTCTTCCGTCGACAATCAGGAGGTCGCACGACTCATCCTTGCCGGAGGTTGGGTCGATGAGCCTGCCGCCTTTCAAGTAAAGCTTCATGAAGCACCTCTTCTTCTTTAGGTTGAAGTTCCCAACAGGTAGAGCACCGCCATGCGAACAGCCACACCGTTGGTCACTTGTTGGAGAATAACCGAATGTTCGCTATCCGCCAGGTCGGCGGAGAGTTCGACGTCGCGATTGATCGGGCCCGGGTGCATGATCGTGATCGCCCTTGGAGCTTTGGCCACCTTCTCCTTTGTCACGCCGAAGAACCGATGATACTCGCGCAAGGAGGGAAAGAGTCCGCTCTTCTGGCGCTCGAGCTGGATGCGCAGCACGTTGAGCACATCCACCTTCGGAATGACCTCCTCGAGTCGATGGAAGACCTTCACACCGAGTTTCTCGATCTCCCTCGGAATCAGCGTTTCCGGCCCGCACACCGACACCTCCGCTCCCATCGTCGTCAGGCCGTAGATATTCGACCGCGCCACGCGGCTGTGCGTGATGTCGCCAACGATGCACACGCGCAATCCTTCCAGCGAGCCGAATTTCTCACGGAGGGTATACATATCGAGCAGCCCTTGGGTCGGATGCTCGTGGCCGCCGTCCCCCGCGTTGATCACGTTGGCATCGACCACTCTGCTGAGAAAGTGTGCGGATCCAGGGGACGTATGCCGGATGACAACCATGTCGATTCTCATCGCCTCGATGTTGCGTGCCGTATCCTTGAGCGTCTCTCCTTTGCTCACGCTGCTGCCAGCCGTCGCAAAATTCACGACATCGGCAGAGAGCCGACGCTCCGCAAGCTCGAACGAAATCCGCGTGCGCGTTGAGCTCTCAAAGAAGAGGTTGACGACCGTCTTGCCTTGAAGCGGCGGGACCTTCTTGATCGGGCGATCGAGAATCTCGCGGAAAGAGACGGCCGTATCCAGAATGGCCGCGAGATCCTCTCTGGACATTCCCTCCAGACCGAGCAGGTGTCGGCTCCTGAGCTTCATTGCGTCATCTCCTTTCCCTCTTCCGGCGCATCCTCGACGTACACAGCGTCCTCTCCATCCGTCTCCGTCATGAGAACCTGGATCTTCTGGTGGGAGGCCGTCGGCACATTCTTGCCGATGAAGTCAGCCTTGATCGGCAGCTCTCGATGCCCGCGGTCGACAAGGACCAGGAGCTCGATGAGCGCCGGACGTCCGAGATCGGTCAGCGCGTTGAGAGCGGCGCGGATCGTTCGCCCGGTGAAGAGCACATCATCCACCAATACGATGGTCTTGCCCGTCACATCGAAGAGGATCTCCGTGCTCTTCAGCTGAGGCTGGTCGAGGCGTCCGCGCAAATCGTCCCTGTACAGCGTGATGTCCAGGATCCCCACGTGAACGCTCTTCCCTTCGATTTCTTTCACTTTCTCCGCGAGCCGGCGGGCCAGGTATTCCCCCCGGGTGCGGATGCCGACGATCACAAGGCCTTCCGAGCCTTTGTTTCGCTCGAGCACCTCGTGCGCGAGCCTGTTCACAGTCCGCCGGAAGTTCTCGGCGTCGATGATCTTTGATCTTTTCATGTACCCCTCATAAACAAGAAAGCCTCCGATTCCGACGACGTCGAAAGGAGGCACTCCAAAGCAAAATTGAAAAATGAAAAAGTAAAAACAGGCTTCTTCCGATTCTTCCTCTTTCACTTTTACTTCTTCATTTTCCTTCCCTACCTCGCCGGATAGGATTAAAGGATTCAGTCAAAGAACGTTTTGGACTCGTTTAATATACGACGCAGACAGCCGGAATGCAAGAGCTTTCGACCCGGGCTCAGAGCGTTCTGTCCAGAATCATCAGGGCGATGAGGGTGGAGAGATAGATGAGTGAACCGTAGAAGAGCTTCCTGGCATTGACGTTGGTTCGCTCGCGGTAGAGACGGACGGCTTGAACCAGGAAACCAAGTGAAAGGATCAGCGCGCCGAGAGAATAGAGGGGCCCGAGAATCCTCAGGAGCGTCGGCGCGAGCGCCGCCGGTATCAACGCGAGAGTGTAGAGGAGGATCTGCCGCGCCGCAGATTGGCCGGTCGGATCGATGACCGTCAGCATCCTGTACCCGGCCCTCGCGTAATCCTTACGGTACATCCAGGCAAGCGAGAGGAAATGAGGCATCTGCCAGAAGAAGAGTATGAAGAAGAGCGACCATGCGCCGACGGGGAGATCTCCGGTCACCGCGGCCCAGCCGATCAGCGGGGGGAGAGCCCCCGGAACTCCACCCACGACAGTGGCAAAGGGCGTAATGCGCTTCAGCGGCGTGTACAGAAACAGGTAGGTCACGAGGGTCATTGCCGCCAGGGCTCCGGCCAGCGGGTGTGTCAGCAGGGTGAGATGAAGAACGCCGAGCACGGACGCCGAGATCCCGAACAGCAGAGCCTCGCGCGGCTGAACCCGGCCCCCGGGAAGAGGACGGTTCTCCGTCCGACGCATCAGGGCATCGGCGTTGCGCTCGATGTACTGGTTCAACGCGCCCGCCCCCGCTCCCACCAGCAGAGTCCCGATGAGGGTGTGCAGCATCGCCAAGTACGGAATGAGCTCGCGCGCCGCCAGGTACGCCCCTCCGAGGGACGTCAGGACGGAGAGAAGCGTGAGCTCCGGCTTCGCGAGAGCGGCGTAATCCGTTGCACGCCATCGCGTGACGGCAAGAGCCCCTTGAGATGTCAGATCTTGACTCATGGTTACTTTGAAGGACCTTTCGGAGTGCCGCCGGGTGCCGGAGTGCTCGTGGCAAACTTCTGGAGCAGGAAGCTCGCGATCGAATCAGCCTCGGCCGGCTTCAGGCCCGGATTCGGCATCGGCGGGAAAGCAGGATCGACCTTCACAGGGTTCAGAATGAATGCGATAAGTTGTTGTTTCTTCCCCTCGAATTGAGGAATGACGTCCTTGTAGGCGGGCCCGATCTTCTTCTGATCGAACAGGTGGCATGCCGAGCACCGCGCGTTATAGATGTCCTCACCGGTGAAGGTCACGACCGCCACTCCGAGTTTCGCCTTCAATGCCTCGGTCGCCTGGTCGTATTGATACGCAAGAGAGGCGGCGTGCTCGTTCGTCGCATCGTGAATGGCGAGCTGATCGTTCACGAACAAGAAGACGAACGCGAAGAGAAACGTATAGAATGCGGAGCTCGCATACCTGACGAGCGAATCTCGGACGTAGGCATAAACGAAATTCGCCGCGAGGAACAGGAGAGCCAGAGAGACCCCGGCAAACCCGTAGAGAGTCCCGGAAAGCGATACGCCCGGCAGAAGAAGAACGCTGATGAGAATAAGGACCGGTTGAGCCAGGAGCGAGGTGACGGCGAGCCTGAGAGCCACGCGCCGTACCAATGACGCGTACTCCGGATCGACATCCTGCTTCCCTCCCTGCCAGGAGAAAAAGAAATAGAGGACACCTATTCCCGTTACTCCGGCGGCAAGCGCCAGGAACTCCAGAATCCTGATGAGGACGTCGAGGGAAAGAAAGAGATCAAAAACACTGCTCACTTCCGTCCAGTTGGAGGGATTCACATTGACACTCACGGCGGAGACGAGAGGGAAGGCCGCTGCCGCCAGCACGATGATCCCCCATCGACCCGCCTTGTGATACGACTGGACAGTCTCCTTTGAAAATTCTTCAATCTTTCCGAGATCACCCGTTGGCTGCGGTCGCGCTTTCAACAGGATCTCGTAGCCTTCCAGAACGCCGCTGAGGCGGAACGTGTATTTGTAAGTATAGAGAAGGACGATTGCGATAAGGAGCAGAACGAACCCGTACCCGACAAGTCCGACCGAGATCGCATCCGTCGATTGCATCAGCTGCGCGTAGACGAATATCAAGGAGAAACTCGGCAGAAGGGCCAAGAACGTCGGGACCGTTTTGTTGAACAGGGCCGTGTCGATGAGATCCTTCGCAAACCTCACGAATCGCCGGTCCCCTTCCTTCATCCCCTTTCTGTTGAAGAAAATAGACAAAAAGGACGAGCCGAGGAGAAACCCAAGGTAAGGATACAGAATGCACGAGAGCAGCCCGGCAATGACGAGCAGGAGGTGAAAGTGTCCCACCGATTGAGGTGTCGCCAGATTCTTGAGGAGCTCCATGCTTGCTGGGTTAGTTTGTGGTTCTCATCATTACGGACACGTTAGCGGGATGAGCCGACGAGCGGCTTGTACGTCTTCGACTGATCCAGCGACATCTTCTTGTACCGCTGCTCAAAGTGCGCGGAATCCTCGGAGACAACCTTGTTGTACATATAGGAGTGGCGCAGGCCGCAGTACTCGGCACAGGCAATGTCGTAAGACCCGATATCTGAGGTCTGGAACCACATGCTGTTCACCCGGTTGGGGATAACGTCCCTCTTGATCCGGAACGCCGGGATGTAGAGGGAGTGGTTCACGTCCAAGGAGTGCAGCGACAGCTTCACAGGCACGCCGACCGGCACGTAGAGAGTATCCGCTTGAACGCCATTGGGATACTCGAACGACCACGCCCACATGCGCGCCGTGACACTGATGGGAATTGCATCCTTGGGGGCATCCGTTTCCTTCAGATACCCCTTCCATCCCAGATAGAACATTCCCATGAACAGCCCCAATGGGATCACCGTCCAGAGAATCTCGAGAGGGATGTTCCCGTCGATATTGGTGGGGTGTGGATTTCTCTTTCGGCTGTACCGAATTAGGAAGTAGACCATAAACGCGATGATGCCGAGGAGGACGAGCGCAGAGATGCCGACGATCGACAAGAACGTCGCATCAACATAGTCAGAAAATGGAGACGAGCTTTGGAACATTGCGGCCTTCTTCGTCAGTGGAACGCGTAGTCAAAGAATACCAGGCTAATGAAGATCAGAAGAATCACTCCGGCCAGAATCGCGAAGATGCGAAAGACCCGATCTTCAAACTTCAAATGCATGAACACGTTGAGCACGAGCAACCCCTTGATCGAGGCAATGGTCAGCGCGGTGATGACGATCCACCGTCCGAGGTCGATTCCGGCAAGCGCCACCGTGGCCGCCGTCAGCCCCATCAGGCCAAGCCAGATCAGGACGTAGCGCCCGTAGCTGACGACATGGACTTCATTACCGTGTTGATGTTCGTGCTCTGTCATGGTACGTCGTCAATGAATAAGATAGAAGAGTGGAAACAGGAAAATCCAGATGATATCGACAAGATGCCAGTACAGTGCCCCCGCCTCGAGCTTGACGTACGAATTCTTGTTGATCGAACTCCGATGGATGAAGACCATCATGACCGCGAGAACGATCGCCCCGATGATCACGTGCAGTGCGTGGAGACCGGTCATCACAAAGTACAGGCCGAAGTAAAGGATCTCTCCCGGAGGCTTGTTCAAGAGCTCGGGGGACTGGGGGTACATCCCGGTTTCGAACTTGTGGTGCCATTCGAAATACTTGTTCACGAGGAACACCAGGGCGAGCAGGATCGTGATCCCCACAAGCAGCAGCGACACGTTTTTCTTCCCCCGCTGGATCGCCGTGATCGACATCGCCACCGTCAGACTGCTCGTCAGCAGAACCATGGTGTTGATGGTGCCGATGAGCGTATCGAGCTCCTTGGCGCCCAGCTCAAACTCCGCGGGGTGGTCGAAACGATACACCGCATACGCAACGAACATGCCCCCGAACAAGATGAGCTCGGTGAAGAGGAACAGCCACATCCCCATCCTGGAGCCAACATCGTCACGGTGGATGTGTTCGTGCGGCAAGGCGGCGGCAGGAGTCGTCACGTTACCTCCTGTGCGGGCTGTTCGTACTTGCTGTAATCATACGGCCCCTTCTCCACAACGGGAATCTCATGGAAATTCTCCAAGGGGGGTGGCGATGGTGTCTTCCACTCGAGAGTCTCTCCGCCCCAGGGGTTCGGAGGCGCTTTCGCGCCGCGGCGCAGCGCCAGAAAGAGATTCACAAACATGATGATCATGCCCAAAACGAGGATCCACGAGCCGACCGTGGCGATCCTTTGGAGCGTTTCGAACTGCGGCAAGTAGTGGTAGTAACGGCGGGGCATGCCGAGATAACCAAGAATAAGGAACGGGAGGTACAACGTGTTGAACCCGATCGTCATCAGGAGCCAGGACAGCTTCGCAGGCTTCTTGCTGTACATCCTGCCGAACATCTTCGGAAACCAATAGTGCAGCGCGGCAAACATGCCGAACCCCGTGCCACCGAACATCACGTAGTGGAAATGCCCAACGACAAAATAGGTATCCGTAACATGAATATTGACCGCAAGCGCTCCCAACATCAGACCTGTGAACCCTCCGATCGAGAATTGCACGATGAACGAGAGAACAAAGAGAAGCGGCACATCCAGATCGATCGATCCCTTGTAGAGCGTTGCGACCCAGTTGAAGACCTTGATCGCACTCGGAATGGCCACCAGAAACGTGAGGAACGAGAAGACGAACATTCCGGTATTGCTCATGCCGACGGTGAACATATGATGGGCCCAGACCAGGGAGCCAACGAATGCGATCGCAAGGCTCGAATAGGCGATGTATTTGTAGCCGAAGATCGTTCGGCGCGCAAAGACGGGAATGATCTCAGAGACCACCCCCATCGCCGGCAAGATGATGATGTAGACGGCAGGATGGGAATACATCCAGAACAAGTGCTGGAAGAGGACGGGGTCGCCTCCGAGCGTCGGATCGAAGATCCCGACGCCGAACATTCGCTCGATCACGACCAGCAGCAGGGTGATTCCGATGATCGGCGTCGCAAGGATCTGAACCCAGGCCGTCGCGTACGCTGACCACACGAACAAGGGCATCTTGAACCACGTCATCCCCGGAGCCCGCATCCGGTGAATCGTTGTGACGAAGTTCAGCCCCGTGAGAATGGATGAGAAACCAAGGATAAACGCCGCCATCAACGCGGGGATCACGTTCGTCGTCGTGCGGATGCTGTACGGCACATAGAAAGTCCACCCCGTGTCGGCCGCGCCGCCGGGCAAAAACACCGAGATGAGCGCCAGCGAGCCGCCTGCGATGTAGAGATACCAGGAGAGCAGGTTGAGCCGAGGGAAGAAGACGTCCTTTGCACCGATCATCAGCGGGATCATGAAATTGCCGAAGACCGCCGGCCCGATCGGGATGACGAAGAGGAAGATCATGATGATCCCGTGCAGCGTGAAGAACGTGTTGTACGTCTGCGGCTGCACGATCGTCCCTTCCGGCTTCAACATCTCGATCCGCATCAGGGCACCGAGCGTCACGGCGGCGAAAAAGAAGATCAGGATCGCGCCCAGATAGAGGAGACCGATGCGTTTATGATCGGTCGTCAAGAGCCAGGCCAAAATCCCCTTCCGCTTGGTCGCAGCGTGATAGAAATCCGGCTCCGTCCCTTCAAGTGGTACAGCGAGTGTCGACATTCTCTTTCAACCTTGTTTCGTTTCTGCCTGCTTCTTCTTTGGTTTGATGAGGAATACGATAACGAAGACACCGACGAGTCCCATGATCAGAATCCCGGCCACCCGTACGATATCTAGAGTGTATCGGTGCCCTTCCGGATCGTAGCTGTAACACAACTGCAATATTCTCGCGATCGTGGGTCCGACCTTCCCGCTCGAAGCTTCGATGACCGCCATTTTGATATCAAACGGCAGATACTGGATCCCCGGGATGTACCGGGTGATCTTCCCCTCGGGCGAGAGAAGGATGAGCGCAGTCGGGTGAATCCAGTTGCTGTCCGGGCTCGGCATGAAATAGAACCCCACCGCGTTTGTCAGCCGGTGGATGTTCACGCTATCACCGGTGAGGAACCGCCACGCCTTCGGATCGATCGACCTGCTCGCCGCTGTCATGTAGTTCTCCTTCTTGTCCGCTGCAATGTCGGGCGTCTCGCGGTGATCGAAGCTCACCGTCAGGATTTGATAGTCCTTCCCCAGCTGCAGATCCACCTTCCCCACATTTTTGGACAGCTCGTTCAGAAGGGGCGTACAGATCCCGGGGCAACGATAGTAGACCAGCGTGAGGATCGTCGGCTTGTTCACAAGACTCTTCAGCGTGACCAGCTGACCAGTCTCATCATAGAACTCCGCATCAAGAGGGATTGTCTGACCGAGTTTTTCCACGATCCCTACTTTCGGAGGTGCCTGCTCATCTGCACGCAGAGGCGTGCTGAGCAAAGCGACAAATAGAATGACGACAAAATGGAGATATTTCTTCATGGCTAACCTCTTCGAGCTTTCAGCTCGTTCATCAACTGATATAATGCTCCCCATTCGGATACGGAGAGTTGAAGGACTTCCGCCTTGAACCCAAGCTGAATGGGATTTGCCGTCACGGCCTTGATGAATTGATCGAGGCTCGTGAGCGACTGGTTGTTGTTGAAAAGCAAACCGGCAATGATCTTGCTCTTATCGCGCGCCACGCGATCGAAGATCTTCCTTCCGGTTCCGAATTGAAGATCCCCAGTGCCTTTCGCAAGCTCCGAGACTCTGCTTACATCCGGCGCGGCCTCGCGTTCGATGATCCGGGTCGCCTTCGTCACGGGAATTTGGCCCGGCGTGTTGACACCTTTCGAAAGCTGGTAGGTCGTCTCGAGTGCCTCCAACTCCTGCGGCGTGTCGGACGGCTGCCCGCTCGCAAACAACCGCACGTAATGGATCAGCGCAAAACGGTCGAGCGGCGGCATATAGCTGAACGACGCCATACCGGTTCCCGCGACCCCATCCTGCAGCGTCTTGTAGATCTGTGAGATCTTCGAACCGTTCGTCCAACCTGCCAAGCTGTGGAAGTTGCGCGGCTTCGGATTCAGCGTGATCGCTGCGGGCCCGTTCCCCTCTCCGTTGTCACCGTGACACGATGAACAGTTGGCACGAAACAGGTCCCTCCCTTTTGCGATGAGGTCCGGCGTCGGCTTAGAGACCTTCATGACATCGACCGGAGGCAGCGATTTCGGACTCTCGTACGGGATGTCCTGCACGAACGAAGAGGAGTCCACCAGCACCGTCGGCATCACGGAGTTCTTGCCGATGACGGTAAGGTTCTCCATGTAGGCGATCCCGACCGCCGTCAGGATCAAGAGAAAATAGATGTAGGAGTATCCGAAGAGCTTCCACGGCTTCCGCAGGAGGTCTCGGAAATCAACTTCATCCTTGAATTCGGGTTTCGTATCCATGCTTGCTGTTCGACACTAGAGACGGAAACTCAGGCCCCGCTCGAGTTTGGGATCACCGACGGGCACCAAGTTGTTCCGTTTCAGTTTGAACGAGAGAACAATCATCACCAGACCGACGATGAGAATCGGGAATCCGATCTCCATCCAGCTCAGAGGTACTCCGTCACCATATGAGGGCATGACAAGCCAGTAGACGTCGAGGAGATGAGCGAAAAGAATCCAGATCGACATCAGCTTCAAGCGCTTTGGGTCCATCTTCGAATCCTGAGTCAGCAGAGCAAAATACGGGACAGCAAAGTGCACAATGATAAGAAGGATCGACACGTACTCCCAGCCGTGCTGCCATCGCCTCAAGAACCAGAACGTTTCCTCGGGCAGATTCGCATACCAGATGAGAAGGAACTGGCTGAAGGCTATGTACGCCCAGAAATTGATGAAAGCGAACAGCAGCGCCCCGAGGCTATAGAAGTGATCGCGGCGGAGATTCGGGAGAAATCCATTTTCGTGAAACCGCACGATGATGTACGTTGCCGCGGCGAGGCCGGCAAGAACCGTTCCGGCAAAGTAGTACACGCCGAAAATCGTCGAATACCAGTGCGCCTCGAGACTCATCGCCCAGTCGATCGCTATGATGCTCAACACGAAAGCGAAAATCGGCATGAACACCGCCGCCAGCCGAACATTGATCGTCGTCAGCTTTGGATCCCTCGTCACGTCTTGCTTCTTTGAGTTACGCGTAAAGAAATAGTAGAACAGATTCAACACGAGAAAGACGCCGACAAACCGCGCGATGAAAAAACCGACATTCAGGTACGAAGACTTCGAAGCGAGCACGGTGTCGGAAGCTACCGTCGCCGGATGGCTCCACTCAAACACATCCTGCATATGGAACAAGAGGGGGATTGCCAGCAGCGGAACGAACGGCATCAGGCCGGAAAGGAACTCGCTCACCCGCCTCATCGGCACGCTCCAGGCAGCGCCGGCCAGGTATTCCAGCGCGACGAGGAAGACCGAGCCGCCAGCGAGGCTTGCCAGGAACATGAAGCCGACGATATTGTTCAGAGCGCTCCTCTTGACGTCCAGCGAGTACCCGGCGACATAAAGAACCACTCCGAGCAGGAAAAGAGCCCACGCAAGGCGCGTCACCCTCGCCGGCAATTCTCTTCTGATAGCTTCGACGGGAAGAGGATTACTCATTTGAAGTCAGACTCCTTCGGGTGTTCGGCTCGCTGAAGAGCCCGGATGTACAGAATGATTGCCCAACGGTCCTCCCGAGGTATCTGCGAGGCGTACGATGGCATCGCATTCTGCCCTTCAGCCATAACGTTGTAGATGTTACCATCCGGCCAGTTGCGAACCTTGTCTGAGTGCAGCGTCGGCGGGTTGGGAAATTGGCCCTGCAGCCGGCTGTCACCGCGCGCGAAGTTGCCGTGGCATGGACTGCAAAACGTCAGGAACCTGGCTTTGCCGCGCGCGAGGTTGGCCGGCATCGGCAGCAGCGGGTTAACGAGGTCCTTTCCCGCCTCTTCCGGCTTTCCCTTGAACGGATAGGGCAGGAAGCCGCGAGCCATGGTCCCTTCGACCGGCGGCCGCATGCCGATACCGTTCTTGAAGAAATCGCTCGGCGTCTGTGCCTTCA
>CAYZRX010000039.1:0-32314 GCA_964480945.1 uncultured Ignavibacteriaceae bacterium | reverse complement strand
TATTATCCCGCCGCCATCCGTGTTGCAACACGGCTAGTGGCGGCCTATCCCCGCCCGTGTTACCTGTTTTCATTTCTACATGAGGGAGGGCTTTAAATCCAAATATATAGCAACTAGACCATCGGAGCAATAGACCGGGTAACTATCCTGCCACAGGTGGTAAGAGAACGGCTGAAGCTCCACCTCAAGAAGGTGAAGCTCCTCCACAATCAGGACCTGCTGGAAGGATACGGCGAGCCTTCACTGCCGGATGCTCTTGAACGGAAATATCGAAACGCATGTCGTGAATGGGCCTGGCAGTATGTGTTTCCGGCATCGAAGCGGGCGGCTGTTCCCGGCTCCACAAGAATCAGGCGGCATCATATCGATGAATCGGTCCTGCAAAAGGCGGTGAAGATCGCTGTGAAAAGCGCGGGATTAGCGAAACCGGCTTCTTGCCATTCACTCAGGCACAGCTGTGCTACCCGCCTGATGGAGAATGGTTATGATATCCGTACCGTGCAGGATTTGCTAGGACATGAAGATATCAGAACAACGATGATCTACACACATGTGTTGAACAAGGGTGCGCTGGCGGTCAGAAGTCCGTTGGATGCAACGGTCAACCCTGGTTAAGTGGAAAAAAGCATTCCAACGTCAACGGTCACCAAAATGTCAGAATCGGACTCTGAGGGAAAAAACGGCGTATGATTCAAGAATTCCGGCCTAAGACAAAGAATCCCTACCGACTTGCCCCGAGTCTTCTTCACTTCTCCTCACCTCTCAACGCTTTTCACAACATAGCGAACGACCAAGCAATCATCCTCCGTCTACTGCAACGCCTTACGCTTCTTCTGCCAGCGCTCTCGCAGCCTGACGGAGTCGAAACCGAGGTAGTTTCCTTTCGAAAGAGGATTATGCCCGACACACTCCAGCCGTAACGTGTGCTTCCCCGTTGGAAGTCTGAAGCTGCCGAGATAGATATCTTTCACGGCAAGATCGTTAGAATAGAAATCGAAGTCCTGTAGTTTCTGCCCCGCCATGTAATCGGGGGGCTGGCGGACATTCTTTCCGTCGAGGTAGATCCGGTAGATGCCGTAGTCATTGGCATATGTGCACCGCAGGATCAAGCCGCGATACTCTTCCCTCTCAACCGGGAAATCCACCTCGAGGACCGGCTCATCGCTCGCCGGCATGAAGAGGAGCTGGCCATCCCCAGTCCAGTCATACCCTTTTTGCAGCTCCAGCACACCCGGAGAATGCCGGGCCGTCGGCTGCATCGTCTTTCCCTCGATGATGATGTCAAGGTTGGGAAGAATTCGCTCCGACAAAGGCGGAAGTTTTGTGAAGCGCTTCGGCTGCCCAACCTGATACCAGAAGGCCACCGTCGCCATGTCATCCTCCCGCTCAACATGTCCTTCCACCTTCCCGCTCTCCGTCTCGTCTTCGCTGATCCAGCCCTTGCGCTCGATTTCAAATCGGAGTGACTTCGTGAAGCGGACCGCATCGGAAATCTGCCAGCGGTAGAGACAGTACTCGACGCCCAGGTCTTCGAAATCGCTGCTCATGTACGTGCAGCCGAAATACGGAAACTGCGTCTCGTTCAACCCCCACGCCATGAGGAAATAATCCTCCGTGCCCGTCCCCTGGATCGTCGGCTTCTCATCGCCATCGACGTAGAATTTCGCGTCCCCTTCGCCGAACCAGAACGGGCTGCGCGACCGAACCGACATCACCGTTCCGACATACTGCCCCACGCCTTCGGCATCGAGAATCAGGTAATCGGAACCCGTCTTCTCCGGGAACTCGTTCCGGTACTGAGCACAGAAATACGCGGTGTTCTCGGGGAGCTTCTCCTCTTCGCTGTAGTCTATATGATAGTAGAAACTGCGGACGTTCTTCTGGCCCTCATTCGTAACCGTGATGAGAGCGTGCTTGTGGAAGGGCATGGGCCAGTAGCAGTTATAGCCATCGCCCCCCTCCACCTCAACGGGGATAGACTTGATCTCGCGGCGCAAACCAAATCCCGCTCCGAAGAAGTCACCGATTGGAGCTTCGACTGCGGGCTCTTTGCTGTCATCCCAGTACATTCGGAGGACGATTTCGTCCGGCCGCGCGGACCCCCCTGCCTCGAGCCAGTTTGGGCGCGCCTCGCTGAACGTAAGCCAGATGTGATGAATGGTCCCCGGCCCTTTGATGTCTGCCAGCACTTTCGTTTCTCCGGGAGTGACGTATTTGATCCGGTCCGCGTTGCTGTTAGGATTCGGATCGGCGGAAGTCACCGCCCGCGATCGGCCGGATCTGATCTGGGCGAGCCCTGAGAGATCCTGGGAGGCCGCGATTTGCTGCGTGATCAAGAGAATCAGAATGAAGCCGAAGAGGCTACTCGGAATCCTCAGCATGGTTTGTTTCTCCTTTGTCGACCATAGCGAAAAGAGTCTGATGTACTTCCTTCCTTTTTCCGCTCGTTAGATACTCTCTGCGAATGAAGTCGCACTCACGATGACTGACGTCGCCTATTTCGAGAAGAACTGCCGTTGATGTCACCACAGTTTGCACTGGGGGCTTTTCCCCACACAGGACACGAAGACCGCGCAACATTCTGACCGACATTCAAGACACTCTTATGCGAACATCGGTGCGAGAATATAGTCCAACAGGAGCAATGAGACAAGCTCCACCACAAACGGAATCAAGATCGCATCGGGGTAGAGTTCGGCCTCCGTGTATCTTGTTATGAGAAATGCGACGAAACCTACGACGAGGACGAAGCTGAGCGGCCTCGGCAGCGGCAGCGGCACGATGGACAAGAAATATGGCACTCCCGCGATGACAAGGCAGCTTACGAGCTTGATGTTGATCGATCGGATGCGAAACGCAAACCAGTACAAGAGAAATCGAGCCAGGAGGGGGAGAAACCCGAGAACGACGATCCGAAGATAGTCGGTCTTCACGAGAGTGCCTCTCTCCTGGCGAAGCCCAACGCTGGCCGGTCGGCCTGGTTCTCGATCTTGCACGATCTCGACGCCGACGTCACCACACGAGCCCTCGGTGGCGGAGATAGGCCTGAGATGGAGCGTCGCCCAAGAGAGCCGCCCGGCGCAGATACCTCAGTCCCTCCTCTTCCCTTCCTTCACCTAAATACAAATCTCCGAGATTGCGGAACGGGACAGCATACGCACTGTCGAGCTCGATAGCACTCTTGAATGCCTGTTCAGCCTCCGGGTTCATTCCCTTGCCGAGATATGCCTGACCCAAGCCCTCATAAGCTTCCGGGGAATCCGGCGCCAAACGAATCGCCTCCTCGAAAACCGGGAGAGCACGGTCAAACACTCCGATTCTCAACAACATATGTCCAGCACGCATGTAGCCTGCTGTATCATCAGGAGCGTATTCCATGGCGCCGCTATATGCCGCCATCGCCCAGCGGTACTCTCCCTTGGCCTCGTAGAGATCGGCCAGCATAAGGTATGTCCCGGGGTCCGTCGTATCGGCACGGACCGCCTCAAGCATCTTCTCAATTGCGGCATCCCGCTCTCCCAGTTCCAGATAGACTCTCGAAAGCCCCCTATAGCCCTCGGGATCCCTGGGGTCAATATCAACCGAGCGTTGGTATGCCATCTCGGCGGCCTGAAAGCTTTTGAGTGAATCGTACTCGGCCCCCTTCTTCTGCCACGGGATCGGCCAGTCCGGCGCCAGCCTGATCGCTTTGTCGAGAGCCCGAAGTGCATCTTCGTGGCGCCCGACCGACGAGTAGACATCCGCCAGCGCGCTGTAGGCATCGGCTTGATCGAAGGCAAGGCCCCAGTAATCGACCGTTTGAAGAAGATCCCGAAACCTAAGTTGCGCGCCAAGTCTCTTCCCCAGGGCGATCGCATGCTGGAGGGTCTGCTCCGCACTACTGATCTGTCCCCTGCGGAGCAAGGCTATCCCCATGGTGGTGTATGCCCTTACATATTCGCTGTCGATCCCGATCGCTTTCTGGCACAGAAGGATTGCTGTATCGGGTCTCCCCCAGTCGCTGTAGATTGAAGCGAGGACCTCGTAGGCGCTGGTGTAGAGCGAATCCTTCTCGAGCGTCTTTTCGAAGGCGAAGACCGCGTCCTCCATATCGCCCAGCTGATAGTACGACATCGCAATGGCGTGGTAGGCCTCTGGGTGATCTTCGCTCTCGCTGGCAGCTTTCAGATAATACTCGATTGCCTTCCGGTAGTTGCCGGCGGCGTAATAGCGTTCGGCGGTATCGTAGAAGAAGAGGTAATTCGTTGCTCCACACCCGGCAAGGAGGAGTGTGACGGTGACGAGATATTTCACGGTCGATCGCATGCGCCAATGAAAGTCCCACGCGCTTCGAACATCCGGGGGACTTACCAACACCATGTCACTTGAACTTGTCAGTATAGTACCAACTACCCAGCCGCCCATCCTGATCGATTTGCACCGTGACGACGCCGTACCCATACGTGGATATCGCCATAAACTTGACCGTATCCGCAGCTACGCCCCCGATCGAATACGTCGCGTTTTCATTGGCCCTCAAACTCTGCGGCAGGTCGAAGCCCATGTAGGATCCCTCCCCTCCCCCCATGCTCTTCGGCCGGATTCGGAACTGGTAGGCAAACGCAGCCAGGTTGTTCAGATCGTTAATGATGGCATCTCTATTCTCCTGAACGGTTGCGGCCCCCGGCTTTTCCGGTCCATTGAACTTGCCTGTAAACGCCCAATCCACCAAGACGCCGAACTCGTTAACCGTAACGTCGACAGTTCCAAACCCCTTGGCGGACAGTGCCGTGATTCGCACGTGGTTCGAGTCGAGAACCGCAGCTGTGAAGGATGCATCCTCGCTCGACGCCAATTTCGACGGTATGCTGAAACCCTCGTACGAGCCCTCGCCACCCCCCATTTCCTTGGGCCTCACGCGATACAAATACACCTGCGCCGAGAGGTTGTTGAGCTGGTCGATGATGGCGTTCTTGTTTGCCATAAGCCCAGTGCTGTCGACCTTCTCCTGCTGGTCTGCAGTGGTGGACGACAAACGTTCCCCCGGCAAGTCAATTGCCCCGTTCTGGTTCGATGTCCCCGCAATCGGAAGCAGAACGATCGCGAGGGCGAAAAGACCCCGCGCCCCACGGCGAAAAGTCTGATTCATGGGTCAGTCTCCTTCCCTAGACGTGGTGGGTAAAGTAGGCGGCGTCGGCAGCTTGTGTGTCGTCAGCGCACCTATTCTAAGAAACAAGTTACGCAAAAACAACCCGGCGAAAGGCCGGGAATCGCTTGATTTTCCTTCTCTGTTTGAGTACTATCGATTCACACATCTCACTCTCCAAATCGGCCTGCGATCACTGTGGACCCCTTATCCCCTCAGCTTATACCGGAAGACCGACTCCAGCAAATCCGACAGCTGTTCCCGCACACGTCAAACGGCTTCATCTACTTGAATCACGCTGCTGTCAGCCCGCTTTCCTCGCGCGTGCTGGAATCCACGTTGAATCACCTGCAGGAGCGATCTTCGGGAAAGATCGAGACCTGGCTCGATGATCTCAGCCAGATCGATGAGACGAAGCGGTGCGTGCAGCGGCTCGTCAATGCCGAATCCCATGACCGCATCGCTCTCGTCGGCAACACCTCGGACGCCCTCAATATCATCGCCGCCGGGCTCGACTGGAAACCGGGCGATCGGATCCTCCTGAACGACCTCGAGTTTCCCGCCAATGTTTATCCCTACTATCATCTCAAAAACCTGGGAGTAGAGATCGACATCATTCACTGTCCCGACGGCAGAGTCACCCCGGAGGCGATCTACGACGCTCTCAGGCCGCGGACGAGACTCCTTGCTCTGAGCGCCGTGCAGTTCCTCTCCGGCTACAGAGCCGAGCTCACGGTTCTGGGTGAAATCTGCCGGTCGCGCGGAATTCTCTTTATCGTCGACGGCATCCAGGCCGCCGGGGCGATGAGGCTCGACGTTCAGGAGATGAGAATTGACGCTCTGGCAGCCGGAGCTCCTAAGTGGCAAATGGGACCGCAGGGAATCGGCTTCCTCTATCTCACCGAAGAGCTGCAAACTCGCATCCATCAAAAGTATCTCGGTTGGCTTGCGGTCGAGACGCCGTGGAATTTCTTCGACTACGATCAGCCCCTCGCCGAATCAGCAAGGCGGTTTGAAGGAGGAACCATCAACATCCCCGGGATGTGGGGGTACTTCGCTGCGTTGACTATGCTTCTCGAATTTGGAATCGAGCTGATCGAGCCTCACATCCTGGCGTTGACCCAAATCCTCCTCGATGAATTCCAGAGCATTGGAGGCGTCAAGATCGTCAGCCCCGCCGCGCTTCAGGAGCGGGCGGGAATCGTGACGATTCAACCTCCTGACGGAGTTGACCCGGCAGCGGCATTCGAATCGCTCGCGAAGCGGAGGATCACGGTCTCTCTCAGGGAGGGGAAGCTGCGCTATTCACCTCATTTCTACAATTCGGTTGAGGAGATAAAGGCAGCCGCGGAGGCGACGAAAGAAGTCTTCTCCGCAAGCCCCGTGGAGCAGAGAGCGGACGAGCACTGACGGCGAGCCGTCGCCTCTCAACGAAAGAATCGAAATTCTTTGAGCCGAACCGTCAGCCTTTCACGTTCATCGTCATTTGGTCAATTTTCTGTGCTGATGAAGATCGCAGTGGTCCGCGCCTCCCGATCCCTTCCACCTTCTCTTCTCTGTTCGATCCTTCTTCTGCTTCTTGGGATTCTCGCAGTCTCGCCCTCTCCTGCCCAGACAACGCAGAAGACGAGTCTGCGGCTGACCGATTGGGCGGATCTCGATGAGATGCCGCTCGATAAGCAGGCGATTGCCGAATTCCAGCGTCGTTACCCGAGCATCGAGATCCTGTACGAGCCGAACCCGGGGAGGCAATACGAGGAGAAAATCCTGACCGCGCTGGCGGTCGACGACCCTCCGGATGTCTTTCTTCTGGATTCAAAGCTTATCCCCACCTTCACGAACAAGAAGGTGCTGCTCGATCTCTCCCCGTACGTTCGAGCGCTCGGGGTCGACACGACGCAGTGGTTCCCCAACGTCCTGGACATCGCGAGGCGAGGGTCCGCGCTCTACGCGTTCCCGAAGGGCTTCACCCCGTTGATGATCTACTACAACAAAAGCCTGTTCGACGCGGCTCGCGTCCCCTACCCTACGAACGACTGGACGTGGGACGACTACCTCGCGCTAGCAAAACTTCTGACGAAGGACTTCAATGGCGACGGGGTTCCCGACCAGTACGGGACGGTCTTCTCAAACTACTTCTATTACTGGATCGAATGGGTGTGGAGCGGCGGCGGGGATGTCGTGGACCCGACGGGAATGCACGCCGAAGGTTTCCTGAACTCCTCTAAGACGGAATCAGCCCTTCAGTTCCTGGTCGATCTCCGCGACAAGTTCAACGTTGCACCGAACACCGGGAGCTGGGTCCAATCGGAAAAGACCGGCGTCAATACCGAGCTCTTTGCCGACGGGAAGATCGGCATGATGATCGACGGACATTGGCGTATGCCTCGCTTCCTCCGCCAGATCGAACAGGGGAAACTGCGGATCGGTGTGGTGGCTCCCCCTCAGCAAGCGGGAGTCCGAAGGGTGAACGTCATGTACGAGTCGGGTTGGTGCGTCCCGATCAACACACGGCACAAGAAGGAAGCTGCGCTCCTTGCAGCGTTCCTCGCGGGTGAGATCCCGAACCGGCTGCGCGCGGCGCGGCGACTTGAAATCCCCTCCACGATCAAGGTGGCGCGGGAATTGGTAGCTGAAGACACTCTCGGTCTCGAGAAGGCCTTCGTGGACGAGGTCCCCTTCTGCCGGCAGCCGTGGGGAACGATTGTTGAGCGGTTCAGCGAAGTGGAATGGACGCTGCAGGATGCGGTCGACGAGGTGATGATCAACCGCAAGCCGATGCACGAGACGATGACGAATTACGCTGTCAAAGTCGACGAGCAACTCGAAAATATTCGAGAGCATCAGGAAGCCGTTTTCAAGCCGATCAGGACGGAGCGCGAGATTCTTTGGTTCCTCCTTGCCGTCGCCGCGGCGGCAGCTCTGGCCAGCTGCGCGCTGTACTTCAACGCAAAGAGAAAAGCGCGGAAAGCCGCCGGAGCAGCGATCGGTTTCCTTGCTCCTTCTCTGGTTCACCTCGTGGTGTTCATCTTCACACCGATCATATTCGCCGCGTATCTCAGCGTTCACCGCTGGGACATCGTCGTTCCCGATAAACCCTTCGTGGGATTGGAGAATTTCACCGAGATGTTCAGAGATTCGAACTTCTGGAACGCGTTGAAGAACACTCTGCTCTACACTCTCAATGTGCCGATCGGGATGGCAATTTCGCTCGCGGTCGCTGTGATGATGAACCGTCGGCTGAAGGGAATTTCGCTGCTGAGGACCCTCTACTTCCTGCCGAGCGTGACGTCATTCGTTGCCATTGCGCTCGTCTGGATGTGGATCTATCATCCGACGTTCGGGGTGGCGAACTACTTTCTCAGCCTCCTGCACCTTGGACCTTTGCAGTGGCTCAATTCCACCAACACGGCGATGTTCTCGATCATCATTTTCTCGGTGTGGCTCGGCCTCGGCTATCAGATGGTCATCTACCTGGCAGGGCTTCAAGGCATTCCCGAAGAGCTTCACGACGCCGCCCGCATCGACGGGGCAAGCAGCTGGCGTCGGTTCTGGCACGTGACCTTTCCTCTGCTGAAACCGACCACCTTCTTCATTCTCGTCACCTCGTTTATCAGCTCGTTTCAAGTCTTTACGTCGATCTATGTGATGACCGCCGGGGGGCCTGTCCGCAGCACGGACGTCATCGTGTACCATATCTATCAGGCGGCCTGGGAACAGCTCAGAATGGGCTATGCCTCTGCCATGTCATGGGTACTCTTTCTGATCATCATGATTGCCACATGGATTCAGTTCCGAATTCTCGGGCGCAGTGTAGAATATAGATGAAGAAATGATAGATTGAATTTGAAAGGATATCTGACGATTCCACGACCTACTGGGAGGATTTGAAATGGCCAAGGCGAAAATCCGAAGAGTTGCAATCAACACGGGCGGGGGCGACGCGCCGGGACTGAACGCGGTCATCCGTGCCGCCACCGTCGCCGCGATCAACCGCGGTTGGGAATGCGTCGGCATTCGCGATGGATACAACGGTTTGTTCCTGCCGGACAAGTATCCCCAAGGCGGACTCATCACATTGACGCGGGAAAGAGTTCACGGCATCACCCACCTCGGCGGAACGATTCTCGGCACCACCAACAGAGGAAATCCGCTCAAGTACCCGACGATGGGTCCGGACGGAACGATGTATGAGAAAGACCGCTCCGATGAGCTGATACGAGCCTTCGAAGCCGAACACATCGACGCCCTCATCGCCGTCGGCGGCGACGGGTCGCTCAACATTGCCAGCGTGCTGGCGAGGAAAGGGCTGCGCGTGGTAGGTGTTCCGAAGACGATCGACAATGACCTGGAGAAGACGGTGATCACATTCGGGTTCGACACCGCAGTCCACTTCGCGACCTCATGCCTGGATAGGCTCTACAGCACCGCGGAAGCCCATCGACGCGTCATGGTCGTGGAGGTGATGGGGCGGTATGCCGGATGGATCGCCGTTGAGTGTGGCATCTCCGGCGGCGCTCACGTGATTCTGATCCCGGAAATCCCCTACGACATCCAGAAGATCGCCTCAAAGATCCGGGAGCGCGATCGCAACGGACACCATTTCGCCATTGTCGTCGTGGCTGAAGGGGCAAAACCTGTTGGAGGAGAAACCTCCGTGGTATCGACAGGCCTCGGGCGTGCAGACCGCCTCGGGGGCGCGGGGGAACGGATTGCAAATGACATCGAAGAGGTGACAGGGAAAGAGACGCGGTGCGTCGTGCTCGGCCACCTCCTGCGCGGCGGCAGTCCGACGTCGTTCGATCGGCTCCTGTCGCTCCGATTCGGAGCAGCCGCGATCCGGGCGCTCGAGGCGGGCAAGTCCAATGTGATGGTGGCGCTCGACCCGCCGACGGTCCGGTACGTTCCGCTGGAGGAAGCAACCCGGCGGATGAAAACGGTCCCGCTCGATTGCGATATCATGCTGACCGCGCGCGACCTCGGGATAGGCTTCGGGGACTAGCAATCGAGCCACGGCTGGGGGATCACGCCATTCACGAATTGTCCGAGAAGTCCGAGCCCGAGGAATCTCGGTCTGGGAGCTTGGGAGCGGAGACCCCCGCGCGTGGAGCGTGCTGGAAAAGTACCATCGTTAGGAGAGAGCTAGATACAAGCAGATGAAGCGCATTGGCCGATATCTTATTTATGCCGCATTGCTGGTGATCGCACTTTCAATGCTCGTCCCATTCCTTTGGATGCTGAGCACATCGTTGATGAGCGATCTGGAGGTCTACCAATTCCCGCCCCGATTCATACCCGCGGTGTTGCGGTGGTCGAACTTTGCCGAAGCAATGACGCTCCAGCCGTTCGGCCGCTTCTTCCTCAATACGATGATCGTCGCTGCCGCATCGGTCATCGGCCAGCTCACCTTCTGCTCGATGGCGGCGTACGCCTTCGCGCGCCTCCAATTCCGATGGAGAGATAAGATCTTCGCACTCTATCTCTCGACGATGATGATCCCGGCGATCGTCACCATCATACCAGCCTTCCTCATCATCAATACCTTCGGGTGGATCAACACCTACTGGGCGCTGTTTACGCCGACACTCTCCAGCGTGTGGGGAATCTTCCTTCTCCGCCAGTTCTTCCTGACGATCCCGAAGGACCTCGAGGACGCTGCTCGGGTCGACGGCGCGTCGGAATTCACCATCTTCTGGAAAGTCATCCTCCCCCTTTCCAAACCGGCCCTGGCGACGCTCGCCATCTTTGCGTTCATGGCAAGCTGGAAGGATTTCCTCTGGCCTCTGATCGTCACCAACCGGGTGGATATGCGAACAGTGGAAGTCGGCATCGCCAACTTCAGCAATCTCTACACGACTGACTGGCCGCATCAAATGGCTGCCGCGGTCGTCGTGATGCTGCCCATCGTGATCGTCTTCATCATCGCCCAGAAGTACTTCGTCAAAGGCATCACGATGACAGGACTCAAAGGATAGACCGAAATTCAGAGGACAGACATCAAATAAGAAGATCGAGCTGCGCCGGTGTGACCGCTCACATTTCTCATCATTCCGATTTCATTTTGATTTTCACTGAAAAGAAAAATGCGCCGACCAATGAAGAAACCTGACATCCTCAAGCAGCTTGCTCGAACCGACAAATGGTATTTGGGTGGAGGAAACCGTCTCCTGTGGGCCCCTCCTTTTCCCATCTACCTGGACTTCCCCGGCTTCTGGGACGATGCACACTACTACAACTACGAGCTGAAGCCGCTTTTCACGTGGGCGCTGCTCGATGACGAGGGAGAGGAGATACCGGTCCGCTTCCAGAGCCGTTCGTGGAAACCCTCGGTGTTGATGCAGGAATACCTGGGTCAACGCCGAAATTCCAAATCCCCGATTCGGATTTTGGAATCGAAGGCCGTGCTGCCGAACGACGTCGCGACGAGCGTCGTGCACTTCCGCAACCCATCGGGGAGCACCATCAAGCTGCATTTCCTTGCCTGGACGACGCAGGAGCATTTTCCGTCGAAGGAATCCACCTGGCTGGCGGACATTGCCTACCGCCACGGCGTCATGTCGTTCAAGAAATTCCTCCGCCCCTCCGTCGATCCTTTTCTTGAGCTCGCCTGCGCCTTTGCGCTGAACAGGAAGCCCACATCTCAGAGCGTCAACCTCAGCGAGCGGACCGCGCTTCAGCCTCGCTGGCAACTCTCACCGTGGTTCGAGACGTTCGCCGGCGGGAAATTGCCGAACGAGATGAAACTCTCTGGCGTGACCAATGAGGGCTTGCTCTACCTCGGCCTTCATACCGAAGTTTTGCTCAGGCCACGTTCTGAGGCGTCGGTCGCGGTTGCATTCGCCGTTGCTCCCTCGGCAGACGAGACAATGCAGAACCTTCACCCCGTGCTCAGGCGGGCGGATCCCATCGAGCTGAGTGATCTCAGCTGGGAGGATCACTTCAGCTCTGTTCCCTTTTTCCAGGCATCGGATGAATTCTTGACGCGCTACTACTGGTACCGATGGTACGGCCTGCGGCTGAACACGATCTACGGAGTCGATGGTAACTACAAACGACCCTTCGTTTGCGAGGGGATCGGATACTTCCGCGCACCGATCACGTACAGCGCGCAGTGCCACATGCTCGAGAACCGATGGATGCACGACCCGGAGCTTGCCCAGGGGAGCCTGCTGGTTTTTCTTGACAACCAGCGCGAGGACGGCGGATTCCGAGGGTACATTGATGTCAATCATTACCGACAGGAGATGTTCTATCACGCGAACTGGGGGGACGCACTTCTTCAGCTGCACAACCTGCATCCATCCGCCGACTACCTGCAGAGCATTTACGACGGATTGAAGAAGTACGCCGGCTATTTCGATCGGGAGCGGGATGAGGAGATCAGCGGTCTCTACGACATCGATAATCATTACGAGACGGGTCAGGAGTATATGCACCGCTACACTGCCGTCAATCCGCAAGCAGACCAGGAGAATTGGGGGGAGGTGTTCAGGTTGAAGGGCGTCGACGTCACCACCTACGTCTACGCGCTGAAGCGGGCGCTCGCATTCGTTGCAGAGCACCTCGGGAGATCGGACGAGGCGGAACTCTGGAAGCTGGAAGCCGAAAAAATCAAGACAGCGGTGCTCCTTGCGATGTGGGATTCGGACGAGGAGATGTTCTTCGACGTCGACCCGGCCACGGGGAAGCGGACGATGGTGAAAGCAGCGACATCCTTCTATCCCTATTTCACAGATATCATCGATGAATCGCATCTCCCCGGCCTGAAGCGCCACCTCCTCAACCCGAAGGAATTCTGGACACCCTTCCCCGTTCCTTCTTCGAGCGCAGACGATGAGCTTTTCTCAGCTGCGCCGGAGTGGAAAGGGAAGCGGATGAATTGTCCGTGGAACGGCAGGGTTTGGCCCATGACAAATAGCCATGTCGCTGAAGTACTGGGACAGTCGGCTGTGCGGTTCGGCGACCAACTTCTCCGGAAGAAGACCGCCGAATTCATAACGAAGTTCATTCGGATGATGTTCTTCGACGCCGACCCTGAGCGCCCGAATTGCTTCGAGCATTACAATCCCATCACCGGGAAGCCGAGCGTCTACCGAGGCATCGACGACTATCAACACTCATGGGTGAACGATCTGATCATTAAGTACGTTTGCGGGATTCGGCCGGATGAGTTCTCCGTCACGATCGATCCGTTTCCCTTCGGCTTGAAACACGCGCTCATCGACAACGCCCTCGTCCGAGGGAGAAGGTTGAAGGTGGAGATCGAAGGCAAGAAGTTCGGCATCTGGCTCGATGGGAAGCAGCAGGCAGAAAGCACTATCGGGAAAAAGATACAAATTCAGATCTAGGTGGAACAGGCCTAATTGAGAGAGAGCAGAAGAACTCGCGCAGAAGACACGTTGTGGTTTCTGAAGGAGCTCGTCGAATTTTCCAGGATATTTGCTTCAAGCGTTCTCACTCTGTGCCGGAAGAAGGGGCCGTCGCCGTAGATCGGCTTCTTCCTTTTTCCTATTTAATTCTTTGTTTTTGAAACTTCACTCTTCATGCCAGAACTCCGCCGAGAGCTCTCGCTGTTCGACATGACGATGATCGCCATCGGCTCGACGATCGGGTCGGGAATTTTCCTGACCCCCGCGCTGATCGCGAAGGCGCTCCCCTCACCGCTCTGGATCCTCGGCGTCTGGGTTCTCGGCGGAATGATGGCATTGTCCGGAGCCCTGACGTACGCCGAGCTCGGCGCTATGATGCCTCGCGCCGGAGGGGTCTATGTTTTTCTGACGGAAGCGTACGGGGGACTCGTCGGCTTCCTCTATGGCTGGGCGTATTTTCTGGTCGTGAACACCGGCGCGATCGCTGCCCTGGCCGTAGCCTTCTCGACATACTTTGGGTACTTCGTCCCGATCACACAAGACCAGACCATCGTCGTCGCCATTGCGGGCATCATTCTCGTCACGCTGATCAACGTCCTGGGCGTCAAAGCGGGGGGAGTTTTCTCCGATCTCTTCACCGTTCTGAAGCTGGCCGGAATCGGCATCCTCATCATCGTTGGACTCGGCTGGGGCTCGAGCTCCCATACGGACTTCTCAGCACCGCTCGGTTCGCTCCCGGGCGGGCTGGCGAGCGCCCTGACGCTGGCGTTCGTGAGCGTGTTGTGGTCGTACGGCGGTTGGCAGCATGCGACCTTCACCGCGGCCGAAGCGAAAGACCCGAAACGCAGCGTTCCCATCTCGCTCGTTCTCGGGGCGGCGGCCGTGACACTCGTCTACGTTTCTGCCAACGTCGCCTACATGTTCCTCCTCTCCCCCGGCCAGATGGCTGCCTCACCGCGCATAGCATCGGACGCCATCAGCGTTGTCCTCGGACCGTTTGGAGGGAGCCTCATCGCGGTCACGATCTTTGTTTCGACTTTCGGCACCACCGGCATCTACACGCTGACGGCGCCACGCATCTACTATGCCATGGCGAACGATGGTGTATTCTTCAAGAAAGTCGCCGAAGTCCACCCGAAGTTTCAGACGCCGATGTTTTCCATTCTTTTTCAGTCCGTCTGGGCGATCGTCTTGATTCTCTTCTGGGGGACCTTTGAGAACCTTATCTCGTACGTCGTTTTCACCGATTGGATCTTCTTTGCACTGACGGCGGCGAGCGTCTTTCTTTTCCGCAGGCGCCTTCCCCACGCGGAGCGCCCCTACAGGACGTTCGGATATCCCGCCACACCGGCGTTCTTCACAGCCGTCGCAAGCCTGTTCGTGCTCTATACGTTTTTTGAAAAGCCAGCGGAAGCATGGGCGGGTCTGTTGTTCCTTGCACTCGGCGTGCCGGTGTATTATTTTTGGAGGAGAAAGAATCGGCAGGTCGCAATGTGACAGGATGCTTTTTCAAACGAGGCAGCTATGCGATTCCCTAGACTCTCCTATGTCTTGCTTCTCTCGCCGCTCGTCTTCTCAGACGCCGGCGCGTGGACGCCTCAGCAAATCGATTCATCGAAAGCAAGAGTTGACAGCTTAGTAGCCGCAGCCTTGACCCTTCACTCGAACGGTTTCTACGTCGAAGCCATAAAGACATTTCTGCAGGCGGGAGCGGACACCGGCACCGCACGCGAGCGATTCAGCCTCGGTCTCAGCTACGCGGCGTTGAATGATTTCGCAAAGGCCAACAAGCTCCTCCGCGAGGCGGCCTCGCTCGACTCAGGCAACGTGACGTACCGATATCAACTCGCCCGCTTTCTCATTCAGGCAGGAGCGATCGACGAGGGTCGAGAACAATATGCCCGCATCATCCAGGCTGACTCGACGTACATCCCTGCCCTGTTGGCCTTAGGGCTTCTCTCCAATGACCTGCGATCTTATGATGAATCCGCACAGCTGTTTGGCCGGGTCCTTGCTGAGAACCCTGATGATTTTCTCTCCTATTACTACCTTGGAACGGCGTTGGTAGCGCTTGCGAACCAAGACTCGGCAGAGGTCTGCTTCACAGTCTGTCTCACGCTCAATCCCAATTTTGTGCCTGCGTTGAACGTCCTCGCGTCGATTTACTACGTCAAGAAGCATTACGCCCAGGCCCTCACGCTGTACCGGGAAGCGGCAGACCATCGGCGGGACAATGCCGACCTCATGAATAAGGTCGGTCTCTGCTATCGCGCGCTCGATAACTACCCGCATGCAACGGATGCGTTCCGGAAGGCATCCGAACTCGACTCGTTGAGCGACGTGTATCTCGGAAATCTGGGGCACGCATACTTTCAAGTTCAGAAGTATGACTCATCCGTGCTCGCCTACAAGCGCGCGATCCAGATTGATCCGGAGAGCCCTTTCCTCTACATCAACTTGGCCCGCGCGCTTCGGAAAGTCGATTCCCTGCCGTCCATCGTCGCGGCCTTCCATGGCGCCATCCGCGCGCATCATCCGGAAGAGATCGCCGACATTTACATGCAGCTGGGCGATCTCTACTTTGCCTCGCGCAAGTACCGGGAGGCAATCCAATCATATGACGCCGCCCTCCGGATTGATTCTACCATGGCAAAAGCTCTCTGGTCTCTCGCCTCGGCTCTCGATGATGTCGGCGATACACGTGCGGCCCTTCGAAACTATCAAAAATATCTGAAGCTTGCAGAGAACGACTCCGTTGAAACGAGGCGCGTCGAATGGACCAAGATCCGTATGAGGTCTCTGAAGGCCAAAGAATGAACCGACTCGTTACCGCCATCTTCTTGATAGTCTTCGTCGCGAGCGCGAGGGGGCAAAACATCTGGCTTCACGATGATTTTCAGAGGGCCACTCTGGGATCGGAGTGGAAATGCGCCACGGGAGACTGGCGTATCACAGACTCAACGCTCACGATTCAAACAAGAAGCTACGACCAGCTTCTTGCGTCAACGTACTACACGTATGATACGCGACCTTTTTCGTTTGAGGTGAGGCTGCGAGGGAGTAGGGCAGGTGTCTATTTCGACCTCGATGACAGGTCGTCGAAAGCCCTCTCACAAATGGTCCGCTTCGATGAGAAAAGTATCCTCGCGGGATATTTCGACGGGGCGGGGGAATTCACTGCCACGAACACGTTCGATTCCCCCAAATCTCCAACCGATTGGATCACCCTCCGAATCGACATCGATCCACCCAAGAAACGATATGAGATTTTCGTCGATGGGGCCTCCGTCGGAATCGACACGAATCTGCTTTTCCCGTCCGGTTACATCGGCCTTCAGGCCTCCGACGGCCGCTCTGACTTCAAATCGGTAAGAGTCTTCGCTAACGCTCCTCCTGTGCCCAGCAGGGTCCCGGCGATCGGCTCCGAAATCACCTTTCAACACGTCGGATACGTGAAAGCCATCGGCCGCGACCTCACCATCTACAGCCCGGAGTCGCATCGGCTCCTGAGAATGAACGCGGCCGGCAAGGTCGTCGCACTCGACCTTCAAGGAGAGCAGCCCCCGCTGACGACAACCGCCAAGATCAAAGACCGTGTGTACACCATTGAACGCCGCCGAGTTATCGTCTCCAACAGTGCGGGAACGGTCATCGACTCCATCTGTGATCGACTAGTGGCGCCGTCGAGCCTGGCTTCAACATCCACAACCCTTTTTGTGGCCGACCCCGGCGCGCGCACGGTCTTTCAGTTCGACCCCAAGGGTCGGCTGCTAGGCTCTCTCGACGCATCCGTCATCGGAGGATTCAAGGCGCCACGAGGGATCGACATCTATGACCAGGACAAGATCGTCGTCGCGGATTATGACAAACTGGTGATATGGGACCCACGAATCGACACATTTCCGGTGACGACCCAACCCATCTCGCCGAGAACGATGCAGATCTCTTGGCATAGTAGTTCGATCGCACAACCGATGTTGGAGTACTCCGGTGATGGAACGATCTGGCTGCGCGCGATGTCGATCGAGACCGCACGAAACGGCAGGCACACGGCGATGGTGAAGAACCTTCGACCGTTGACTCGCTATCTGTTCCGGCTAACGCCAGGCCTCGAGACGATCCCCGCGTCATTTTCACGCTCGAAGGTCTTCCGCTTCACGACACCCCCCTCCGACCCCAAGATGATGCCGTTGAGCCGCCTTCCCGTGATGTACATGGTCTACAGGACCATCTGCTATCGGGACAGATACCCTCGCGACCGGTATCCCGAGATCCCCGACGGCCGTACGATGACCGAGGAGGACTTGTCGTACCTCAGGCAGGCGACGGACTTCAACCGGGAATTCTACTTCCGCAACTCCGCGTGCCGGTTCGTTCTCGATTTCGATTTCTATGTCGTCGAGGATACCCTCTGGCTGCACGAGGTGGGTGATAGTGACCCATACTGGCTTGCGCCGAACGAGCGTGTCACCAGGGATTTCGAGCAGGCAGCAAAATTCTTCGGCAAGAGACCCGAGGATTACGCCGCGCTCATCTGCCCATACGCGTGGGTCAACTATCCTACGAGAAGGACGAGTGCGTTAAGAGATCCCTCGAAGAGAGATTCCATCAGCATCCGACAAGCGGTCGGCGGCGGAACGTACGGCCTTCCCGCACCGTGGAAATACGGCAAGACGACCGGTTATACCGGAATTCCTTTCCAGGATAAGTTCAGTCGACAGGATTGGCTGATCACTCACGAGTTCAACCACCAGGTGGATGCGTTGATGGACGCCAGCGGTTACCGGCAATACTATCACCCGGACCTGCCGTGGAAAATGCCGGGGCGTTTCGGTGAGGACTTCGACTTCAACGCGCACATCTTGCGGAACGCCGGCACGGACTCGTGGCTGAACTTGAAGTCCGCACAGCTCACCGCAACCGCCGATGCGGACCGGGACGGAGTTCCGGACGACGATGCCTCGCTTCCCTTTGATGAGAACCGCCTCGGAGGGAATCCACGTTTGAAGGACACGGACGCCGACGGGCTCAACGACCTTGCAGAGGTAATGGCCGGCACATCTCGAGGCTCCGATTTGAAAAACCCGGATACCGACGGTGACGGGATCACGGACGGCGTTGATCCGGAGCCCTTGTACGCCATCAACCCGAAGATCCCCAAGGTCGAAGAAGTGGGCGAGCTCCCGCTCCGTCGTTTTGGGACGATCACGGCACCGGACCTTTCTGCCACAATCGATCTTGCGTGGAGCGAATCGGCGCTTCTGCTCTCCTATAAAGTCGACAAGCCGGCAAATCTGCTTTTTCAGATCGACGCTGACAACGATGGCTGGTTTCACGGGTTCGACAATTTCCAGATTCGGCTCCTTCAATCGAGTGACTCGGTAAGGATGGCTGATTATTACCTGCGCGATTGTTCGAGTTGGACCGATCCGCCGAGAGACCGTCGGGATATCCTGAAACCGACAGACCTGAAGGTGGCTTGGTCTGTTCCCTCCCCGGAAAAGAATGAATATGAGGTGACGGTGACGATCCTTCGGAACGCCGACTATGGTCTCAAGCTCGTACGAGGGAAGAAGTTCAGCATCAGGATCGGCTTGCAGACTTCAACCGACCTCTGGGTGTGGGATGAGCTTTTCGAGCGAAATTACATGATGCAGGTCGAGCTGCGGTGATGAGAGTCGGCTACCTGGTCGGCAATCCGTCTACCGTCTCGGGTGAGGAGCGTGGAGCCTGGAAGTTCCTGCAAGAGCAGAAGGATGTCAAAGCCAAACGCCTCACGTTTGAATCGATCAAGGACATCCCCTCTTCCCTCCGATCATTCGATCTCCTGTGGTGGCATTTCGACTCCTCCGTTGATCTTCCCTTTGACTCGTTGGATCCGCAGGTACTCACTTCCATCGCGAGCTATCTCCGCCGAGGCGGGAGGCTACTCCTCTCCCTCCTCGCTTCCCAATACGCCGTCCCACTTCAAATCGAGACCGCCGTACCGAACGTCAGGATGAAGGGCCCATGGGCTGAGGAATCGTGGGCTCAGGATTATCCAGACATTCGCGGTTTCGGTTCGCGAGGGAGTCACCCGATCTTCGATGGTTTCCTCGGAGGGCTCTATACGTGGTCACCTAAGGTGGGGGCCGGGCATTCTGTCTGTTACTACGAGAATAACCTGCCCGCAAGTGGTCGCGTGGTAGCCGTCGAAAAGCTCTACATCAAGCTGAACGAGCAGCGACGCAATGTCGTTGAGTACAGCGTGGGCAAAGGGAGAGTACTCGCTATCGGCTGTCATTTCTATTTCGAGGAGGCGGAGCATCGATTTCGCCTCCACCTGGAACGGTTCGCCAGAAATTGCCTCCTCTATCTCGCGAGGAGGAAGCGAGGCTGTAGTGACTCCGGCAGCCGAACACGCGGAGCTCTCACGAAGACGTACTGGTCTTTCGAAGAGCGTACAGTTGAAGTATCAAAACACCACAGCAAGCCGATCGGCTCGATCTCCTCCAGCCTCCTCCCGACTCCAGATCGGTTGACGATCCGCCGCGACCTTGAAGCCGCGGATCACGCAGAGGAACAATTCTTCGATCTTGGCGGGAAAAGGATTCTCCTCATGGGAAAGGAGCGAAGCGGACTTCTCGAAGCCTGGTGCCATCCAGTTCGAATCTTGAAGGATCTCAGGGTAGGGATCAAAACCGATGGGCGGGATTTGATATGGACCGACTATCTCAATCCCCGGGTAACCGTGAAGCCCGATTCTTTCACACGCGAATATCAACTTGAGGACGCGGCAATTGAGGAAATCACTTTTGCTGATCGAAGCAGACCATGCGGGGCGGTTCATTACAGAATCAAAGGTCTTCGAGCGGTGGAGCTCGTCCTTGTTGCGACGATCGACCTCAGGTTAATGTGGCCTCTAAGTGAACATGTGACAGGCTCGTTGAGATTCGCCTGGGATGACAGGCTTCAGGGGGCCTTTGTTTCAGCAGACGGCGGCAGCCTGGTCTCCCTCCTGGGCTGTTCCGTCAAGCCAAACGCGCACCTTGTGGGCCGGTTCCAGATGATTTCAGTGCACAAAGGCGAACTGGTAGGGACACCGACGGATGAAGTTCAGGTTGCCGTCGCCTTTCGCTTCACGCTGGCAACGACGCAGCCGGAATGCACCGTCGCGTTCGCAGGTTCCAGCCAAGGGGAACGGGAGGCTGTGAGTGCGTATCGGTCGATCCTCAAAAACCCTCAGCGGCGGATTGACGAGCAGGCCAGACATTTCAAGGGACTCGACCGGCACTACGTCCAGGTCAATACTCCGGATCAGGAGTTCAATGAGTCATATCGTTGGGCGCTCGCGGCGACGGATCGATTCTTTGTAGGAATTCCTGGCCTGGGCAGTTCATTCATGGCGGGGTATGGGCTCAGTGACTCAGGGTGGAACGGTGGGCACAAGACAAGCGGTCGGCCGGGGTACGCGTGGTACTTTGGCCGGGACAGCGTTTGGACAAGCTTGGGCGTGCTCGCCTATGGAAACCTCGAACAGGTGCGGAGCGTGCTCGAGTTTCTCGGTCGGAACCAAGATGTCGACGGCAAGATCCTGCACGAGCTAACGACGAGTGGCTACGCTCATTATGACGCAGCAGATTCGACCCCGCTTTTTCTGATCTTGATGGGGCGGTACTTGCGGGCGAGCGGAGATCTCCCCTTCGTACGAAAGGAGTTTCCACGAATCCGAAAAGCTCTCGATTTCTGCCTCAAGACCGACACAGACGGGGATCATTTAATCGAGAATACAAACGTCGGTCACGGCTGGGTGGAGGGTGGAAAGCTCTTCCCGGTGCACACGGAGCACTATCTCGCTGCCTGCTGGGGCCAGGCGCTCGAAGAGTCGGGATTTGTGGCTAGATCCATCGGAAGGGACAATCTTGCACGGGAATGGAGACGCGAATCGGTGGCCGTGAGGAAGATCATCAGCAGGGACTTCTGGAACCCGAAAACGGGGTGCTTCAACTTCGGCAAACTCTCGAACGGAAGCTATCGAAAGGACAAGACGACTCTGACAGCCCCTGGAATCTACTTTGGCTGCGGGAGTCAAGAGCTGGCAAGTCAATGTCTTAGCTTGTGCAACTCTATGGATTTCTCGGCCGATTGGGGAGTCCGAATCGTGGGCAGAAACGATCCGTTGTACAATCCCACAGGGTACCATTACGGAAGCGTTTGGCCTCTCTTCACAGGATGGGCTGCTCTGGCGGAATTCGTTGGGGCCCGACCAGTTCAAGCCTTTCAGCATATTTCCTCCAGCCTGGGCCTTTTTAGAGCGTTTGGCGCTGGTTATACAGTGGAAGTGCTCCACGGCGAGCGATTTCAGCCCGCCGGCGTGTGTCCGCACCAGGCTTGGTCGGAAACAATGGTTCTGCAGCCCCTCCTGGAGGGCATGTTCGGCTTGAAGGCCGACAGCCTTGGCAGAACGCTCTCGTTCCGGCCCTATTTCCCGCCCGAATGGCCAACCGCAGAGATCAAGAATATCCGTGTCGGCAATCAGGCTATCGAGCTGAGAATGAACCGAGAGAAAGGGCGGACAGTGTTTCGGTTCCGATCTTCCTCACCCCGGCCGATCAACGTGCAACTTCAACCGTATTTCCCCCTTGGGACGAGCATCGACGAGATCTTGGAAGGGTCGAAGAGGTCCGACAAGCGGACGCTCATCCGCGAATACTCTGATGTGCCCGTTGTAGAGTTCAAGCTGGTGAACTCCGCTGAGGTCGCCTTTCGCCATTCAGGCGGCGTTGCGGTCCTTCCGCCGATTCCAATCCTCAAAAAGGCTCAGGAATCTTCGGGGCTTCGAATCCTCGAGGAGAAGTGGACTGAGCGGGAGTACATTCTCGAAGTAGAGGGTAAGGCAGCATGCCGCTACTCTCTCCTCGTCTTCGACTATGACCAATCGATCCGATCGGCCCAAGGTGCGGAGATGGGCCGGAGGTCCGGGGAGAAGCTAGAACTCCTCCTAACGATCGACGAGGACAAAGGAAGCGGAAGCTATGGACGCAAGAAGGTAGAGCTCATCTTGTTGTCCCGAAAAAAAAGGTGAGTTCCGAGAAAAGATCCGTGCACACGTCTAGCATCACCGCTGATCGATTACGAGTCTGATCGGCGCTTGAGATAGACGACAGCGAGTGGAGGCAAAGTCAGGTTCAGCGAATATGGGCGATGATGAAAAGGTATCTCTTCGGCTTGGATCTTTCCGGCATTTCCCAGATTACTTCCTCCGTAGAACGAGGAATCGGTGTTGGCCAACTCTTCGTATACTCCCCTCTCAGACACGCCGACGCGATAGCCGTACCTCGGCACGGGCGTAAAATTGCACGCCACGACCACCCTCCCGCGTGGGTCACGTCCCTTCCGCTCGAACAAAATCACGGCGCTGCCGCTGTCTTGAAAATCGATCCACTCAAATCCGCGATACTCGAAATCTACCTCGAAGAGAGCCGGTTCCCTCGCATAGAGCTTGTGCAGGTCGTCGATCAGTCGCAAGACCCCCTTGTGAAAATCATAGTCCAGGAGGTGCCAATCGAGCGAGGCCTCGTCATTCCATTCCACCCATTGGCCGAATTCGTCGCCCATGAAGAGAAGCTTCTTCCCTGGAAACGCGTACATCAAAGCAAAAAGCGCCCGCAGATTCGCGAACTTCTGCCAAAGATCGCCGGGCATCTTGTCCAGGAGACCTCGCTTACCGTGAACGACCTCATCGTGTGAGAGCGGCAGAAGAAACCGCTCGCTGAACGCATACAGAAGGACGAATGTGAGATTGCGCTGATGGTACGATCGGTAGATGGGATCGAGCGAGAAATACTCGAGCATATCGTGCATCCACCCCATGTTCCACTTGAGGTCGAATCCCAGGCCCCCGTTCTCGAGACTGTTCGTGACTCCCGGCCACGCGGTCGATTCCTCGGCAATCATCAATACTCCGGGGTAGTAGTGGTGCACGATGCGGTTAAGATGTTTCAGGAACTCGATCGCGTCAATGTTCTCCCGCCCTCCGTACTGGTTCGGGATCCATTCACCTTCTCGTCGGGAGTAGTCAAGATAGAGCATGGAAGCCACTGCATCGATCCTCACACCGTCGATGTGGTACTTGTCGAACCAGTACAGCGCGTTGCTAATGAGGAAATTCCGAACCTCATGCCTCCCGTAGTTAAAGATGTAGGTCCCCCAATCCTGATGCTCCCCTTTTCTGGGGTCGGCATGCTCGTAGAGATGCGTTCCGTCAAACCGGCCGAGAGCATTGGAATCTTTCGGGAAATGGGCAGGCACCCAATCAAGGATCACGCCGACGTCGTTCCGGTGGCAGTAGTCGATGAAGAACATGAAATCTTGGGGGCGTCCGTAGCGGCTCGTCGGTGCAAAATACCCCGTGACCTGATACCCCCACGAAGCATCCAACGGGTGCTCCATCACCGGCAACAGTTCGATGTGCGTGAACCCGCGGTTCTTGACGTACTCAACCAGACGCGGAGCAATCTCCCGGTACGAGAGCCATCGATTGCCCTCCTCAGGCACGCGTGCCCACGAACCCAGGTGCACTTCATACACCGACAAAGGTCCCGCAAGCCGGCCGGCCTCTGATCGCTGCTTCATCCACGCCTCATCTCCCCACTCGAACCCGCGAACCAGGTTAACCCTCGATGCCGTGCTCGGCCGCAGCTCCATTTCGAATCCGTACGGGTCTGCTTTGTCTAAAATCCTGCTTTCCTGGGTCTTGATCTGAAACTTGTACAGCTCCCCGTCGGGCAATCCCGGAATGAATATTTCCCAGACCCCCGACGATCCGAGCACTCTCATCGCGTGCTTCCGGCGGTCCCATCCATTGAAGGTGCCGATGACGCTCACGCTGCGCGCCCCCGGCGCCCAAACGGCGAATTGAATGCCGCCGACCCCATTGACCTCGGCGTAGTGTGCTCCGAGCTTCTCGTAGATGCGGTGATGATCCCCGGCGTTGAAGAGATACAGGTCGAAATCGGTCAAGGTCGGCAAGAAGGAATACGAGTCATAGAATACACCCGTTTCGCCGGAATCCGTCTTCTTTCTGAGCTTGTACCGAAACACATCTGCCCGGTCTGATATGAACACCTCGAAAAACCCTTCCTCGAGGATCTTGCTCATCCGATGGGTTCGCGCGACATCCTCCCCCTCTAATTCAAGGACCTCCGCAGATTCCGCGTCCGGCAGAAAGGCGCGGATTGCGACACCCTTCTTTCCTTTCAGCTCGAGCACGTGAGCTCCAAGGATCTTGTACGGATCGTAGTGATCGGTGTTTACGATCTTCCGGATTTCATCGATGGGTGCGGTCGTCTTCATTTTTCTGCTCGTCAGGACCGATGCCGATAAAGCTTGCGCTTCGCAATATAGGATCGAATAGGTTCAGTCACCAGATATCGGATAGATTTTCCGCCCGCTATTCGCCTTCTGATTTCGGTGGAGGAAATCTGAAGAAGAGGGCCCTGAAGATGATGAATCCGCGCCGCGGGGTGACCTGCCTTGCGATTCTCATACCCTGGTCGGCCGTACACGGCCAACGAAGCGTTCGAGAGAATGTCGCCGGGAGACTTCCAGGACCAGAACTGCGACAGGCTGTCGCCTCCAACGATCAAAAAGAGCTTCGCCGTTCGATGACGACGCTTGAACGCATTGACGGTATCAACGGTGTACGAAACTCCCTTCCTTCGAATCTCAGTGTCGGAAACGTGAAAGGAAGTGTTCCCGCGAGCTGCGAGCTTCGTCATTGTCAGTCGGTCCAGCGCCGTTGATGCATAGCGTCCCATCTTGTGAGGAGGCACGAACGCCGGAACGAAAACCACTTCATCGAGAAGCAGTTGCTCCCGCGCAAGCTCGGCGATGATGAGATGGCCGATGTGCGGAGGATCGAATGATCCGCCAAAGATGCCGATTCGTTTCACGGACTTGGAAATTCGCTTAGAACTGATTCATAGACTTTTATGGTTTCTCTGGCTGCAGCGTCCCAGGAAAATCGCTGGATGTTTCTTCGACCGTTGGCGATCAGTGATTCTCTCAGACCTCGGTCAGTCAGCACAGCCTGAAGGGCAGAACCAAGTGCACCGGGCTCGGATGGATCGAAAACGAGAGCCGCGTCACCAACGACTTCGGGCAGCGAGCCGCGATTTGAAACAACGGTCGGAGTCCCGCACGCCATCGCCTCTACAACTGTGAACCCGAACCCTTCGTACAGTGAGGGGAGAACGACGGCCTCGGCACCGTTATACGCGCAGACAAGGTCATCCGCCGACAGCCTTCCCAAGTCTCGCACCTTCGACCGTATCCCAAGCTCGTCGACAAGGGTCGAGAGTCCCTTATTGCCGTTCAACAACTCCCCAACAAACACCAGATCGAGATCTTTCTGAGTCGGCAGCGACTTTTTGAACGCTCTCAGAAGAGCCGGTATGTTCTTATGTTGCTTGATGTTGCCGACATAGAGGATGAAGGGGCGTTTCAACCCAAACCGGTCGCGGAATCCTTGAAGCTGTCCGCGATCTTCAAGTTTCTTGAAGTGCGCTTGAATGCCATGGTAGATCACGTGAACCCGGCGCTCGTCAATCCGGAACAAACTGACGATGTCTCTCTTCGCTTGATGGGAGCCGGTGATGAGAGCGCCCGCGTCACGTACCGCGTGTCGCAGGACGGCCCCTGCGTAAGTGCGTTGGGCGACCGTGAAATACTGAGGAAACGCTACATGAATGAGATCGTGGATTGTGACAACGGACCTCCCTCTGAGACCGAGCGGCAATGTGTAGTGAGGAACGTGCAGAAGATCCGCTCCGGCTTTTCTTGTCTCGCGGCCCAGGAGAACCATCTCCCCGAGCGAGTACTTTTTGAGGTTCGTGGCGTATGTCCGCCATCGCGGAAAAGGTTCGATTCGAGCCCGATCCTCGGCAGCGACGAGGAGTGTGTAGTCGTGCGGTGAGTTCGCTCTCGAAATCCCCGCCGCGAGATTCTGCACATACGTCCCGATGCCAAAATCAAAGTATTTACGTCCGTCAATTGCGATGTGAGCCATGCAGTGCGGAGCTCATTTCCGGTCGCTCGCAGACAACCTGCGAGTGAAACCAATATAACCACCCAAAGGCCGAAACTCAAGACACAACCTTGACTAAGCGCCCGTTTTTAGGTATTATGGAGCGCAAACAACCAATGCACTGATGGCTCCCGCACCGACTGACGCGAATCCACGGGACGATCCCTCGCTAACAATCGCTTCATCCTCTCTTCCGGATCGCATCGGCAGCCGCTCCGTCCTTCGGAACTCGCTCCTCCTTTTCGGATTCCACGTCCTGACAAAGCTTCTGGCATTCGTCTCGTTCATTCTCCTGGCGAACTACCTTGGCACGCAACTCTTCGGTACCTACAACTACGCGTTTGCGCTGACGGCGCTGTTCATCCCTTTGTGCGATCTTGGAATGGACACCTATCTGATGCGCGAGGTTCCGAGGGTTTTGAAAGATCGCCTTCCTAAACAGGTCGGCGCTGTCCTCGCACTGAAGGGAGGTCTGACCTTCCTGGTCTTCGTTGCCATCTCCATCACCGGCGGCATACTGGACTCCTTCGGAAGCGAGCGCTTCTATATTGTCGCTCTGGCGGGACTCGTCACCCTCCTGCGGACATACTGGACGACGTTTGGGTCGCTGCTTCGGGCACTCAACAAAGTCGGGTACGAAGCGGGGCTTCTCTCCCTGGCCCGGGCGGCAGAGTTCCTCGTCATCGTCGGGTCGATCTGGTATGATGCCGGCCTTCTGTCGCTCCTCTCAATTCTTGGCGTGGTCAACCTGATTTCAGTGGCAGCCACCTACTTCGTCGTTCGCTCACGGTTCACCGCACCGACGCTCGAGAGGGACTTTGAGCATATGCTGATGATGTTAAAGGGGGGCCTTCCGTTTGCGCTCACGACCATCTTCACCTCCATCTACTTTAATTTCGACACCGTGCTCGTCGCCAAGTTCATCGGGGACGACGCCGCGGGCATCTATCGGGCAGCCTACAACCTTATCCTCCCGCTCATCATGATCACGGCGGCCGTCAGCGGGGCCGTGTTTCCGTTCGTGAGCCAGAGCTTCCGCACACATAAGGAGGATGTCGCCAGGGTGCTCCAACGGAGCGCAACACACCTCATTATGATCGCCCTCCCCATCGCGGTGGCGACGACTCTGCTCTCCAACGAAATCATTCACCTTCTCTTCGAGCCGTCCTACGCTCCCGCGGCCGTCTGCTTGTCGATCCTCGTCTGGTTCATCCCCATCGTTTACCTGACGAACCTCTTTGGCAACTCCCTCGGAGCCATGGATCAACAGCACTTCGTCCTCCGAGTGACTACGCTCAATGTCATTTTCAACGTGGGTGCCAACCTCATCGTCATACCGCACTACGCGCAGATCGGAGCGTCCGTCACGACCGTCGCGACCGAGCTTCTGGGGTTTAGTTTTCTCGTCGTCAGGATGAAGCGTGAGATCGGCTCGTTCGTGAAACTTGGGGCTCTCATGAGGATCGTTCTTGCCGCTCTCGTAATGAGCGCGTTCTTGTTCTTCAAGCCGGATCTGCATGTCCTCCTCTTGCTCGCGCTGAGCGTTCTCATCTACCTGGCATCGCTCTTGTTGCTCAGGGCCTTAAGCATCGACGAGATCAGACAGCTCATTTCAGCTGTCCGCTCGAATCCTTCTGGCACCTAGGGAAAAGCTCCATGCGAATTGCCATCGATGGTAGAACAATTGTGGGGGACAAGACGGGGGTTGGCGTCTACGCGGAACGAATCGTCCGCTCCCTTCTCAGCATCGACCGACGAAATCACTACTTCCTCTTTCTGGTCGAACCGATCGACGATCTGCAGGCTCCCAACCTCACGACGCTTCTGATCAAGGGCTACAATCGAGCGGGATTGAACCGCGTCTGGGAGAATGTCCTGATGCCGCGGTTTGCTGCGAGGAACAATATCGACCTTTTTTTTTCTCCCGCATACGCACTTCCCCTTCTCCCTCCCTCCAATCTCCGATTGGTTGCGGCGATCCATGATCTCATTGGCCTGCTCTATCCCGAGACGTTCACGCCAAAAATGCGGCTCTGGCAGAAGATCTTTGTGTCGAACGCTGCGAAGGTTGCAGACAAAATCATTACAGGATCCGAGGCGACGAAAACGGACTTCCTCCGCCTCTATCCTTCAGCCTCGGCTAAAACAACTGTAATCTATCACTCGATCGATGACGACTATCGACCGGCGGACGACATGAAGGAATTGGATAGGGTGCGCAGCGCCTACGGTCTCCCTGAGAAGATCGTTCTCTATGTGGGGACCGTGGAGCCACGGAAGAACGTCGCGCATCTTGCTAGAGCATTCGCTCTCCTCCCGGAATGGCTCAGGAACCAGTATACGCTTGTCATCGCGGGAAAGCCGGGTTGGTTCGTCGAGTCGATCAAGACGGAAATCGCCCGGCTCGAGCTTGGCGACAAGGTCAGGTTCATCGGATACGTCGACCGCCACGACTTGCCTTCGCTCTATCAGCTCGCGACACTTTTCGTTTACCCGTCGATCTACGAGGGGTTCGGCTTCCCTCCGCTGGAGGCGATGTCCTGTGGCGTGCCCGTCCTCTGCTCGAACACTTCCTCGTTCCCTGAAGTGGTCGGGGACGCTGCAATCATGGTCGATCCGCACGATGTCGGCCAGATGACAAAGGAGCTCGAGAAGCTCTTGAGTGATTCGCCGTTGAGGGAAGAGATGAGGAAGAAGGGCTTCGCGCAGGCTGGACGATTCAGTGCGAGGAAGACGGCCGAAGAGACGCTGAAAGTGCTTGAAGAAGCGGCGGGAGTCCGGTGAACTCTACATCCGAAGAGCTTTCATGGCAGTCGAAAGATCTTTGTCCCCTCGTCCGGAGAGATTGATGACGACGAGATCGTCCTTTGCCATATCGGGCGCCGCTTTCGCGGCATAGGCGATGGCGTGAGCACTCTCGAGTGCGGGGATGATCCCTTCCAGCCGGGTCAGCGTCTGAAAACCCTCCAGTGCCTCATCATCCGTAATAGAAGCGTAGCGTACTAATCCTTTGTCTTTGAGATACGAATGCTCTGGGCCCACGCCGGGATAATCCAGCCCGGCGGAGATGGAGTGCGCGATCTGCACCTGGCCGTTCGCATCTTGCAGCAGGTACTGCATCGCGCCGTGCAGAACACCGGGAGTGCCCGCTGCCAGCGGCGCTGCGTGTTTTCCAGTAGAGATGCCGAGTCCCGCTGCCTCCACCCCAATCAACTTCACCTTGTCCGTGTCGTCCAGGAAGGGATAGAAAATGCCCAACGCATTGCTACCCCCGCCGACGCAGGCGATGATGGCATTCGGTAATCGGCCCTCAACCTCAAGAATCTGCTCTCGCGTTTCCACTCCGATCACGCTCTGAAAGTCCCGGACCATCATCGGATAGGGATGCATCCCGACGACGGAGCCAATGATGTAGAACGTGGATTCTACGTTTGTCACCCAATCGCGGATCGCTTCGCTTGTAGCGTCCTTCAACGTTCGGCTGCCGCTCTTGACCACGCGGACGTCCGCGCCAAGCAGCTTCATCCTCGCGACGTTCGGAGCTTGCCGTTCGATATCCTCCTCACCCATATAGACCACGCATTCCAGGCCGAACCTCGCGCAAACAGTCGCCACCGCCACGCCGTGTTGGCCGGCGCCGGTTTCGGCGATGATCCGCTTCTTCCCCATCCGGCGGGCGATCAAGATCTGCCCGACGGTGTTGTTGATCTTGTGCGCCCCGGTATGACACAGATCTTCGCGCTTGAGATAGATCTTCGGTCCCGCAAACTCTTCCGTCAATCGTTCCGCATAGAACAACGGAGTCGGACGGCCCACGAAGGATTTGAGATAGTAAGAGAGCTCCTTCCGATAATTGGGATCATTTTTCAGAGCAAGATACTGTCGCGTGAGCTCCTCCGCAGCCGGCATGAGAGTCTCCGGAATGTAGCGGCCGCCGTAGACTCCGAAATGGCCGCGCTCATCCGGCATCGTACCGATGTACCTGTTATTCGTCTTCATTGTCGTGATAGGAAAGAGGGATGCTCTTCGCCCGAATAATGAACTCACGAACCTTGGCGGGGTCCTTCTTCCCCGGCTCCTGTTCCACGCCGCTGCTGACGTCGACGCCATACGGCTGGACGAAGCGTACGGCCTCTTCGACATTTTCGGGAGTGAGACCGCCTGAGAGGATGATGCGGCCATACTCCTTCGCTTTCAGGGCGAGGTTCCAATCGAATGTACGTCCGGTGCCGCCGAAGGATCCCCCCTTGTAGGTGTCCAACAGGAAGGCGTCGACAATATAATTGCGCATCACCTCGACGTCGAAATCGGGCGCTACGCGGAACGCCTTGATGACGCTGGTCTCGTAATTCACCAAGTCGTCGGGCCCCTCGCTGCCGTACAGCTGGACGGCGCTCAAGGTCACCCGACTGATGACGTCGTGAATGAACTTGCGGTCCGCATTGACGAACACCCCGATTTTCGAGACGTGGTCCGGGAGCTGCTCCACGATCGCAACGGCCTTTGGGTGAGAAATGAAGCGCGGGCTTTCCTCGTGGAAAATAAACCCTACCGCATCGGCCCCGCACCGGACGGCGTGGAGCGCGTCCTCAGCGTTCGTGATCCCGCATATTTTGACAAAAAGATCCTGCTGCATCTTAGTTGCCGGTCAGTCTCCGAATAGCGTCAGAAGGATTTCTGTCCGTAACGATGCTTTCGCCTACCAGCACAGCCTGAAACCCCGCCTCACGAAGCGCCCGAACATCGGATGCCGAGCGAATCCCGCTCTCGCTCACCGCGACTGCGCCTGGACGAATCAGCGGACCGAGCTCAAGCGATCGACTCAGCGAGACTTCAAATGTTGTCAAATCCCGGTTGTTGACCCCGATGAGATTGGCACCGATGGAATTTGCGAGCGCAACTTCCGCTGCTGAATGCGTCTCGAGAAGAACGGCCAGGTCGAGCGATCGGGCAGACTGGAACAGGGACTTCAGGCGATCAGGTGTCAACGCCTTTGCGATCAGAAGGATCGCGTCAGCGCCCATCGCCCTCGACTCAAACACTTGATATTCATCTATGATGAAATCTTTTCTCAGTACCGGAAGCGCCACTGCTTCTTTGACCTCCCGGATGAACCGGCTCTCTCCCTGAAAGAAACAGCGGTCGGTGAGAACCGAGAGCGCACGGGCACCGCCTCGTTCGCACTCCCTCGCCAGCCAGACGTGGTCGAAATCGTCGACGAGTACGCCACGCGACGGAGAAGCTTTCTTGATTTCGCCGATGATGGAAATCCCGTCGACCTGCACCGCCCGAACGAACGGACGCGTCCCCACCGCATTCCGGACCTCATCCTTCAGCTGCTCCACCGGAACAGCACGGCTCGCCTCGTCCACCTCCCTCCGCTTCTGGTCCAGTATCGTCTCAAGAATGCTCACGAGCCCGATTGATCCGTTTCTATGGGAAGAGGCTTCCGGGTCACTCTGACCTGGCGGATCCGTCGGGCGGTTTTGGACAAGATCGTAAACACAAAGTTGTTGTACGGGATCTCCTCGTTCACCACCGGAAGCCTGCCCGTGGTTTTCTGCAGAAAACCTGCGAGCGTTTCATAGTCTGCTGACTCGGGGATCGACGCGCCGAACTGCTCATTGAAGTCCGGCACACTTGTGCGCCCGTCAGCGACGATCGATCCATCCTTTGCGGGTTCGATCGATTTGCTCACCTCGTCGTACTCATCATGGATTTCCCCCACAATCTCCTCCACAATATCTTCCATCG
>CAYZRX010000038.1:0-33578 GCA_964480945.1 uncultured Ignavibacteriaceae bacterium | reverse complement strand
CCTCCGGGGCGAGGCGGTTGAGCGCCTCCGGGATGTCCTTCCGGAGTCCCGGCTCGAACTCGGTCGTCGTGACGGAAGCTGTCGATCCCGAGACGAAGACCGTGAGGTTGCCCTCCCTCAGCTTGTGCCTGTCAAGGAGGTCGGATACCCTGCCGGTGATATCCAGAAGCTCCGAGTTCCCCCGTGTCGAGACCGAGAAGTGTTCGGTTATGATTTTCACAGTCTGATCGCGGTAAGCATGTTTTGATTCTTGACGAAATAGGCGAATGGGGGCCTGACAAAAAAGGAGTCCGGAACCGGAGTCCTCAGGCCGCTTGCGAGAACCTCCGAGAATACTTTCTTCCTTCGTTGCAGGTCGAAGATCACAAAGTGATTATCGAAGAGCGGAGACTCGGCTGAAGATCCTCGAGCGGGTTCGTGATAGTTGAACAACAGCAAGTCCCGTTCTCTCACGTACTCGATATTGCCGACCACATTCTTTCCCTTCGTTTCCTTGTCGACAGCAGCGAGGATCGGCGGTTCTTCCGAACGCTCGTCGAGGATTTCAGGGAAGCGAGAATCCCCGGAGGGGAGTTCCTGAAATGATGCCGTGCGCAGAGCTCTCAGCTCGTCGAGGTTCTCACGAAAGGTCTGCTCAACCGCACCCGTGGCTAGGTTCAGTGCGTGCCCGATCCTCTTTTCCAGCGTGTCCTGATAGGCGTAGACCTTGTCCCGGATCCCGAACCAGTAGGTCAGGTCATCGTTCCTCCACTGCTCGGTTCCGCTGTCGATGGCGAGCGCAACGATGCGCTTATGCTCCGGCATATCCGGCTGCGCGAACTGATGGAGCAGGAGCGTCTCGCCCTGCACGGACTCGATCCCGACCCACCACGGTTCCTCGAGCTTCCGGTCTTCCCACCGTGGGGCGCCGGTCTCCCCTTCCAGGCAGAAAAAGGATACCTCTTTCCGCTCCTGGTCCCGGCATTCGCCGATGATCTTGCCGCTCCCGGAGATCTCAATTCTCCAGATCGCACCGTGAGCGGCGTAGGTCCATGCCGGCTTTCGCTGGCCGAATCCAAAGAACGAGGCTCTCTTCATCTCAAGATTCGATGCGGGCGCTCTCTTTTTTCAGCTGATGACCGGGTCAGGCTTGGATGCGCGTGGTCGGCACACGATCCTACTGCGCGGGCAGATCGACAACCGTCGAATCTTCCACCATCGCTCCGAAGACGCCCAGGCCCCCGCGGATATTGGTGTAGTCCGGTGAGTCCGTCCGGATGGAATACGCATCCTGGAATCCGTTCACGACGTTGTAGTATTTGTACAGGTTGTTATCGACCTGCGTCAGGATGAACGTCGCGCTCCGAAGCTCCACGGACGCCGAGTACCTCACCTTAAGGTATGCGAGCAGGAACTCGTACGCATCGAGTGGAAAGTAGATCGTCTCGATCGGGACAAACCTGCTGAGATCTCGGCGCGTGAGTCGAGGATAGGTGAACTGCGGCGACGCAGCCACGTCCCCGGACGTTCGGACCGGTACCTCGGTCCGCATCCGCACGAGGGACCCACCGTCGACGTAGTCGAAATCAACGTAGAGACGAATGACATATCCCACCGTAATCGGTGACATGTAGATGGTTGCGGCGATATCCTCGCTGTACTTTCCCGGCTCCTTAAGCACGTACTGGTTATTCGGCACAACCGTCCCCTTCCCCGGCACCGTCACAGTCGCCGTGGCGGCACCTTGATCGGAGGCGACCTGGAGCGAGTACGAGCGCCCCGTCACGATCGGCATCGGATAGGCAATGTAGGCGCCGAGGCCGGACGAATACCGGCTCTGATCGACGCGCGTGATCGTCGTGTCGCGGAGGACATAGGTGCTGTCGCTGCTGGCAATCGTGACGCGAGCGCCGCGCACGTCCGTGGCCGAGGTGATCTCGAGCGGATTGAAACCGCTCGGGTTGTAGGTTGTGTAGACCCGAACGTACTGCGTGTCGGACCTGGTCGTCAGAATCGAGTAGACGACGAGCTCCTGCGTGTACGGACCCTTCGGGTTGAACGTATTCTCGCAGCTCGGGAGGACCAGGAGCCCGATTACCGGAAGACCGAGAAGAAGTATCCGCTTCATCGCTATACCACGCCCCGACAGGCCCCGAGAGAGAAAAGAGAGTGCGTCGTGCATATCCGTTGATGCGTCATTAGTATTCGACACTGAGCGTGGCCGTCGGAAAGAACGGCAACATGTTGACCTCTTGTCCCGTCGTGCGGTCGAAATAGAAAATGTTTTTATGGTCGTACACGTTGACGATGTTGATGCCGGCGGAGCAGTTCAGCCGCGAGACCTTGAAGCGATACGTCGCCGCCACATCGAGGCGATGGTAGGTCGGGAGCCGCGCCGCGTTCTTCGGACCGAGGAGCGAGTACGGGATGCCCGTATCACCGATGTAGGTGCCCCGGAACAAGTTCGTCATGCTCAAACGATCGTAGTACCCGATCGTCTGAGTGAACGGCAAACCGCTGCCCAGCTCCCACCGCAGCGTCAGATCGAGGCGGTCCGCGGGATGGAACACGGTGAGCAAATTCAGATTGTGGCGGCGGTCGTACCGCGGAGTGTACGTGAATCCTGCCGTCGTCAGCTCCGTCCACCCGAGCGTGTACGCCAGATACAGATCGGCGAGCGGAACGCCGTACCGAACCAACGCCTCCACACCGTACGCTTTTCCGGTCCCGTTGACGTAGTCCGGGTCGAGCGCATCGACCTTGTTGCGGTTGTAGACGACGAGTGAGCCATAGGACTTATAGTACGCCTGGAAACTGGCCGATAGGTTGCGAATGACGTTCCCTTCCAGCCCGAGCACGTAGTGGTCCGCCCGCTCGGGTTTCAGGTCCTCCGGCACGCGGATCCACGCATCGAAGATCGCGATGACGTCGTCTTCGTTGTTCACCGTGATCATGTTCTGCGTGAACCGGCCGTACGACGCTTTCAGCTTCCAGTCGGTCCAGATGGGGTAGCTCAGGTTGATCCGCGGCTGAATAGCTTCGATCCCGGCCCTTTGTTCAAAGAGGCTTCCGACATCAAGATGCAGCCCGATGTCCGCCTGCAGGTTTTTGATCGATGTTTGGTACCGAAGCCACATCGTCGCCTCAACGAACTCACTGCTGAGGGTGACAGGTGTGCCGTAGTTGTTGACCAAATTGTACTCGAGCATCGGAAAGTTGAACTCGAATCCGAAGAAATACAGATCGCGGGAATCCGTATAGAGCGTCGCGTTGGCGCGCACCCCTGTTTCCCGGACCTTCGTCGACGCCGGCGTCACGCTCTTGGCCGATTTCGCGTCACGGCTGGCCTCGAAGGAGTTTCCGTAGGCCACCGACTCGACGTACACCCTGTCCTGGATCAGCCCCGAAGCCACCAGGCCGACGGCGCTGGTTCGCCAGGAATAGTTCGGTTGGTCGGGGCTCGGCGAGCGCAACTCATCTCCGCTCAGGAAGGTCTCGAAACTGTACTTCCCTTGCGTCTCGCTTCCTTCTGCCGTGACTTTGAAAAACCCGTCGTAGAACGAGAGCGGCAGGTCTTTGTTGAGGAAGTTCTTGAAGGTCTCGGAGAAGAGCGATTTGCGGGCGTCGAGGATCCAGTTCACCCGTTGCACGATGGGGCCATCGACCTGCAATTTGGCGGAGAGGAAGTTGATGTTCGCCCGGCCGGAGATGGCATTGCTCCCACCGTCCCGTGTCGTCATGCTCACGACCGATGAAAGCCTTCCGCCGTACCCCGCCGGGAACGCCCCCGTGTAGACCTCGGTCGTCTTGATGATGTCCGCGTCGAAGATGCTGAAGATGCCGAAGGCATGATACGGGTTGTAGATCCTCATCCCGTCCAGAAGGATCAGATTTTGGTCCCCCGCCCCGCCGCGGACGTAGAACTGCGAATTGACGTCACTGGTCGAGACGATGCCGGGCAAGATCTGGATGGAACGGAAAACGTCCTCCTGAGCAGCAGTCGGAACGGCATGCAGATCCCGCTGTTCCATCACGTGCACGCTGGTCTGGATTTCGGTGAGCTGGCGCCGCGCCACGTCCGTAACAATGACTTCCGAGAACTCCACCGGCTTCGAGGGCAGCCGAATGTTCACGACGACCGGCTCGCCGATCCGGACGGTCACCGCCCTGACGCGGGTTTGGTAGCCGATCGAGCTCGCAGAGATCTCGTACCGGCCCGGGGGGACGTTCGTGATCAGGTAAAACCCCTGGAGATTCGACGCTACTCCCCTGTTGGTGTTGACGATGACGACGTTGGCGAACGGGATCTTCTCGCCCGACGCGCTGTCCGCCACAACGCCGCGAATATCCACTCCCTGCGCGATGAGGAGGGAGGGAACCAACAAGACGGAGAGAAGGACTCCGGAACGATAGGGCATACGATAATTTTCGAGCGTGCGGATACTTTCGTCCAAAGTAAAGAAATTCCCTTTGAGATGCCAACGTCGCGTCCTATTCCACCGTTCTTCTGATGCTCATCGCCCATCCGCCGCATGCACCGCCAAGCCGACCGCTGACACTCAGCGCGCGACCCATTCGTCAACTGATCCACGCCGCGCGCCGATCGGAGAATACTTCTCACGATCCTGGCGGATCCCCGGAAGCCCAAGAGTACACTTTTGCGTCCACTTCACTGCGTAAGAGGTGCAGCCAGGGGACGACGAATGCGGACTGTTCCTCGGTGTGAAACTTAGCTCGGCGGATCCTCGTAACGCGAGGTTGAAACTCACCGGCTTGGAACATCAAGTTCCCCCCAACGATTCCAACCAAAGGAGGTTTCTATGACAAAACAATTGCCTCTGGTAGTCTTGACCGTCCTCTCCCTCTCGAGTGTGTCCTTTCTGCCTCGGTCCGAATAGGCTGCATCGAGACTCGCAGAATGGCGCAAGGGCGTCTGGCTTCTGCCTGATGGGTCGTTCACGATCTACACGGACACCCACTATTTCGTCATCGCGGCGAGCGGTGATAGCGTCTCGCAAAACATTTACTGCGGTGCTTCCCAGGTACGGTATCACGCGAAGGGGATGGCAAGAAAGCAGGTGCTGCGTATACGTCAGTTCCCGGGTGGGACGCTGACGTTTTACAAGGAAAATGTCTTCCAGCCGACCAATAGCGAAGCACCCATGGAGATCAACGCCGGCTTGTTCTCGCCGGGCACCTGCAACATCAAGGACGGGATCATCTACGATTCCATCACGGAGGCGACGGACAAATACATCCTTCTCTCCACCTGCAATGGAGACAGGGAGAAGATCTACTCAAACGGTGTTTCGGTTTATTTGCCTGCGGGCGGTGGAGAGGCGCACGCTTATCGCATCGAGCAGTTCAGATAGGGAGAACCCCGGCCTTTCTATGGTCCCCTTCGACAGCCCGATAGCGTCTCACGAAAGTGAGTACATCCCGTCGGGACAGAAATGTGCTGCCTCCTTCCCCGCTCCGGGAACCTAGTGCCATCACCAAAAAATAATCTTGTGTTCTTCAGACCTCACCTCCCGAAGGGATCCCTTTGGGACTAACCCTCTCCTGATCCCGACAAAGATCGTCTGGACACAAACAACGTGGAGGAGAGGGAACAAAGCCCCTTCCCCTCTGAGGGGAAGGTCAGGATGGGGTCTGTTTCATATATCGAGCCGCTCAAGAAAACACCAGAAGACTTATTTGGAACGGCACTAGCGACGGCTCGGTCTGATCCCGAACACCACGACGCTAGCGTACAAAAAAAAGTCCGGTCGCCGACCGGACTCCGTGCTCGACAAGAGCTTCACTCACTTCACGAGCTCTCCGGCTTTCTGTTCCCCGAAGAATTCCTCGACGAGGCCGCGATTCTTCAGCGAGGTTTCTATGCGGTGGAGGGCCTCTTTGAGGTCCGCCGCGGAAGATACATACGACAGCCTGACGTATTCCTGGTCCTCGTCCTTCGTTCTCGTGCCGAAGCAATGCTGCCCGAGGACGGCGACGCCGGCTTTGTGCAGCAGGAACTGCTGGAGCTGTTTGGAGTCCTTGAATCCGTGCTTGCGGCATGCTTTGGTCACATTCGGATAGACATAGAATGCACCGGCCGGCTTTTTGCAGGAGAAGCCTTCGATCTTATTGAGACCCTCGACAATGAGATCGCGGTTCACCCGGAAGTCTCGCACCATCTCGTCGACGGAGTCCTGCGGGCCGAGCAAAGCGGCCATGCCGGCAAACTGCGTGAAGGTCGCCGTGCAGGAGGCAGAATTGGTCATCAGCCGCGTGACCTGCGCCGCGAGATGTTTCGGCATGACGCCGTAGCCCAGACGCCAACCGGTCATCGCGTACGTCTTCGAATGGCCGTCGAGAATGATCGTCCGCTCCTTCATGCCGGGGAACTGGACGATGCTCTCCGCCTTACCTTCGTAGACGATGCGCGTGTAGATCTCGTCGGAGAGCACCCAGAAGTCGTGCTTCAGGGCCAACTCCGCGATCTCGTGAAGATCCTGCTTCGGTATGATTCCGCCGGTCGGGTTCTGAGGAGAGTTGACGATCACCATCTTGGTTCGATCCGTGATCTTCGAGCGAAGCTCCTGGATATCGAAGGTGAACCCCCTCTCTTCGCGCAGGCGCAGCGGCACCGCCTTCGCCCCCACGAAATTCGCCATCGACTCGTAAATCGGATATCCCGGCAGCGGGTAGATGACCTCATCTCCCTCCTCGACGGTCGCCAGGACGCTGAAGAAGAGCACCGGTTTCCCTCCCGGCACGACGACGATCTCGTCGGGCTCGAACCGCAGCCCTCTGGTCTTCGAAACGTAGTCCGCTATGACACGGCGAAATTCCGGAAGGCCCGCGGACGGCCCGTAGTGGGTCTGGTTCTCATCGAGCGCTTTCTTCCCCGCGTCTTTGATGAACTCGGCGGTATTGCACGCCGGCTCTCCGATGGAGAGAGCGATGATGTTCCGGCCTTTCGCCCTCAATTCGTTGATTTCCGCCAGGACGTCAAACGCCGTCTCGGTGCCCAGTCTTGACATTCGTTCTGCGAGTTTCATACGTCACCTGTCAAAAAGCTCTTTTTGGTTTCTGGCTTGAATGCCGATGTCCTCTTAGTGAATCGCGACTGCCTTCTTCTTCAGTTCGAAGAGCTCGTAGGCTTTTCGTGCAATATGCTCCGCGCTCACTTCGAACTCTTTGATCAACTCCCACGGCGCCCCCGACTCGCCAAACCGGTCTTTGACGCCGATGGAACCGGTGATGACGGGGAGATGGAACAGCTCCGGTGATTCCGTGATGATGCGGCACACCCGATCCGCGAGTCCACCGATCTGATGCTCCTCTGCCGTCACGACGATGCCGGTGTCCTTCGCTGCGCTCACAATCGCCTTTGCGTCCAGCGGTTTGAGGGTGTGCATATTCACCACCCGGGTTTCGAGGTCGTATTCCTGCTTGAGGATGTAGGCCGCGCGCATCGCCTCGGGCACCATCGGGCCGCAGGCGATGATCGATATTTCCTCACCTTCCGGTTCATACCGCGACGCCAGAACCGTCTCAAACGCATCGATGAATCGCGGCGACACCTTGCGCAACCGGATGACGTTTGCCTCGCCAAACTTGAACGGTGTTTGCTCGGTCGTTACGATCGGCGTCGCCTCGCGTGCGAACCGGATGAATTTCGGCCCCTGCAAGCCGAACAAAAAGTGTGCTGTGGCTTTGCGAGTCTCAACCACGTCGCACGGTACTGAGACATTGATGTTCGGAAGCCCGCAGACCTGGAACAAATCTTCCAGTGCCTGGTGCGTTGCGCCATCCGGACCGACAGAAACGCCGCCATGAGCGCCGGCGACCAACACGTTGAGATCCCCGTAGCAGACCGTCGTCCTGATTTGATCCAAACAACGCCCCGGTGCAAAGGTTCCGTAGGTGCCGAGGACAGGGATCTTCCCCTCCCGGGCGAGACCGGCAGCCACGCAGACCGCACTCTGCTCGGCGATGCCGACGCTGATCCATCGTGGTTTCCGCTCCGGGTGACCGTCATAGAATTCGCTTATGGTGATCGAACCGGAGATGTCCAGACCGAGACACACCACACGCTCGTCGCCGCCGAGCTCTTTCAGTGCAGAGCCGAATCCCTTCCTCGTCGGCTGCATGTCGACGCGCATCAGCTCGTCGGTGTTCCACCAGTAGTCACGGCCGAACCGCGGCATCTTGTTGTTGAGCTCGACCTCCATGTGCTTCTGATAGGCCGTTGCGGTGTTGAGCATTTGATCGACCGGAAGCTTGTCCGCGAGGCCGAGCTGCGTCAGTCCCTTTCGCATCTCGTCGATGCTCGGAGCTTTGCCGTGCCAGCCCGCAACGTTCTCCATGAAGTCCACGCCCTTGCCCTTCACGGTCTCCGCGATGATGACGACCGGTTTCCCTTTCATCTTCTTCGCTTGATCGAACGCATGAACAATTTCGCCCATCTTATGCCCGTCGATGTGGAGGACGTCCCACCCGAAGCTCCGGTACCGCTCCTCGAGCGGGTCGACACTCATCACATCCTTCACCCACCCATCAATCTGAAGACGATTCCTGTCGATGATGCTGACGAGATTGTCGAGCTTGTAGTGTCCTGCCTCCATCACCGCTTCCCAGATCTGACCTTCCTGCTGCTCGCCGTCGCCGTTGATGCAGTAGACGCGCGATTCGGACTTGTTGAGCCGAATTCCCAGCGCCATACCGACGGCGATGCTCAGTCCTTGCCCGAGCGAGCCTGTGGAGACTTCGACTCCCGGCAGCTTGAGCCAGTGCGGGTGACCCTGATACGGGCTCCCGAGCTTCCTCAGTTTGACCACTTCCTTCACGTCGTAGAATCCCGCCATCCCCAAACCCAGGTAGAGGCTCGGCGCCTTGTGGCCGGCCGACCAGACAATTCGGTCCCGATCGGCCCATGCCGCGCTTTCCGGATCGAGCCGGGCGACGTGCAGATAGAGCGCTGCAGTAATGTCCATGATCGACAGCGTTCCGCCCGCGTGGCCCGATCCCGAGGCTGCGAGACTGATCAAATCATAGCCGCGCATCAGATTGGCGGCTTCTTCAAGTTCCGGGATCGTATACGCTTTTCGGACAGCTCCTGTCCGCGAATCGATGAGAGGCATAGCAAGCTCCTTTCATGCGAAAGCCGAAGAGCTCCAGCACAAAGTTAAGTATTTGCTTTCAGCGAAACAACTTATGTACCAACGCTCAAGATTGAAAAAGTTTCATAAAACTCGGATACAGCGGCGAAGAAATGGATGCGATTCCCACGCCTGCGAATGCATCCCGATGGTGGGAATGGTCAGAGGGAGGGGCAAGAGTTCAACGGTTCTGCGAGGAGGATAGAGTCAAGAGCGCAACGGCGCGAGCATCACTTCTGATTGAGCATATGGAGCTGCCAAAGCTCTCGTCCGCTCGTATGGAGGAATGGAAGAAGGGCGAGTCTTCCCGTCTGCCCGATGTTCCTTGCGAGGGTGTGAAGCTCAGCGAACTTTTCCCGGACCGAAGGATCAGGCGGAACCTCGAAGCCGGCCTGACGCATGAGGAGGATCCCCTTCGCTTCGATGGTGAGCTCAACGTGAAGGCGGAGATAGCAGAGCATATCGACAACGACATCCGTGGGAAACTTGGATTGAAGCGATTGAAGATAGATGCCGACCGGAGTCGTCGACAGGTTGCCGGACGTCATCGTCCGCAGCAGCTCCTGATCGGTGTCGAAGCCTACGTGCAGCCAGGCCCGCAATCCCTTTTCACTCTGCCGGAACACCGTCCTCATCACGAGCGGCAAGATGATGAGGATCAGGAGCGTCGAGGTCATCGGCTGGAAGAAGAAATGGTTGTAGAAGGAATGGATGATGACGGCAACGAGGAAACCGGGGAGGAAAACCTGAAGACCCTCGGAGGAAGCGCGATCGGCAAGGCTCTTGGAGGCGATGCCGAGGATCGCGGTGGCTCCACCGTGCATCAGAGCCGTGCCGAAGCCGCGGACGATCCAGACGAGAACACTCGCGGTCGGAAATTGCTGAACATAGTAGACGTTTTCGACGAGCGCAAACCCTGCGCCGATGGCGAATCCGTAGATCGCCGCATCCACCATGAATCCCACTTTCTTTGATCGGAGAAGATACAGAACATAGAGCGCCTTGACGAACTCCTCGATGATCGGCGAGCCGTACCGACGATACACGGCAACATCCACCCCCGACAAGGCCACTGCCCAGTTATTGAGGAAGTAGCAGACGAGACCGGCAACACAACCCAGAACGATCGTGACAAGGACGGACTGAATCTTGACCAACTTGTAACTGTCGAGAAAGACAAGAGAGCCAAGGAAGACGAATACCGGAAGTATGCTGACCGCGAGGTCGATGAACGGAATGAAAGCAAAGGGTGCCAAGGCAGACATTGATACGGACGGCTGAGATTCTACTGCAGGATCTTCAGGGAAATCATGAATTCCTTCGAGTAGCGCTGGTCGCGCTCGACGGCGACGGCGTAGCCGAGGGAGAATGTCGATTCGAGGGAGGAGAAGATCACCAGCCTAAAATCGGCTTGCGCGCCGGCGTTCGAGAACGTGCGGCGGTTCGCCTCGCGGTCAAGGTTCGTCACGATGGCCGAAGAGAAAAGAGCGAGCCGCGTCCAGTTGCAGTAAAGCTTCGGAACGCCGAACCGCCGAAATCGAATCGGAGGAAGATCCCACTCCAGCATCGCTTTCGCGTAGTTGATGCCGCCGATCCCGTTCAATTCTACCCCGGGAAAACTGTAGTCCTCGCGGTAACGCCAGATTGCTCCGTGGTCGATCCAGTTGTTGCCGAAACCGCCGAAGTAGAAATTGGCAAAGGGCTCGTCGGATTTGCCGAAGGAATACCCGGCCGAGCTTCGGAACCAGAGGGACGAATGACTGATGGGCAGGAGCGTGCCGTAGTCGAAGTCGGCAAGGACGCGAGGGATCAGCTCGCCGCTGACGTAGTTTGCGTGGGAGGCGGCTTGGGCCTGGATCCCCTGCTCCTCCTCGACGGCCCCGAGGGATTTCACCGTGTTCTTGTAGTTGAGCCGCGCGTCGAACGAAAGGAACCTGTCGAGCGATGTGGGAACGTTCTGAAAATCCGGCAGCCGCTCCAACCCCCAATAGCCGCCGAGGCTGATCCGGTAGTCCATGGTCTCGGGCTCGTGATAGATGAGGTAGTCTTTGTGTTCGATCGTCAACGAGTTTCCCTTCCTGCTTAACTTCGTCGGCCCGAACAGATCGTAGAAATCAGCCCCATTATACGTCGCCCCGATCCGCCACTGCCAGAACTGATAGTTGAAGGCAGCGTGGAGCCGCTCCTTCTCCGACAGCAATTGATTCGGGGAATACGAGACGGTGAGGTCCATTCGATGAAGCGTGGTCGGCTCTGCAAGGTTGAACCTCAGGCCGTACGCGGGAAAGTCCTTGTACCCTTCGACAACCGGATAGATGGAGGCAAGCCTGAACGCCTTGGACGGACTGTAGTCCCCGGAATACGTCATGATGGAATCGAGATTGATGGTGGCTGGCGAGGGAGGCTTCAGGTGCCACGAATCCAACACCGGATACCGTTTTTCGATCGTCGTTCCGAGGAAGCGGATCGCACTCACGCTCTCGACCGCCTGGTTGGCAATCATCGCCGGGACAAACCCCTTACCGGTGTAGTGGAAGGCGATCAACGAATCGTCCGAAACGGGCACCGGTCTGAAGAAGCCGGATTCCGTATTCGTAAGCCATGCCGTATCTTTCTTTGCGAAGTCATACCGAACAACGTTCGACACGCCGCTGAAGTAGGTGCTGCCATAGAGAAACTTCCCATCGGGAGAAAAGATGAAGTTCTCGGGGTTGTAATCTTCAAAATCGTAAAGGACTTCGTGCGACGTATCGCCGTTGAGGAGCTTCTCGATATCCATCTTGATCAGAAGCTGCTGACCGTTGATCAGCGAAAGGGCGCCTGTCAACATCGAGCCATCCGGCGAGACGTCGATGTCAAAGAGATCCTTCCCGTAGTCCAACGTGTAGATCGAATTCCAATCGTTGTAGGGATAAGGGATCCTCACCAGCGTGGAGACGCCGTTCTTGTGCCGGACTCCCCAGATCGATCTGTCCTTCTGATTGAACGCCAGGTCTCCCACTCGAACGTCTTCGAGGAGCAACCTCGCTCGGCCGGTCCCGAGGTCGAGCGCATAAAGGCTCCGCCAATTATTGTTGTCAGCGGTGTAGAACAACGTCCGCGAGGCCGGATCATAGGCAAGAGAGGTGACATAGAACAGAGCAGCACCACGGACATCATGGATCTTTCGGAACGCGCCCGTCTCGACGTTGATGGCGGCGATGTGGGCCGTTTGCCCGGGATACCTGATGGCCACGTACAGCTCCTTGCTCGACGGGTCGTAGAAGGCACGCGAGACCGAACCGAGACCCTCGCGGGCCAGGGGACGGAACCGCGTGATCGGGTTGAGCTCAAGAGAATCGAGATTCGCCCGCTGCCACCGGTGTTCCCAGTCGATCCATTTCGACCACTCCGTGTCCAGTGAGACCCCGTACACCCGCTCGAACTCGGACGAGAAGTTCCCCTTGCTGCTGTCCGTCTGACTGTACCACTCGATGAGCTTCTTCGGGCCATACTGCAGAGCGAGGTAGCTGACGAAGCGGGTGCCATATAGATAGGAGGTGGCGCCAACCTGAAAGTCAACCTTGGTGGCTTCCGACTCCAGTCCGACGACGTCGTAGAAGTAGGCGCTATCACGCACCATCGTTCTGAACACCATCTCGTCATACGGACTCTGTGCGCGTCCCAGCCCGCCGCCCATCCACGTTTCGAGGAACACGGCGATCCCTTCGATGAACCAGCGGGGGGACTCCCACCGCGGGCTCGTGAGGTATGCATAGAGCATCGACGGCGGCGACTCCGGTATCGGTGCGACCTTGCCGAAGAAGAGCGATCGGAAGAACTTGTTGCTCGGGGACGGCTTGTCCATCGTGAAGATATGAACCAGCTCGTGGTTCATCATCATCGTCATTCGTTCCAAAGGCGGCATCGTTTCGTAGGCATAGTTGAACGGCGCAATGCCGATACCGATGAGGTTGAACGGAACCGTATTGGCTCCCCCGGACGCGTAATCGCCGAAGTCCTGCAAGAGAACCGTCACCTGTCCGGGTGGCGTATAATCGAACAGTTTCGAGTGAAACCGGAATGCGTTCTCAAAGCAGATTGCGAGGTGCGGTGTGATGTACTCGTGCTCCTTCGAGAGGTAGATCAGCCTCAGGTGTTTTGTTTCGAGAGAGTAGAACTGCGCGTTGAGAGCTGCGGGGAAGAGTAGGAAACCGAGGAGGAACGGCCTCAATCTGAAATTCATGAATGGCTCTCCCGCCTTTTTGGGGAATGGTCCTGAGAGGGATCGGAATGGTTCGAGAGGATGCCACTTAATCGGGTGAAAAGCAAGAGCACTCAGCGGAGGACGAGTCGAAGCAGATGTGCCTTCCGACGTACAGAGAGAGGAGATGCTGCCTTCATTCAGGCAGCATCTCCCCACTCACGCATCCAACTCACGAGTTCGTGCGGAACTTTCTCTATTCGACCTTCTGCATGCCTGCCTGCAATTCACCGCTCGCAAGCATTGCCCGGAGGTCGGCATTATACAACAATGCACGAAGATCAGCGCTGGCAAGCATCGCCTGGACATCTGCGCTGGAGAGAAGAGCCCGCATCTCGGCGTTCTGCAAAGCAGCCTGGAGCCCGGAGTTCGAGAGCGCCGCCTGCAAGTCGGCGTTCGAGAGAGCCGCACGCAGATCGGCATTGCTCAGCAAGGCGCGCAAGTCAGCACTGGCCAGGGCAGCCTGCATCGCGGATGAACTCAGTGCGGCCTGCAAATCGGCCTGCGTCAGGAGAGCCCTCAAGTCGGCGCTCTTCAGCGCGGCCTGCAGGTCTGCGTTCCTCAACGCAGCGCGAAGATCGGCATTCTGCAATTTCGCCATGAGGCTGGCGTCTGCCAAGGCAGCCTGCACTTCGGCGCCCGCCAACGCTGCGCACAGCTCGGACTTTGAGAGCGCCGCCCGGACATCCTTGCTCGCCAAAGCAGCCTGCAGATTCGCGTTGCTCAGGAACGCCTGCAAATCAGCCTTGGACAAAGCCGCCTGGAGGTCGGCCTTCGACAACATCGCCTGCACATCTGCTTTGGCCAACATCGCGCGTAAATTCGCATTGGCAAGAGCAGCTTGCATATTGGCGTTGGAGAGCAAAGCCTGAACGTTCGCATTGCTCAGCGCGGCCTGGACCCCGGCGCTGCTCAACGCAGACTTGAACTCCGCGTTCTTGCTCAGCTTGTCGTACCTGTCGCTCTGCAAGAACTTCTGAATCTCGGGGTTCTTCAGCGCAAGGTCCTTGTCGGTCATCTGGTCAGCCTTGTATTTCTCTGCCTTCTGAATGCCGCCCATCGTGCCCGAGACCTGCTCCGCAGCCGGCCAGGGATAGAAAAAGGCAAAATAGCCAACGACCACGACAGCCAGAGCAAATGTTCCGATCAACCACCACGACCGCTTCGATTGAACCTCTGGTTTTTGGTTGTCTTCCATAGCGACCTCCTCATAACTGTGAATTGGGGGGATGAATTGGATTATACACCTGTCCTAAATACAAGTCGTCTGCACGGGAGTTGGGAAATGTTTCACCGGACGCTGCCAGCTTGTATGGTTCGAATCAATGAGTGGTAGAGCGTTTTGCCGCCTCCGGAGACTGTAACTTCCAGGGGTCCTTGGGAGCCTCCGTGGGTCAAGAATGTGACAAAACCGCGACTGGCCCCCGACTGGGTTAGAGCTATTGCGCTCTGGCCTATGTCGAGACTCCCCTCTTTCCCCTGGAGTCTCTTGAAGCCGGAAAATGTCGCGGTTTCAGGCCGGAACCGGATCTCTGTCTTGATCGGCGAGACCGACTGGACGCGCACTTCTGCTATGACGAAATCACTGCCGTAGTATGTCTTGATCATGCCGGAAGCTTCCTGAAGTCTGAACGCGACGGAATCTGCCGGCTGGAAAACCGACAATTCAGGCACCAGTGCCATTGTTCCCGTAAGCTGAGACGTGTCGCCGACACCAAGATCTCGCGGAAGAGCGAATATCACAAGCAGGAGAACGCCGACAACGAGACCCGACGCGAAAACCAGCGCATACCTCGGCAACGAAGGGCCTCGGAGAGCTTCGAGGACCTTTCCCAGAACGCCCCAGCTGCGGGCAGTTCCTTCTTCGCGCTTTTCGAGAGAATTGAGGATGTGCTGTCTCAAATGCCGAGGAGGCTCGACTTCTTCAACCTTCTTCAGGGCGTAGGCCGTTTTGACGAGATCCTCGTGAAGTTTCCGGGCCTCGGGATGCTTCGCGAGATGCAAGTTGAGCTTCCGACTCTCTTCTTTCGAGTTGAGCCCGTCGATCTCTTTGTTGATCAGCTCGATGAGTTTCTGTTGGATCATCCCTGAAGTCCTGACTTTACAAGCGTATCCTTGAGGATCTGTCGCGCGGTGAAGAGCCTCGACTTCACGGTTTTCGCCGGTATGTCAAGAATCTTGCTCATTTCATCGTACGAGAGATTCTGAAAGTGTCGCAGAACAATGACGATCCTGTAGTCAACGCGTAACCCCAGGATGGCGTCTTCCAGCTTCTGATACCGTTCCGATGTGTCAAATTCTTCCTCAAGCTGGACGCCGTTCGGAACGATATCATCGCGAAGCCTTTCTTGATGCCGCCTGTGACTGATAAAATTGAGCGCTGTATTGACAGCGATCTTGTACAACCAACTGAAGAACTTGAACCGCTCGTCATACGTGTCCAGTTTTTCGTACGCCTTGACGAAGATCGTTTGCGTTAGGTCCGCCGCATCGTCCCGGTCGTTGACCATCCGGAGCACGAGGTTGTAGATCGGTTTCTCGTAGCGGTCAAGGATCGTGCCGAAGGCCTCTTTTTCCCCCTTCAGACACCGCCTGACCAGCTCCTTATCCTCCTGCTCTCCTATATACAAGCGACCGGGCATAAAGTTGGTGACTATTTGATGTCAAAAATTAGATCAAACCGGGCGATGGTGAAGACATCGCGAATATGGCCGGAGACGTTTCTGAGCATGAGCTGGTGGCCGGCGTCCTTCAGCCGCTTCTGCGTTGCCATGAGGACCCCCAATCCGGCGCTGGAAATGTAGTTCAGATCCTTGAAATCAACGGCTGTCGTCGTGATGAGCTTGTCGAACACAGCCTTGGCGTTCTCCACCTGCGCCGCGTCGAACCTTCCCGAAAGCATGACCTCGCCGCGATCACTCATGCGGATGTCAAACATCGTTCCTCCTCAGTCTCTTCGTGAGCGTGATGATACTGGTTCTGTCGCGATACTCGTACTTGATGTCGTCAATAACGTTCTTCGTCAGATAGATGCCCAAGCCCCCCGGCTTTCTCTCATCGAGGGAACCCGGCAGGTGAGGGTTCTTCGCTTCCGTTATGTCGAACGGCTCCACATCGCGGTCGACGAGCTTGACCGTCATCTCGTCCGCCGCCCTCTCGAGCACGATCGTGATGTCGTTCGAGTTCGCGGGATGGTACTTGACCATGTTCGTGAAGAGCTCATCGACAGCGAGGTACACCGAGCGCTTCACCGAATCATCGATCTTCTGCCTCTCAGCGAATTCGTCGATGAAGGCGAACGCCTTTTGGAGGGATCCCATCTCTCGTCTGAAATTCTTTTCCATCAGTCGGTGAGCCGTCCGGTGCCCTGGCGCCTTTGTTCGCGATTATTGCCGTCAAAATCAACCATAATCCTGGCGCGCTGAGCATTCGTTATTTCTGACGGTTGCATCTTGCCGTGCTCCTCGTCAGCGTCCATCTACGGCGCGCTCGTCGATGTATTTCTCCATACAGACGAGCCTGCACAGCAAGGGAAAGGGAGCCGTTCTGGCCCCAGCCTTTGACTCAATCGTCGGCAACATGATACTCTGATGGGGCGCTAATCGCAGTTCTCGCGGTCGGCAACTTTCAGAATCCCCGCTTTCGGCAACCTACGGTCTCGTCAGTCTTCTCTTGCCGCTGCCGTCGGCATTCATCGTCCACAATCCCCCATCCCCCTTCACGGTGCGAGTATAGACAATTCTGGTTCCGTCGGGACTCCAGGCCGGATTGTCCCCGCCGTCATCGGTCAGACGAACGTATCGACTTCCCGCCGACCCGTACTTCCAGACCTGCGCGAGACCATCGGGAGGCTTCAGGCCGTACAGAATAGCACTGCCGTCTGGGCTGATCGAGACGAAGGCGCACTCGGACGCCGAGCCGAACGCAGCAAGCATCCGGACAGCAAGAGTGTGGATGTCAATCGCCTGGAAACTGTAGACGGTTGTACCCCCTTCGGCGCTGTACTGAAGCTCAAGCACGAGCAGCTCGCCGGTCGACGCGTTCCACGACGGATAGTCCCCGAAAGGGATAAGCTGCGAAGCGCTTTGGGCTGCGAAGTCATAGAGCCAGATCTCCTGTGCATCGCGCTCCACGAACGCCAGTTCCCGGCCGTCGGGGGACCACGCCGGTCGAATCGCGCTGACGGGTGTGGACAGTTCCGTCACGCTGTCTCCGTTGACCGTGACCTTGTAGAGACTTCCGGCGCGCGAGAACGCAATCCACCTGCTATCCGGAGACCAGGTCGTTCCGATCCCCTCCCCCTCCACGAGCCGACGTACGTTCGCCCCGCTCGAATCGACCAGGTAGATACCCGGGGAGTCCTGCAGCGTCACGGTAAAGACGATCCATGCTCCGTCAGGGGACCAGCTGGGCCTGATGTGCCAGTAGGATTGTTCCACCGTGCCGGACCCCGGCCCCGATGCCGACGTGCATGCAGGAATCCAGGCAAGGAAAAGAGCGGACAGACCGCCCGCAAGAAATCTCAAAACGAATGTGCCTGTCATGGCTGGCGGCCGGACAATTCGTGATCATTCCAATCTCTTCACCACAAGCAGGGTCATATCATCGGACTGTGTAGGGCTCGCTGCATGTTTGCGGACGGCGGAGAGGATCGTCTCTACCAGCGCTCCCGCGGAGAGGTCGGCGCCCGATCTGATGACCTCCAGAGCGCGTTCAGCGCCGAATTGTTCTCCGCTCGCATCGACCGTCTCGCCGATGCCGTCGGAATAGACGACCAGGACATCGCCGGGATGGAGGTGCTCACATTCATCCTCGTAGGCCCACTCCTCGAGCATACCGAGGGGGAGTCCCCCGGTGCCGAGGAGCCGCACCTCTTGATTCTTCTTCAGCAACACCGGCCGCTCGTGGCCTGCGTTGGAGTAGCGAAAACTCCCTGTCTCAGGATCCAGGACGGCATAGAAGAGGGTCGCGAATTTCTCCGGGCTTGTGCTGTTGAACAAGAGCCTGTTCGCACGCAGGAGGCACTCTCTCGGAACGGGCGTCAACATCGCTTGCCCCCGCAATGTCGCCTGGAGGTTCGCCATCAGAAGCGCGGCCGGCAGCCCCTTTCCTGAGACGTCGCCGAGACAAAGGACAAGATCGTTTTCGTGACTGCAAACGAAATCATAGTAGTCTCCGCCGACTTGCTCGGCAGGGATCGTTTTCGCTGCGATATCGTACCCGGAGAGTTTCGGACAGTCTTTCGGAAGAAGGTCGGACTGAATCTGGGCCGCGAGCCTGAGCTCCGCATTCATCTTCTGAAGCAGTCCCTCTTGCTCGTACAGACGCGCATTCTCAACAACCTGAGCGGATTGGGCCGCGATGATCGCGAGCAACCGCTGATCTTCTACCGTGAAGCCCCCCTTCACTTTCTTGTTGTAGAGCGTCAGGACCCCGATCAGCTCGCTCTTGACCATCATCGGTACGCACAGGAGAGAGCGGACGGAGCTATCGAAGAGCGTCCCCCGGAAACGCTCGTCATGCTGAGGATCGTTGAGGAGAAGAGGTTTCTTGTTGAGGTACATCCATCCAACGAGAGTCTGCGCAAGATGAAACTGCGGCTGCTCGCTCGTGCTGACCTGCGTCCGGACGAGTGTCGTGGTCTCGGCGTCGGGGCCTTTTTCGACGAGCGTGATGACACCTTGTTCCGCATTGATGGCGTGAAGCGATCGGAGGATGATTGTATGCATCACCTGCTGGGAATCAAGCGAAGCGCCGATGCTCCGAGCGAGCTCGTTGAGCACCGAGAGCTCTTCGACGGCGCGCCTGAGGTGCGCAATTTCTTCCTGGGACGATGCAGACGGATCTCGTTGAGGATCGCTGGCGGGCATCTGTACAACCTCCGATGCGTAAGGTTACTGGCTGCACGCGCACCAAAATACCCTAATGCACCTGCAAAGTCAATTTTGACAGAACTGAGAAGTACACGTGCGCGATCGGTGGGACAGAGCCCCAAATCTTCAAGGGCCCTCTTTTTGCTGGTTTTTCAAAGAAACAGGGCCATTTCCGCGGAATGAGATGCTGTGGCAAACCGGATGTCAAGTCGACTGGGTTAAACTCTGGCCGAGGCTGCGAGAGCCTCATCCACCATGGCGAGATAGTTTTGGACCGGAATGTAGCTGGGGATGGAGTTGCCCGAACCGACCGCGTAGCGTCCGCGCGAGCCGCATGTTTCGATGAGCTTGCGAGTCTCAATCCGAACCTCATCCACTGACGATGCCCCAAGAACATTGAGGTCCAGACCGCCCAGAACGGCAATGCTGTCCCCATACCGGCTCTGAAATTCCCCCACCGGCACGATGTTGTTTTCGAAGGAATGCTTCCCGTCGATCTTCACCTCCGTGATGAGGTCTTCCATGATCTTCTCTACATTGCCGCAGGAATGAAGGAAGTACGGAAGCCCGTTCGCGTGAGCCATCGCGGCGAAGCGTGTATGCCAGGGAAGGAAGTATTTCCGCAGGTCGGCGGGCGAGACGATCGTTCCGACGTTGTAGCCCATGTCGTCACCGGGAAAGAGGGCGACAAGACGATCGAGGTTGAGCAGGTGCTTGTAGAATTCTGCCATCAATCCGCCGAGCCGGTCCGCGACCGCCGTGACGAGAGGAGGATCTCCGACAAGCGTCGCGCAGAATCCCTCGATCGACATCATCCATGTGATGTGTTCGAAAACCCCTCCTCCATGCGAGCAGATCAAGCCCATCCCGTCGGGCAGGTGCCGGCTGAGATACTCAAAGGGAAAGAAGTCGAACTCTTCGACCTTCGGCCACCGGAACCGCTTGAAATCCTCCCAACTCCGGATGATTCCCTTATGCTCGTCGGCCCACTCACGAGCTTTCGGCGAGCCGGGGGCAGCGTTCTGGATGACGAGCTTCGGCTCGAGGAAGGGGAGGCTTTGCTCGAAGCGGACACAATCATATCCCATCCGATACCAGAACTCGATGAAGTTGTCGAGGTAAGCGGCCTGCGCATCGCGATCGGGACCGTAGCCGACCCATCGCCTGCCGAGAAGACCTTCGACGATCGGCCTCATCACAACGTCATCCACGATATATTCCACCAACGGCGTGCGCACCTGCCGCTTCCGCCCCATGAGGATGTCGATGAATTCCTTCGCGTCCGGCTTCGGATGCTTGAGCGGGAGAAGACTCTTCATTCGGCGCTTCTGTCAGGAGAGAAATCCGACATAGAGGAAGGCTTTGCCCTGGAATTCGTTATGATGACCGAGACAATCGATCTCCGTGCAGTCAAAGCGCTGCAAGCCGAAGGCTGCGCTGAGCTGTTCCGCGCGTTCGAAGAACTGCGTGTGATAGTTCTCGGCATAGAGGCGGAATTTCTGCTTCGGCGTCAGAATGATCACTTTCTTGCGCGCCACTCGTTTCAACTCGGCTGTCGCTTTCTCAAGATCCTTCACGTGCTCGAGGGTGTGACAGCAGGTGACATAGTCGAACGATTTGTCGGGAAACGGAAGTTCTTCCGCAAACCCCTCCTTCCATTCGATCACCATCCCTTCCTTCCGTGCTCGGGCACTCGCTTGCCCCAGCGCCTCAGCACTCACGTCAAGTCCGGTCACCTGAAATCCTTCCCTTGCGAGGCGTAGCGCGAGCGTCCCGGCGCCCGCCCCGACTTCGAGGACCGACCCGCGTTCACCGAGTGCAGCGATGATCAGGCTGGCGTCCGTCTCCTCGACGCAATCATTGCCCCGGTGTTTCCACGCTTCATTATACGCCCGTTTCCACTCTTCGTTTGTGAGCGCCCGGAACTTCTTCCGCCAATCGACATCGAACCAGCTCCCGTATCGTCTCTGCAGGGTGCGCCGCGCAAAGAGCCGTTGGTTCACCGCACTGAGAGCGTCGCGCAGCGGCTCCGGCAAGCAGGACTTGAATCGAATATATGCAGTGCGCAGGGCCGACATCACTTTACCATAGTCGATTATTCTCGATTCAAACCTAGTGAGACATTGATTGAATTTCAACGGCGAGGAGGGATCGCAACAATGCTACGCTGCAGGAAAGCGCCGAGGCCCGAGCGGTCGACGTCAATCCAGCGGTTCGGAATTGACTTGCAGACGGACGGATCGCACCTACCCCAACGCTGATCCGTCGAGCGAGATCGGTGGTAGTGCCCCGGTTTGAAAATCATTGGGCGGTCACGCCTGCCCCGTATCTTTCTACGGGGAACCACTTCGTGACCGTAACAACGAAATTTCAGGAGCTGTCACGGTATGGACCGTGACAGCCCGGGCAAACTAGGACAGAGCGGGATCGGTGTCCGATTTGTCGTCTGCTTGCTGAAAGGTCAGGGCCTCTCGTTCAGGAGAGCTTCGATCTTCTCAACGACTTCCTTGTCCGTCGGCTTGATGCGCGAGGGGTACATCGCCACGACATTCCCCTTCCGATCGACCAGGTACTTCTGGAAGTTCCACTTCACGTCACCCGGGAACGGCGAGTCTTTCGTGAGGTATTGATAGAGCGGATGCTGGTCGTCACCCTTGACGCTGATCTTTGAGAAGAGGTCGAAGGTGACGCTGTATTTGGTCTGGCAGAATTGCTTGATCTCTTTGTCGGTGCCGGGTTCCTGCTGACCGAAATTGTTGGCGGGAAACGCAAGGATCTGGAATCCCTTGTCCTTGTATTTGAGGTATGTCGCTTCGAGGTCCTCGTACTGAGGCGTGAATCCGCACAGGGAAGCGACGTTTACGACGAGAAGAACCTGTCCCTTGTAGTCCGAAAGCGACTTCTCCTTCCCGTCGATGGTTTTCATCGTGAAGCTGTAAATGCTCTTCGAGCCCATCGCCGGTGCGGCAGGCGGCTGCGTAAAGAGTTGATGGACGGGAGGAAGGAACAGGAAGAAAGAAAGGACGCCCAGGCTGATCATCAGGGGAACCTCCAATTTGGCAGTGGGAGAGACAAACAATCGAGCTCGTCTCTACAACATCGGACCGCACGTCAAAAGTTTCCTTTGAGCAGGCCTGGGCGTCCTTCGAAGATTCACGAGGGCGTCTTCGGAGGGGCTTCAGGAATGATCAGCCAGGCGATGATATAACCGACAAGGAACGGGATGATCCCCGTTGCCAGACACGCGATGACCGCAATGAGTCGGACCACGGTCGGATCAACTTCCAGATATTCCCCGAGGCCGCCGCAAACGCCCGCAAGCTTACGGTCAGCAACAGATCGATAGAGCCGTTTCATAGGTCCTCTGTTTTGTTCTCGTTCGTTAGCGCTCAAGCAACTGAATCGTGCCCTTCTCCGTCTTCAACCGGAGCACCGGACCGCCGCCATTGACGGATGTGCGAAAGTCGTAATCCTCACGGTACCGGCTTCTGTATCGATCCCGGATGTCGAAGTCCGAATCGAACCGCGCCCTCCTGCCGATATCCGCATCAACATCCATCCCTTGTCCCTTCGGCACCTTGATGTGAATCTCGCCTTTGTACGTCTCGAAGCGGCTTCTTCGCGTCAGCTTGGCGAAGTCAGCCCTGACTTCGCCCTTGTACGTCTCAAGCGCCAGGCCCCCATCGAGGTTATTCACCTGAACCTCTCCTTTGTACGTCTCGATCTCGACATCGGAGCGAAGATCCGAGACAGTCGTCTCCGATTTATAATCCTTGATCACAAGCTGGGCGGTGCGGGGCATTTTGATCGTGTAGTAGACCAGCGGAAGATTTCCGGAATTGCCGTCGAAGAGGTCCCAGAAACTGTGATGACGGCGCTCGACCCTCGCATAGTCTGTCTTGATCCGGACGGAGGATGCAGACGCGTCGATCCTGATCTCGGTGTCCTGGACCTTCTCTTCCGCATACCTTCCTCGCTCGTCGTCGGCTTCCACCCTCGCGACGATCTCAAACTCAGGTTTGTCCCACCCCGTCACTTTGATTTCACCTTTGTAGGTATCGACGTAGACGCGCCCATCAGCGCTGAGCGGACCGGACTTTCGGACTTCTTTCGTCTCCTGCGCGCTGAGCAACGCCACGAGGAAGACGTTCAGGAGTAAAACTAACAGAACTGCAGGGAATCGCTTCATAGGCCATACCTCCTTATCTATTCTATACTGTCGGGAGTACCCTATGTGACCTACGATGATCAGAAGCGAGAAGTTTCAGGCAAGGAAAACCATTTTTAGGAAAGACTTCCAAAATCCCGACCTGCTCACCATCCGCGTTCGGTCCGGATTTCAGAATGCCGGTCGTCAGAGATCGTAGAACTTGAGATCGCGACCCGTTCTCAGCTTCGTGATATAAATGATCTGGCCGAGGTGCTGACCGAAGTGTTCGACCACGTGCGAGATTGCATCGAGGCAGGTGACATCGTACTTCTGGATATGCCTCACCTCGAGCAATCTCCCGACATCAAAGCCCGCCAACGCCTCGTCTGCCTCCCGAAGCGTCCTCTCGAGCCTCTGGAGCAGGTCGGCCTTTGGAATGCCCTCCCGCTCTGCGAACTCCTGCTGGCGGTTGCGCTCATCGGACTTGCCGCCGATGCCGCAGACGATCCACTGCCGCACGTTGCCGGAAAGGTGGAACAGGAGATTCCCCACGCTGTTATTCGTTTCGTGCGCTCGCCACCAGACATCCTCCTCGGACAGTTCCTGGACGCACCGCTTGATTCTCGGCCAGTACTCCATCAGGAGCCGCCGGCGACAGTACTCGACATACTTCGTTCCGATTTCGCTATTCATCATACCGATGCACCTTCCTCATGGCCTTCTTTTCAGCGATCCGTTTCTTCTGTCGAACTCGCGCCTCCTTCGAGGAGTGCGTCGGCGTTGTCTTGATCCTCTTCTTCCTCGGCTTGAGGGCACGCCGAAGGAGCTCCGCGAGCTTTTCGATTGCCACTTCTTTGTTCTTCCACTGGCTGCGCGATTCCTGAGAGACGATCCTCAAGACCCCTTCAGCATCAAGCCTCGATTTCAGGTTCGATAGGAGCATCTCCTTCTGACGGTCCGTGAGACTCGGTGAGTGGGCAATGTCGAACAGGAGCTCGACTTTCGTCTCCAGTTTGTTGACATTCTGACCTCCGGGGCCGCCGCTACGCGAGGTGCGAAACCGGAGTTCCGAGGTATGAATGCTCAGGCTGCTCGTAACATGAAGCGTGCTCTCCACCAGCGGTTCCTTGGAGTGAGGGGAGGAGGAACGGCTCCGGGACAAACCGAAGTCAGAGAGCAATATACACGTTGACGAATGAGAAGCAAGAAAGGGGGTGAATTGGTCAGCCTCTTCGCGGCATGCCTCAGAACTCGGCACTCACCCCGATCGACGGAAGGATGCCGATGCTGCCCACCCGTTCTAATTCCCCTGTCCTCGGATTGAAGCGCGGCACATCGATCGGCTTGCGATTGTAAACGTTTTGAACGTCGACATAAGTAATGAGACTCCACCGCTCGAACATCCAGCGCCGATCAATCCTAAGGTCGAGGCTATGATTCGGAGCGATGCGGCTGCTGTTGTAGAGCTCAGCCTCCTGTGTCCCGTCCGGGTTAAAGGGAGTGTACGGGCGGCCCGTCACGTAACGGAACTTCGCACTGAACTCCCACCTTTCGTCGACAATGTATCCCCCGCCGGCATTGATGATCCAGCGCTGGTCGAAGCTGCTTGGGCGATAGACGCCATCGAGCGGCTTGAAACGCGAAACACTGTAGCTGATGCCGGCGGTGCCGTAGCACGGGACCTCGGACAGTTTCTTTTGAATGAAGAGTTCGACGCCGTGCGCCTCACCCTGCCCGGCGCTGACGAGAGGATCCAGCCCGAACGACGCAAATCCTTCCTCACTCCCACCGAACCCAGCACCCGTGTTCGCGAGAACGAGGTAGGGGCGGGTCAGGCTCGCCGGGTAATCGAAGTACTGCTTGACGTACGCTTCGAGGCTCACTTTCGTGTCCGGCCGGACGATGTGGTCGACCCCGATCACGTACTGATTCACGGCAATGGGTGACAGCTTTCTGTTCTCCGGATTTGCCGCGAGCCAAATTGTTGACGGGGCCTGATAGTACCGGCCGAGGCTCACGCTGATCCTGGTGACGGGTGAAATGGGGTATGTTGCCGAGAGCCGGGGGGAGAAGGCAAGCCGGTCCTCGATCAGGCCGAAGAAATCAACGCGACCACCGAGCACAACCCGCAGCGGACCGATCTGCTGCGAAAGCTGCGCGTACGTAGCTGCCTTCAAGGCAGTCGTGTCGTACGATCCATCGAACGAGAGCAACTGGCCGAACGCCGATTGGAACGGCCGCAGGAAGATGTCGCTCTGAAAGCGCAGGAACTTCCCTTGAGCGCCGAACGCGATCTCCGAGCTCCTCGCAACCTCCCAGACGATGTCGCCGCGAACAGACCACTCGTCCTCGCTGGAGTTGTTGCTGAAGATCGGTGCAACGAGCGAATCATACTGCCGGTAGTTGAACTCGGCGTAGGTTCGCGCGATGCTCAAAGTCCCGTATCCGGCGGTGAACAAATGACGCCAGGTCAATCCGGCGATATACTGGTTCTGATCGCTCCCCAGGACGCGCGAATTGCTGAGACGCTTGTCCGGCGTGTCGTTGAAGAGCTTCACGTTGTCGAGGGCGGCGATGCCGAGGACGCTCAGCTGATCGGCGTTGCTGAGGCGGTACGATGCCTTGCCGAGGAAGTCCCAATATTCCGGAACGAATCCGAAGCCGGCGGCTTTGAAGATGAAATCCAAATAGCTGCGCCGTGCGGAAAGAACGAAGGAACCGATGCCCTCCTGCTGTGAAAGTGGCCCTTCAAGATTCAAACCAAATTGGGAGGCAGAGATCGTTGCCTTGCCGCCCAGCCTGTCCTGCCGCCCGTCGCGCAGATCGATGGAAAGAACGGACGAGAGCTTGTCCCCATATCGCGCGCCAAAGCCGCCCGCGGAGAACGATGTCCCTTGGACGAAATCCAGATTGATGAAGCTCAGCGGCCCACCGGTGGCTCCCTGTGTGCCGAAATGATTGATGTTCGGCACCTCAATGTTGTCGACGACGAAGAGATTCTCCGACGGAGCGCCGCCGCGAACGATGAGATCGTTCCGGCCGGCCTGAACCTGGGCCACTCCCGGCAAGATCGAGATAGCGCGGACGACGTCCTCGAGACCGCCGGGAAGCCGGCGGATTTCTTCGTTCGATTGGAACTGTGTGCTGAGGGGCTTCTCCGGCAGTCGTCGGAAATACTCCGCCGAGACCTCCACCTGTTGGAGCTCGAGCTGCGTTTCCACGAGCGGGAATTCCAGCTCGGCAGGTTTAACCGTCGAGACGACGACATCCGTCAGTACGAGCGGCGAGAACCCGATGACGCTCGCGCGCACGTTGTACGTCCCGACCGGCACACGGGAAATCACGAACCGGCCCTCCAGGTCTGCTGCCGCTCCAAGGGACGTTCCGACAACGACGACGTTTGCTGACGGCAGCGGCTCCTGAGTAGCATTGCTGAACACCCGACCGCGGATTGAGCCGTACTGTTGCTGCTCCTGCGCATCCAGACCAAAGGCTGCGAAGGGTAGAATTATCCATAGGAATCTGAGATTTCGCATTGAAACGAACCGAATCTATTGGGATTGTGAAAACGGTGAAAGGATTTCGTAACAGCTTCAGTCTATAACAACCTCAGAGGGGCGAAGAGTTCCTCCACAGGTTAAAAGAGTGGTAGAAAACGCGTGGGCCACGGGGAATGTCGAATTCGAGAAACTTGAGGAAAGAATTGGAGAAGGGGTAATGATCGGAATGCGGCGCCAGCTAGATCAGGAGTTTGCCTCCTTCCATCACTTTCCGATCGTCGAACCAGACCGTCGGCTCCTTGACGAGTCCGTCCAGATGGCTGGCGACCCTGACCGTCCCGCCCATGGACTTGTTGTCTCCGAAGGCGATATGGATCGTCCCCATGACCTTCTCATCTTCAAGGATCAAGCCGGTGAGAATCGCCTTGTCATTCGTGCCGACGCCAAACTCGGCCACGTTCCTTGCGTCCTTGCCGTGCGGCTCGAGTAGCTCGATGAATTTCTTGGCCTCCGCGCCGCCGGCGATCTCCGTCGCGTATCCCTCCTTGACGGAGATTCGGATGGGTTCGCGGACCATCCCGACGCTGGCCATCGATCCGTCGACAACAACGAGACCCTGCGCCTGCCCTTCGAGCGGCGCGAGGTACGCCTCCCCCGTCGGCAGGTTGCCCCAGAGTCCTTTCTCACGGAACAAGCCCGAGCTCGCGTGCGCCGTTCTCCCTCTGATCGGCAGCGTGATATCGGTCCCCCCCGGCGCCTTCACCCGAACCACGCTCGTCTTCTCCATCTCCGCGCAAACCCGAAATGTCCGTTTGGCGATTTCGTTGTAGTCCGCATTCATGCAGCGGACCATGATCTCCTCCGTCACACCGGGCAGGGTGGCTATCCGGACGCCCTTCTCGCTCGCTGCGCGGCGCGAGTCCGTATGTGTGAGAGATTTTGATGTCGGGCAGAGGACGACGTCGACCATCTTCATCAGCTCTGCAACCTCCCGTGGCGGTTCCTCGCCGTTCGTTTTCCGCGGCAGGATTTCCACCAGCATCACCTCGTTCCCGAGGTCCTTCGAGGCCTTCCAGAGCGCGTAACCGATGGTGCGAAGCGGCTCATCCGTCACGATGAGAATGCGCTCGCCGGCTTTGACGCCCATACAATCGCGCACGGCGATGAGGGAAGCGGAGATGAGTTGAGGAGAGATGTTCATACGCAACGCTGTACTGGTGAGAAGTGAGACGTAAGATGTGAGACGTGAGATGGTAGACGGTTCTTATGTACCAGATTTCTTAAAGCGAATCAACCCATTGAGAAGCGCTCCGACCGTCTCAAGCCGATTCGAGACCTCTGCTATCTCAGTCTCAGAAAGAAATCTCAGATCAGAGCAAAGCCCAATTTGCGTGTCAAGCTCGCTCAGGGAGCCTCGGGCAATCGAGTAGAACTGAACAGATTCCTTCTTCGTCTGTCTTGGCGCACCTTCAGCGATGTTGCTGGGCACCGAGACTGCGGCACGCCGCATTTGGGAGACCAGCCCGAACCGCTCATCAACTGGCAAAGACGTCGTAAGCTCGTAGATCATCTTGACAAGTCTCATGGACTCTTGCCACACTCTCAATTTCTTATGCGCTCTTTCCATAGCCGATCGGCCCTTCCATCGTGATCTCCCGTCTTCCGTCTAACGTTTAACCTGCTCTACAGAGCCACGCGGTCAACGAGCTCGAGCTTATTGCCTTCGCGCTTGTCGGCCCGCAAGAGCAGGATCGCGAACACCAGCCCGACAAGTCCGAGCATTGAAAACATGACCATGCTGGCAGTATAGGCTTGCGTCATATCACGCAGGAGGCCGTTCAGCCAGGGGAACAGAGCCAGCCCGAAATTCTGGATCATCGTCATCAGACCGAATGCCGTCCCCACCCGATTCTTTTCCACGATCAGCGGAATGGAGGGCCACATCGCTGCGGGAACCATCACGAACGCCGCCCCCAACACAACCATCGGGAATGCGGGCGGAACCATCGTGAAGGCCATCGTCAGAAACGATGGGACCATGAGAATCGATCCGACGACCATCACGGTAGCTCGTCTTCCGAATCGATCCACCAGCTGTCCGAAGAACGGAGCGAGGACCATCGAAGCGAAGATGATGATCGTGGTCGTGCCGCCTGCCGTGCTGAACATATGGATGATGTTGTAGAACACCTGAGAGAAGAAACCGCCCTCCGAGCCCGCGGTGAGCGCCAACCCCCACTTGGTGTTGAAGAAATCGGTCGAAAGCGCGGTGAAGGGAAAAATCGCCGAGTAGAACGTTACACACAGCAGGGTCACGTACCAGTAAGAAGATCGAAACCGTTTCACATCCGCCAGGACAATCTTGTCGCCACCACCTTCTTCGTGCAGTTTCAGCGCACGCTCGCCGCGACGATCCAATACAATGTAGAGCAAGTTGGCAAGCAGCGACGCGATACAAAAGAGCACGGCCGCCCAGAGCGCGGCGCGGTAATCCCCAAAGTACTCTGCGATGAGCGCTTCCGTGTTGAAGCTGAAGAGCGTGCCAAGACGGCTGATCGTGAGCCCGACGCCGAACGAAAACGCGAGCTCCTTGCCTTTGAACCACCGGGCAAAGATCGCACTCTGAGCGACAACGAGCGATTCGGACCCCCAGCCGAAGATGAACCGACCGACATTGAGAACCCAGAGGTTCGGGGCCACGGCCACGATCGCCGCACCGATCGTGACGAGCAGCGAGAACAGAAGGCTCGCGCGGCGCGTGCCGATGCGATCGATGAGCAAGCCGCCGATGAAGACCGAAAGAACGGCAGCCACGCTGTAGAGCGTGTACATCTGCCCGATGGACTCTCGGCCAATGCCGAGCGCGTCGATCAGCTTCGGGGCGATCGCACCGACGCTGTCATACGCGAAATAGCTCCCGAACGTCAGCAGAGCCACAACGAAGAGAACGGTGAAGCGGTACGCCCGGCGCGAGGGATGAAACCACCCCGGGACGGGAGTAGAGGGATCTTGGACGGATTCAGTCATGACATTCCTGCGGATTTAGTCGAATTCTTTCTTCCCTCTCGACAACGTCGCGGTCAGTGTACCAACCATTTTGGTCATTCACAACAGAATTTCGCTGACAGCTGACGACGACGCGAGACCTGTCTGCGAAAAACAAAGGCGCTGAATGGAATGACCCACCCAGCGCCCTGCAACCAATTGACAATCGACGACGGTCAATGGATAATTGCCAATTGAGGAGAGTTGTCCTCCTCAGTTGACGTTCTTCAAGATCGTCAGCAGGAAGTCCCAGAATTTCTGGACCGTGTCGACGTAGATCTTCTCATCCGGCGAGTGGACGCCTTCGAGGGTCGGACCGAACGAGACCATGTCCATGCCGGGATACTTCTCGCCGATGATGCCGCATTCGAGCCCGGCGTGAATCGCTTTGACATGCGGCTCCTTCCCGTACAGCGATTGATAGGTGGACTTGGCGAGCTTCAAGATCGGAGAATCAAGGTTCGGCTTCCAGCCAGGGTACCCTTCGGTGTGCTGAACCTTCGCTCCGCCGAGCTCGAAGACGGAGCGCACCGTGTGCAGGATCTCCTCGATCTCGGAAGCAACCGAGCTGCGCTGGCTCGTCGTGAGGACGATTTTGCCTTTCGCCGTCCGGATGATCGCCACGTTCGTCGAGGTCTCGATGAGACCGGGGATATCCGCACTCATCTTCACTACTCCATGCGGCAACGCCGAGATCGTTTTGAGCAGCATCGCCTGCAGTGCTTTCTTCAGAACCTTTCCCTTCTTTCCCTGCGCCGCCTCCTCGATCGTGATCGTAAGATCGGGTTCCACCGTCGCGAGCTCCGCCTTGATCGTGGAGTTGCACTGAGAGACCAGCTTGTCGGCCTGCCGCATCTTCGCCGCAGGCACGTAGACCAGCGCTTCAGCCTCCCGGGGAATAGCGTTGCTCTTGTTCCCCCCCTCAAAGCCCCCGATCCGTGCACCGATCTTGTCGAGCGCGAGCAGCACCCTGTTGAGAATCTTGATCGAGTTCCCGCGGCCCTTGTCGATCTCCAAACCGGAGTGACCGCCCTTCAGACCTTTGACGTGAATCTTGACGCATTTCGCTTTTCCCGGGGCGTTCTCCAAAACCGCTTTCCACGTTCCAACGGTATTTCGGCCGCCCGAGCAGCCAACATAGAGCGCTCCCTCCTCTTCCGAATCCAGGTTCATCAACGTCTTGCTCTGGACATATCCCGGTTTCAGATTGCTCGCTCCCGTCAGGCCGGTCTCCTCGTCGACGGTGAAGAGGAACTCGAGGGGCCCGTGCTCCAGCGACTTATCCTCCATAATGGCGAGGTTGGTCGCGACGGCGATGCCGTTGTCCGCGCCGAGCGTTGTCCCGTCCGCCATGAGCACGTTTCCATCCCGCACGATCTCGATCGGGTCCTTTTCAAAATCGTGCACCGTGTCCTTGTTCTTCTCGCACACCATATCAAGGTGGCCCTGCAGGCAGATCATCGGGCGGCTCTCGCGGCCCGGCGAAGCCGGCTTGCGGACCACAACGTTCATGAACTTGTCCTGTTTCGCCTCGAGACCCAGCTCCTGCGCCTTTTTGACGACGTAGGCCGAAATCTGCTTCTCATTCTTCGATCCGCGCGGAATGCGGGCGACCTCGGCGAAGTACTTCCAGACAAGCTCAGGTTTCAATCCTTCGATCGCGTTTGCCATAGCTACATCCTCCTAGTAGTCAGTTAATCCAGCCCAACCAGTTCACTGCATGTCATTATTGTTGGTCAGAACCAGAAATCTCTCGCGTTGAAGCCTCGAGACAAAAGCCACCACGCGCTCGTTCACCGGTTCCGCCGTCTCCCCGAATTCCCGTCTCATGTTCTCCGCAATGGTTGAAACGGGTGTCATCCCGTCACACCGGTCCCACACGAACGTGCCGAGAGCGTCGAGCTTCAGTCTGAAATCCGGCTTGGAGAGCCGCGGAACCACCCACTTCACTGCAAGAGGGTTTGTGAATCTCGGAACGATCAACACGGTCAGACCGTTCTCATCGACCTCCCACTGAAGGTTCCGCTTCGGCGTCGAATCAAGAAGATCGCGGAACCTCGACCTGCTCTTTTTCATCTGAAGATTGTCTTGAAATGACATTATCCACTGACAGAAGAGCGGAGCGATCTCGCCGTGAGATGCCCCGCTCCTCTTGAAACCGGATCGACAGCGACTACATCACCGCGGTCGGCGGTGCCGGCTCGTCGGGACTTCCTGCCTTCCGGAGCGGATTCGAGATCAGGTACATCGCGAGGATCGCAAAGAACACGATCGCGAGCCAGGGGGCAACTCCGGAGAAGCTGGGCAAGTACCAGAATTCCGGCGGGTTGCCCGCCTGGTCATTGATGAAGACGACCGCAGCGATGATCAACCCCATCAACGCCTCGCCGGCTATCAGCCCGGAGGCTGTCAGGATGCCCGCGTTCTCCACACGCGCCTTCTGAGCATCGTTGTACCCGCGCTTCTTAGCCATGCGGTCGACGATGCCCCGCATGATGCCGCCGCAGAAGATCGCAAAGGTTGTGCCGAGCGGAAGATACATCCCGACGGCGAAGAGCATCGGACTTCTGACCTTGATGAGGATCATCGAGATGCCCAGGGCGATCCCAACGATCACGAGAGGCCACGCCATCTCACCGCCGACGATTCCCTGAGAGAGTGCCGCCATCAGACCAGCCTGAGGCGCCGGAAGCGCTGAGCTGCCAAAACCGCCCGTCAGAGGATTCTGCGCCAGATCGGAATTGTGCAGCACGTACAACGGAAAGAACATCACCAACCCGGCCAGGATCACACCGATGATATCTCCGACCTGCATTCTCCACGGTGTGCCGCCAAGGATGTGACCGACCTTCAAGTCCTGGAGCATTTCGCCCGCCACCGCCGATGAAACACAGACAACGGCTGCAACACCCAGAACTGCGGCTACTCCCTGGGCACCGGAGACCCCGATGAGGACCATCGTGAGTGCAGCGACAACGGTGGTCGCCAACGTCAGTCCGGAGATCGGGTTGTTCGACGAGCCGATCAATCCGACCAAGTTGCCGGAGACCGCGGCGAAGAAAAACCCCGTCACGAGCATAACCACGGCAGCCAAAATCGCCCCGGTGATGACCTGCGTGAAATACATATAGAGGGCGATCATCAGAATGAAGACTACGGTGATGCCGAGGAGGACGACACGGAAATTCAGGTCCCGATCGGTTCGAAGAGCGGGTGCCTCCGCCATGGCGGCCTTCCGAACGTCAGCCACGCCTCGTTTGATCCCCAGGATCAGGTTTTTCCTCATTCTCCAGAGCGTGTAGCATGCGCCGACGAGCATGCCGCCGACTGCGATGGGACGCACGATGAACTTGTATAAATGTCCCGTCAGCGCCGCCCAGTCCTGCGTGCCGTTCGCAGCGGTGTACTTGTCGATCATCGACGGGCCGACGAAGAACACCAGGAGCGGCACCAGCAATCCCCACGCCAGCAGCCCGCCCGCGAAGTTCAGTGCGCCAAGCTCCGGGCCGATGATGTAGCCGACGCCCATATATGCCGGCGTGATATCGGGAGCGGAAAACGTGGTAATCCCGCCTGCCGGTACGATGTTCGCATCCTGGGTCAAGCCGAGCCGCACGAGGCTTTCCTTGAGCTTGCCCA
>CAYZRX010000037.1:0-34771 GCA_964480945.1 uncultured Ignavibacteriaceae bacterium | reverse complement strand
GACTTCCTGCCCGCCACGCTCTGTGGCGGGCGCTCGAACTGACTCGTGATTGTTAAGTCAGTCCGAACAAGAACCAGTCACCCCGAGGATGAACCACGCTCTCACTCCCCTTCTCTAACACTTAGAGAAGGGGCCGGGGGATGAGTTCGAAAACAACGGATTCCGTATCACCTCGGGTGTCACCACCCGGCTCAGTTCAGTTCTCGACTTCCTGCCCGCCACGCTCTGTGGCGGGCGCTCGAACTGACTGAGGATTGTTGATACGTGCCCCGCTTCCCAATCCCGCAAATGGCCGCCCTCCCGCAACTTGCTTTTCAAGAGACCGTAAAGGAACTTTAGCCGAATCGGTCTGCTCGCCAGAGCAGACCATGAGGGAGGGCTGAGCCCGGAGGCCTTTGGAGCTCGCTCACCTCCGAGTGCGGGACGCATTCATCAGAGGCCTTGTTCCCTTCGACACGATCACACTGAAACGGAGATACTTATGACACGCACCGCAATGAACATCTCGACTTGCCGCGCGGCATGTCTTCTCGCCGCTCTTTCTCTCCTCGCCGCCTCGATGGGACTTTGCCAGACGAACAAGCTGGACCCGCGAAACCTCGAGGAGACCATGCGCAATCCGTGGAGTCCTGACCGATCCGTCTTTCTCCAGGACTGGCTTGTCCTCGGCTCCATCCCGATCAACGGCATGGATGACATCGAGAAGGACTACCTGTCCTCGATCGGCGGCGAGGCAAACGTCCGGCCGGCCGAAGGACAAACCGTCACGATTGCAGGAACGGAGATGAAGTGGAGGCCTGCGCACACCAAAGATATCGTCGACCTTCAGAGGTTCTTCCAGGGAGGCCGAACGGAGGACGCCCTCGCGTACGCCTACACGACGATTCAGCGGAACGAGGCCGGAAAAGTCTATCTGACGCTCGGCACCGACGACGGAGTGAAGATCTGGCTTAACGGGAAAATGGTGCACCGCGTCCTGCGATTCCGGGCACTCAGCCTGGATGAGGACCGACTCGAGCTGCAAATGAACGCGGGCGACAACCGGCTTCTGTTGAAGATCCAGCAGTCGAAAGGCGGATGGGGATATGCCGTGCGGATGCTGGAGAATACCGACATCCTGAGCATCCTGACCGGCAACATTGAATTCTCGCTAACGGACATCAACCCGCACGACAAGACGCTCAAGGTGGTCTCCGAGGGGAACCTCGATCAGAGTCTCTTAAAGCAGGCAATCCAAATGGAGGTCTCTACGACCGGCGGTAGGACGCTCGCGACGAAGAGCTTCAGCTGCGGCGAACCCGTGCTGCTGGCGTACAGGAATTGGCCGGACGGCGTGTATGAGTTTCGATACACCTATCGAGACATTAGGGGCACCAGGTTTGTGAAATACAATACGTGGTACAAGGGAGACATCCTCGCAGCTGCGCGCACACTGGTCAAGAATGCATCGGAGAAAGGCGCCAGGACCCCCGAAGCAGTGACGCATCGCATGCTGGCCGGTATGATACTCGACAGGGTCGCAAACAATTTGGAGAATCCGGACTCGGCGAAGCTTAGATCTCTGCATTCACCCTTGATGGAGTTTGCGGAGATCCAGGCGCACAAACAGATCCGGCCGGGCGGATTCGTCCGGTTGGCGTACATCGACGATATCGACAACACGCCTCAATTCTGCCGCAGCTACCTGCCTCTTCATTATGACCGGTCGAAGAAGTGGCCGATGGTTGTCTACCTTCACGGCTATAACGGCGATAATCCCGAGTATATCAATTGGTGGTCAGCCGACAAACGCCACGATCCGACGAGCGATTTGCACGATGCGATCTTCATCGAGCCACACGGAAGGGGGAATACCCAGTATCGTGGCATTGGCGATCGGGACGTGCTGCGATGCATCGAGATGGCGAAGAAGCAGTTCAACGTCGACGACGACCGGGTGTACCTCATGGGAGCGTCGATGGGTGGATTCGGGACCTGGAACGTTGCCACGCGGCACCCCGAGCTCTTTGCAGCCATAGCCCCCATCTACGGCGGCGACGACTATCACGTGAACAGCACGCCGGAGAGCATACAGGGGATGAGCCCGTGGGAGCTCTTTCTCAGCGACAAGTTCAGCTCGACCGCCCAGCTGGAGTCGCTGCTGAACATGCCGATCCTCGTTCTGCACGGCGATCAGGATCAGAGCGTCGACGTGAACCTCTCCCGCTACCTCATCCGCATGCTTCAGCGGTGGAACTACGATGTGCGGTACATCGAAGTCCCGGGCAAAGGCCATACCGACCTGGGGTTGTGGGATCAGACGATCGACTGGCTGCTGGAACACGAGAGAAACGAAGCGCCGCACCACGTGCGCGTTCGCGCCGGGGACCTGCAGACGGCGTCAGCGTACTGGGTGAAGGTGAAACAACGAGTCAGCCCTGTCGAGTTCATGGATGTCGATGCAGAAGTTCTGGAAGGAAACTTGATCAGGGTCGATTCAAAGAACGTTGTCGCCTTGTCCCTGACGCCCGACAAGTCTCTGATCGACCTGAGCAAGCCGGTCAGAGTGGTGTGGAATGGGACGACCAAAATCTTCGAGAACGTCCGGGCCGAGCGCATGGAGCTGTTCGAAGAAGGTGTTAAGCCTGCTGCGCTCTCCAAGAACTCACGTATTGCGGGTCCGATCGCCGATTTCTTCGACACTCCCTTCATGATCGTCGTCGGGACGACCTCCGCCGATTCTGTCGCGAGAAAGATCATCGCGCAGAAGGCACAGACGATCGTTGCCGACTGGAAGGCGGCCCAGAAATATGAGCCGCGCGTGAAGAACGATGTCGATGTCACGGAGACCGACATGAGGCAGTACTCTCTCTTTCTCCTTGGCGGTCCGGGCAACAACACGATTTCGGGGAAGGTGTTTGAAAAGACACCGTTCCGGTTGACATCCGGCGAGATCACGATCGGCGGGAGGACGTTCAAAGCAGAGAATGCTACACTGGTTGCCGTCTATCCGAATCCCTTCAATCCAGGGCGATACGTCGTGATCGCGGCGGGGACGTCCGGCAGCGGCCTCGTTTTTTTCGATCCGCGCCGGCAGGACCTCTCGCAGTACGATTTCTACATCAACGACGGCAAGATCCCGATCTACTCCGTGGGAGCGAAGAATGAAAAGATCCTGGTCGCGTCGGGATTCTTCGATGCCGACTGGAAGCTCGACGGTAGCTCCTTAACCCCGGGGGATGAAAATTTGCGATCGCAATGCGCCTACACAGTCGTTAAGGACGACCTGAGCACAGAGATCGTGAGCACTGCCAAACCGTCGATGGATTTGTTGCAGTCGTACGAAGGGACATACCAGATCATGAACGGTCCGCAGGTGTCGGCAGTTCTCGAGAACGGCATGCTGATGGCGAAGCAGGGACAATTCTCCGCGAGGATGGTGGCGGTATCGGAGAAGGAATTCTACATCAGAGAAGTGAACGCTTCGGTTGAATTCGAGAAGGAGGAAGGATCAAACGACGTCGTGATGATTGTGTATCAGGGCGGGCAGAAGATCGCGTCGAAGAGGGTGAAGTAGCGACGTTAGGGGAGAACGGGTGAATCAAGGGGAGAGCGTTGGCGCGTCGATAATCTCCGGGCGCACTCGATCTAGATCCTGGGACCTCGACTAAGAGCATCGGGGCGGGCAAGTTCAGGATGACACGATCACACGTGCCCAGTCATGCCAAACTTGCTTGCCCCGATGTCTCTCAATCGGGGGTTCGGCATCTGACCAGACCCGAACCAAGTTCGGGGTGACATTACTGGTGTTTTTGAGATAGCTTGTAGTGACAAAGAATTGGCCGCTGAGACTGAAAGCTCTGGCCACCGGTTCACCTGGCCTCGGGAGGTTTCCCTCACCTCGGGAGCAGACCCGCCTGCCCCTATTCTTTTGGGGTCCGCCACGTCGTATGGCGGAACTCCCTCGGAACCAGGTGACTCTCTAACTGGCTGAGTTCACTCCAATGATCCCAACGTGATCTTTCCCAATCTAATCCTGTTACGAGATGCACGGAGAGGGATATTGAGAACTTCCTTACCTTCCACCGCCGGAATGATGACGAACGGCGTTTCCCCACTGCTGCTCTCGCGAAGGCCGGTGATCAAAGCCTTCAGCGTGTCGTCCACCGAGCTTCTGATCTGCGCCCGAGCGAGACCGAGCGGGCCGCCGCCACTCTGTTTTGCCAGCATTCCCACCACAAAGAAGTTCGCGATCTTCCATAAGGGTCCTGTCCGAATCATGAATCGCCCTTTCGAGTCGGTTGTGGCTTCGGGGTTGAGACATTTCATTACTCCCGTCTTTGCATCTGCACCGTAGAAACACACTCCCGTCGTACAGCTATCGTTCAGCGGAAACAAGTAGACAGTTGTTCCTTTGGCCGTGAGTCCGCTGAGAAAGGTGATCGTTCCTTCGACGGTGAGCGTTTCCTTCTTCGATTGTTTCTTGAAGTCGGGTCTCAAGAGCTGGTACAATTCTTTGATCGGCCAGATGGTCAGATTCGTCTTGATTGCCCTGGTAAGAAGTTGTTTGCTTTCTTTTTGCGTCTGGCCGGTGGACTCAGTGGCGACAAGACTGTTGATGCAGAAAAGAACGATGAGTGCAGAAATGGAATAATGCTTCATGACTAAGCCCTCCCAAACATTTCAGAGTGAAACCATTTGTTTCCTTCCCCTGCTGATCTCCACATCCGAAGATTCGGCCGGACTCAGCCCGCAGTCTATGTGACTGGCGGACCTGCGCGCCATGCCTTTTGGCGGGAAGGCCGTCGCTACCGTTCGTCTCATAATTGACCTCACTCCCCTTCTCTAAAACTTAGAGAAGGGGTCGGGGGATGAGTTGGAGTATAACGGCTTGCCTCTGATGTCGCCTCAGGAGCGGAGTTCCTTCGGAGCTCGGGACGTCGCTACCGTTCGGGAGTAGACTGACGCCACTTCGGCACATAGTCGAAGAAACGCTCCGTCCTACCCCCTGACTTCCATTCTGAGCGGAGGCGGGTTTTGCGTTCGACCCGGCGCAGGGCCGAGAGCAACCACCGGTTCAGCTCCCGCGCGCTCTCCCCATACATCGTCGCCTTCACAAGAAACCCTTCATCCGTCGTGGTGATCGACCTCTTCGCAACGAGCTCCTCCAAGACCTTCTTGATCGCCCGCCGATCCTCCGTGCTTATGCGGGCCGTGAGCGTAAATCTCTTCTTGGTCATTTGATGCCGATACATTTCTTCATATTGACCTTCTGCCCCACGTGGCACGTGTTGGTTCTCGGTGTTACCCGAGGTGCCGCTTCTTCAGAAGATCCCAGGGATCAGTCGCTTGGTCGAGGCACAGTAGTCCACGTACTCTTCACCAAAATTGTCAATGAGCGCTTTCTCTTCAACACGGATTCTGTAGAGAAAAGCTGAACATATCGGGACGAAAATCATCAACAAGCTAAGATAGTTGGCGAAGAAGAGGCCGAGACCGAAGAACGAAAGCAGACTGCCCGCGTATGCCGGATGGCGCACAAAGCGATATATCCCTTTCCTGATGATGCGATGATCTCTTGTGATCGACACGTCCACTGTGAATTGACGCTTCAGAGAAAGGATGGCAACCCAACGAACGACCAAACCGCAGAGGACGAGAACGAGTCCGGCAATCGGAAAGATGCGAGATCCGTTTCCAAAGTATCCAATGCGCTGAAAGCTGATAAGGATGCCGACGTTGACGCCGATGGCAATCGCGACCCATAGTACACGGAGCGAAGATTTGTCAATTCGCGTGTCCGTCGATCGAGAGCGCTTCGTCCGGGCCAGGACGATCTCCGATCCTACCCAAAGGACGGAAACTGTGATCAAGATGATGCCCAAATTCATAGGCCTGTTTTCCTGCAGTTGTGTGTGGCATCGCGACTAACCTCCGCGGCTAGCCGCAGTCCCGTGCCGCTACTTTCCGTTCTCAAATGAAGCGGAACTGCATTGGGCGACAACGACAGTCCATTTCAGATACGCTTTTGTGCGCCGCCTTCCGACGGGAAGACCGAGCGTCGCTGTCTTCCTCCTCTGTGCCGGCACGCTGCATTGAAATACTATGGCTTCTCCTGTCGTACAACAAATATGAGGTCAGAAATATCGGACGGGCGCGTGTGGGCCGGATCTGCAAACGCAACCGGCTTTTTCAAGAGACCCTTGCTTTCATAAGCATCCATGAGGTCCCACATTGTTTCGTGGTACACGATGACAAGCGCCTGCGAGTCATCACGCAGGTGATATGAAGCCCGGAGAGAATTCAGGTCCAGGGTGCTCAGGACCGCCTCAGCGATCCTCTGTGAGAACTCGACGCTGAGACTGTAGAGCCTGTTGGTTTTGGTCTCGGTGATTATCGGGACGGTGAATTCGCCTCGATTGTTGAAGAGATCAAAGGGACCGAAGACTCGCTTCGCAGTCGTGTCGATTACTCTGCCCGATGTTGCGTAGTCGTCGAACATCCGCTCAAGGTTCTTTATGTCTGCGACGAACGGCCACATCTTGGGGATGCTTGCCTCTGTCCAGTTCACGCTGATCGAAACCCCCCGATCACTGATCTTGTTTGTTCCGCAACTGAAGGCTCTCGGGCGATGAAGGGCCCAGACCTCCCCGGCCCAGAATGGAGTTTCTGGCCCGATCGTTCGCGGGGTCAAGAGCTTCTTGGCCTCCAGGTAACGCCAAACCAGCCCATCGACGACATAGGAGAATATGAGACTGTAAGCATTACGACTGCGATTGATTTCATCGAGATGTTTCTTGAGGGCGACCACGACGGCAATGGTTGAATCACAAACCAATTCTGCGACAGACCTGGAGTAGTCCCGCAGGGCTCGGGTCTCCGATGAGTCCAGGATGGCCATGACGGTTTTCAACGTGTCCTCGTTCTCTGCAAGCAACCGCCAAGCCTCAAGTAATACGACCTGACTCTCGGTATAGGATATTCCCTTTTTCTTCAGGCCTTCCTCCGTGACACCCATCTTGCAGGCAAGGAGGATGTCGCCGTTGTTGTCCAGAAGCGCAATGTTCCGGGGCCCGTAACCCGAGACGGTGGCGTACTGAATAATATCATACTTCTTGAGTGCATTCGTGTCCGAATCGCCTTCTTGCCCATAAGACATGAAGAACCCGGCGAAAAGTGCCACGATAAGTGCAGTTGTTTTCATCAGCTCTTCCTTCCCATGGTTCGTGCGAGGTGCCGACACATGCCGTCCCGCCCGAGAACGCCGTTCCATCGATCGCTGCTGAACGGGATGAAGCGGCCGCAACGCTTATCTAGCAAAGTGAGGAACGCCGTGCTTGCGCCTCTTATGGGTTCGCGTACACCGGCAAGCTGTTATGGATTTCCCCGGCCGAATAAGTCACCAGCCAGATATTTCAACCCGGTATCGACAGCGACGGTGACGACCGTATGGCCCGGGCCCAATTCTCGTGCAAGCAGACACGCCCTCAACACATTCATGCCGCCGCTGTGGATGAGGCATCACTCCCACAACAACGAATTTCGTCTTTTCTCCCGATTGATTCAAATAGATGCGCTTCGTGGATCTCGCATAATGCTCGGAGACAGCCGCGGTCAAGAAGACCAGTCACCCCGGGCTGAGGAGTGTCGATACCCGACTCCGTTCAGTTCTCGACTAGCCTGCCCGCCCCGACTACGTCGGGGCCCGCCATGCTTTCGCGTTCTTTGCGTCTCCCGCTTTTGGATTCCGCTCTTGAGCGGGATTCTGGTCCCGCTGATTCTTAAGCGGGATTTGGCAGGAGTGGCGGGCGCTCGAACCGACTGAGGGCTGGTAGCGTTAAGCTGGGCCAACCCCCTATCATCCCCCTATGGGGGGATGGATTTGGATGGCAAAGGGGCCTTCGGGACTCGAGCTGACTGAGAATGTTTATTCGCGCGCGTAAAACGATCATAGTCACCCCGAGCGCAGTCTCCGCCAGAGGCGGATCAGCCTTCGGCTGGGAGGGGTGTTACTGGCTAGCCACGAGGAACCGGTCAATCCACGTATGTCTCTTCGACGATCTTGTTTTCGGATGTGTCCAAACGTCCGGACCATGCCTTGTACCCGTAACCGCGATCTGAATCGAGGTCCCAATTGGAGTAGACATACGGCTCATCCTCCGCCGATTCACCGAGGGCAGCCGTGATCATCCACTTCGTCAACTCGGTGGCGTTGCCGATGCGCTTTCGCGGATGCGACGATTCCAGACCGAGAGTCTGGCTTGGAGTTGCGGCAGCCGCATAATCTATCAGCGCCGAGCGGTCGAAGGGCAGACTCTCAATGAAGTCGGTCGCATCTGACGGTGACGACGAGGAGTAAAAGTCAGGTGCAGTCTGCATCGTCTCAATTCCCCCGGTCGGACACACAAGATGACTCACATTGTTATTACGCGAGAGGGGGTACTTGAACGGAACCCCGCATGCGAGGAAGGTCGATGTGAGTGATTGCCCGATGCTGGTGAAGAGCTCGTCAGGGAGCGGATAGACGAAGCCGAACTCGGCAAGCATGGTGCGGATGTTCTGATAGACCCCGTAGAGCAGCAATTGTACCCCGTACAGCAGCGCGAGAAGCACGGTAATAGGCAAAGCGAGGAGCAGCGACATGATCAGGTCGAGCAGATCAAGCAGCGTCTCAAACGTCCATAGGATCAGCTCGCCCATGTACTTCGCCCATTCACCCGCTTCTCGGAAGAACTCGTCGTAGCAGTCGCGTGAGCTTTGGGTAAGTCCGATCGAGAGGATGTCCTCCCAGCTGCACGTACTCGATGGAGGGTCAGGCGGCGATGGAGGACTCTCCAACAGGTCGCTGAGCGCGTCGTTGAGGATGTCGAGCACGTTCGAGAAGGGTTCCTCCGGAGGCTCAACACCCATTTTTTCGAACACCGACAGCACCGTGTGAAAGGCCTCATAGCACGTGTGGATCTCGCCCTGAGTGTAGAAACCCGGATCCCGGAGCAGATTAGGATGAAGGTCGGCATACGTGGTCCTGAATGCCGAATCCAGCATTTGTACGATGCCGTCCGGCAGCTGAGAAGGTACCGGGAGCTGCAGCGTTCCGGCCAGCTTCTTCGATACATCGGCCCCGTTGCGATACCGAGTGTATGCCCATGAGTCCAGGTAGTTTTCCATCGTCACGTGTCGTTGAATATTGAGGCGATACGGTCCGCCGACGATCTGGTTGACGAAACCGTGCCCGACAACGTCGGTCGCTATGTGCGAGAGGTAGCCGTACGCGTATGCCCTTTCCTGCGACGTACCGGCCGCTGCGATCAGGTTTTTTGCAAACAGTCCTGTGCGCCGATAGTGAAGCATGTCAAACCAGTACCATTTCCGCACGTCAAGCGCTTGTCCGGCCTTCAGCTGATGCTGCATGGGAGGCGAAAAGAGGTCGAACAACTCCGCAGACAGCCTCGGCAGGTGAGCAGCCTCTGCAAACAGGTCGCCGATTCCGATGACGCCGGCGAAAATACCCGTCGTGACCGTCGCTTTGAAGTCGGCGGCGGTTTCTTGTACTTCTCTCACGAGATGCTGCACCAGCTCGAGCGTATCGGGAGCGAGCGACCCGACGACCGCCTCTGTGGCTTCGCCGACCGCGTCCTTCACCTGCCTGATCGGCGCGACCACCTTATTGTACACGTCAATCACTTTCTCGATGTTCTTATACAGCGTGAAGAGCTTGTCCACCGCATCGTAGTCTGTTCCCCAGAAAAACAGATCGGGACCGATGGCGCCGAGGTTTGCGATGCCCTTGTTCTGCTCGATGTCATGTGCGGCGTCGCTCGCCCTTGAGTTACCTGAGTTAGCCAGAACCGCTGAAGCCCTGTTCAACACGATTTCATGCACTCCGTATTTAGGCATAGTATTATCCTCCAAACCATTGTTGCCAACTGAAACCACCGCTCTGTCGGAAGTATTGTTCATAGGCAGCCGCGCCGGGATCCAGAACCGGATCATAGCACCGCACAACCACGGAACCGTTTGTCGCCCGCGTCGCCTGCCACCGCATCACTACCTCCTTGTCCTGCCCGGGCAGAACCGAAGTCATTAATCGGCTCACGAGGCGCATGTCAGAATATTTGACATGAAAAGGGACGAGAGGTCCCTCAAACATCTCTACGTAGCATGTTGACGAAGCCCCATTCCCCTGGTTTCTTACGCCGACATACACGTCCGCCCACTCGCCGAGAGGGATCTGCCTGAATTGTTCCATGAGATAACCCCGGGAGCTTTCACTGATGTCAAATGCCAAGTAAGGGTATGGGGTGTTCACGTCTGGGCGTTTACCTTCTCTGCGGTCTACAGCTCTTTGCGCCTTACGCTTCTGAACTCTTGCGGTCCAGAATTCTTTTGCTTTGCTTCTCCATTCGTCAGTCGCCTTGGGCGAGATGCCGAAGAGGCGTCGCAGCGCGGAACACCCGGGGATCAACGTGAGCACGGCAGCAGCGCCCATCATCAGACCCAGGATCTTACGCCGACTTAGGATAACCATATTCAACCTCCTTTCGATGATCTCTTGTTGTACCTGGTGAATTCCCCCTTTGTCAATCTACAACCTGTTGTCACTCTCTGTCATCTGCGACAAAGACCTTCGCGGCTGGATGTTTCTGTCGCAACGCACTCTGATCGTCAAACTGCCGTTTGAAGGTCTCAGCCGATGGGAGTTAACGAGAGCCACAACGTCTCGTTTATGGTTCTGCCGAAGCTGGAAAGACGTGCGCCTCGCACGCCGTAAAAAGGTAAGAGCCCCTTGTTCGCGCCGCACAAATCCAGAGGTCTATCCCCTCAACTAGATCTCTCCTGGATTTTGGTAGGTACTCTTGTGGTTTGCTTGGCCACCCGGAAATCCCAAGCGGCCACGGTGCTGCACGTGAATTTACACGAGTTTGTGAAAAAATCAACCAGGTGAGAATCCGAGCCGAGGCCCGGTCGTCAAGATCGACTCGCATCTCCCCTTCGGATGTCCATCCACCGAAGCAGATGCCACGGGTTCACGGGAATAAGCGCAACACCGGTGACTCGGTATTTTCTTGGATGGAATGAGAAATTGAGAAGGTAGACTGGAGAGGTGAGAAGGAACAGCCAGGAAGTAGTAAGTGAAGAAGTGGCAAGTAGAAGGAAGTAGGCACTAAGCAGAAGGCAGTAGGCTGTAAGCAGTAAGGAGTAAACAGTAAGAAGTAAGCAGTAGGAAGAAAGCAGTAGGAAGAAAGCAGTTATGAGCACCTAAGTAGAAAGCAAAAAGAGAGGAGAATTCCCAAAAGTGCACATTGTAGCCAGAAAAACGCACGTTTCTGAAGCCTGTGGCGGACCGAATCCGGCTGAGGGGTATCCAAACCCGGACCGAACGGGTCGCAGCGTCTGGAGCGGCAGGTGGAGGGGTTTGGCGATGGTTTGAGATGGATGACTGGGCGCGATGTGTCCTTTTTGTGCGGTTTTTGCGGATTGGAACCGCCAAGAGGCCGAGAAAGCGCTCTGGGAACCCCCTATCCTAAATAGATGACCGTCACCCTGCGCAGGCTTTGTCGCGGACCAGGAGACGGTCATCTGCACTGCTAGAGAGCCGCTCAGCGAGTCTCACGCAAATCCCGAAGGGATCACTTCGTGAGACGCAAAGGCGCGAAGCGAATACCCTACAAATCATTATGCATATGCCCTTGGCGTGCTTTGCGACTTTGCGAGATGCTTTCATTTGTAGATGACCGTCACCTCGCGAGGGCTCCAGCGCGGGTTAGGAAACGGTCATCTGCTGTGCTCCGTGGCGGGGGTGAGGATTCCCAAGGGAATCCGATCAACCCACCAGTGGAGGCTCGGTTTCTACTTCACCAGGAGCATCTTCCTCGTCTCAGCGAAGGCGCCTGCCTGGAACCGGCACAAGTACATGCCGCTCGGCATCTTCGATGCATCCAACGTTACTGCGTGCACGCCGGAACTCTTCTCTTCGTTAACCAGAACAGCCACCTCCCTTCCGAGCGGGTCGAAGACCTTGAGCGTCACGAACTCCCGACTGGCGATTCTGAACTCTATCCTCGTTACCGGATTGAACGGATTGGGGTAGTTCTGCGCGAGGTAAAAGTCCCGAGGCACCCCGGCATCAAGATCGCGCGTGACGGAAACGACCTCCGAAAAAGGGCGGCGCCACACACCGGTCCCCGCAATCCCCGCGAAGAGATCGGTGCCTCCGACGCCGAGTGAGTAGATCGGATTGCCCGGCAAGCCGGAGCTCACCAGGCTCCAGCTAGCACCGTTGTCCGTGGTGACGAAGAGGTCTCCGTCCATCGTGCCTACGAAGAGATTCGACCCGTAAAGCGCTAGGGCCGTAACGTTGGTGCTCGTAAGGCCGGTATTGACCTCCGCCCAGTGGGTACCGTTGTCCGTAGTGGCGAAGACCCCTCCCTCCGTTCCTGCATACAAACGGGAGCCGCTGACAGCGAGCGCGCTCACATTGGTGTTCGTCAGGCCGTAACCGATCCTCGCGTTCCAGCTTCCCCCTCCATTAGTAGAGACGTAGACGCCATTCTCCGTACCGGCAAAGAACGCTGACGCGCCGGCGACAATCGACGTCACCTTCCGGCTCCCCGCGCCCGAGTCCGCTACCCACCAGGACGTCCCCCCGTCTGTCGAGTGGTAAATGACTCCGTTATACGATCCTGCAGCGAGGTTCGAGCCGCTTGCGGCAATCGAAAGCAGTGAGGCCCCCCTCACCGCGCTCGTGACTTCGGGCCAGCTTTCGCCTCCGTCAGCAGAGGCGTAGAGGCCGGTCTGAGTCGCCGCGAAGATGTTTGCAGCTCCCCCGCCGGCGGGGGTGCTTGTTGCAAAACCGATCACGGTGAGAAACGGCAGGCCGACGTTCGTCCACCGCGCACCTCCGTCGGTTGTGCGAAACACTCCACCGATCCCCCCGGCGAAGACGGTCGAGCCGCTGAAAGTGAACGCAGTAATGAACGAGCTCGGGAATCCCGTGCTTCCCCAGCTGGCGCCATTGTCTGAGGAAACGAAAACTCCGGCAGCGAGCGTCCCTGCCAGCACATTGGTGCCGCTGGCACCCAGCGCGGAGATCGACGGGAACGTCAAGCCCGAGCTCACACTCGCCCAGCTTGCCCCATTGTTGGTGGAACGGAAGACGCCGGAGGTGAGCGTTCCTACAAAGACATTCGATCCGTTGACGGCAAGCGCCTGCCCAAACATGTCCGTCAACCCTGTGTTGGTCGCGCTCCAACTCGTGCCGCCATCCGAGGAGCGATAGACCCCGCCCCCGAACGTCGCAGCGAAGAGATCGGAGCCGCTCGCGGCCAGCGCCTTCACGAACGTCATCAGCAACCCTGCATTCGCCGAAGTCCAGAGTGCGCCGTTGTCGGTTGAGCGAAACACCCCGGCACCATCCGTAGCGGCAAAGATGTTCGAACCCGCAGCCGCCAGCGCACTGATGCTCAGACCCATCAGGCCGGTGCTGGCCGTCGACCAGCTCGCTCCGTTGTCGGCGGAACGGTACACTAAACCGCTCTCCGCGCCGGCGAAAAGATACGACCCATTGGCGGTAAGCGCTGTCACGTTCACAGTCGTCACGGTTGTCTTGACCCACGCAGCTCCGTTGTCCGTGGACCGATAGACATCTCCACCGTCGGTCCCCGCGAAAACCGTGGAGCCGCTGAACGCGAGTGAAGAGACCGGTTCTGCCAGGCCGCTCTTCGCCCAGCTGAGGCCGTTGTCGGTGGAGAGATAGACCCCGCCGTCGAGAGTCCCCGCGAACAAATGGGTGCTCGAGGCCGCGAAGGAGGTCACGATTCCTCCATGTGGACCGCTCGTCTGTATCCACTGTGTGTAGAGCGGACGCGGCGTGACCACCAGCAGGCCGCAAGGAATTAGAAGACAAAGCAATCGTTTCATATCGGTTGACCCCCTCGAGAACGGTTCCGAGTGACTTGTGAGCTGCTGCCGGGCACTTCTCCCGCACGGTGCATGCGGAGAGGCGTTGCAGGCATCACGGCTTGTGTCAGTATAGACGGGCTTTATCCCTTCAACAAGAGTCCAATGATGAAGAGAAGGACAATGCCGATCAGGATGAACAACAGCCGCAGCATTTTCGTCCGCGAGGCGACCGGGGGCGTCGTCGTGAACTGGCGGGTCTGCATGGACTGAGCCTGCGTCTGAGGCCCTGCCGCCGGCCATACGATACCGACTTCATTCCGAAGTTTCTTGGCCTTGCTCGAGAAGCCTGCGGCAATCAGAAGCCCGATAACCCAGAGGACGAGAATAGCGACCGTAATCCCGATACCGGTCTCTGCTGAATATCGAGTTCCTGAAAGGGTAAGAAGAAGGAGAAGCTTGATGAACAAGGCGCCCCACGTAACGCCGAGGAAAACATCGGTGGCTGCGATCTGCGCATCATGCCACGTGGTGAACTTCTGCGGGTCGACAGTGGGGAAATTCTCTGCCTTCAAGCGCTTGAGCTTTGGCCTCTGAAAAGCCTTGAAGATGCCGACGATAAGCAAGACGATTTCCAGCATGGTTGGTTCTCCCTGTAGTGCTCCGTATTACCGTGATTTGCTCCGGGGCGAGGCCTGCAACGTAACCGACTCGGCGAGGCTGAATCATCCGAGCGGTTGCGAACGGTGGACAACCACCCCTAGACTAGCATACCTGCATTTCGCTGCTGATGCGGAATGTTCGGAGGACGGACCCACGTTGGGTTTTCAGAAATGGGAAACCAGAGGAGCAGAAGTCGTCTGGTTCGAGGAATCAACGGAGAGATTGAGCTGAAGGTGCATCAGCCAAACAGCGCGGCGGACAGGTCAGCCTATGGCTGAGAGGGGTGTGCACGGCTCGAGTAAGTTCTCCACTCCGTCCCGACAAGTAGATGACCGTCACCTCGCGAGGTCTATGCCGCGGATTAGGAGACGGTCATCTGCCGTGCACTGTGGCAGCGGTGAGGCGTCATCGAGAGGATCATCCCTTTGGAGACCCCACTCCGCCAGAGAGAATGGCGGACAGGCGTACCTCCCCTAGTAGGGGAGGGGCTCATTTTCGAGGGTGAGGGTCACTTCTTCGTGGTGTCCTTCCTCGCCTTCGCCGCGGCGATCTCGGCCTTCGCCCCCGCGATGAAACTCTGAATTCCCTGCGCCGAACCGTAGTCGCGGCCGATGAGATCCACGGCCTCCAGGGCCTTGTCGTACTCCTCCAGCGCCTCGTACGCCTGCATGAGAATGATGTAGGGATTGTACTGCGAGAGCTGCTCCGTGGGACCGCTCTGCACCATGGGCGCCAGCTGCTGCGTGAGCTCTGCAAGGTACTCGCGATACACCGCCTGATTCCCTACCTGATTGTACACCGTCGCCATATCCCACTTGAAGCGGTAATCCATGGGATGGAGCCGCCGGGGGACGACCTCCTCCATCCGGGCGAGCACCTTGTTCGCCTCCACAGAGTCCTTCTTCTCGTACGCCAGGTACAATGAAAGCGAGAAGAACGGCTGCCGGTAGCTCGAGATCATGCGGCGCTGGTTCTCGTCGAAATGGACCGTCGAATCCCGCAGGCCGCGCCAGCGAAATCCGTCCGAGGGCCCGAGAGAGGGCTGCTTCACTTCCGTCATCACGTCTTTGGTCGTCTCATCCTCATTCACCGCCGCCCAGAACATCGGGAACCGCTTTGGGACGAGCTTGTACGCCATCCCGCGCATCTCCAGATAGTCGCGCAGTCCGATCTTCCCGTCCTCAGCGACACTGATCGCGAAATAGATCGGCCGCCGCCAAGCCGCCGTGCGGATCATGTCGAACACGACGATGTCCTGCACGCGGAGCGCGAGGATATTGCCGATATGAAGCGTGACCGGCATGACCCACTTCACGGTGTCGACGATGGAGGTGCTCCGGCGATCGTTGCTGTCCGGCTCCTTCCCCTCCTCCGCAAAGCGGGGCACGGGGATTTGCATCCACTGGTTCTGCCACCGGATCGGCAGAATGCCCTCGATCTGATCATCCGGGATGCTCAGCGGGACGGTCTTCGCGCCGAACGGCGTGCCGTGCTTGAGCTGCTCGATGTACCAATCGGTGTTCGCGAGGCTCAGGTTGACGATGCGAACGTCGCGCCGGACGCCTTCGACGTCCTGCAGATACCAGAGCGGAAAGGTGTCGTTGTCCCCCTGCGTGACGAGGATGGCGTCCTTCTCGACGCTCTGGAGCAGATTGTAGGAGTAATCCCACGCGAGATAGTGACCTTTGCGCGACATGGGGTGCAGGTTCGTCCGGAACATATTGGCAGGAATGAACGCGAAGGCCAGGACGAGCACTCCGTAGCTTGCCAGCTGCAGGTTCCTTCCCTGGAGCCGCTCCTTCAGCATGTCGAGAAAACCAAGGACGCCCATGCCGATCCAGAGACAGAACGCCCAGAAAGAGTAAACGAAGAAGTAGTCGCGCTCACGGGGTTGCGGCTCCTGCATATTGAAGTAAACCGCGAGCGCCAGACCCGTCAGGAGAAAGAAGATCGCGATAATGAACGCCATCTTCTGGTCGTTCCGCCAATGGAAGTAGAGGCCGAAGAGCCCCACGATGAACGGGATCGCGTAGAGCTGAGAAAACGTGACCCCCGCATCCTGCCAGTCCCCTTCCTTGCCGATGAAATTCCAGCCGAGGTACCGGAGGTACATGTGGTTGATCTGGTACCGCCACATGTAGTCGAGGTCGCTCGAATACTTTTTGAAGCTCTCGATCTTGTCGGGCTCGTTCGAAAACCGCCGGTCGATGAGAGGCGTCTCACCGTACTGCTCCCGCTCCAGGTAGGTGACGAACCGGCTGAGGGTATTCGGGTTGTTCTCGTTGATCGGCGGATCGGCGTTCGCGCGAATGAACACCGTGATGTAGGTCGAATAGCCGAGAAGGATGAGGAGGAAAGAGAGAGAAGCGATGTTCAGGATCCGGTTGTGCTCCCGGATGGAATAGAAGACGAGGTAGATCGCCGTCACGACGATCCCGACGGCCAGCACGATCCAGAGTGAGCTGTGGATGCCGAAGACCTCGCTGTCGAGCATCGAGGGAAGCCATTTCACAATCCCGGGATAGGCGGTGAAGAACATGAGCGACGCAACGACGCCGAACTTGACCACGTCCATCGAGGTGAGGAACTCCCGGAGCGATTTCTTGTAGCTGTGGAAGTAGACAACCAGAATGGCGACGAAGAATCCGAGGAGGCCGTGGATGTGCACCCCCGTCGTCAGTCCCACGAGGAAGGCGATCATCAGGAGGTACAGATCGCTGTGCTTCTCGTCGGCCCTCTCGTACCATCGTAAAGCAAGCCAGATGATGAGGGCGGTGAAGAGAAGGCTCGTGTTGCGCGTTTCCACCTCCACGGAATTGAACCAGAACGTCGTGCTGAACGTCAGCGCCAGGGCGCCGATCGCCGCCGAGCCGTGCAGCGAGATCCGGTCGAAGAGGGTCGCCGGCACGGGACGCCACATGAGCATAAACCTGATCGCGATGAGGTAGAGCAGCATCACATCGAGCGAGCTGGCGATCGCATTGACGATGTGCATCCTGACGGCGATATCGGCCGCGTAGGGAATCATCGACGCGACTCGCATCGCCAGCACGAGCAGCGGCGAGCCGGGAGGGTGCTGCACCTGGACCAGGTACGAGGCGGCGCAATGCTCCCCGACGTCCCAGAAGACGACGGTCGGAGGAAGCGTGTAGAGGTAGTTGCCGAAGGTGATGAGGAAGATGATGAAGGCGACGATCCGGTTGAGTTTCGTGTGATCCATAGTCTCCGTTTATCTGGCTGTGTGTCTAATCCAATTGAGTCGTATGAGGAATCGCTCGTCCGATTGCCGGTCTCTCCGGCTCCGTGCGTTCTTACCTCCCATCCCTTGACGGGAGGGAACTGAGGGGAGGGTGAGGCCCAACAGAGCTTTCGTCATGCTTCACCCTCTCCCAGCCTCCCCCGTCTAGGGGGAGGGGATAATCAACCATAAGTCACAGCTAACAGGCTACCGCTTCACCGAGGACTCGTGCGCCTTGTGCAGCACGAGCATCACCGTCTCGAAAACACGTTCGTACGTGATATCGTTCATACAATCGAATGTCTTGATCGGGCACTTGTCCCCGCCGTGGATGGAGCAGGGACGGCACTTCAGGTCTCGTGTCTCCACAACGGCGTCATGGCGGCCGACGGGTCCGAACCCGAACGCGGGCACCGTCGCTCCGAAGATCGCGACAACGGGGGTCTCCATCGCCACGCCGATGTGCATCGGCGCGCTGTCGTTCGTAACCAGCGCTTTGGAGCGGCGGACCAGCTCGGCCGACTGCAGGAGCGTGAGCTTGCCGGCGGTGTTGTACACTTTCGAGGAGCCGCTCAGCTTCTGGATCTCGTCGCACAGCGCCGCGTCCTCCTTGCCGCCGATGAGGACGACTTCGAATCCCCCGTCATCGAACCTTACGGCGAGCGAAGCGTACCGCTCCTTGAGCCACCGCTTCGTATTCCAGATCGTGCCCGGCGCGATGGCGATGAGATTGTCGGGGCGGCCGACTTCGTATTCGAAGAGCAGCTTCTCCACCCTTTGGCGGTCCCGAGCCGAAGGATAGAGGCAGGGGAGCTCCGTTTGGGAGAGCGCGATCCCCATCGCCCGCAGCAAGGAGAGATTGCGCTCGATTTCATGAACCTCGCGACGGTACTTCACCGTCTGCGAGAGCAGGAATTTTCCAGCGCTCTTGTCGAACCCGATCCGGTGCGGGACCCGCAGGAGCCACACGAGCAAGGCGCTCCGGAGCGATCGGTGGGGAACGAGAGCGACACTGTAGTTCTGCCCGCTCAACCTCCGCTTCATCCTCAAGAGACCGCCGAGACCCCGGTCAACGCCGCGCTTGTCATAAACGACCACCTGCCGGATGTCGGGATGATTGGCGAAAAGATCCTTCGTGCGCGGCGCGACGACGACATCGACCGGCGCAGCCGGGAAGAGGCGCTTCACCACCTGCACCAGCGGAAGCGTCAGAATTGCATCCCCGATGAAGGCAGTCTGAACGATCAGTATCTTCTCAATCCTCTTCATGCTCCTCGACAGGCAGGTGCAGTTCTTCGTCGGCCGGGACGTGCTTCCATCGCTTGTGCATCCACATCCAGTGATCGGGGTGCTCGCGGATGAACTCCTCCGTCAGCTTCGTGTGCCGCTTCGTCAACTCAACGACGTTCTCCGGCGTGTAACCTCCGAGGTCCCGCGTCGGAATCTCTCGAACGCGCACCTCATAGCTTCCATCGGATTGGCGCACGGAGAAGAGGGCAACGAGCGGTGATCCCACCTTGAGGCTCAGCACGGCGGGGCCTTGATGGGTGGGAACCTTTCGGCCGAAGAACTCAATGGCGACGTTCTCACGCGGCGCGGCCTGGTCGGCAACGATGCCGACTGCTCCACCGGCGCGCAACGCCTTCAGGACCTCCCTGAGCGATGTCTCCATCGGTATCACCCAGTTGCCGAACTTCGTCCGCCGCCGGTTGATTTTCTTATCGACGAGCGGATTCGACTGAGTCTTCACGATAATGTGCACGGGGATGCCCAGGTTCGTCTTCACGCTCTGCGCGAGCAGCTCCCAGTTGCCGAAGTGCGCGGTGAACAGGAGAAGGCCGTTCCCCTCCGCGTAACGCTCTTTTATCAGGTCCGGCTTGTCGAAACGCACCAGGCTCCGAATCCTATCGGGGGTTATTCGGGAGAACCAGACAAGCTCCAGCAGAGAGATCCCGATGTTGCGGAAGGCGCCCCTCGCAATGCTTTCAAGCTCCTTGCTCGATTTCTCCGGAAAAGCCTTCGACAGGTTGTCCAGCGCCACGCCTCGGCGGCGTCCCCACAAGGAGTACGCGCCTGTGCCGAGCGAGGCTCCAATGCCTTGCACGATCCGGAGCGGCAGCAGATGGAGAACCGCGGCCATCGTCTGGAAAAGGATGTATTCGAGAACGTATCGAAGGCGCATGTTTCGCGATGAACAATCAGCTTTCAGCAGTCAGCGGCCGGCTGCCGGACATTATTCCGTTACTCCAACATTTCCATCCATGGTTTCACCGCCGCCATCCACTTTCACTCTTTCATCACCCATTTCCCATCTCCTAGCATCCTTCTCAGCCATAGGCTGATGCGCCTCTGGCGCAGACTTCGCTCAGGATGACTGATGGTTGTTTTGTCTCTCCGCTCCCGTCCCCCCCCTATTCCCCCATGATCTTCACAATCACCCGTTTCCGGCGCTGGCCGTCGAATTCGCCGTAATAAATCTGCTGCCAGGGTCCGAAGTCGAGCTTCCCGTCGGTCACCGGGACGATGACCTCGTGGTGCATCAACAGGCTCTTGAGATGCGAGTCGCCGTTCGTCTCCCCTGTCCGGTGGTGACGGTAATTCGGGTTGAAGGGCGCGAGCTTCTCCAGCCACTCGTCGATATCCCCGATCAGCCCCTGCTCGGCGTCGTTCACATAGATGGAGGCGGTGATATGCATCGCCGAGACGAGGATCATTCCCTCCTTGATACCGCTCTTCTCCAGGATGCGCTCCACGTCCGGCGTGATGTTGACGTATTCCCGATGCTTCTTTGTGTTGAACCAGAGGTACTCCGTATGGAATTTCATTTCTCTTCTGCTTTCCTCGATGGAAGGAATATCTTGAAGTCGAAGGGACGCAAGCTCAGCGTCAGCTTGCCCCGGGAAAGGCGTGCGTTCTCCCCCGTGAAATATTCCTGCAGCCCGCCGACGCTGCCCTGCGGAAGCGTGACCTCGACGGATTTCGGTCCATCGGCAAAATTGACGATGACGACGACCTGATCGCCGCCGCTCCGTCGCAGGAAGGAATACACTTTTTGGTCGTCGGAGTTCACAAGGCGGACGAATTCTCCGCCGCGCAACGCCGGATGTTCGAGATGCAGCGCGCCGAGCTTTGTGTAGAATTCGCGGAAATCCGGGTGCTTGTTCCAGTCGATCTCCACCTTGTCGAAGAGGTCCAGCTTCCTGTCGTTCCCGACCTCCTCCCCGTTGTAGATGAGCGGAACGCCGGGATAGGTGAACGTGAAGACCGCAGTGGCCTTTGCCCCTCGCGGCGTGTACTTCGTCACGGCCGGCGCATCCCAGGCGTTTTTGTGATGATTCGAGTTGAACCGAAGCCGCAGCGACCCTTTCGGGAACTGGTTTGCTTCGTTCTTCAGGATGTCATCGAAGATCGAGACCGGCGTCGAGCCCCTCATGACTTTCGCAAAAGCGTCACAGACCGCCCAGGAGTATGTTATGTCGAACGCCTCCACGTGGTGCTCCGGCAGAGTCCCCTCCGACAACATCATGACCGGCTTGATCTTGTCCAGCTCCTTCCGGGCGCGCTCCCAGAAATCGGTCGGCACAAGCTCGGCGACGTCGCACCGGAAGCCGTCGATACCGACATTCTGCACCCAGTACTCCATCATACTGATCATGTACTTACGCAGCTCGTGGGAATCGTAGTTCAGGTCCGCCACGTCGGTCCAGTCGACGTTCGGCGCGACGATGGCGCCTTCCGCGTTCGTCGTGAACCATTCCGGGTGCTCCATGATGAGCTGGCTGTCCCACGAGGTGTGGTTCGCAACCAGGTCGATGATGATCTTCATCCCCAGCTTGTGCGTCGTCTGGACGAGCGATTTGAAATCCTCCATCGTACCGAACCGCGGGTTGACGCCGTAGTAGTCCTGCACGGCGTAGAGGCTGCCGAGCTTTCCTTTCCGGTTGAACTCGCCGACCGGCTGGATCGGCATCAGCCAGATCACCGTGACGCCGAGATCCCTCAACTCGGGCAATCGCTGCTCGAGCGATCTGAACTTGCCCTGCGGCGAAAACGAGCGGAGATAGACTTCGTAGATGACGGCGTCGCGCACCCACTGGGCGCTCGGACGTGCGTTCAGGTCGGCATACTTCGACCGGAGCAGCTCCTGCACGCGGTCGAGGGGAACAAGCGTGACGGGCTTGTAGATTCCACCCGGACCGCCCCGATCGTTGACGCGGACAACGACCTCGTTCTTCCCGCGACGCAGGCTGTGCCCGACATCGAGGGAGAACATCTCGCTGTATCCGACGTGAGCTCCGACCTTCATGCCGTTGATCCAGACGTCGGCATCGTCGTCCACCCCTGCGAACACGAGCGCCATGGGGCCCGAGGTGTCGGCAACCTCGAACGTTCGCGCATACCAGCCGACTCCGTGGTACGGTCCCAGGTTGTAGCGGTCCCAGTGGTCCGGAACATTCACCTGCAACCAGTCCGACCGATCGAAGCCCTCGGCGAACCACCGCGCCGCGAGACCTTGATCGGTTGAGTCTATCTTGAAGAGCCAGCCTCCGTTCATTGACATCTCGTCAGCTTTCTTCCCCGAGCACCCCAGACCGGCGACAAGAACGCACGCCGCAAATACCGTTAGGAAGCATTGAACGCAATCCCACCTCAAGCCGGCCCTCTTTCTCGTCCCGCGCACCAACCGCGAGGAGCGAAGACTCGTGCGCTTCTGAGTCTCGAGCCAGGTCACAGCAATGGGTGCCTCACCTCTCGAAGGAGTCATCAGGTTCATATCCTGCCGAATCTATCGAGAAGCACCTGCCGTGAGCCTGGCGGTGCGTCAATTCGGAACGTCCTGTGCGCGCCGGGTAGTTCCTCGCCGGGATCCCAGCTCCCTTCAGCACCGCTGTTGGTGTACTTGTACTGGATCTCAACGCCGGGCGGCAATTGCAGCTCAAGCGTCCAGATGCCGTCGCCTTTCGTGTCACCATGCGTCCCGTCGTCGTACATCCTTACCCTGTTCGGGACCCAGCTTCCGAGCAGCTCGTGATTGCCCGCAATGTAGATCGACCTCCGCACGTACATATCCCTGCAGTCGACCTGGAAGACGACGGTTACGAGATCCTCCCTGCTCTGCGCCATAACCCCTTGGCCCGGCTGCGCAGGGGCTTCTGCTTCGTGAATGATAGGCCGAAAGTCCCGCGCCGGCATCTTAGCCTTCGCCAACTTCGCGAAGCGGTAGACGTTGTTCAGATGCGTGATATAGGCGATGTCAAATGGCTTGTCGCCGGAAGGAGCCGTTTGCCTCGTCCCGTACCACCAGAACCAGTCCGAACCCTCGGCTGCGTACATGGATTCCCAGGATTTTGAGGCATACCAGGCTCGAGTCCCCTTCTTCGGCGGTTTGGCGGAAACATCCGGTCGTGGAAGCCCGGATGCTTCGAGGTCCTGCCGCGCGGTCAACAGATACTCCCAGGCCCGATTGTCCTCGTCCTCGCCGATCCACGTGTCATAGTTGGCATTGATCCAGGAGCCAGGCCAGAGCCATTCAAGCTGCGCCATCGACTCCGGACGATGAGGGGAGACACCCCGGGAGAAGTTCCCCTGGACATATTCCGTCAGCGTCGTCGTCACGACCTGCCTCGTGAGGTGCAGTTTTGAGAGCTTCCTGTAGAGGGCGTGCTGGAATTCCTTCCCGTCATTGTCGTACCGGTACCACTCCCAGGCATTCTCCCCATCGAGGATAACGGTGAGAAGTCTATCCGGCTCGTCGTCCCGCGGCACGCAGGTGAGGACGCTTCGTATGAAGTCTTCCGCCGCATCCTCTCCGCCGTAGTGCTGGTAAACGAACCCGATCTTGTCTGAAAGCTCGGTGTCCCGGAACACGACAATCACCGCATCATCCACACCGTCACCCGTAACCCGGTAAGGGTAGAACTTCGGCAGGTTCGACGGCCTGGAGCGAGCGAGGATCTTCTCGTCGGTTGCGATCCAGGCGATGCCGTGCTTCGCGAAGACAGGAACAACGTCGTACGCCACAGCCCCCTCCGCGGGCCACATTCCTCTCGGCAGAAGGCCGAATTTTTCCTTATAGAACGCCACGGCTCTTGCGACCTGGGCCTCGGCATCTTTCGGAAAGTGGAAACGTTTCGGCATCGGCTCGTTGGGCTGGCAAAGCTTCGCGAGATCGCTGTCGTAGATGAGCGGGAGGATGGGATGATAGTATGGCGTGGTGATGATCTCGATCTGGCCGCTGCCCGTCGACGGACGGTACATGAGCTTGCGGTGGATGGGAATAATCGCGGCCAGAACCTTGTACGTCTCCGCCACGATCCGGTTGCAGTCATCCTCCGTGACGGTCTTGGCAAGACTGTAGGTCCCGTCGTTGTTCTTGGTAATGAGATCCGTCAAATCGATCGTCGCGCCGGAGGCAAGCTTCGTCTTCCCTTCCAGAAAATCCGGATCGAAACTGGCCAGGTAGAACCAGAATTTTATCTCCCTCCGTTCCTGTTCCGCCAGGCCGTTGACACCCGCGCGCTTGAACTTGTCCCTCACCGCCTTGTATTCCGGGAACCGGCCGATGACGGCTTCGCTGACGCCGAACGCGTTCCAGTTGTTCGTGAGGAGGAATTGCAGGTCCCTCGCGTCAAAGTCCTTCGTGGGTTTCAGCGCGAGGTCGATCCACGGATCCGTCCTGCCCCTGACTGTCGCAAAGTACTTTTTGGCATCGACGCGGTTCCTTCGAAGGTCGACGCACGGCTTCAGTCGCTTGACGTAGTACTCTTCGAGCTGGAAGAGAAGCGAAGAAGTGAGGTTGACGGTGAAGTGAACATCCGGGTACTTCAACAGCATCGACACCGTGTCGTAGTAGTCTTTCGTCCCATGGGTTCGGACCCAGGGCCCTTGAAGCTGGTCCGACTCGGGATCGAGATAGAGCGGCTGGTGCTGGTGCCAGATGATATTCAGATAGAGTGTTTTCCCGGTCTTCGGATACTCGTCAGACATTGTCGTGGAATCTCTTTCTGGAGCAATGGATGGATAGCAATGAGATTCCGTCCCGGGACCCCTCTCCCGGAGCGGCCGTGCTTAATATAAGCAGAGAAGAAGTAAAAAGGTATGGAGATAACGAACCGTCAGATCGAACGGAATCGAACATGTTGAAACAACCCTGGCATGAACAAATTGACTTCCTCAACACATCGATGCACCGATCCCTGCTCCCACACTCGACTGGAGCTCGTTGAGCTCGCCTGGCGCCCGAGAGGATTTCGTAGAAGGAGAAAGCTGACGGAATGGTGCGGTCATCCAAATACAAACCATTCATCGAGCCGACTGAAGAGAGATGCCGTCGATCATCGGCTTCAGACCGGGCCGCTTGCCGCTGGAGTGAGTTCGACAGCTCCAGGGGTCATGTCCTGACGGCCGGGAGAAGAGATCCGTGCGATCTCTTTCCTCGTCATCGGACGGGCACAAGGCGCAGGATACGATCATCGTTGGGAAGCGGCTCGGCTCTCCCATCCCGGTTGCTCGTGGCAAGATAGATCAAACCGTCGGGCCCTTCCGTCACATCCCTGATCCTTCGAAAATCCCCGACGAGCAAGGCCTCCTCGCGCAGAAGCCGGTATGGCCTTCGGTCGGTCAGAACCACCCTCTCGATACGTTCTCCCCTCAAACACCCGAAGAAGAAATTGTCCTTAAAGGTTGGGAATCTGTTCCCGTGGTAGAAGACGGCGCCACCAGGCGCAAGCGCCGGAGTGTACTCGAGAAACGGCGATTCAAGGCCCTCTTTCTTCTCCCGATGATGGATGATCGGCCAACCGTAGTTCTTGCCCGCCTCGATAATATTGACTTCATCCCCACCCCCAGGCCCATCGAAGCCGGACGGACCGTGCTCCGTCTCGAACAGAACGCCTGAGACGGGATGCCAGTCAAGTCCCTGTGGATTGCGCATTCCGAGTGTGTAGATGGAGGAATTTGGGTCGGGATTATCCGCCGGAATTGATCCGTCCTCATTGAGGCGCAAGATCTTTCCGCCAAGCGATCCGAGATCTTGGGCTATTTCCCGGTCGGCTGCGTCGCCCGTCGTGACGTAAAGCTCCCCATCGGGGCCGAATTTGAGCCTGCAGCCGTTGTGAACAACGGATCCGGGTATGTTGCTGATGATTTCCTTTCGATCCACTAAAGCCCAGTCCTTCAGTCGATAACGGACGACCTTGGTGGCAATTCCCCTCCGATTGCTGTACGTGTAGGAAAGATAGATATATCCGTTCTTTTCGAAAGCTGGGTGGAGTGCGAGCCCCGTAAGCCCTCCCTCCCCCTGATGTCTCACTTCATCCAATGATGCAATGAGGTGTGGCGTTTTCGCCCCTCTCTGGAGGACTTGGAGACGTCCGGGTCGTTCGGTGAAATAAAGATTTCCGGCCTGATCGAAGACTATCGACCAAGGTATCTCGAGATTCTCAAGGACAGACTCGACCCTAAATTTCGTGCCGTCCTGCGTGGTGTAGATCCTCTGTTGACGTGAGGAGGAATTGGTGGGCGAATTCGGAGCACCCCCCAATGTCTGGAGGATAATCAAGGCGAAAACGGGCAAAAACACAGCGGGCTCCGCAATTGAGGCTCATTCCAAGTCGTTCTGGGGGTCCTGGGCTGAATTATTCTTCGCGGCTTGGAAACGATGGTATTGTTGAATGAAACCGCCAATGCGAACGGATGGTTTCCATAGACTTCACATTCGAGCTCCTGACGTATGATCCTCAGGGAGCTCATGGGCCACACAGTTGGCGAAGAAATATTCAGGCGCGGACAAAACAAAGGCGCCGATGATCGTCGCATCGGCGCCTCGAAAAAAAACCTGAAAAGTCGGGCTTATTTCTTTATTCCGAGCACTGCTTCCTTTGCAGCCTTCGCTACACGGAATTTCACCACTGTTTTGGCCGGAATCTGAATCTGCTCGCCAGTTGCCGGATTCCGCCCGATGCGCGCTTTCCGCTGTACGAGCACGAGTTTTCCGATGCCGGGCAGAGTGAAGGAGTTCGGCGCCTCACGATACGAGAGATGCGCCATTTCCTCCAGAATTGCCACAGCAGTCTTTTTCTTCAGCTCGAACTTGCTCGCCAGATGCGCTGCGATTTGGCTTTTTGACATCGGCTTGCCCATGAGATATCCTCTCCGGTTTTGTTATAGAGATATTGTGGTTAATTAAAGTACACTTGAAGCTAAAGCCCCTAGTTCATTGCCTTGCATAACGACCATCAAATTCCCTAGCAAATATAGTGCTTTTAATTCGAATGTCAATAGAAAAATCAAAAATGTTCAATATTTACGGGCATAGTCTTGACCATGCCCCCATTCCCGCGGAGTCCACCCATAAGTTGTTGAGTTTTAGGGGATTACAAGAGCCGATTTTGGGCTTCTCGCTGAACCAACTGACAGCAATGGGCGCTTGAATGGCGAAATCACAAGAGAAGCTGGGGACCCCGCATACGCAAGATTGACAAGTCTAAGATATTGTGACACCGACAGATCCCACCTTGGTGTACCTGTCCGACGCAAAGCCGGCAAGATTCTTTCTCAGCGCGCACCTCTGCGCGTTGCGAGAAACCAGAAACGATGAGCTGCAAAGTCATCGACACGAAATCATTCTTCTCATCGTCTCTTGACACGACCGGTGACGAAGATGGTGAGGCGCGGCGAAAGACTTCTGCGCGAGTTTCTTTCGCTTCCAGTTTCTGCTTCCAAGCACTCGCGGCAGAGAAAAAGAATCCGGACCAGATCGCTCAGCGGCAGACTTGCACTCCAGAAATTCATTTGCAGTCTTTTTTTTCTTGTGTTTCTGGTTTTTGTTGAGTAGGTTTGCAGCGCTTGGTTGACACGCGGAACACAGCGATTCGCCGCACCGAAATGCTCGCAAGGTTCCGGAAACTCGCCCTGACCTTGCACATCCCACGACAACACGTAACATGATTCACTTGCGCCGGTTTTTCGCACCACCACCATATCAAACACCACTTAATCTATCCACCCTATTACGGAGGTTTGCATGAAGCTGACCATGACAAGATGGTTTGTCGTCGCCGTATTGGCTTTGCTCTTCGTCGGAAGCTCTGTCGTTCTCGCCCAGGGCGTGACCACTGCCGCCATTAGCGGCAGAATCACCAGCACGACCGGCGAGCCGCTTCCTGGAGCAAACGTCATCGCGATCCACAACCCGTCGGGCACAACCTACGGAACAGCCTCGCGTCCCGATGGCCGCTACAATCTGCAGGGCCTGCGCGTTGGCGGACCCTACACAGTAACAGTCTCGTTCGTCGGTTATCGGCAGGACAAACGGGAGAACATCAATCTGAAGTTGAGCCAGAACCTCACGGTCGACTTCGTCCTGGCGGAGCAGGCGGTTGAAGTCAGCGGCGTGACCGTGACGAGCGACCGGAACGCCATTATCAGTTCCGGCCGAACCGGCGCGGCGATGAGCGTCTCGAACGACCAGCTTGACTACGTTCCGACGCTTTCACGAAATTTCAACGACGCACTCAAGCTGTCGCCGTTGTTCGTTGGCAACAATGCCGCCGGTCGTAACAGCAAGTTCAACAACATTCAAATCGACGGTGCCGTGTTCAACGACCTCTTCGGTCTAGCCAGCAGCGGTCAGCCTGGCGGCCAGACGGGCAACACGCCGATCAGTCTCGACGCACTTCAGGAGTTCCAGATCGTCATCGCACCGTTCGACGTCCGCCAAGGCGGCTTCACGGGAGGCGGCATCAATGCTATCACCCGCAGCGGAACAAACACATTCCACGGCTCTGCATACTACTACGGGCGGAACCAGGATTTCAACGGGACCAGTCCGGACGAGTTGAAGACCAAACTCGCCAACTACTCTGACTACACTACCGGATTCCGAGTAGGTGGCCCGATCATGGAGAACAAACTCTTCTTCTTTGTCAACGGAGAGCTGAGGAGAAGAAAGGAACCGACGACACGCGTTTTCGGCGCGGGGAGCAATGCGACAAATCAGTACGCCCTCTCTAAGGACAGCCTCGCGAAATTTGTCAACATCCTCCAGAATCAGTATCACTACACTCCGGGATCGTACACTGACTTCACAAACGAAACCCCGGCCAACAAGATCTTCGCGCGCCTCGACTATAACCTGAGTGATCAGCATCGCCTCTCGCTCCGCAACAGCTATAGCGACGGCTCTTCCGACAACGCACCGAGCAGCGGCGCGATCTATCCGTCGAACGAACGCTACAAGATCAACGACGTCACGAACTCCACCGTCGCGCAGTTGACCAGCGCGTTCGGGAACACGATGGCGAATGAGTTCATTATTGGTTACACAACCATCCGGGACAAGCGGGACATCTACGGCTCCGTCTTCCCCGAAGTATGGATCAAGAATGCCGGACTGGGCGGCGGCACTGACCTGCGAGCGGGAGCTGAGACCTACTCGAACGCCAATGCACTCGACCAGGACATCTTCGAGTTCACGGACAACTTCACGTACTTCATGGGCAACCATACGTTTACGGTGGGAACCCAGAACTATTCCTTCAAGTTCTCAAACCTCTTCATCCGGAATATCTACGGCAACTATGAGTTCCTCACCCTCGATGACTTCGCCGCCGGGAATCCCTCACGCTTTCAGCTAACCTACTCATTGCTCCCCAACCCGCAGCCTCGGGCATCCTTTGCGGGCCTTCAGTTGGGGGCTTACGCGCAGGACGAGTGGAGCATACTGCCCAACCTGAAGGTCAATCTGGGAGTGCGTGTCGACGTACCGACGTTCCCGGATTCGCCGCTCCACAACACAAACATCGATGCTCTGTTCGGCTCACGCGGCTTGGCTACGAACAAGGTCCCGAGCGGCAATGTGCTCTTTTCGCCCAGGCTGGGATTCAACCTAGACCCAGATGGAGAGAGAATCTGGCAGGTCCGCGGCGGCGTGGGAGTTTTCTCTGGACGAATCGGCTATGTCTGGTTGTCGAACCAATATGGCAACACAGGAGTCGATTTCGCCCGTTACGATGTCAGAAGCTTTCCGGCAGGGTTTATGTTCGAACCTAATCCGTACCAGCAGCAAGCCGGCGGAAGGCTCTCGCAGCTCTCAGCCGTGACAACTACCGAGGTTGACCTGACGGATCCCAACTTCAAGATGCCTCAGGTCTTCAGAGTGAACCTCGGTGTTGACCGCCAATTGCCTATGGGCTTTGTCGGCACGATCGAGGCGCTGTACACGAAATCGATCAATGATATCATGTATCAGGACATCAGCCTCGCCGGGCCCCAGAACTCTACGCTCACACCAGGCGGCAAGCTGGTCGGCGACGGCCGATATGTCTATGGCACTTATAGCACCTCGAGCCGGCGGTGGACAACGGCGAAGTTGAGTCCGAACTTCACCAACGTCATCTATATGACGAACACGTCGGACGGGTATACCTACAACATCACTGCACAGATCCAGCGTGCACAGGTCGAAGACGGCTGGTATGCAAACCTGGCGTATACCTATGGAATGGCGAAGGACCGGAACAGCATTCTCTCTAGTCAGGCCATCTCACAGTGGCGATATAACCAGGTCTATCAGGACGTCAACAATCCCGATCTCTCCTACTCGACGTATGATGTCCGCCACCACATTATCGCGGCGGTCTCTTACCGCTTCGAGGCAATCCCGTCATTCGGGACAACTGTCTCCTTGTTCTATGAAGGCAGATCCGGATACCCGATTTCCTTCTACTACAACGGCGATGTCAATGGTGATGGCCAGACCTCGAACGATCTGGCATATATTCCGAAGGACAAGAACGATGTCATCCTGATGTCAAGCTCCTCCGGAACGGCCACCGAGCTTACGGATAAGACCAACGCCGCGTACGACAAGCTCTTCACCTACATCAACAACGACAGCTACCTCAGCTCCCATAAGGGACAAGTCGCCGAAAGGAACGGCGGTCGAACACCCTGGAGCCACAGCCTCGATTTCAAGCTTGCGCAGGAGGTCCCAACGTTCTCGGGCCACAGGTTCGAGATCACGCTCGATGTCCTAAACATCCTCAACCTGGTCAATCATTCTTGGGGCTACGTTCCGTACATCAGCAATTACCAGGACGATCTCCTTACCTTTCACAGCCTCGATCCCACGACTGGAAAGCCGAGATTCTATTGGTCGAAACCGGATCCAAATGCTCACCCCTGGATCAACGACAACCTCTCCTCTCGTTGGGGTGCACAGCTTGGATTGCGTTATACCTTCTAGTTTCACGTTCGCTGTACGATCAAAAGCCCCGTTGAGATCGCTCAACGGGGCTTTTTGTTATTCCCATACCGTTAATACTACATACAGGCGCGCCGAGTTTGGCGAGGGAATCTCCTAGGCAGCCTGGCTCGACGAGTCTGCCCAGCCGGACGACAGTAAATGTTTGGCGACGGCACCTCCTTAGTTTCCCCGTGGCTCCCGTTACCAGTATGGTTGGTTCCTTTCTTCTTCAATTGTCTCTCCTTTCAGTCGGTATTACACAAAACAAAGGTCCAATCTGATGCCACCTTGTCGAGCACGCACATCGTGCCCCATTCTGTCAGAAGGCGGTCGACAGAAGCGAAGAGAATATTCTCTTTTCATATCGTAGCGTTGAGGCACGCCGGTGAGATCGAGACATCTGGTCAATCTCCTTCTGAGGCCGGGCGGCTCTGACAAAACATTGCCCCTGCCTCATCAAGTTCCGGCCTTACTCACATACCCCCCTGGATCCTGGTTCAGGCAAAAAGCCTCCTGACCCTTCTCACGCCTCTTGGTGAACCAATCGAAGGGGGGCCTTGGCGAGGGGCACTTCTGCATTCGTTCTTGCGCGTAGTGGAAAAACAGGCTCAAACGGGCGTTCTGCTATCGTTCGTACCAGGAAAGAATTTCGTAGCTGCCCGTCGTGGGGAAATACGGGGGGGAGTCGACCATGAGGCGGTCGTCGTAAAGATACCTCTTTTGAAAGCCGTGATCGATAACTGGAGGCGAGCCACTAAATGTGCCGACGGGTCCGCGCTGGTACTGAATGATGCCTCCAAGGAGGTCGATGGTCCCTGAGACCGGGCGCCCGTTGTGGTTTTCAGCTTTCAGGCCGCCGGACCGCGAGAACACCGATCCGTCGATCCGGATGTCAGAATTGTTGCTTGCATTCTCGGAGATGACCACGTCGTTATCTGCGCAGATTCCGAGAAGATCGTCGGACGATCCGTTTCTTGGGTCGTGCGCGTAGACGACATCATCGTCGAGGTAGATGTTTCCTTTTGCAGCGCCGGAGCTCCCGGTCGCTGCGACGGTCACCTTGCCTGAGAGTGTCCCCTTGATCCTCAGATTTGCGTTGTCGACGTAGATCGCACCGTTTCCCGCATAGTCCGAGAGGGGCACCGTCGTCACTGGCCCGGTCCCCTCTTGATACGTAACGCTACCGTCGCCGTTGAAGGTGAGCGACACGTCTTTCTTGGAGATATAGTGGCCGCCCGTTTGGGCCGCGACCTTAAGGGGTTGGAAATCAACCGGCAGGGTCAGAGAAACACCAGCCTGAAAGCCGCCGTAGAACTTGGGCTGCGAAGACTTCGGCTTCTTGAACAGACCATTCTTGGCCGTCACCTTGCCGTAGAAAACCGGATCCCCCGAAACATTGACCCGCTGCTGGGAATGAAACGGCCCCCAGACTGTATCCCCGGTAATCCAGTAAATATCTCCTTCTATGAAACTGTAATACGCGAATTTCGAGAATGCTGTGAGTCCCCAGAGAACAATGATTGTATCCTTGACGAGGTTGTATTGGCTCGTTACGACCACCCTCAGCTTGCCGCCGCCCACTGTGTCGACCGTGGCGTTCGCCGTGCCGCCGTCAATGTGGAGGTTCGAGTACCCCGCCCTCCAGTTGGGGGACAGGTAGATCTCGTTGCACGCCATGTTCGCCACGCTTGTCGCGATCGTGTGTGCCACTGACTTGCTGTAGTAGTCGAGGTAGTTTTCGTACGCCGAGGTGGACACTTTGGAGAGGTCGCCTCCGAAGAAGAGGATCAGTGTGCTGACAACGATCACCATAATCAAAGATGTACGCCCCATCGCTGCTCCTCTTGACTCTACCGGTTGCGGAGATTCCGCGCCGCGAGGCGGAGTTGACGCCAGAATACTTGGAAATCGGCAAGAGTATCCGCTGTAACGGTAAAGGACTGATTGATGGGGACGCTGCTCTCTATCGCGATCGAAATCTCCATCGAATACACCTCGCGGGGATCGGGCACGGGGAGCGGTAGAGTGTCGCCTTCGGAATTGAAATACTTGAACCGAAAGCCCGTGACCCCAAGATCCCATCCGGCCGGAATGTCGTTGTTGACGACCCGGTACAGCTTGCGGTCTCTCGGATTAGGCGTCGACTCCAGTTCCTCGACCGGACCCAGATAGTAAGAGATCGAATCGACAGTCCCATCGTTGTCGACATCTGTCCAGAACCGGATGGACGAAGAGTCCGCAGCGCGGATCGCAACGTTCGGCGCGGGGATCTTCTTGTAGTCCGCGCAGTAGGCGATCCTTCGGAAGTCGTGCTCAACGATGCCGACCAGCGTCGTCATGTTCCTTTGGAGCTGAAGATTGCCGTGATACACGGTGGCCGTCTCAACCGTCTGGATATTCAGCTGGCCGGTCATCAGAAAGAGTATTCCGGCAACAACGGCGGAACTGATTATATCAATGATTGTGCTTGAGCCCATCGCTCACCTGAACCACCAGTAGCTGAAGATGGAAGAGATTCTAACGGTATCACGTGTGGCCGATCCGGTCACGTACACCGTCAGCTTCTTATGCCAAGTTCTGGTCGTGAGGAGGAGGTCAGGATTCGAGGGGCTCACGTAGGCGACAGTGGAGTGAATTGTCATCGTGTCGACTCCCGCGATGTAAACAGTCGTCGTCAGATTGTTAAAGTCGTCAATATCGTCAAAGTCAGGATACACCTCTCCAGATTCCGGGCCCAACGTCGAGGTCAGCTGTGTGAGCGAGGTGGCGGTGTCGGTGTCTCCTGAATCATCGGGGGCTGTGAACTCATCGAAGGACTTTCCCGTCGCCTCCTCGATTCTCCCCATCGCGAGTGAAACGGCGTAGACGCCGATCTCCGTCTGCTGAAGAATGACGCCGTGTTGAAGCGAAGACCTGTTGGCAGAGACGATGACGCTTCCCAGAAGAACGAGCGCGCCGATTGAAAGAAGTGTTTGGCCTGTGTTCACTGTGCCTGCCTCGGCGATGTGCTGTGTGATCCATATCAACACAAACGATACCGGCGGAGGCGGCCAGCCTGCAGGCACGAGATACGCTGTTTTTCACGACTACGATCTGAAGTTTCTACAAAAGACCAGCATCATTGTGCGGAAGCCCATTCTCAAGAATGGAAGAACACCTGTTTCGCACCACACACGAGTTGCTAAACTGGGCAATTGGCAGTTCCCCGTTCGAGGCAGCCGTGATCGCCGGTGAGGGCGCGGTTTTCAACGGCTCGCGCTTCAGGAGATCCCGGCGTCGTCCGCGCTCCACGTGAGACGACAAACTGCAGGCCACATTGTGCGGGAAAGGACCGTAGGGTCTTGAACGCGATGGAACAGCGAGTTCAGATCACTGAAGGGAGAAGATTAATAGGTGTCAAGAGGTTTTCCGATTTGTCGCGGTGTGGCCCCAATGGCCCGCGCGTTGCGGGGCCAAGCTCTCAAGGATTAATGGGCTGTGATCTGAGAGCTGCTGTAAGCTTCGGACGGAGTTTGAATACTCCTCTCGGTTCGTCGCTCCATTCTCCACGCGGCTCGGTCGGCCTGACGCGTCAGCCTGAAATCCCCTTGCCTTTGCGGGCAATTCGTGCTAAATTGAACACCGCAATAAGCAAAGTCTGGGGTCGTAGCTCCCGCCAAAAGGTGAAGCATGGCGGGCGAGCAGTCCCTCTCGGGGTCGTAGCTCAGCTTGGTTAGAGCGCCTGCCTGTCACGCAGGAGGTCGAGG